>NZ_JADILJ010000099.1 GCF_017355185.1 Rathayibacter sp. SD072 | reverse complement strand
TCGCGGGTCCCTTCCTGCTCGCCGCGGCCGCCTACCTCGCGGCCGGAGCGGCACTGCTGGTGCTGCTCCGACCCGATCCCTTCCTCCTCGCGCGCCGGCTGGACGCGGCCTCCGCCGCTCCCTCCGCCCCCGCCTCGACCGGACGCCTGCGCCTCTCGCCGACGGCGCTCGCGGGCGCGGTCGTGATGGTGCTGACGCAGATCGTGATGGTCGCGATCATGACCACCACTCCCGTGCACATGAGCGCGCACCGGCACGACCTCGGCGACGTCGGCCTCGTGATCGGCCTGCACATCGGAGCGATGTACCTCCCGTCGCTCGTCACGGGAGCGCTCGTCGACCGCGTCGGCCGGGCACCCGTGGCGGCGGCGTCCGGAGCGCTGCTGCTGCTCGCAGGTCTCGTCGCGGCCCTCGCCCCCGGCGAGTCCCTCGTCGGCACGATCGCCGCCCTCGTCCTCCTGGGCCTCGGCTGGAATCTCGGGCTGATCTCGGGCACGGCCCTCGTCGTCGCCGGAACCGTGATGCAGGACCGCGCCCGCACGCAGGGCACGCTCGACGTGCTGATAGCCCTGGCAGGAGCCGGCGCCGGCGTGCTCTCGGGCGTCGTCGTCGCCGGGCCGGGCTACGCCGCGCTCTCGCTCGGCGGCGGGGTGCTGGCGCTGCTGCTGCTGCCGGTGCTGGTGCGGCTGCGCCGATCGGAGGCGTGAGACGAGCGGGCGCCGGTCGTCTCGCGACTCCCGCCCGCGACTCCCGTCAGACCAGCGCCTTCCGCATCCGGTGGTTCACGAGGGCCACTCCCCCGCGCACCGGATGCTGCCGCGCCACGACGGTGAAGCCGTGCCGCTCGAAGACGGGCCGGGCCGTCAGGCTCGCGTCGGTCCCGAGCTCGACCGCGCCCTGAGCGCGGGCGAGCGCCTCGACATGCGCCAGGAGCGCTGACGCGACGCCCCGTCGACCGTGGTCCGGCGCGACGAACAGCATGTCGATCCAGCCCTCCGCGTCGACGTCCGAGAAGCCGACGACCTGGGCGCCGTCGAGGGCGACCACGGTCGGCCGAGCCGCGCGCGCGGTGCCCCACCGGTCGAGGTCGCGGTCATCGCGGCGCGCCCACGCCTCGATCTGCTCCGACGAGTAGTCGGCGGAGGCGGTCCGGGTGACGGCGTCCAGGAACACCTGCAACGTCGCGGCGGCGTCCGCCGAGCGGTAGGGGCGGATCGGCACCGGCATCCCCCCAGTATCGCGACGTCCGTCCCACGCTCACCGCGCCGGGGTCAAGCCCATCGATTCCCGGGCGACGCCTTCCTACCCTCGGAGCCATGAAGCACATCAGCTACGCCGACAAATCCCTCCTCGCGGGCGACGACGTCGTCGATCTGCTGCTGCACTACGCGGCCCGTCTCGCCGCTGCCGGGTCCGCGGACGACGTGGACGTGCACGTCTTCAGCTCCGACGGCGACGAGACGGTCGCCACGTTCGTGCTCGGCCCCGGCATGGGCATCATGGCCGAGGTCGCGCACTCGAGCATGGAGGCCCCGGACAACTCCGAGGCGATCGCCTACCTGCGCGAGAAGCTCGAGCTGCTCGACTCGCCCCCGCACGGCGGGCCGATGGATCCGGACGACACGGCGCTCGACTTCTTCTACTCGGAGCAGTTCACGCCGGACCCGCGCGACACTCACCGGGACTGACCTGTCAGGGCAGGATCGCCTCGACCTGCCTCCGCACGTCGATCAGGATCTCGTCGATGCTCGCGCCCGCGTTCGCCGTCAGGGACATCGAGAGCAGGAGGATCGCGCTGAGCACGTGGGCGAGGATCGCCGCGCGCTCCGCGTCGACCCGCCCCTCGCGCTGCAGGAGCGCGGCGACGGCCTCCTCGGTGCCCGCCACGATGCCGAGGGCCTCCGCGTGGCGGGGTTCCTCAGGGTCGCCGTAGACCATCTCGCGGAGGTAGGTGCGGCCGTTCTCGACCTGCGCCCGGTTGCACTCGACGATCGGCCTCGCGAGCGCCATCAGCGCGTCGACGGGATCCTCGATCTCCTCGGCCGCGGCGCGGCCCCGCTCCAGCGCCCCGACATAGTTCGCGTTCTGCACCAGGAGCAGCAGCTCGCCCTTGGTCTTCGCGTAGAGGAACAGGGTGCCGGTGCCGATGTCGGCGCGATCGGCGATCTGCTGGGTCGTGACCTCGTCGACACCGTGCTCGGCGAACAGCTCGCTCGCGGCAGCGGTGATGCGCTCGAGCTTCTCGAGCTTGTTGCGCTCGCGGCGGCCGACGG
>NZ_JADILJ010000098.1 GCF_017355185.1 Rathayibacter sp. SD072 | reverse complement strand
CGGCCGCTCGGCCCTGGCGGTAGGCCGGAAGGGCGAGGATCTCGGGGCGGAGGCGGACGGGGGGAGCCGGCTGGTCGGTCACCCGCCCATGGTAGGCGGCGGGCCGCACGAGGACGGGAGGGCACACGCACACCACTGCACCTGCGGCAACCACCCTTCCCGGGGGCGGACTCCCGCTTTGTCCCCCGATAAGGTGCCGTTATGCGGACTCGACGGCGAACCGGACGGAGCCGCCCCGGGCGGCGGCGGCCCTCGCGCGTCGCCGCGGCCGTGACGGCGGGCCTGCTGGCGCTGTCGCTCGCCGCCTGCACTCCCCGCTCCGAGGCTCCGTCGCCGGCCCCCACCGTGCGGGAGACGTCGATCGACGTGGCCCCGCCCGCCGACTTCACGGCGGCGAAGGATCGAGCGACCGCCGTGCGCGACGACGTGCTCGCGCTGCTCGCGGCGACCGACTCGGTGGTCGAGGGCTCGGCTCGTGCCGATCTCCTCGCCGCGGTGCCGGCCCTGAACGCCGCTCTCGCCGGCGTCCGGGCCGAGGCGCTCACGACGGCGGCCGACGAGGCGACGACGCGCCCCGCCTCCGTCGCCTCGTCGGCCGCCGCTCCCGCCGCTGCCCGACTGCAGCACCGACCCGAGGCTGTGCCCTCCCGTCCCCGTCCCGTCCATCGGCGAGCCCGAGCGCTGACCGCCCGTGCGGGCGCGCCCCTCTCGCGGGCCCCCTGTGGGGACTGGGAGAGTGGAGTCATGCGCAGACTCCTCCTCGGCCTCCTGACCAACGCCGTCGCGATCTGGCTCACCACGCTGGTGGTGTCGGGCGTGCGCGTCGACCCGTACGAGGAGGGGCCCACCGCCGCGATCCTCACGTACCTCCTGGTGGCGGTGATCTTCGGCGTCGTGAACGCCGTGGTGGGCGGTGTGATCCGAGTGGTCGCCTTCCCCCTGTACCTGCTCACGCTCGGTCTGATCTCGTTCCTGGTCAACGGGCTGCTCCTGCTGCTGACCGCGTGGGTCAGCGGGCTGTTCGGCTTCGGACTCGAGGTGGACGGGTTCTGGTGGGGCGTGCTCGGCGCGCTCGTCCTCGCGATCGTCAACTGGTTCATCGGGCTCCTCGTGCGGCCGCTCGCGCGCTCGCGCGAGAGCTGACCGGCACCGTCGTCAGGCGGACTCCGACCCGCGAGTCCGGGGCCGCGCGCCAGAGCGCGAACAGGGCGGCTCCCGCCGCGGCCGGCCGGGGTTCCGCGTCGAGGCCGCGCGCGGTGGCGAGGTAGGAGTCGAGCGCGTGGGCGGGCACCGCGCCCTCCTGCCGCGTGGCGCCCGGGTCGGACGGGCGCTCGATGAGCACGACGCCCGGCTCGAGCGAGCCCGACCGCCCGAAGCCGGCGAGGGCCGGCACCAGGTCGTCCGAGTGCTCGACGGACACCGTCCGCGTGCCCGCGGGCAGGTCGAGGCCCCGGACGGGGCTGCCGAACGCGACCACGTCGTGGACGTCGTAGCGGCCCGACTGCGCCACGCGTGCGGCGACCAGCCCGCCCTGCGAGTGCGCGACGATCGTGACGGGCGCCCCCGGAGGGATGCCCGCCGCCTCCATCGCCGCGAGCGTCCCCCGCACCTAGGTCCCCGCGCCCCCGCTCATCGCCTCGAGGTTCGCCGCCGCTCCGAACGCCTGCCCCGGATCCCCGCTCCAGTCGGTCGTGCCGGAGACGGCGACCAGCCACTCCGCTCCGTAGCGCTCGATCACGACCTGCGGGCCGTCGGGGTCGCTCGGCGGGACGCGGCCGGCGAGCTCGCCCCAGCCTCGCGGCGGGGCCTGCACCGAGCCGAACGGGAGCGGCGGGGGTGCCGCCTCCTCGACGCGCAGCCGCCGCTCGCCCGGCGCCGGGAGGACGCCGAAGAGCGTCCCGAGCACGACGAGCACCCCGCTCGCCGAGCCGACACCGCTGCCGACGAGGTCCTCGGCCGGCGGCCGACCGAGGACCGCCGCGACCGGCGGGGGCACGAGGAGCACTCCGATCTCGGTGCCGAGCCCGATCGACGAGATCAGGGCGCGGATGCCCTCGACCACCAGGGCGTCGCCCAGGAGTGCCCGCACCAGCTCGTCGCGCTCCCGGGCCGGAGCGGAGCGGTCCCCACCCGGGAGGAGCGCCTGCGCCGAACCCTGCACCGCCCCGACGACCGCGCCCACCAGGGTGGCCGCGTCCTCGAGGGCGGTCGGCGAACGGTGCTCCGCCGACTCGACCGCCCGCAGCCCCCAGCTCGTCGCGGCGAGCGCCGGTCCGGCGAGGAGCGGCAGGGCCGACGACTCGGCGCCCGCGTAGGACACGACGGCGAGCCCGAGGCTCCGTCGGAGG
>NZ_JADILJ010000097.1 GCF_017355185.1 Rathayibacter sp. SD072 | reverse complement strand
TCACCCTTCCCGAGCACTCCCGCATCCACGAGGGCCTCGGGCACCGCCATCGCCGTGCGACGCGACCACTCGATCAGCTCGGCCTGCTCGCCGTCGATGCGCGACCGGAACCGCCGCAGCGCTCCCGCCGCCTCGATCGCGTGCCCGTAGGCCTCCTCGAAGCAGGCGTGCACCGACGGCCCGCCCCCGGCGGGTGCTGCGTACGGATCGATCGTTGCCATACCCGGATGATGACACCGACCACCGACACACGGAGGTGAGGTCTTCTTGATCGGTGGACAACATCCGCGGGATGCGGGCTGTGGAGTCAGTCCGACTCGTCGGCCGGGAACGTCGCAGCGACCCGCAGGACGTCGTCGGCGAAGAACGCGTTGTGATGGCGCCGGAGAGGTGAGGACCCCCTCCGCATCATCGTGGTGTTCAGCTTGTAGGCCGCCTCGAGGAAGGGCGGGTACTCGAGTGCTTCCGCGAACTCGTCCCAGGAGCCGAACAGATACGACGCCACCTCCGCGCTCTTGTAGGAGGCGTCCTCGCGATCGTAGAAGACGTCCGGAAGAGTACCGAGCGCTTCGACCGCTTCATCGAATGTCGGTGCATCGACGTTGGCCCTCACGACGACCTCCGTCAGCCCTTCCTCGATGTACTCGACCGCGAAGACGGTCTCGAGGATCCCGCAGCTGAACGTGAAGAGACGGCGAGACGTCCTCGAGCGTTTCGTAGAAGGCAGCGCCGAAAGCACCCAGAGCACCTTCTGCGTCCCGAACGGGTCGGCGATCGTCTCGCTCGCGTAGTAGGCGAGGCATTCCGAGAGAACTGCGTAGTCGTCGCGACGCGCAAGTTCCCAGAAACGGCCCTGGAGCGTGGACGCACCTTCCTCGCCGATCCTCCCGCGCCGCTCCCGCTCCCACGGAAGCAGAACGCTCTTCCCCTCCTCGACGGTGGCGGCGCGGTCTCCGGTTCCGCCCGGCCACCCGGTCAGCGTGAGGTTCCGCAGACCGTGCGTCGCCTCCTGCCTCCGGATCTCCGCGCGCTCCTCCTCATCGAGCCGAGCTCGGGGGCACTTCGCGAAGCGGAAGGCCACCACGTCTCCGTGATGACGTCGATGCGACGCGTACCGGCTCACGATGTTCGTCGTCTGGCCCACGTAGCGCTGGCCGTTCTCGAACTCCAGGACGTAGATCCCGCACAGCCCGCCTGCACCGGATGCCGTGAACAGCGAAGCCGCAGAGCCCGCCTCGCTCATGTCGTAGCGGACGAAGGAGAGCGAGGAGGGGGCGTCGTCGACCATCCCGGCACCCTAGCGCCCCCTCGCGACCCCCCCTACTTCTGCACGTCCCCGCCCAGCTGCCCGATGGCCGGCAGCGGTCCGCCGTCGTCCGCGCCCGTGCGGCGCCAGCGGGCGATCGCGTTGCCCAGGTGGTAGATCACGAGCGCGGCGCCGGCGCCCAGGACGATGCCGCCGAGCTGGAAGCCGCCGGAGGAGAAGCTGAAGCCCGCGATCGCGATGACCAGGGCGACGGCGGCCGTGTACTGGTTGACCGGGCGCGAGAAGTCGACGCGGTTGTCGACCCAGATCTTGATGCCGATGACGCCGATCAGGCCGTAGAGCGCGGTGGTCGCGCCGCCCAGGACGCCCGCGGGGATCGAGTTGAAGATCGCCCCGACCTTGGGCGAGAGGCTGAGCAGCACCGCGGTGACGCCGGCGACCCAGTACGCGGCGGTCGAGTACACGCGGGTGGCGGCCATCACTCCGATGTTCTCGCCGTAGGTCGTGGTGCCCGAGCCGCCGAAGGTGCCCGAGACCGCGGTCGCGACGCCGTCGGCGATCAGCGCGCGGCCGGTGTGGGCGTTGACGGAGGGGTCGGTCATGGTCGCGACGCCGCGCACGTGGCCGACGTTCTCGGCGATGAGCACGAGCACGACGGGGAGGAACATCGCGATGCCCGACCACGTCGATCCGGACGCGAAGTCGGGGAAGGAGAAGGGCGGCAGGCCGACCCAGGCGGCGTCGCCGACCGCGGAGTAGTCGATCTCGTTGCGCAGCAGGGCAACGACGTAGCCGATGACGACGCCGACGAAGATCGAGACGCGGCCGAGGAAGCCCCGGAAGAACACTCCGCCGAGGATGATCGCGGCGAGGGTGACCGTCGCCGTGACGGGGGCCTGCTGGTAGCTCGACCAGGCGGTGGGAGCGAGGTTGAAGCCGATCAGGGCCACGATCGCACCCGACACGACCGGGGGCATCAGGCGGTCGATCCAGCCGAGGCCGACGAACTGCACCACGACGCCGACCGCGGCGAGCAGGAGTCCGACGGCGACGATCCCGGCGAGCGCCGATCCGGTGCCGCCGACCGCCGTCGCGGCGGTGACGGGGGCGATGAACGCGAAGCTCGAGCCGAGGTAGCTGGGCAGCTTGTTGCGGGTGATCAGGAGGAAGAGGAGCGTGCCGACACCCGAGAAGAGGAGCGTCGTGGCGACGGGGAAGCCGGTGAGGACGGGGACGAGGAACGTCGCTCCGAACATCGCGACCACGTGCTGCACGCCGATCGCGATCGTGGCGGGCCAGCTCAGCCGCTCATCGGGGGCGACGACGGCGCCGGGCTCGACGGT
>NZ_JADILJ010000096.1 GCF_017355185.1 Rathayibacter sp. SD072 | reverse complement strand
AGGCCGAGCACTTCGCCTCCATCGCGGCCAAGGCCCGCGCGAAGGTGCAGCGCTCACTCCGCTGACCGGAAGAGAACTTCACAGGACGCCATCACGACAGGCGTCGACGCTCGCATCGGAACGGCCGGTCGAGCACGACCACGAAGGAGAAACATCATGGGCATCATCGGATTCCTCATCCTCGGACTCATCGCCGGAGCCATCGCGAAGGCGATCCTCCCGGGCCGTCAGGGCGGCGGATGGATCATCACGCTCGTCCTCGGCGTCGTCGGCGCCCTCCTCGGAGGCTTCATCGGCAGCGCGATCTTCGGTCGCGGCCTCGAGAACTTCTTCGACCTCGGCACCTGGGCGCTCGCCATCGTCGGCGCCCTGATCGTGCTGCTCGTCTACGGCGCGATCACCGGTCGCAAGTCCCGCGCGTAAGTCAGCGCACCGCGCTCCTTGAGCGCGACGACGAGGGCCCTCGGCATCCGTGCCGGGGGCCTTCGCCGTTCCCGGGGCACGACCCGGCCCGCCCGTACACTGGAAACCCCCAACCGACGGGAGACCCTGCCGTGGTCCGCGCCTCCCTCGTCACGACCGTGGCGGACGCCCTGCTCGACGACATCGTCGCGGGGGTCCTCGAGGTCGGCTCCGAGCTGCCGAGCGAGGCCGAGCTCGCCGAGCAGCACGATGTGAGCCGCGTGACGATGCGCGAGGCGCTCAAGCGGCTGCAGGGCCTGGGCGTGCTGGACGTCCGGCGCGGCAAGCGCGGCTCGGTCGCGCCCCTCGCCCTCTGGACCGATCTGGCCTCGATCCTGCGCGTGACGGCGCGCGGCGCTGATCCCGGAGTGACCGAGCTGCAGCTGATCGAGGTGCGCGAGATGATCGAGAGCGGAGCGGCCGCACTGGCCGCCGTCCGCCGCTCCGACGCCGACCTCGAGGAGCTCGAGCGGCTGCTGAGCGGCATGCGCGCGGCGCACGACGCCGACGACGTCGCCGCGTTCGTCGAGGCCGACATCGCCTTCCACGACGTGATCCTGCGCGCGACCGGCAACGTCTTCGTCGGCACGGTCTTCGCCCCGCTCTCGCGGGTGATGCGCGAGAAGCGGGCGCAGACGTCGGCGATCGAGCGGATCCAGCGCCGGGCGATCGCGAAGCACGCCGCGGTCCTCGAGGCGGTGCGGGCCGGCGAGCCCGAGGGCGCGCGCCGGGCGATGGCGGACCACATGAAGCAGACGGCGGACGACTTCCGCGAGCACGTCCTGCCGACCCTGCGCTGAGCCGTGATCCGGGCGGGCTTGACGATGCTCCTTCAACTTGTATGATATCTGCTATCAGCTACAAAGGAGTGATGATGGAAGAGTCGAGCGCCCTCGCGGGCCACCCCGAGCACGTCCCGGTCGATGCGGCCGAGGTCGCCGCGACCGTCCAGCGGAGCGGCCGGGTGCTGATCGTCCTGGACGACGACCCCACGGGCACGCAGTCGGTCGCCGATCTGCCGGTCCTCACCTCCTGGGAGACGGCGGACTTCGACTGGGCGCTGGCGCAGGGCGCCCCCGCCGTCTACGTCCTCACGAACACGCGGAGCCTGGACCCCGAGTCGGCCGCCCGGCGCAACCGCGAGATCGTCGCCCACGCGACGAGCGCGGCCGGCGCCGCCGGCACTCCGATCGTCTTCGTCAGCCGCGGCGACTCGACCCTGCGCGGGCACTACCCGCTCGAGACCGACGTCATCGAGCAGACGGTGCGGGAGTCGACCGGCCACGGCTTCGACGCCGTGCTGCTGGTGCCCGCGTTCCCCGATGCCGGCCGCGTCACGATCGGCGGCGTCCACTTCATGCGCACGCCGGACGGGCTCACTCCGATCGCCGAGACCGAGTTCGCCCGCGACGCGACGTTCGGCTACTCCTCCTCCGACCTCGCCGACTACGTCGCCGAGAAGACGCAGGGCCGCTGGAGCGCCGAGCAGGTCGTCCGCCTGGACCTGAGCGTGCTGCGCGGCGGGGTCGACGGCATCGTCCGGGCACTCCTGCCGCTGACGGGCTCCGTCCCGGTCATCGTCGACGCCGTGCACGAGGACGACATGCGACTGCTGGCGCTGGGTCTCGCGGCGGCGGAGGAGACGGGCAAGCGGTTCCTCTTCCGCGTCGGCCCGCCGTTCGTCCGCGCCCGCATCGGCCAGGAGGTGCACCCTCCGCTCACCGCGGAGGACGTCTACGGAGCGAGCGGGAGCGACGCCGTCGGCGGCCTGATCGTGGTCGGCTCGCACGTGGGGCTCACGTCGCGCCAGCTCGCCGTCCTCACGGCGCAGGGCGCGCTGGAGCAGACCCTCGAGATCGACGTCGAGGCCGTGCTGGCCGAGGACGCCGCCCACCTCGACGGGATCGTCGACGCCGCGGTCGACGCGCTGGGCCGCGGCGACGTCGCGGTGCACACCAGCCGCCTCCTCCGCCGCACGGACGACAAGGACGAGAGCCTCGACATCTCGCGGCGGGTCTCGGCCGCGGTCGTCGAGGTCGTGCAGCGCGTCCTCGCGCGCACGCGACCCCGCTTCGTCATCGCCAAGGGAGGCATCACGTCCAGCGACGTGGCCACCTCCGGGCTCGGCATCCGGCACGCGATCGTGCGCGGACCGATGCTGCCCGGGATCGTCTCGCTCTGGGAGCCGGTCGACGGCCC
>NZ_JADILJ010000095.1 GCF_017355185.1 Rathayibacter sp. SD072 | reverse complement strand
GCGCCGGGCGGTGCACCGCTGGTGCCGTGCCATCAGCGCTTCCGGATGCAGCCGCTCGCGGACGAGGCGCAGGCGGCGTCGCAGCTGCGGCGGAGTGCACTCGGCGGCGATCCGCGCCGCCTCCTCGTCGAAGCGCCCGCGCACCTCGACAGGCAGATCCAGCGCCGCCCGCACGACGACGCGGGCGTGCTCGGGAGCGATGACCGCCTCCCGTAGCGCCGTCAGCGTCTGCGGGAGCTCGTTCACGAGCATCCGGCTCTCCTCGACGAGTGCCGAGGCGAGCGACTCCGCGACCCGCATCCCGGTCGCGAGCTCCGCCACCAGGGCCCGCATCGCCGCCTCCTCGCGCTCGACGTGCGCCTGCACGTGCGGGTCGACGAGCGCCTCCGGCAACGCCATCGCCGTGCGCCGCGCGAGCTCGATCAGCTCGGCGCGCTGCGCCTCGGCCCGCGCGCGGAACGCATCGACCGCGCACGCCGCCCCGACGGCGGCGACGAGGGCGTCGTCGAAGCACTCGCGCACGCTCGGGCCGCCGCCCGCGGGCCTCGCCTCGACATCCAGAAGAACCATACGAGGATGAGACCACGGACCACCGACACGGGCCGGACGATCACGCCACCGCGGAGTCGCTTCGCGCCACGACCGCTCGCCGCGTGGGGAGGATCAGCCGCTCAGGCGTAGGCCCGCACGGTGTCACGGATCGTCTGGGCGTGCTCGTAGATCTCGTCGAGCGAGGCGATGGGGTGCCTGGTCTCGTTCTTCTCCCCGTCGAACGTCCCGAGGTACTTCTGCTTCCTGTTGAAGTGCAGGCGAGCGACGGGCTTGCGGTTGTTGTCGTCGAGGATGACCGCGAAGTACGTCTTCGCGTCGCGCTGAGCGATTCTGCTCACCTTCACCTCGCTGCACGCGATCGCACGGATGATCTGGTAGCCCTCGAGCTCCTCGAGCGTCGTCTCGATGTCGCTCTGCTCCTCGAGCTCCTCTTCGACGACCGCCTGGCTCGTGACCGCCTGCTCTGCGGCGATCGCTTCCGTCCGAGGGAAGTTGGGCGCGCTGAGAGCGGTCTTCAGGCGCTCATTGACCTGCTCGTTCAGGAACTGCTTCGAGGCTTTCGAGACGAGTGCCGTGAACTGCTCACGCACCTTCTGCGTGTAGGCGCCCTCATAGACGCGCGAGGTGAAGAACTTGATCCACTCGTCCGTCGGCGCAGCGAACTGAGCGGCCAGCTCCCTCTTGATCTCGCCGATGTACTTCAACTCTCCCGCTGCGCTGATGATCGAGTCGAGGTCGAAGACCTCCTTCGTCAGCTTCTTGAGCTCCGGGATGAGCGTCTCGTCGATGTCGGTGAGATCGAGGACCAGGAAGGGCTTGGCGTCCATCCGATTCGGGGCGTCGAGATCCGTGTAGAAGTGGTAGCGCTCGCCGTTCGTCAGAATGGCGATCCGGGCATTGGTGACCGCGAAGTACCGGAAGAGCTGAGAAGCGTGCTCGATCTTCAGCGGCTCACTCGACTTCTTGCATTCGATCAGCATCTGCACGTCGCCGTTGTGGACGATCGCGTAATCGATCTTCTCGCCCTTCTTCACGCCCACGTCGGCGATGAACTCCGGGACGACCTCGAGGGGATTGAAGACGTCGTAACCGAGGATCGTCGAGATGAACGGCATGATGAAGGCGTTCTTCGTCGCCTCCTCGGTCTGGATGATCTCCCTCTGCTGGTTCACCTTGGTGGCCAGCGCGATCAGTCGTTCGGTGAATTCCACGGTTTTCCTCGTCGAGACGTGTGCCAGGCACTTGTCGGTTACCGAATAGTGTCCGACGAGGCGCGTGAAGCGCCAGTCCTCTGCGAGCCCCTACCGCACCCGCCTCGGCACCGTGAACACCGTCTCGACCCCGGGCGAGTACAGCACCGAGTCCGGCGCCCTCCCGCCGACCCCCGGGAACCCGGCCGCCGCCAGCAACCCGTCGTCCAGCGACAGCAGCTCGGCCCGCTGCAGCGGCCACGGCCGGTGCAGATTGCGTCCGTACCACGTTGATCCCAGGTGGCTCTCGTGGTACGCCCAGCGGGAGGTCAGGAACGAGGCGAGCGGATCCTCCGACGCCGGTCCCGGGACGGGGCGCACCGCGATGCGCGAGCGCGCGGCCGGCTCTCCGATCCGCGAGGTCTCGTAGATCACGGCGCCGTGGCGGTGCTCGATGCTCATCCGCGCCCACTGGTAGGGCAGCCCGAACACGGCCTGCGCGGTGAGCACGGGCAGCAGGTGCGACGCCTCGAGCGAGACGAAGACGACTCCGCGGCGTCCCTGCGCGTCGACGGAGTAGAGGCGCACGTTGACCTCGGGGAAGGTGCCCAACCACGGCACGCGCGGACCACCCAGGAACGCGGTGCGCGAGAGGCGGAACGGGATCAGCCCGACCCAGGAGGAGCCGTCGTGCTCGTCCGGACGGACGCCGCGGGGCAGGTGCGGCGCCACGAGCGACGGATCCACCCGCCAGTGCAGGAAGGCGGCCTCGGTCCAGCGCTGGCGGAGGATCCGCGGCCCGCCGAGCGGGGGAGCGGAGCGGGTCACGGGTTCGAGGGCAGGCACCCGCCCATGGTGGACCCGCGTGCTGCGAACCGGCCGCACCGCGCCACGCCCGCGCGCGGCTCCGGACGCGCGCGGCTCCGGATCACG
The DNA here is from genome assembly GCF_017355185.1 of Rathayibacter sp. SD072. Lineage (GTDB taxonomy): Bacteria > Actinomycetota > Actinomycetes > Actinomycetales > Microbacteriaceae > Rathayibacter. The sequence goes on along the minus strand of NZ_JADILJ010000095.1, from coordinate 21 downwards.
CCGCTCCGGACGCGCAGGGCT
>NZ_JADILJ010000094.1 GCF_017355185.1 Rathayibacter sp. SD072 | reverse complement strand
GTGCGCACCCTCGCCGTCGCCGACGGCTGGCTCGGCCGCGGCGTCGGCCACCACATCCTGGAGCGGCTCGAGAACGACGCCCGCGAGCTCGGGCTGAAGCGCCTGTTCTGCCTGACCTTCGAGGTCGACTTCTTCGCGCGGCACGGGTACTCGCCCATCGGCGAGAAGGTCGTCGACCCCGAGGTGTACGCCGAGCTGCTGCGCTCGCCTGACGAGGGCGTCGCCGAGTTCCTCGATCTGGCGCGGGTGAAGCCGAACACGCTCGGCAACACCCGCATGCTTAAGACGCTCTGACGGCTGCGGCGTCGTAGCCTGATCCGGTGACTCCGCCACCCCGCCGCCTGCCCTCCGCGGTCTACCGCAGGCGCAGGGCGGGGGTCCTGCTCGCCCTCCTCGTGATCGTGGCGGGGCTGGCGGTCGTGCTGTCGCTGCAGCCCTGGGCCGGATCATCGCGCGCGGGCAGTGCGAGCCCCACGGCCACTCCGCTGCCCACGCTCTACCCGTCGTCGATGCCCGCCGCGTCCGGGGCGGTCCCCGACTGCACGGCCGACATGGTCGCGGTCACGGCGGTGACGGACGCGACGAGCTACGCCTCCGGGGAGAACCCGCAGCTCTCGCTGTCGCTGGCGAACATCTCGAACTCGGACTGCGTCATCGACGCGGGGACCTCGCAGCAGGTCTTCACCATCACGAGCGGCTCCGACCCGATTTGGACGTCGACGGACTGCCAGATCGGCGCCTCGGATCTCGAGGTCCTCCTGCAGGCGGGCCGGACCGTGACCGGCAGCCCCATCACGTGGGACCGCACCCGCTCCTCGCCCGACACCTGCTCCGGCGGGCGGGAGGCCGTCTCGGCCGAAGGGGCGGCCTACGCTCTGTCGGTGTCGATCGCGGGGATCCCGTCGGGGTCGACGACGCAGTTCCTGCTGCAGTAGTTCTCGCCCGTCCGACGGACGCGGCCCGCCACGTCGCGCGCCTACGCTCGGGAGCATGAGGGCGATTCCCACCGGTGTCCTGTCCGCCGTCACCGCAGCCGGGCTGCTCCTCGCTCCGCTGCTCGCCGCGCCCGCCGCGTCGGCGAGCGGTCTCGTGGCCGGAGTCGACGACTTCCGCTTCTCGGAGTACTCGGCCGACTTCGTGCTCGACCGCGACGACGAGGGCCGCTCGACGCTGACGACCGAGGAGACCTTCGTCGCCGAGTTCCCGCGGAACCAGAACCGCGGGATGCAGCGCGCGATCCCGCTCCGCTTCGACGGGCATCCGACGGACGTCGAGCTGGTGTCGGTGACGGACGAGGACGGCGCGCCGCGGCCGATCGAGACCGAGACGGAGGACGACGTCCTGATCGTCACGAGTGCCTCCGACGACTACGTCGCGGGTGAGCAGACGTACGTCTTCACCTACCGGCAGCGCAACGTGACCCTGCCCGCCTCCGGCACTTCGAGCGGAGAGGACGAGTTCTACTGGGACACGAACGGCACCGCCTGGCGGCAGCCGTTCGACGACTACCGGATCCGGATCGAGCTCGGCCCCGGGCTCGCGGAGGCGGCGACCGGCACGGCCTCGTGCTACCGCGGTGCCGCCGGCTCGACCGAGGAGTGCGCCCTCGAGGAGGGGGACTCGGTGGTGACGGCGACGGGCGCTGACCTGGCGGCCGGGGAGAACGTGACCGTGGCGGTGGGCTTCGCTCCCGGCACGTTCACTCCGCGGGACGACAGCTACTTCGCCTCGGCGTGGGCGTGGGTGCAGCTGGTCGGACTGGTGGCGCTGCTGGCGCTCCTCGCCGCGGCGGTGCACCGCAGGGCGACGGTGCTGAAGGACGCGCCGGGGCGGCCGACGATCATCGCCGAGTACGAGCCGCCGGTGCAGGGGCTGTTCCTGTCGGCGCAATTGCGGTCGAAGACCACCCGGGCCGCGGCGGCTGCGCTGGTCGACGCGGCGGTGCGGCGCTTCGCGCGGATCGAGGAGATCGAGGGGCCCAAGGGGAAGCCGTCTTTCGTGCTGCGGGTGCTCGATCCGGCGCAGGTGTCTCTGCGGGGTGCCGGTCGACCGCGGCCCCTGGCGGTCGACGAGCAGCGGTTCCGCGACATCGCGTTCGGGCCCTCGCCCGCGCCGGGTGCTGTTCGCGACCTGTCCGACAAGGACAAGGAGTTCGGCAAGGCGGTCACGGCGTTCTTGAGCGCTCTGCCGAAACGGCTGGAGGAGGAGGGCCTGCGGCGTCCGGGGACCGTCCGCGGGTCTGTATGGCTGATCCTGGCCACCGTCGTGGCGGCGATCGTCGCGGTGGTGGGCGGTGCGGGACTGCTCGTCGCGTCGCTGGGCGGTCCGCTGCCGTTCGTCCTGGTGCTGGGCGCGATCGCGGTGGGTGCGACGGTGTGCGTGCTGCTGGCGAAGGTGCCGCTCACCGCCGCGGGAGCGGAGCTGCGGGACCATCTGCGCGGGCTGGAGCTGTACCTGAAGCTGGCCGAGGCCGACCGGTTCGCCGTGCTGCAGTCGCCCGAGGGGGCGCAACGGAGCCGGCTCGGTCCGGTGGAGGTCGTGGAGGTGACCGAGCGGCTGCTGCCGTGGGCGGTGCTGCTGGGACTCGAATCGGAGTGGGCGAGCGCGCTGGCCGTGGCGTACGAGCGGGCGGGTGAGGACCCGGTCTGGTACTCGGGGTCGAGCGGGTTCCACGCGGCGGCCTTCGCGGGCAGCGTGTCGTCGTTCTCGTCGTCGGCGTCGAGCTTCGTCGGGTCGTCGACGAGCTCGTCGAGCGGCGGTGCCGGAGGGGGCGGCAG
>NZ_JADILJ010000093.1 GCF_017355185.1 Rathayibacter sp. SD072 | reverse complement strand
TGCGCGGCGAACGCCGGGTTCAGGGCGCCGGGCGTCTCGAGCGCGCCGAGGAGGTCGCGCAGGATGGTCAGGGTCTCGGTGGCAGCGTTCTCGGGCATGGCTGCATCTCTTTTCGGGTAGGAGGATCCGGCCGATTCCAGGGTGGACGGATCGAGGAGGGGGCGAGTGCGCGAGATCATCCCACCGGTTTCGGGCCGGTCGTCTCGCTTCAGCAGGCGCTTCGGATGCGCTGAGGGAGCGGGAGCAGACGAGGGGGAGGACGTCGAGTCGTGCGATCTAGCTTGATCATCAAGGAACCTACTCCGCCGCGACCGCTTCGGCAAGTGCTCGGCGAGTCGTCCTCCCAGCGCTCCAGCCCCGCCCGTCGGATCACCGATTGATCACCTCCGGATCACGGTCGGATCAGCACCTTCAGCGCCTCGCGCGAGTCCATCAGCCGGTACGCCTCGGCGATGTCCGACAGCGGCAGTTCCCGATCGAACACCAGACCGGGCTCGATCGAGCCGTCGAGCACCTGGGGGAGCGCGGCCTCGAGGTAGGCGCGCACCGTCGCCGGCCCTCCCGTGAGCGTCGCGTTCTTGCCGAAGAGCGAGGCGAAGCCGACCGGGGCGTCCTCGTACTGCGGCACTCCGACCCTCGAGATCGTGCCGCCGGGGCGGACCACGCCGTACGCCTGCTCGTAGGCGGGCAGGTGTCCGACGGCCTCGAGGACCACGTGCGAGCCCTCGCCGCCCGTGATCGCCAGCACCTCCGCCACGCCCTCCTCACCGCGCGCGGCCACGACGTGCGTCGCTCCGAACGTGCGGCCGAGATCGGTGCGGGCGGTGTGACGGCCCATCAGGATGATCGTCTCGGCGCCGAGGCGCTGCGATGCGAGGACGGCCGAGAGCCCGACGGCGCCGTCTCCGATGACCGTCACCGTCAGCCCCGGGCGGACCCCGCCGCGCACGGCGGCGTGGTGACCGGTGAGGTAGACGTCCGAGAGGGCCAGGAGCGAGGGCATGAGCGCCTCGTCGGTGCCCTCGGGGATCACCACGGCGGTCGCGTCGGCGAAGGGCACCCGCAGCTTCTCGGCCTGGGTCGCGGAGGCCGCGCCGTCGAAGAACCCTCCGTGCACGCACGAGGTGGTGATGCCGTCGCGGCAGAACGCGCAGGTGCCGTCGGACCAGGCGAAGGGCACGACGACCGTGTCGCCGACCTGCAGCACGGCGACGTCGGAGCCGATCTGCTCGACGACGCCGATGGCCTCGTGGCCCATGCGCCGTCCCTCGGGAGTGCTCTCGAGGTCGTGGTAGGGGTGCAGATCGGAGCCGCAGACGCAGGCGTGCGTGACCCGGAGGATCGCGTCGGTCGGCTCCTGGATCTCGGGGTCGGGGACCTCGACGACGCGGACGTCGCCGGATCCGTACATCAGGGTGGCGCGCATGGTTCTCCTTCACTCGGGAGTCCTCCGGAGCGCTCCCGTGCTCGGCGCGGGTCCCGGAGGAGGACGGCCTCAGTCAACGGCGCGTCCCGTCGCCCGAGCCAGGGCTCCACCGAGACGGGTTCCAGCAGACCCTCCCACCCCTGCCGCTCGCCCCCGTAGCGTTCCCGGCATGGACAACCGAGCCGAGATCCGCGAGTTCCTCGCCTCCCGCCGCGGGCGCCTCAGCCCCGAGCAGGCCGGCGTGGACCCGATCGGCGGGCGGCGGCGCGTCCCCGGACTGCGCCGCGAGGAGGTCGCGCGCCTGGCCGGGGTGAGCGTCGACTACTACACCCGCCTCGAGCGCGGGAACCTCGAGGGCGTCTCCGACAGCGTCCTCGACGCGATCGCCCGCGCGCTCGTCCTCGACCGCGTCGAGCGCGATCACCTCCACGACCTCGCCCGCACCGCCGCTCCGGCCTCCCGCCGCACGCGCACTGTCCCCGTTGCGGCGACCGTCCGCCCCGAGCTGCAGTACCTGCTCGACGCCGTCACCGGCGCCCCCGCGTTCATCACGAACAACCGGATGGACATGCTGGCCGCCAACGCGCTCGGCTACGCCCTCTACTCCGAGATGTACCGCGGACCGCACCGACCCGCGAACCACTCGCGCTTCATCTTCCTCGACCCCGGCGCCCACGACTTCTACCCCGACTGGGAGCGCGCGGCGCACGTGAACGTCGCGATCCTCCGTCGCGACGCCGGACGCAGCCCGCACGACAGGCAGCTCGCCGAGCTCGTCGGCGAGCTCTCGATGCGGAGCGAGGAGTTCCGCGCCCTCTGGGCCGCGCACGACGTCCGCCGCCACTATGCCGGCCGCAAGCAGTTCCGGCATCCCGTCGTCGGGCTCCTCGAGCTCACCTTCCAGGCCGTCGAGCTCGTCGAGGACCCCGGCCACTCGCTCACGGTCTACCCCGCGGTGCCCGGCAGCCCCTCCGACGAGGGACTGCGCCTGCTGGCCAGCTGGGCCGCGACGGAGGGCGTCGTCGAGCGCGCCCGCGCGACCGCCTCCTGACACCCGTTCCCCCTCCTGAGACCCGTTCCCCCTGGACGCCCCCGCGCGGGGCTTCTCCGTGCTGCCCTCGAGAGGACGCCATGACCGCCACCGCCCCGACCGCCACCGCCCCGACCGGTTCCCGCACGCCCGATCCGCGCTCCGAGCGCATGCCCTGGGCCGCCCTGGCGATCCTCGCCGCGATGGGCTTCCTCCTGGTCGCCGCCGAGACGATGCCCGCCGGCCTGCTGCCCGTGATCGCCGAGGGCATGCGCACCAGCGAGGGCGTCGTCGGCCAGTTCATCAGCGTCTGGGCGCTCGGCACCGTCGTCGTCACCGTGCCCGCCATCAGCCTCACCCGCGGGTTCCGGAGGAAGCCGCTGATCCTCGCCGCGATCGTCGGTCTCGTGCTCGCCAACACCGTCACCGCGCTGTCGGGCGACGTCGCCCTCTCGCTGGCGTCCCGATTCGTCGCCGGCGCCTTCACCGGCGTGATCTGGGGGATGCTCGCCGCCTACGGGCGCCGGATCAGCCCCGAGAGCCGCGGCGGCCTCTCCCTGGCGATCGTGTCGACCGGCGCCCCGCTCGGCTTCGC
>NZ_JADILJ010000092.1 GCF_017355185.1 Rathayibacter sp. SD072 | reverse complement strand
TGCCCGACCCCTACTATTCCGATGCGGCGGCGTTCGACTCGGTGCTCGCGCTCATCGAGCGGGCCTGCGAGTCGCTCTTCGCCCAGATCGAACCGGGGCTGCGCGGCAACCGCACCGTCCTGACCGAGACAGACTCCCGAGAACCGGAAGGCACCACCGCATGACGCTCCCCCTCCAGCCGCTCAGCCCGCTCGACGGCCGCTACAGCTCCGCCGTCTCCTCGCTCGGCGAGTACCTCTCGGAGGCGGGACTGAACCGCGCGCGCGTGCACGTCGAGGTCGAGTGGCTGCTCGCTCTGACCGATCGCCGCCTCTTCGGCTCCGAGCCGGTCGACGCGGCCACCGCCGAGGAGCTCCGCCGTCGCGCCCGCGACTTCGGCCAGGCCGAGATCGACGAGCTCGCGACGCTCGAGGCCACCACCCGCCACGACGTGAAGGCCGTGGAGTACCTCGTGCGCCACTGGCTCGCCGACCTGGGCCTGGAGCGCATCGCCGAGCTCACCCACTTCGCCGCCACCAGCGAGGACATCAACAACCTCTCCTACGCGATCGTCGTGCGGCAGGCCGTCGGCGAGATCTGGCAGCCCAAGCTCCGCTCGGTCGTCGACTCCCTCCGCGAGCTCGCCGTGCGCTACCGCGACGAGGCCATGCTCAGCCGCACCCACGGCCAGCCCGCCACGCCCACCACCATGGGGAAGGAGTTCGCGGTCTACGCCTACCGCCTCGAGCGGGTGCTCGCGCAGATCGACGCGACGGAGTACCTGGGCAAATTCAGCGGAGCGACCGGCACCTTCGCCGCGCACCTCGCGAGCGACCCCGATGTCGACTGGGCGGGACTCGCCGAGGAGTTCGTGACGTCCCTCGGACTCGACTTCAACCCGCTCACCACCCAGATCGAGTCGCACGACTGGCAGGCGGAGCTCTACGGCAAGGCCGCCCACGCGAACCGGATCCTGCACAACATCTGCACCGATGTCTGGACCTACATCTCGCTCGGCTACTTCCGGCAGATCCCGCAGGCCGGAGCGACGGGCTCGTCGACCATGCCGCACAAGATCAACCCGATCCGGTTCGAGAACGCCGAGGCCAACCTCGAGCTCTCCAGCGCACTGCTCGACTCGCTCGCGCAGACCCTCGTCACCTCGCGCCTGCAGCGCGACCTCACCGACTCGACGACGCAGCGCAACATCGGGGTCGCCTTCGGCCACTCGCTGCTCGCCCTCGACAACATCGCCCGCGGCCTGCTCGAGATCGACCTCGACCCGCGAGCGCTGGCCGCCGACCTCGACAGCAACTGGGAGGTGCTCGCCGAGGCGATCCAGACCGTGATCCGCGCGGAGGTCACCGCCGGGCGCTCGTCGATCACCGACCCGTACGCGATGCTCAAGGACCTGACCCGCGGCAAGCGCCTCGGCGCCGAGGACCTCGCGGCGTTCGTCGGCGCGCTCGACATCGGCGACGCCGCCAAGGCGCGCCTGCTGGCGCTGACCCCCGCCGGCTACACGGGTGCGGCCTCGGCCCTGGTCGACCGCCTGGGCTGAGCTCCGCCGCGGGGCGCGCGACCGAGTGTCGGTCGTCGCGCCTAGCGTCGGGGCATGCCCCGATCCGCCGCCCGCGCCTGCTCGATCGACGGATGCACCTCCCGGGCCGAGGCGGGCGCCCCCGTGGCGCTCTGCCCGGCCCACCTCGGCCTCGCGCACGACTGGGTGGCGCAGGAGGACGGAGTCGTCGACGCCCTGCCGTCGCCGTGCCCGGTCTGCGGGTCCCGCCTCGGCGTGCGCCTGCCCTCGGCGTGGCTGTGCGCCGCGTGCGAGTGGCGGCACGGCGAGGTGCTGGACGGCGAGCTGGGGCCGCCGCGCGTCGAGGTCGTGTACTACATCCGCTTCGGCGAGCGCCTCAAGATCGGCACGAGCGCCAACCCCCGCCAGCGGCTGCACCGGCTGCGGCACGAGGAGCTGCTGGCGTTCGAGCGGGGCGGCCGCCCGCTCGAGCAGGCCCGGCACGCCCGGTTCGCGGCCGAGCGGCTGGAGCGCACTGAGTGGTTCACGCGGAGTCCCGCGCTCGACCGGCACGTCGAGACCGTGCGGGCCGGCGAGCCCGACCCGTGGGCGCTGCACCGCCGGTGGGTGAGCGAGGCACTGGCGCTGCGCACCTGACCCCTTCCCCCGAGCGGACTCCGCTCACCGGCACCACGCGCCGACCAGCAGCGGTCCCCGGATCTCGCGCAGCCGCTCCAGCACCCGATCGGCCAGCGCCGCGGTGACCGACGACGCCTCCAGGTCGAAGGGGCCGAGCGGAGCGAGCCGCCCCGTGCGCACCCGCAGCACCTCCCAGCCCACCGCCCGCAGCGCGCGGTCCTTGCGCCGGTCGGCCTCCTCGCGCTTCCCCACGTGCTCGAGCCCGTGCCGCCCCGTGGAGTCGTACTCGATCGCGACGCGCAGCTCGCCGAGGACGATGTCGGGCCACGCCTCGAGGTGGTCGAAGAACGGGCGCGACAGCCGGACCGCCGTGAGCCCCGCCTCGAACTCGAGCCGCTCGGCCAGCAGAGCCCGCAGGCGCGCCTCGACGGCCGACGCGGGAGGAGGCGCGCACCGGCTCGCGAACGGCTCGCCGACCGCGAGAGCGGGCGTCTTCGTGCAGACGGTCCGGCCGGGGGTCGGGCGGCGCGGAGGCACGGGAGCCGGTGGCGGCGCCTCCTCCCCCGCGAGGCGCATCGGAGCCGCCCGTGGCCCCCGCGGGGCCGCCGCCTCGGCGCACTCAGGGCACCAGGACGACAGGCGCCGCTCGCGCCCGGGGCGCATCCGCTGCTCATCGGGAGTCGCGACGAAGACGTGCCCCGCATCGCAGAGCCAGCAGAGGTAGACGTCGGCGGCCGGCGGGATCTGGCTCAGGACGATGCCCTCGTTGTACTCGGGCCGGTACTGCCGCACGAGCACGGGGTACGACCGCCAGGCCTCGCGGTAGGTGCCGACCGCGTAGGGCACCTCCGCTCCGCGCGAGAAGCGCCGCCTCCGCCACCATCGTCCGATCGGTTCCGCCACGGCGGCACGCTAGCCCGCACCTCCGACACGACGACCGCGGGCGCCGGCGTCAGGCTCCGTGCCCGCGGTCCTGCTCGTCGATGTCGGCGATCTCGGCGTCGTCGGGCTTGAAGGTGAGGGAGAACATCGCGATCGCGACGAGCACGACGATGAACGTCACCCCGAACGAGATCAGGCCCACGACGATCTCGCGGGTCGAGAGCAGCACGACGCCGCCGACGAAGAGCGCCATGACGGCCGAGAAGCCGATGAGCTCGAGGGGGCGCAGCCGGTCCTTCCGGGTCGGCTGGAAGGTGCGGGGA
>NZ_JADILJ010000091.1 GCF_017355185.1 Rathayibacter sp. SD072 | reverse complement strand
GACGATCGCCGCGGCGACCCGCGAGACGAGGTCCGCAGGCAGCTCGCGCCCCCAGGGCAGCGCGACCGTGTCCTTGCCCGTGCGCAGCGGCGCGAGCTCGTGCTCGAGCTCGGGCGAGAGCCGGGGCACCGGATGCAGTCCCACGTGCGTCTTCCAGCCGGCCCAGTGGATCGCGTAGCGGCCGCCCAGCATCACGGCCGGCATGCCGTAGCGGATCCGCTCCTCGGCCCCGGGCGCCGCGGCGAGGATCAGGCGCCGCACCTCCTCGAGCCGCTCCCGTCGCTCCGGCGGGAACGCGGACAGGTACTCCTCGACGGTGACGGCGGCGGCGCTCATGACGGCATTCTGCTCCGCCTCGCACGCGGACGGCACCCCTGCCAGGATCGGGAGATGGTCTCCGACTCCCTCGACTCCCTGGTCACTCCCGCGCTCGTGCTCGACGAGGCGGTCCTCGACCGCAACATCGCCGCGACCGCCGCCCGGGCCCGTGATCGCGGACTGGCGCTGCGCCCGCACGCCAAGACGCACAAGTCGCTCGAGATCGCCCGGCGCCAGCTGGCCGCGGGGGCGGTCGGACTCACGGTCGCCACGGTGTCCGAGGCGGAGGTCTTCGCCGCGGGCGGCTGCGACGACCTGTTCATCGCGTACCCACTGTGGCTCGACGCCGAGCGGGCCGGACGGCTGCGCCGGGTCCTGCGCACCGCGCGCGTGCGCATCGGGGTCGACTCCGCCGCCTCGGCCGAGCGCGCCGCCGCGGCGATCCCGGTGGACGAGCGCGGGCGCCTCGAGGTCGTCGTCGAGATCGACTCGGGCCACCACCGCAGCGGGGTGCCGGCCGACGAGGCGGGCGAGGTCGCGGCCGCCGCCGTCGCCGCTGGACTCGACGTGGTCGGCGTCTTCACCTTCCCGGGCCACAGCTACGCGCTCGACGCGCGGGCCGCCGCCGCCCGCGACGAGGCGGAGGCGCTCGCCGCGGCCGCCGCGTCCCTCGCCTCCGTCGGCGTCACGGCGCGGGTCATCAGCGGGGGCTCCACTCCGTCCGCCGACTTCGCCGACGCGGGAGTCCTCACGGAGCTGCGCCCGGGGGTCTCATCGCTCGGCGACGCCCAGCAGTGGGAGATGGGCACGATCGGACCGGAGTCGATCGCCGTCACGGTCCTCGCCACGATCGTCTCGCGGCACGACGGCCGGCTGATCGCCGACGCGGGCAGCAAGGTCCTCTCCTCCGATCGCGGGGCCGTCTCGAGCGGCTTCGGGCGGCTGCCCGAGCACCCGGAGGCGCGCGTCACGGTGCTCTCGGAGCACCACGCCACGATCACCGGGATCGACCTGCCGCTCGGCTCGCGGATCCGCATCGCCCCGAACCACGTCTGCGTCGCGGTGAACCTGGCCGACGAGTACCGGGTGCTGCTCGCCGACGGGGGCGCCGACGCGTGGCCCGTGGACGCGCGCGGGCGCAACAGCTAGAGGGCGGGACCCCGGCGCGGGATCCGCAGCCCGACGAGCGCGGTCAGTCCCAGCAGCACGAAGGCCGACCCGAAAGCGGCGGTCGGCGAGGCCGTGTCCGCCAGCAGGCCGGCGAGCAGCGGGCCGATGACGCCGCCGAGGTCCGAGGCCGCCTGGAACACCGAGACCGGCCGTCCGCCGCGATCGCCCGCCGCGTCGCCGACGAGGGCGCCCGGCGCCGTCCCCATGAACGCGGCCGCCGCTCCGTAGAGGCAGAGCAGCACCACGAGCAGCCACAGCTCCGAGACGAGCGGCATCGCGAGCATCGCCAGCGCCGCGACGGCGAATCCGCCGATCAGTGCGGGCCGGCGACCCACCGTGTCGACGAAGCGGCCGGCCGGAGCGAGCGCCACGGTCTGCACGACGGCCGCGATCGCGAAGGCGATGCCCGTCCAGGCCGGGTCGTCGCCGAGGCCCTCGACCACCAGCACCGGCACGAGAGTGGCCCGCACGCCCATCGCCGACCAGCCGAGCGCGAAGTTCGCGAGCACGGCGCTCTGGTAGCGGCGGTCCCGCACGACCTCGCGCATCGGCCGGACGACCGCGGCCGTCCCCGCCGCCGCGTCCCGCTCGGGGCGGCGCAGCAGCACCAGTCCGACCAGCCCCGCGACGGCGAGCGTGCCCGCGTAGAAGAAGAAGGGAGCGGTCAGCGAGATCGCGGTCAGCACGCCTCCGACCGCGGGGCCCGCCATGCCGCCGAGCAGGAACCCGCCCTGGTAGAAACCGATCGAGCGCCCGCGCCGCTCCGGTGCCGCCGTGCGCAGGAGGAGCGTCATCGCCGCGACCGAGAACATCGCCGAGCCGATCCCGCCCGCGCCGCGCAGCAGCAGCAGGTGCAGGTAGTCGCCGGCGAGCCCCACGAGCGCGCTCGACAGCGCCACGATGCCGATGCCCGTCGCGAGCACCACGCGCTCGCCGAGCCGGTCGACGAGCGGCCCGACGAACGGGTTCGCGACCAGCCGCATCAGCGCGAACGCCGACACGACCGCGCCGACCTCCACGTAGCCGACGCCGAAGCTGCGCACGTAGACGGGCAGCACGGGGACGACGACGCCGAAGCCCAGCATCACGAAGAAGGCGACGATCCCGAGGACCAGGACGTCGCGCGGAAGCCTCTCGCGCTCGCCCCGGTCCTGCCACGGAAGTCTCACCCCCCGACGCTACCCGCTGCCCGGGCTGTCCCCGAACCGGGGGTGAGGTATCGCTGAATCGAGGGCTGGAGCCCTGTCCGCGTCGACTGGTACGGGAGCATTTCCGTGCGTGGACCCGTTCCGGGGTGTGCGCGCGTGTTGGAGCCAGTTCCGCGTCGATTCGTGGGGAGCGTTTTCGTGAGTCGACTCGTTCCGGGGTGCGCGCGCCAGCCTGAGCCCGTTCCGCGTCGACTCGTGCGGGAGCAATTCCGTGAGTGCACCTGTTCCGGGGTGTGCGCGCGTGCCGGAGCCCGGAACGCGTCGACTCGCGACCGCGCGAGGACGCCGAGCACCCTCAGCGCAGCGCTGCGCTCTCGGCGTCGTAGAGGGCCTTCACCTCGCCGGCCGTCAGCGTCCGGTCCCAGACGCGCACCTTGGCGACGGTGCCGCGGGCGAAGTTGCCGGCCTTGCCCGTGAGCTGGACGCCTCCGACCGTGAAGTCGCCCGCGACCGGGTTCAGCCCGTGCGGGAACAGGTAGGGGTTCTTCGCGTACGTGTTGCCGAGCGTGTCGGTGTACCTCGGGTAGGCGGTCGCGACGCCGTCGAGGTACGAGACCGCCTGCGCGCCGTCGTAGGTGCCGACGTGCAGCTGCCAGACGGAGCGCGTCATTCTCGTGCCCGAGGCGGAGTAATCGCGGGAGTAGGGGTACCCCGGGGTCGGCCTGCCCGATCGCGTGACGTGGAAGTTGGCCCGGTCGGCACCGCCGTAGGTCCCGAGGTCGTAGAACAGGCCGTAGGAGCGGCGCGGCTGGTTCGCGTCCTCGGTCCACGAGCCGGCGACGAAGCCCGTGTCGGTGTCGGTGGCCCGCACCCACGCGGCGACTGTGACCGTGTTCTTCGACGCGCCGATCGTGAGCCTGCCGGTCGAAGCGGCCGGCAGGCGCAGGTAGCTGGAGCCCGTGAGCGAGAGGCCCGTGCCCCAGGGAGTCGCGACACGGGTGGCAGCCGTCCGCCCGGCCTGCGCGAGCGGCAGGTCGCCCGCGGTGGTGCGGAACGGGGAGGCCGACTCGGTGAAG
>NZ_JADILJ010000090.1 GCF_017355185.1 Rathayibacter sp. SD072 | reverse complement strand
GCGCTCGACGATCTACGACCCCGCCCTGGACGCCGACGGGCGTCTGCGCGTCGCGGCGGCCGTGGGCATCAACGGCGACGTGGCTGCGAAGGCGCGTGCACTGGTCGCGGCGGGCGTCGACGTCCTCGTGCTCGACACCGCGCACGGGCACCAGGAGGCGATGCTGCGGGCGCTGCGCACGGTCTCGGCGCTGGATCTCGGGGTCCCGATCGCCGCGGGCAACATCGTCACCGCCGAGGCGGTGCACGACCTCGTCGAGGCGGGTGCCGACATCCTGAAGGTCGGAGTGGGGCCCGGAGCGATGTGCACGACCCGCATGATGACCGCGGTCGGCCGGCCCCAGTTCTCGGCCGTGCTCGAGACGGCGGAGCGGGCCCGCGAGCTCGGTGCGCACGTCTGGGCCGACGGGGGAGTGCGCTACCCGCGCGACGTCGCCCTCGCCCTCGCGGCGGGCGCCGCCTCCGTCATGGTCGGCTCCTGGTTCGCGGGGACGATCGAGGCGCCGGGCGAGCTGCGGACGGATGCGGCGGGCCGCGTCTACAAGGAGAGCTGGGGGATGGCGTCGGCCAAGGCCGTGCAGGAGCGCTTCGGCCGCCTCGACGCGTACGAGCTCGCCCGCAAGCGCCTCTTCGCCGAGGGGATCTCGTCGTCGACGATCTACCTCGACCCGCTGCGCCCGTCGATCGAGGACCTCCTCGACATGATCACGTCCGGCGTCCGCTCGTCGTTCACCTACGCCGGAGCGCGCAGCGTCCCGGAGTTCCACGAGCGCGCCGTCGTCGGGCTGCAGTCGGCATCGGGCTACGAGGAGGGCAAGGCGCTGCCGGTCAGCTGGTGACCTGAGAGCCGGAGTCCCGCCCGTCAGCGGGAGCCAGGCGCGGGTCTGCTAGAACCGAGCGCATGACCATCGTCGACAACGCCGTGTACGTCGGCGGCCGCCGCATCCGCAACCCGGACTCCCTCGAGGACACGTTCGAGCTGATGCGCGAGGAGAACGGCATGGCCTGGATCGGCCTGTTCCGGCCGTCCCGCGAGGAGGTCGAGGCCGTCGCCCACGAGTTCGGGCTGCATCCGCTCGCCGTCGAGGACGCGCTCAGCGGGCACCAGCGCGCCAAGCTCGAGCGCTACGACGACGGGCTCTTCGTGGTGCTGCGCCCCGCGCGGTACCTCGACGCCGACGAGACGGTCGTCTTCGGCGAGCTGCACGTCTTCGTCGGGCCGGACTTCGTGGTGACCATCCGGCACGCCGACTCCCCGGATCTGGCGCGGGTGCGCCGTCGGCTGCAGGAGGACCCGGCGCTGCTGGCCCGGGGTCCGGAGGCGGTGCTCTACGCGATCCTCGACCAGGTCGTGGACGAGTACGCCCCGGTCGTCGCGGGAGTGCAGGGCGACGTGGACGAGATCGAGGACCAGCTCTTCGGAGCGGACTCGGACGACAGGCTCTCGGAGCGCATCTACCGGCTGTCCCGTGAGGTCATCCACTTCCAGCGCTCGGTGCAGCCGCTGACCGCGCTGCTCCGGGCGCTCGCCGAGGAGACGCCGGCCGAGGGGGCGTCGCCGGACCACGTGGAGCTGCACCGCTCGCTCCGCGACGTGCTCGATCACACGATCCGCGTGACGGAGGCGGTCGACGCCCTGCGCGCGATCCTCGACAAGGCGCTCACCGTGCACTCGACGCTCGTCTCGCGTCGCCAGACCGAGACCGGGCTCGCGCAGAACGACGTCGTGCGCAAGATCTCGTCCTGGGCGGCGATCCTCTTCGCCCCGACCCTGATCGCGGGCGTGTACGGGATGAACTTCGACGAGATGCCCGAGCTGCACTGGGAATTCGGCTACCCCTGGGCGCTCGGGCTGATGGTCGTGTTCGGCGTCGGGCTCTACGCGGTGTTCAAGGCGAAGAAGTGGCTCTGATCCTCGGGAGTGCGCCCCGTCGGCGGCGGTGCCGCCGGTAGACTCGGCAGCACAATGGACGACCCTCCCTCTGCTCATCCGCCGTCGGACCGCACCGTCCGGCCCCCGCACCCCGATCTCCCCGCCGCGCTGAACCGCGCCGGTCGGGTCCTCCGCACGTCGAGCGGAGGTGCCCTCGATGGGTGCTGAGTGGCTCCTGCTCGGTGTCGGCCTCCTCCTGACCCTCGGCACCGGCGTCTTCGTCGCGAGCGAGTTCGCCCTGGTGAACCTCGACCGGGCCGACCTGGAGGCCCGCCGCGACCGCGGCGAGACGCGGCTCGGCATGACGATCGCGGCGCTGAAGGTCACGTCGACCCACCTCTCGAGCGCGCAGCTGGGCATCACGCTCACCACGCTCCTCACCGGCTACACGATGGAGCCGGCCCTGTCGACGCTGCTCGAGCAGCCCTTCCTCGGCCTCGGGCTGCCCGAGGCGGCGGTCTCGCCGATCACGACCGTGGTGGCGATCGTCATCGCCACGCTGCTCTCGATGATCCTCGGCGAGCTCGTCCCGAAGAACTTCGCCCTCGCCCTGCCCCGCGCGACCGCCAAGCTGGTCGTCCCGCTGCAGACGGCGTTCACCACGGTCTTCCGTCCCGCTGTCGCCCTGCTGAACGGCAGCGCCAACGCGCTCCTGCGCCTCATGGGCATCGAGCCGAAGGAGGAGCTCTCGGGCGCGCGCAGCGCCGAGGAGCTCTCGAGCCTCGTCCGGCACTCCGCGAGCGCCGGGCTGCTCGAGGAGGACACGGCCGACCTGCTCGGGCGCACCCTCCGCTTCTCGGCCCTCAGCGCTGGCGACGTGATGACCCCCCGGCTCCGACTCTCCACCGTCGAGCGCTCGAGCACGGCGCAGGACGTCCTCGACCTCGCCCGCACCACGGGGCTCTCGCGCTTCCCGATCACGGACGACGACATCGACGACATCGTCGGAGTCGTGCACGTGAAGCAGGCCGTGGCCGTCCCGCGCGGCAAGAGGTCCGAGGTGCCCGTCACGGCGCTGCGCTCCGAGCCGCTGCGCGTGCCGGAGACGATGAAGCTCGACGTCCTGCTGACGGAGCTGCGCGGACGCGGCTTCCAGCTCGCGGTCGTCGTCGACGAGTACGGCGGAACCGCGGGCGTCGCGACGCTCGAGGACCTGGTCGAGGAGCTCGTCGGCGAGGTGGCGGACGAGCACGACCGCTCCCGTCCCGACGTCGTGAAGCTGCCGGGCTCCACCACGTTCCCCGGCATGCTCCGCCCCGACGAGGTCCGCGACCGCGTCGGCGTCGCCATCCCCGAGGACGGCCCCTACGAGACCGTCGCGGGCTACGTCATGAGCGAGCTCGGCCGACTGCCCGAGGCCGGCGACGAGGTGCCCGTCGACGGCGGCTCGCTCCGCGTCGAGCGCCTCGACGGGCGCCGGATCGACCGCATCCGCTTCACCCCCGACCCCGACGCCGAGCCCGACACCCTGCCGGACCCGCTGGCCGACGCGGGACGGTCCCACCGAGCACGCAAGGAGGCCGGCGATGAGTGACTGGGCCGGAATAGCGTGGCTCGTGGTGCTGCTCGCCGCGAACGCCTTCTTCGTCGGAGCGGAGTTCGCCGTCATCTCGGCGCGCCGCTCCCAGATCGAGCCCCTCGCCGAGAGCGGCCGCCGCAGCGCGATCACCGCCCTCGCCGCCATGGAGCACGCGACGCTCATGCTGGCGACCACGCAGCTGGGCATCACCGTCTGCTCGTTGCTGATCCTGAACGTCAGCGAGCCGGCGATCCACCACCTGCTCGAGATCCCGCTGCACGCCGTCGGACTGCCGGAGGAGCTGACCGGGACCGTCGCCTTCGTCATCACCCTGCTGATCGTGTCGTTCCTGCACGTCGTGCTGGGCGAGATGGTGCCCAAGAACATCTCGTTCTCGATGCCCGACAAGGCCGTGCTGCTGCTCGCGCCCCCGCTCGTCGCCATCGCCCGGGTGATCCGCCCCCTGATCGTCGCCCTCAACGCGATCTCCAACGGGGTGCTCCGCCTGTTCCGGGTCGACCCGAAGGACGAGGCGAACAGCACCTTCACCCTCGAGGAGGTGCAGACGATCGTCGACCAGTCGACCCGGGAGGGCACGCTGCGCGACTCCAGCACCCTCCTCGCCGCGTTCGAGTTCACCGAGAAGAAGGTGCACGACGTCGCACTCCCGCTCGACGGCATCGTCAGCCTCCCCGCCGGAGCCACACCGGCCGACGTCGAGCGCGCCGTCGCCAAGCACGGTTTCTCGCGCTACGTCGTCCTCGGCACCGACGGAGCACCCGAGGGCTACATCCACCTCAAGGACGTCCTCGACCTCGACGGCGACACCGAGGGAGCGAAGTTCCGCCTGCCCATCCCGGCCAAGCGGATCCGGCAGCTCGCCTCGATCTTCGAGGCCACCGACCTCGAGGACGCCCTCGCG
>NZ_JADILJ010000009.1 GCF_017355185.1 Rathayibacter sp. SD072 | reverse complement strand
GAAAGGCGCTTCACAACGAGAGTGATTGAAAATGTTGCTGTAAATCCTTGTTGCTTGTCATCCTGTGACCGACTAAGCTTGAGAGAAGCTATTCTCTTTCGCCGCCGTGGCAACTTGGATAACTTAGCACATCCGCAGGCCGTGTCAAATCCGGCTTCTTCGCCATGTCTTAGCGCCGAGAGGCGCTCCGAAGCGTCCCGATCCGGACCGAAGTCCTTCGCGGGCGGCGAAGCTGCTGGACCCGAGGATCCTGCGGAGGCTTTACATCCTCTGCATGGAGCCTGTTCCGAGGAGCAGCTGTCTGAGTGGATGGTCCCGATTGAGGCCGGGACGTAGGAGAGGCTCTTGCGAGCCGGTCTCTTCCGTTTCCCTGCGGCCTATGTGGCGACTCGGAATAAGTTACGCAGCGATCGGGAGCGTGTCAAACGGCGGGGTGGAATCGATCATCCCGGGCGTGTCGAGGGCACCGCCCTCCCCAGGGCGGCGGCCGGCGGAAGCCTCCCCAGCCGGGCGGCCTCGCCCCCCTCTCGACTGCTCGCGTCACGAGAATGGGCGCATGCCTCCTGTCGACGGTCCCCCCTCGTCCCGCACCGGCCCTCCGGTGCTCACCTCGCTGCCCGAGGCGCTTCGGCTCGTCGCGTCGGCGCGGGTCGGCCGAGCGCTGCTGCTCGTCGGGCTCTCGGGCTCCCCCGGGTCGGGCAAGTCCACCCTCGCCGAGCAACTGCGTGCGCAGGTCCCCGGTGCAGCGGTGCTCCCCCTCGACGGCTACCACCTCTCGCAGGAGCGTCTCCGCGAGCTCGGTCGCCGGGAGCGGATGGGTGCTCCCGACACCTTCGACACGAGCGCCTTCGTCGACGCGCTCCACCGGCTGCGCGACGCGGCGCCCGGGTCCGTCGTGCGCGTCTCGTCGTTCGATCGCTCGATCGAGGAGCCGGTGCCCGACTCGCTCCCCCTTCCCGTCGAGGAGGGGACGGTCGTGTTCGTCGAAGGCAACCATCTGCTGCTCGAGCAGGACGGCTGGGCGGACGTCGCTCCGCTCCTCGACCTGCGTCTGCACCTCGCACTCGCGCCCCGGATCCGGCGCAGTCGCCTCGCGGCCCGGCACCTCCGCTACGGGAAGACGCTCGAGGAGGCTCTCGCCTGGACCGACGGTCCGGACGAGGCGAACGCGCGACTGATCGAGGAGGCCGCCTCCCGGGCGGACGCGATCCTCGAGATCGCGGCACCCCGGCCGCTCCGACTCCTGCACCTCTCGGACACCCACCTGCTCGCCGACCCGGACGCGCGGTACAACCGGGTCGTGGACACGAGGGCGAGCCTCGACGCGGTGCTCGAGGCGCACGAGGCGGTCGAGGGGATCGACGCCGTGGTGGTCTCGGGGGATCTGGCCGACGACGGCGACCCGGCGTCGTACTCCGCGCTCCGGGAGCGCCTCTCGGCCTGGTGCTCTGCCCGGGCCGCCGAGCTCGTGCTCGCGCTCGGCAACCACGACGATCGGGAGGGCTTCGGATCCACCGGCCCCGGCAACGCCGCGACCGAGGTGCGGGGAGTCCGGATCCTGACGCTGGACTCCTCCGTGCCGGGCGGCGCCTCGTGGGGACTGCTGACCGAGCCGACCCTCGCGTGGCTCCGGGAGCGGATCGCCGAGGACCCCGGCGCCCCGGTGGTCCTCGTCCTGCACCATCCGCCGATCGCCGCGGTGGCGCCGCTGCACACGGTGATGGGACTCGTGAATCCGCACGACCTCTGGGAGGCGGTCTCGGGCGCCACCGTCCTGGCCGTGCTCTCCGGGCACTGGCACCACGCGTTCGTCGACACGAGCGGGCCGGCTCCTGTCGTCGTCGCCCCGGGTGCCGCCAATCGGACGGACGTCCTCGCGGGGCCGTCGCACGAGAGGTCGGTCGCGGCGTCGGGAGCGGCGATCGTCGACGTCCTGCCGAGCGGGGTCCGGGTGACGAGCACCGAGATCGAGGCGCCGCACCGCGGAACGGAGCTCTTCGATGTGAGCGGGGAGGTCCTCGACGAGTGGAAGCGCCGGCTCGGGTTCCCGGGGTTTTTGGATAGCTAGTTCTCCTACTAGTCAGTAGGCTGACTAATTCCTCGATCCCGCCGGAAGTGAACCATGACACCGCTCGTCCTCCTCGTCCGCACCCGCCGCCGCGCGTGGCTGACCCTGCTCGCCGCGCTCCTCGCGGTCGGCGCGCTGTTCGCCCTCCTGCCGCAGAGCTCGGAGTCGGGGTTCCCGCAGTCCGGGCTGCCGGACTCGGCGCAGTCCTCCGAGGTCGCCGCGCTGCTCGACGAGTTCCCCTCGGCCGACACGACGGCCGGCATCCTGCTCTGGAACCGGACGGACGGGCTCACCGAGGAGGACCGGGCCGCGATCGCCGAACGGGCCGTCGCCCTCGCGGATCTGTCCACCGCTCCGGAGGCGGTGCGACCGCAGTTCAGCGACGACGGCGCGGCGGCACTGGTCGCGGTGCCGCTCGCGCAGTCCTCGGTGGTGGACGACGTCGAGTCGGTCGCGACGGAGCTGCGCGCCGCCGGATCCGACGGGCTGCCGGCGGGCCTGGACAGCTACCTCACCGGAGCGGTGGGATTCCAGGCCGACATCTCGAACGCCTTCGCGGGAGCGGACTTCCGGCTGCTGCTGATCACGGTGCTGGTCGTGGCGGTCCTGCTGATCGCGACCTATCGGAGTCCCGTGCTGTGGATCGTGCCCCTCGTGGTGGTCGGCATCGCCGACGGCCTCGCGCGGGTCGTCGTCGCGGCCCTCGCCGACGCGGCCGGGGTGCCGCTGGACGCCTCCATCAGCGGGATCCTCTCGGTCCTCGTCTTCGGTGCCGGCACGAACTACGCACTGCTGCTCGTGGCGCGCTACCGGGAGGAGCTGCTCCACGAGCCGGACCGGCACCGGGCGATGTCGACCGCCGTCCGCAGCGCCGGCCCCGCGATCGCGGCCAGTGGCGGCACCGTCGCGCTGAGTCTGCTGACCCTGCTGCTCGCCGAACTCGCCGGCAACCGCGCCCTCGGCTTCGCCTGCGCGATCGGCGTCGCGATCGCGATCCTGTTCGCCCTGGCGGTGCTCCCCTCCGCTCTCGTGCTCTGCGGCCGAGGCCTGTTCTGGCCGTTCGTCCCCCGCCCCGACGCCGAGCGCGACGAGAAGCACGTGCACCGCGAGCGGACTCCGGGGCTCTGGACCCGGCTCGGCCGCGGGGTCGCGCGCCGACCGGACCGCATCGCCGTCGTCGCGACCCTGGGCGTGGCCCTCCTCTCGCTCGGCCTGATCGGCGCGAAGGTCGGGCTGTCGCAGACGGACCAGCTGCTCGGCGATCCGGAGTCGGTGCGGGCGCAGGTCGTGATCGACGAGTCCTTCGGCGCGGGGCTCACCGCGCAGACGACGGTCCTCGCTCCGGACGACGCCGTGGGCGACGCGGTCGCGATCGCCGAGGCGACCGACGGCGTCGACTCCGTGCGCCCCGGCGAGAGCGCGAACGGGAGGACCGCCCTCAGCCTCACCCTGGCCGGCGAGCCCGAGAGCGCCGAGGCGTTCGAGACGATCACCGCGCTCCGCGACGCCTACGCGGACGCGGACGGCGACGCCTCCGAGAGCCTCGTCGGCGGGAGCGACGCGACCGCGCTCGACACGCAGACCGCCTCGGAGCGGGACCAGGCGCTGATCATCCCGATCATCCTCGCGATCGTGTTCCTGATCCTCGCGCTGCTGCTGCGCTCGCTCGTCGCTCCGGTGCTGCTGATCGCGAGCGTGCTCGCGACCTTCTTCGCCAGCCTCGGCGCCGCGAACCTGCTGTTCCGCGGGGTGCTCGGCTTCCCGGCCTTCGACGCGAACGTGGTGCTCTTCGCGTTCCTGTTCCTCGTGGCGCTGGGCGTCGACTACAACATCTTCCTCGTCACACGGGCCAGGGAGGAGCGGGCGGCCCACGGCACGCGCGAGGGCATGGTGCGCGCGCTCGCCTCGACCGGCGGCGTCATCACCAGCGCCGGGATCCTCCTCGCCGCGGTGTTCGCGGTGCTCGGAGTGCTGCCGGTGGTCGCGCTGACCCAGATCGGCGTGATCGTCTGCATCGGAGTGCTGCTGGACACCCTGGTGGTGCGCACGGTGCTGGTGCCGGCGCTCGTGTTCCTCACCGGGGACGCGTTCTGGTGGCCGGGAGTGCGCCGCGGGAGCACGGGCGCTCGCGAGGCCGCCCTCCAGCACTGAGCGGAAGGCCGCCCAGCGGGAGGCCGCCGCACAGGGAAGCGGACGGTGCGGGGCCGCACGCGACAGCCCGCACCGTCCGCTGATCGTGGTCCGCGGAGGCGGAGGTCAGGTCGACGGCAGCGCGACGGCGCCGGTCACAGCGGCCGCGTACTCCCTCGACCGGCGGGGCCGGGCGGGCTCGACATCGGTGTACCGGCCGACGAACGCGGCGTTCGCCGATCCGCTCGACACGTAGGAGCCCCACAGGGGCGCGGGCACGTACTCTGAAGATCGTTCGGTGGTCATCTCTCGTCTTTCACGGTCGGGGATCTCATCGGACTCGCGCGGTGCCGGGGTCCAGCCCGGCACCGCGCACTCGTTCGGGCGGCGGGGTCAGGCCCCGATGCCCACTTCCTCCGGGGCCACATCGGCACCCGGCGCGGACGGCTCGAGCGCCTCGGCGACGCGCTGCGACAGCGAGCTGTCGACGTTCGCCCAGTACTGCAGCACCCGCTGGCGGAGCTCGGGGCGCGTGACCTTCGACACGTGCCCGGCGATGTTCGCGACGAGACGCGCACGGGCGGCGTCGTCGAGGACCTCGCGGTAGAGCGTGCCCGCCTGGCCGAAGTCGTCGTCCTCCGGGTGCAGGGTCGCCGCCGCGCGCGTCAGCTCGCCGTCGCTCTCCCAGCCGGTGGACTCCGCCGCACGAGCGGGGTCGGCGTGCGCGCCGCCCATCGTGTTGGGCGCGTAGACCGGGACCTCGGACTTCTGGAAGTCGAAGCGCATGGCCCCGTCCTTCGAGTACGAGTGCACCGGCGACTTCGGAGCGTTGACCGGGAGCTGCGCGTGGTTCGCTCCCACGCGGTACCGGTGCGCGTCGGCATAGCTGAAGATGCGCGCGAGCAGCATCTTGTCGGGGCTCGCCGCGATGCCGGGCACGAAGTTCGACGGGGCGAACGCGGCCTGCTCGATCTGCGCGAAGTAGTTCTCGGGGTTGCGGTCGAGGATCATCGTGCCGACCTCGATCAGCGGGTAGTCCGCGTGCGGCCAGACCTTGGTGAGGTCGAACGGGTTGAACCGGTACGACTTCGCGTCCTCGTAGGGCATGACCTGCACGGACAGGGTCCAGGTCGGGAAGTCGCCGCTGTCGATCGCGGTGGACAGGTCGCGGATGTGGAAGTCGGCGTCTTCTCCGGCGATCTGGTCGGCCTGCTCCTGGCTGAGGATCTCGACGCCCTGGTCGGTCTTGAAGTGGTACTTCACCCAGAAGCGCTCGCCGGCCGCGTTGATCCACTGGTAGGTGTGCGATCCGAAGCCGTCCATGTGGCGCCACGAGCTCGGCAGACCGCGGTCGCCCATGAGCCACGTGACCTGGTGGGCCGACTCCGGGGACAGCGTCCAGAAGTCCCACTGCATGTCGTGATCGCGCAGGTGCGTGCCGGGGAGGCGCTTCTGCGAGCGGATGAAGTCGGGGAACTTGATGCCGTCGCGGAGGAAGAACACCGGGGTGTTGTTGCCCACGAGGTCGTAGTTGCCCTCGCTCGTGTAGAACTTCAGCGCGAAGCCGCGCGGGTCGCGCCACGTGTCGGGCGAGCCCTGCTCACCGGCGACGGCGGAGAAGCGCGCGAGCATCTCGGTCTCGACGCCGGGCTGGAAGAGCGCGGCACGGGTGTAGGCGCTCACGTCGCCGGTCGTGACGAAGCGGCCGAACGCTCCGCCGCCCTTGGCGTGGACGACGCGCTCCGGGATGCGCTCGCGGTTGAACTGCGCGAGCTTCTCGAGGAGGTAGTGGTCGTGGAGCGCGAGGGGGCCGTCGGCCCCGACGCTCAGCGAGTGCTGGTCGCTGGCGACCGGCGCCCCGGAGTTCGTGGTCGTGAATCGTTCCTCGGTCATGTTCCTCCTGTCGGCGGCGTGCCTTCCGGCCCGCCGCTGCGGTGATGGTGTCGGGTCAGTTCGCTGATGCCCGGAGGCAGTCGGGGCAGGTGCCCCAGAACGTGACCTCGGCCGTGTCGACGGTGAAGCCGCTCGACGTGGACGGGTGCAGGCACGGGGCCGCTCCGACGACGCAGTCCACGTCGGCGACGGCTCCGCACGCGCGGCAGACGACGTGGTGGTGGTTGTCGCCGACGCGCAGCTCGAAGCGGCGCGGATGCCCCTCGGGCTCGATGCGGCGGGTGAGGCCGGCGTCGGTGAAGGCCGACAGCACTCCGTAGACCGCCTGCGCGGACGTGTCGGGGAGCTCGGCACGCACTCGCGCCAGCACCTCGTCGACCCCGGAGTGCGGATGCTCCTCGAGTGCGTGCAGGACGGCCCGCCGCGTGGCGGTGGCCTTGAGCCCGGAGGCTCGGAGGCGGTCGTCCGGTGTCGTCATGCCGGTGACACTACCGGAGTTGTGTTGAGTGAGTCAAAACAACGCGGCGGGTCGAGCGGGGCGGATGTGCGATCTGCAGGTGATCCGGCCGGGAATGCCCCTTCCGCCGCAAGCTCGGATCGCGTGCGGGCCGGATCCCCTGCAGATCGCACAAGTGCCTGCAGATCGTGCGGATGCACGAGCGTGCCGGAAGGACGGACGGCCTCCCGCGGAGGTCAGGCGACGGGGCCCTCGGTGAGGATGACGGGGGCGGAGTGGGCGGTGCCGGAGGCGTCGGTCCAGGAGAGGGTGACGGACTCGCCGGGCTCGCGTTCGGCCAGCGCCGCCGAGAGCGCGTCGGCCGAGGCGATCGGAGTGCCGTCGACGGCCGTGACCACGTCGCCGGCGGCGAGGCCGGCCGACGCGGCCGGGGTGCCCTCGATCACTCCGCCGATCACGGCGCCCGCGGCATCGGACGCGTACGGGCTCGCGCCCGACGAGAGCGAGACTCCGAGGAACGCCGGGTAGCCGATCTCGATGGTGGCGGTGTCGGCTCCGGCCTCGATCTGCGCGACGATGTCGAGCGCGGTGGCGATCGGGATCGCGAAGCCGGTGATGTCCGCCGATCCGCTCGACGCCGCGGTGTCGATCCCGACGACCGCGCCGGAGGCGTCCACCAGGGGTCCGCCGGAGTCGCCCGAGACGATGTCGGCGTCGACCTGGATCAGCCCTGCGAGGGTCTCCCCCGCGATGCCGGTCTCGGACTGCGTCGTGATGCTCTGGCCGAGAGCGGTCACGGTGCCGGCGGCGGCGACGAGGTCGCCGGTCCCCTCCGCGTTGCCGACCGCGGTCACGGCGTCGCCGATCGCGACGCCGTCGGTGTCGAGGGTCGCGGGAGTGAGGCCGGAGGCGTCCTCCAGCTGCAGCACGGCGACGTCGTTCGCCGCGTCGGTGCCCACCACCCGGGCGGTGTAGGTCTCGCCGGTCGACTCGACGGTGACGGCGATGCTCGTCGAGCCCTCGACGACGTGGTTGTTGGTCAGGATCATGCCGTCCGAGGTGAGGATCACGCCGGTACCGGCCGAGCGCGCTCCCTCGTAGGTCAGGTCGGACACGATCGTGACGACTCCCGCCGTCTGCGCGGTCGAGGCGGGGACGGCGTCGGTCGAGGTGGCCGCGCCGGCGCTCGACGAGGACCCGGACCCGTAGCCCGACCCGCTGCCGTACGGGGAGATCGAGGAGCCGCCGCCGAAGGACCCGCGCGAGCCGCCCGGGTAGACGATCGTCGCCGTGCTCGAGGAGGACGACGACGCGGCCTCGGCGGTGCCGGCGTACGAGACCCCGCCCGCCGCGACTGCGATCAGCACGGCGAGCCCGGCGCCGCCGGCGATCAGCGCGCGACGGCGGCGGCGCCGGTCGTCGAGGCGGAGCGCGGTGCGGTCCTCGACCGGCTCCGGTGCCGGCGCCGTCTCGGGCCCGTGCTCTGCTCCATCGGGTGCGTGCGTCTCGTTCATGGTTCGTCCTCCAGCCGGTGCCGCCCTTCTCGGCGGCAGGACCCAGTGGACGCCCGCGCGTTCGGGGCGGGCTGGACGGATCCGATGAGCCGCCTATGAGACAGACGTCGCGTCGGGGAAATAGTTGTGGCTACAACTGAGTTGGGTCTAGCGTGAACACGATGGACACCGTCTCCCCCGACCTGCTCGCTCCCGACACCACGATGGGCGCGGTCACGCTGCGCGTCGCCGACCTCGACGGCATGGTCGCGTACTACCGCGACGCCGTGACCCTCGACGTCCTCTCGCAGGACGGCTCCGTCGCCGTGCTCGGCCGCGGAGGCACCGCCGCCGTGATCCTGCAGCACGCCCCGGAGCTGCGCCACGCGGGCCCCCGAACCGCCGGGCTCTTCCACACCGCGATCCTCTTCGAGTCGGAGGCGGCACTCGCGGCCGCGGTCTACAGCGTCGCCACCCGCCACCCCGGCTCGTTCACCGGCAGCTCCGACCACCTGGTCAGCAAGGCCTTCTACTTCGACGACCCCGAGCACAACGGCGTCGAGCTCTACTGGGACCGCGACCGCACCCAGTGGTCGTGGATGCACGGACGGATCGAGATGGGCACCGTGTTCCTCGACCCGAACACGTTCCTCCAGGAGCACCTCACCGAGCAGTCGATCGCGCAGCCGCGCCTGGGCGGCGCCTCGGTGGGCCACGTGCACCTCAGCGTCGGCGACGTGGCGACGGCGAAGGAGTTCTACGTCGACCGGCTCGGCTTCGAGACGACGATCGCGTACGGCGGTCAGGCGCTCTTCGTCTCGGCCGGCGGCTACCACCACCACATGGCCATGAACACGTGGAACTCGCTCGGCGCGGGCCGGCGGCAGCTCGCGCTCGGACTCGGGCAGGTCGAGATCGTGGTGCCGGGAGCCGACGACGTCGGAGCGCTCGAGGAGCGGCTCCGTCACGCGCGCATCGCGACGCAGGACGACGGGCGGACGCTGGGGTTCGAGGACCCGTGGGCGAACGCGATCCGGGTGACGGCCGCTGGTCGCTGACGGCACCGCCTCCGGGATTCGACGGGCGGTACCATGGGCGCGCGGACTCCCGCACACTCCCCCGACACTCCGGAGAGACACGATGCCCACGATCGTCGTTGAGGTCATGCCCAAGGCAGAGCTGCTCGACCCCCAGGGGAAGGCCGTCGCCGGCGCCCTCTCGCGCCTCGGCCACTCGTCGGTGAGCGGCGTCCGCGTCGGCAAGCGCTTCGAGATCACGGTCGACGAGGTCACCGACGAGGTGCGCACCTCGATCGCCCGCATCGCCGACGAGATGCTCTCGAACTCGGTCATCGAGGACGTCGTCGGCATCCACTACCCGGAGGTCTGACCGACATGCGGATCGGCGTCATCACGTTCCCCGGCTCCCTCGACGACCGCGACGCGCAGCGCGCGATCCGGTTCGCCGATGCCGAGCCCGTCGCGCTCTGGCACGGCGACCACGACCTGCAGGGCGTCGACGCGATCGTGCTGCCCGGCGGGTTCTCGTACGGCGACTACCTGCGCTGCGGAGCGATCGCCTCGCACTCGCCGATCATGCGCGAGGTCATCGATGCGGCGAACGCCGGCACCCCGGTGCTCGGCATCTGCAACGGCTTCCAGATGCTGACCGAGGCGCACCTGCTGCCCGGCGGCCTCATCCGCAACGACGCCGGATCCTTCGTCTGCCGCGACCAGCGCCTGATGGTCGCGAGCACCGCGACCGCCTGGACCAACGGTTTCGAGCCCGGTCAGGAGATCACGATCCCGCTGAAGAACGGCGAGGGCGGCTACATCGCCTCGGCCGACACGCTGCTGCGGCTCGAGGCGGAGGGGCGCGTCGTCGTCCGCTACCTCGGCGAGAACCCGAACGGCTCGATGAACAACATCGCCGGCATCAGCAACGCCCGCGGCAACGTCGTCGGCCTGATGCCGCACCCCGAGCACGCGGTCGAGGCGGGCTTCGGTCCGGACACCCGCGCCGCGATGCGCTCGGGCGTGGACGGGTTGACGTTCTTCACGTCGGCGGTCCGCGCGCTGGTCGCGGCGGCGTAGCGCTCGACGCTCCACCGGAACGGCCGGGATCCTTCGGGGTCCCGGCCGTTCGTCGTTCCCCGGGGGCGCTGCTGGCCGACGGGGATCTCGATACGCCCGCTGCGCGGGCTACTCGATCAGCAGGAAGGAGCCCTCTCCGAGGGCTGCTCGATCAGCGGAGGCCTACGGGCCGGTCAGGACCTCGGGCTCCGGGGTCATCGAGATGGTGGGGATGGACGCCGTGATGACCGTGCCGTCCGAGCGGCGGGTGCCCTCGATGTCGGACGTGGTCGGCGCTCCCGTGAGGCGCGGGCCCTGGTGCCCCAGGGCGACGCGGACGGGGTTGCCGGCCTCGACGTGCACGCGCTCGTCGCGGACGGTGATCGCCGCGGCGTCGCCCTCCTCGACCGTGAGCAGCACCGCGTCCTGCGTGACCTCGACCCGCACGCGCGTGCCGTGCAGCGTGATGCGGAAGGTCAGCCGCTCCCAGTCGCCGGGCAGTCGCGGGTCGAACGTGATCCGTCCGCCGTGGTCGCGCATGCCGCCGAAGCCGTAGACGAGGGCGCTCCAGACGCCGCCGGTCGAGGCGACGTGGATGCCGTCGGCGGTGTTGCGGTGCAGATCGGCCAGGTCGACGAACAGGGCCGACAGGAAGTAGTGCTTCGAGAGCTCGTGGTAGCCGACCTCGGCCGCGATGATCGACTGCACGACCGCCGACAGCGTCGAGTCGCCCGTGGTGAGCGCGTCGTAGTACTCGAAGTCGGCGCGCTTCTGCTCGGCGGTGAACTCGTTGCCCTGCAGGAGGAGCGCCAGCACGACGTCGGCCTGCTTGAGGACCTGGAAGCGGTAGATCACCAGCGGGTGGAAGTGCAGCAGCAGCGGCCGCTTGCTCGCCGGCGTGTTCTCGAGGTCCCACAGCTCCTTCTCGAGGAACGCGGCGTCCTGCGGGTGGATCCCGGCGCGCTGGTCGAACGGGATGTGCATCTTGTCGGCCGCGCGGGCCCACTCGAGGACCTCGTCCTCGTCGAGGGCGAGACGCGACGCCATCCGCTCGAACGCGGCGGGCTCGACCGCCTTGAGCAGCTCCACCGCACGGGCCGCGGCACGCAGGTTCGAGCGCGCCATGACGTTCGTGTAGAGGTTGTCGTTGACGACCGTCGTGTACTCGTCCGGCCCCGTCACTCCGTGGATGTGGAAGTGGTCGTCGCCGTTGCTGCGCCAGAAGCCGAGATCGGCCCACATGCGCGCGGTCTCGACGAGGATGTCGATGGCCCCCCGGGCGAGGAAGTCGTCGTCGCCCGTCGCGGCCACGTACTGCATCAGGGCGTACGAGATGTCGGCGTCGATGTGGTACTGCGCGGTCCCGGCGGCGTAGTACGCCGACGACTCCTGCCCGTTGATGGTGCGCCACGGGAAGAGCGCACCGCGCTGGTTGAGCTCGGCCGCGCGGGAGCGGGCCGCCTCGAGCATGTTCTGCCGGAAGCGCAGGGCGTTCCGCGCCACCAGCGGGGCGGTGTAGCTGAGGAACGGGAGGACGTAGACCTCGGTGTCCCAGAAGTAGTGGCCGCCGTAGCCCGACCCCGAGACGCCCTTGGCCGCGACTCCGCCGCCGTCGGTGCGCGCGGTGGACTGCGCGAGCTGGAAGAGGTTCCAGCGGGTGGCCTGCTGGATCGCGGCCTGACCGTCGATCTGCACGTCGGAGCGGGCCCAGTAGTCGTCGAGCCACTCGCGCTGCTTGACGAACTGCTCCTCGACCGGGGTCTCGCGGGCGCGGTCGAGCGTGCGGTCGCAGCGGTCGGCGAGCTCGCGCACCGGCACGCCGCGGGACGTGTGATAGGTCAGGGTCTTGACCAGGCGGATCGGACGGCCGGCCTTCGCCTTGACGCGGTAGACGTGCTTGGCCAGGTCGTCGTCGATCTGGGAGGTCTGGTCCCACTCGTTCTCGGTCTCGAGGACGTGCTCGGCGCCGCACGCGACCGTCATCTGCGAGTTGGTGGTGCGGTAGCCCAGCAGGTAGCGGGTGCCGTTCACGCGCTTGAGGCGCGGCTGGAGCACGCGGTCCTCGAAGGACTCGGCCTTGCGCGGGTCGAAGCCGGCCGCCTCGCTGCCGGAGGGCGCGTGGTACTCGTCCACGCCGTCCTGACGGTTGAGGATCTGGCTCGAGATGAGCACGGACGCGTCGCCGTCGAGCAGCTCGACCTCGTAGTCGAGGATCGCGAGGTGGCGGTCGGTGAACGACACGAGCCGACGCGAGCGGATGAGCACTCGCTTGCCCGAGGGCGTGCGCCACTCGAGTTCGCGGTGCAGCACGCCGTTCGCGAAGTCGAGGCGCCGCGAGTACGAGAGGATGTCGGCCTCGCTGAGCACGAACGGCTCGTCGTCGACGTAGAGGCGGATGATCTTGGCGTCCGGCACGTTGACGATCGTCTGGCCGACGCGGGCGAAGCCGAACGCCTCCTCGGCGTGGCGGATCGGCCAGGTCTCGTGGAAGCCGTTGATGAAGGAGCCGTAGGCGTAGCCGTCGCGGCCCTCCTCGACGTTCCCGCGGAGGCCGAGGTAGCCGTTGCCGGTCGCGAAGAGCGTCTCGGTGCGGCCCTGCAGCTCGCTCGCGAACTCGGTCTCGACGAGGGCCCACTCGTCGACCGGGAAGCGGTTGCGGTCGAGCGGGTCGGAGGTGATGGGGTTCATGCGGCGTCCTCGGGGGTGGAGACGGGGAGGAAGGGGAGGAGCTCGGCGAGGTCGTCGACGACGATGTCGGCTCCGTGCTCGAGGAGGGTCTCGGCGCCGACTCCGCGGTCGACGCCCACGACCAGGCCGAAGGCGCCCGCGCGGCCGGCGGCGACTCCGGAGTGGGCGTCCTCGACGACGGCGCACTCGGCCGCGGTGAGGCCCAGCAGCTCGGCCGCGTAGAGGTAGGTGTCGGGGGCGGGCTTGCCGGCGATGGAGCGCTCGGCGGCGAGGAGTCCGTCGACGACGATCTCGAAGCGGTCGCGGATGCCGGCCGCGACGAGCACGGGCACGCCGTTGCGCGAGGAGGTCACGACGGCGACCTCGACGCCCGCCGCGATGGCGGCGTCGAGGAACGCGAGCGAGCCCGGGTACGGTGCCACTCCGTCGGCCGCGAGCACGGCGTTGAAGGCGTCGTTCTTGCGGTTGCCGAGACCGCACACGGTCTCGAGCGCGGGATCGTCGCTCGGATCGCCGTCGGGCAGGACGATGCCGCGCGACGCCAGCAGCGCCCGGACGCCGTCGTAGCGCGGGCGGCCGTCGATGTAGCGGAAGTAGTCGGCGTCGGTGTAGCCCTCGGTGATGCCCTTCGACTCCAGGTACGGAGTGAAGAGCCGCGCCCAGGCGTGCATGTGCACGTCGGCGGTCGGCGTCAGCACGCCGTCGAGGTCGAACAGGAGCGCACGGAGCCCGCGGAGAGCTGA
Source organism: Rathayibacter sp. SD072 (assembly GCF_017355185.1). Lineage (GTDB taxonomy): Bacteria > Actinomycetota > Actinomycetes > Actinomycetales > Microbacteriaceae > Rathayibacter. The sequence goes on along the minus strand of NZ_JADILJ010000009.1, from coordinate 92,575 downwards.
GGCGTCGGGGCGCGCGGAGGGAGCAGACACGGCGGGGGACCTCTGGTCGGGGGCAGGCTGGCGGGGGCGTCGACCGACGACGGCCATCCGACGCGGACTGGAAAGAATCGTATACGCCGCCCGGGCGCCGTGTGGAACCGTTTACACGTCCGTCATGTGCGCGCCGTCCGGAACGGCGTTCTGCACCGGGACCGGCGCGAATCGCCGAGCTCGCGTCACGCGATCCGTCGTCATCGCACCCGGCACCCGTCCGCCGTCCCGAGGCGCACCGCAGGAGAAAGGCCGGATCGCTCCCCGAGGCGGTTCTCGGCGCTTCGGGCCGACGGGCCTTACTTCTGCGGGACCGAGGCGTCCTCCCCGTGCGGAGCGAGCCGGTGCCGCCCGAGCGGCAGCATCAGCGGCGTGCCGGAGGTGGGGTCGGTGATGATGCGGCTGTCGAGGCCGAACACGGCGCGCACCGTGTCCTCGGTGAGCACGTCCACCGGGGCGCCCGAGGCGTGCACCGTGCCGCCGGCCAGGGCGACCAGGTGGTCGGCGTAGCGCGCGGCGAGGTTGAGGTCGTGCAGCACCATGACGACGGTCGTGCCGCGCGTGCGGTTGAGGTCGACGAGGAGGTCGAGCACCTCGACCTGGTGGCTGACGTCGAGGAACGTGGTCGGCTCGTCCAGCAGCAGCAGGTCGGTCTCCTGCGCGAGGGCCATCGCGATCCAGACCCGCTGGCGCTGCCCGCCCGAGAGCTCGTCGACGGCGCGGTCGGCGAGGGCGGCGGTGTCGGTCGCGTCCAGCGCCGTCGCGACGGCCTCGTCGTCGTGCGCGTTCCAGCGGCTCAGGATGCCCTGGTGCGGATGGCGTCCACGGCCGACGAGATCGGCGACGGTGATCCCCTCCGGTGCGATCGGCGACTGCGGGAGGAGGCCGAGCGTGCGCGCGAGCTGCTTCGCGGGCATCCGGTGCACGGCCTTGCCGTCGAGCAGCACGGTGCCGGCGCGCGGGGCGAGCAGGCGCGACATCGAGCGCAGGAGCGTCGACTTGCCGCAGGCGTTCGCGCCGACGATCGCGGTGATGCGGCCGGGCGGGACGACGAGGTCGAGGCCGTCGACGACGGTGCGGTCGCCGTAGCCGAGCGTCAGGTGCTCGACGGTCAGGGTGTGCTCGGCGCTCACAGGGAGCCTCCCGATCGGTTGCTGCGGACGATGAGGTAGATCAGGTACGGGGCGCCGAGGACCCCGGTCACGACTCCGACCGGGTAGCGCAGCCCCAGCGCGTACTGGCCGACCAGATCGGCGACGAGCACGAGCAGGGCTCCGACCAGGGCCGACGGCACCAGGAGGGAGGCGCCCGGGCCGATCAGGCGCGCGGCGATGGGTCCGGAGAGGAACGCGACGAAGGCGATCGGCCCGGCGGCCGCGGTGGCGAAGGCGATGAGACCGACGGCCGCCACGATCACCACGAGGCGCGTTCGGTTCACCCGGATGCCCAGGGCCGAGGCGGTGTCGTCGCCGAGCTGCGTGCCGGCGAGGTCGCGGGAGCTGAGCAGCAGCACCGGGGTCAGCACGACCACGGCGACGAGGACCGGGACGACCTCCTCCCAGCGGGCGCCGTTGAGGCTGCCGGTGAGCCAGCGGCTCGCCTCCTGGAAGTCGAAGGCGGCGGCGCGGGACAGGACGTAGGCGGTGACGCTGTCGAGCATGGCGGCGACGCCGATGCCGATGAGGATGAGCCGGGTGCCCGCGACTCCGCTGCGGTACGCGAGCGCGTAGACGACCAGGGCGACCGCGAGGCCGGCGGTGATCGCGAGGACGGACACCTGTGTGGATCCCAGCGACAGCGTCACGATGGCGAACGCCGCGGCGGCCGAGGCGCCCGCGCTGATGCCGATGATGTCGGGGCTCGCGAGGGGGTTCCGCAGCATGGTCTGGAAGCTGACGCCGCCGAGGCCGAAGCAGAGGCCGACGAGCACGGCGAGCACCGCGCGCGGGAGGCGGAGGCGCCCGACGGTGAAGGAGGCGCCGGGCACCTGCTCCCCGAGGATCACGCGCAGCACCTCGTCGGGGGTGTAGACGGTCTGGCCGAAGACGAGCGAGAGCGCGAAGGCGAGGACGACCGAGACGGCGAGCACGGCGACGACCGTGCGGCGGCGGGCCCCGCGGCGACGGCGGCCGGACGCGACGGCGGCGGCGGTGGCGGAGTGGCTCCGCTCGAGCACGGCGGTCACAGCTCGCGCACCTTCTGGCGGCGGACGATCGCGATGAAGACGGGAGCGCCGATCAGCGCGGTGATGATGCCGACGTCGATCTCGCTCGGGCGGGCGACGATGCGGCCCACGACATCGGCGCCGGTGAGCAGGATCGCGCCGGTGACCGCGGAGAAGGGGAGCAGCCAGCGGTGGTCGACGCCGACGATCAGGCGGCAGGCGTGCGGGACGACCAGGCCGACGAAGCCGATCGGTCCGGTGATCGCGGTGGTCGCTCCGCAGAGGATCACGGCGCCCAGGGCGGCCGCACCGCGCGCCACCGCCACGCGCTCGCCGAGGCCCGCGGCCAGCTCGTCGCCGAGCGCGAGGGTGTTGAGGCTCTTCGCCGACAGCACGCAGATCGCGAGTCCCGCGGCGAGGAACGGCAGCACCTGGCCCAGGCTCGCGAAGGTGGCGCCGCCCACTCCGCCGATCTGCCACGAGCGGATGCCGCCCGACAGGTCGGCGCGCGGCAGGACGATCGCGCTGATCACCGAGACGAGGGCGGCCGACGTCGCGGCCCCGGCGAGCGCGAGTTTGAGCGGAGTCGCTCCCCCGCGGCCGAGGGATCCGACGACGTAGACGAAGACGGCCGCGACGGCGGCGCCTCCGATCGCGACCCAGATGAAGCCGGTGGCGGTGCTCAGGCCGAAGAAGACGATGCCGGTGACGACGGCGAGCGAGGCGCCGGTGTTGACGCCGAGGATGCCCGGGTCGGCGAGCGGATTGCGGGTGACGCCCTGCATGAGCACGCCGGCGACGCCCAGGGCGGCCCCGGCGATCATCGCGAGCACGGTGCGCGGGAGGCGCTTGGCCACCGCGGCCTGCTCGAAGCCGTCGGTCGATCCTCCGAACGCCGCGACCACGTCGCTCCAGGCCACGTCGCGCGAGCCGATCATGACCGAGAGCACGCCCGCGCCGACGAGCGCCGCGATCGCGACGAGCAGCCAGAGCGCGCGAAGACGCCTCGGACGTCGCACGGCGGCGACGCCCGAGGCGGCAGGAGGGGCGGTGAGGGTCACTTCGCCTTGTCGGCGGCCTCGGCCAGGAGGCCCAGGTAGTCGTCGAGGACGTACGAGATCGACAGCGGGGTCGGGTTCGCGGCGGTGCCCAGCGGGGTGGAGGGGAGGCGGACGATGGCGTCGTTCGCGACGGCCGGGATCTGCGAGAGCAGCGGGTCGGCCTTGAGGGTGTTCACGAGCTCGTCGTCGCCGTAGGTCACGATGACGTCGACGTCGTCGAACGCATCGGCCTGCTCGGCGCTCTGCGTGAGCGAGAACGCGTCGGTGGTCGCCGAGGCGGTCTCGATGCTGCCGGGAGTGGTGAGGCCGAGGTCCGCGAAGAACGCGGGACGGGTGTCATGGGTCGTGTAGAAGCTGACCTGGCTGAGATCGGTCGGGTCGACGTGCGTGAGGAACATCGCCGAGGTGCCCTCCAGCTGCGGGTAGGCGGCGGCGGCCTCCTCGATCTCGCCCTCGAGCTCGGTGACGAGCTCCTCGCCCTCGGCGGCCATGCCCATGGCCTCGCTGTTGAAGGTGATGGTGTCGCGCCAGGAGGTGCCCCACGCGGTCTCGGGGTAGGCGACGACGGGAGCGATCTCGCTCAGGGTGTCGTAGTCCTCCTGCGTGAGGCCGGAGTAGGCGGCGAGGATCACGTCGGGCTGCGTGTCGGCCACGGCCTCGAAGTCGATGCCGTCGGTCTCGTCGAAGAGGACGGGGGTCTCGCCGCCGAGCTCCTCGAGCTTCTCGGAGACCCACGGGAGCAGCCCGTCGCCGTCGTCGTCGCCGAAGTTCGCGGCGGCCATGCCCACGGGGACGACGCCCAGCGCGAGCGGGACCTCGTGGTTGGCCCAGTTGACCGTGGCGACGCGCTCGGGCTGCGACTCGATGGTCGTCGTGCCGAGGGCGTGCTCGATGGTGATGGGCGTGAAGTCGCTGTCAGCGCCCTCGGACCCGGTCGCGGCCGACGAGCAGCCGGCGAGGCCGACGGTGAGCAGTGCGGTCGCGAGCAGGGCGATCGGCTGGGTGACGCGGGGCATTGTTCCCTTTCGGAAGACGGATCCTGGAGTGTCGGTCGGAAGGACCGAGAGTAAGGATAGCCTAACCAATATGTGAGGGATTCTTCAGGCGGAGGCGAGCTTCTCGACGGTGCGCAGATTCCGGGTGGTCGTGGTGGAGCGGTAGGCGGCGCGGGCCAGGATCCTCGCGGCGGGGGTATCGGTCGACGAGCCGCGCGGGCAGCGCCAGTAGAGGACTCCGGCGCCGCGCTGCAGGAGGTCGACGGGGCTCTCGCCGACCGCCTCGAGCACGGCGTCGAGGGCGGCGTCGCTCGAGCCGAAGACGACGTACGGATGCGCGACCGCGTCGATCCGCTCGAACGGGTACGCGCGGGCCACCGCGGCGAGCGCCTCCTGCTCGACCAGCACGATCCATGCGTCGTAGCCGAAGCGCCCGCCGAGGGCGGCCTCGAGCGCCGGCTTCAGCTCGGCGGGGGCGCGATCGGAGTCGAAGGCGGCGTTGCCGCTCGCGAGCACGGTCCGGACCCGGGCGCCCCCGACGCTCTCGACGACCGCGGCGAGATCCGCGCTGCGGACGGTGCGGCCGTTGACGTTCACTCCGCGCAGCAGCGCCAGGTAGCGGGACATGCCGCGACGGTAGCGTGACGGCATGGTGCTGGGAAGCGGACGACGACGCGCGGAGCCGACTCTCGAGGACGCGATCCTGCAGGCGAGCACGCGCGGGCCGGGAGCGCGCACCCGCGCGGGGCTCACTCCTCCCTCGGGTCGCCATCTCGTGATGCCGCCCGAGGTCTCGGGAACGGTGCTCGCGATCGACGTCGACGCGCTCGTCGCGCTCGCGGCGCGGGAGGACCTGTTCGTCGCGCTGGAGCGGCGGGCGGGCGAGTTCGCCGTGGCCGCGACTCCGCTGCTCTCGTGGTGGTCGGCCGTCGGGACGGTGCCCGACGAGGCACAGGAGCGGCGGATCGACGCGGCGGCGCTCGCCGCGGTCGCGCTCGGACCGGGGCCCGGTCCGGACATCGACACCCGGTTGAGGGCGCTCGCTGCGGCCGGGGATCTCGACGCGCTGGCCTCGGCCCTCGCGCTGCTCGCGCGGGTGCCGGATCCGCCGGCGGCGTTCCAGGATCCGGAGGGGTTCCTCCGGGTGATCGCGCCGGAGTCGCCGTTCGAGCGGCGCCTGTCGGTGCTCTCGCGCGTCGCGGCGCCGGCGGAGGAGCTGCTGCTGGTGCTGCGGGACTGCGCGTTCACGGCGACGCTTCCCCGGCGGCGCACGGCGATCGCGGCGGCGGCGGAGCGGATCCGGGCGGCGGACGGATCGGCGCGCGTGGAGGAGCTGGCCGCCGCGGTGGACGCGGCGCTGGAGAAGCGGTGGGGCGTGCTCTGAGGCGTGGTCGTCGCGCGCCCGCCGAGCGGACCCGCAGGCCGGGTGAATAGGCTGGACGGATGTCCCTCCCCGGTCTCGAGTTCCGCCACTTCCCCGCCGCCCTGACCGCCGAGGGCGGCCCCGACGCCGCCACGGCCGCCTGGGGCGCCGCGATCAACGCGGGGTTCCACGAGAAGGAGTACACGCCCGCTCAGTGGCGCGACTGGGCCGAGCACATGGTCGCCGATCAGCGCTTCCTGACGGCGGTGCACGACTCCTCCTCCCCCGAGGGCCTCGACGGAGCGGCGGTGCCCGTCGCCACGTACGCCGCGTTCCCCGGCACCCTGCAGGTCGGCCGCGGGCGAACGCTCGACGCTCACCTCGTCTCGCAGGTCACCGTGCGGGCGACCCACCGGCGCCGCGGGATCCTGCGCGCCATGATCACCGACGACCTCGATCGCGCCCGCGAGTCGGGAGCCGCCGTCGCGCTGCTCACCGCGAGCGAGGCCTCGATCTACCGCCGCTTCGGCTTCGGCCGCTCGGCGTTCACGCGCTCGATCCGCGTCGACACCGGGCCGCGCTTCGCCCTGCAGGCCGAGCCGTCCGGTCGCGTCGAGGTCGTCACGACCTCGTGGCTGCAGTCCCACGCGGAGGAGGTCTTCGCGGCCTTCCACGCGCGCACCCCCGGCTCGATCACGCGGCAGTCGCGCGCGGCGGGCAACGCCGTGGGCAGGGAGACGGGCGAGACCGAGCCCGGACGCTCCGTCCGCTCGGCGGTGCACCTCGACTCCGACGGCGTGCTCGACGGCTACGTCACCTACCGCGCGACCGGTCCGGACGACGACGACCGCACGCTCGCGGTCGTCGACCTCGTCGCCGCGACCGAGGACGCGTACCTCGGGCTCTGGGGCTTCCTCGGCGCCGTCGACCTCGCCTCGACCGTGACGTGGGACATGGCTCCGCTGGACGACCCGCTGACCTGGGCGCTGCGCGACGCGCGCGTGGTGCAGGTCACCACCGTCGGCGACCTCATCTGGACCCGCGTGCTGGACGTGGCCGCGGCGTTCGGCGCTCGGCCGTGGACGAGCGACGGCGAGCTGGTGATCGCGGTCCGCGATGCGCTCGGACTCGTCGACGGCGGCTACCGCATCACGGTCGAGGGCGGGGAGGGGCGCGTCGAGCGCACCGAGGACGCCCCGGTGCTCGAGCTCGACGTGGCCGATCTCGGCACCCTGCTGCTCGGCTCGGCCCGCCCGTCGACGCTCGCCCGCGCGGGCGCCGTCGTCCTGGCTCCCGAGGACCGCGAGCGGGTCGACCGCTTCTTCGCGCCGGTCGCGGAGCCGTACTGCATCTCGTTCTTCTGATCCGGAGAGTCGTTCCACCGGAGAGTCGTCTCTCCGGAGGGCGCCTCCGCGCCAGGAGGATCGCCTCCGCGCCCGCAGAAGTGCGGCTGACAGCCCGAACGGGTCGCGATCCGCTCGATCCGCTCGCTGAGCCTTCGTTCCGCGGGCCTCGCGACTCGCAGGCTCCTCCGGGCGTCCGCGCATGCGGCGTCGGTCATGCTGGAGGACCCCCAACCTGGAGGTCCGTGTGGGCGCATCCGTGATCGTCGACGTCATCGTCGTGCTGAGCCTGATCGGCGCGCTCGTCGACGGGCTGCGCCGCGGGTTCCTCCGCACCGCAGGAGGGCTCGCGGGCATCGTCGCCGGCGCGATCGGCGCCTCCTTCGCCGTGCCCGCCGTCTCGAGCTGGGCTGCGGGGAGCGAGTGGCGCCTGCTGGCCGTCATCGGCACCGCGGTGCTGTGCCTGGGCCTCGGCTACGCGATCGGCGCGTCGATCGGCGCCGCGTTCAGCCGCGGAGCCGACAAGGTGAAGCTCGGCCTGCTCGACCGCCTGGCCGGAGGAGTCGCCGGAGTGGCGATCTCGGCCCTCGTCTGGATCGCGATCACCTCGGCCGTCTCGCTGCTGGGCGTGCCGCTCGTGACCACCTCCGTCGCGGGCTCCACCGTCATCCGCACCATCGACGACCTGACCCCCAGCCCGGTCCGCGGGTTCCTCGCGCAGCTGCAGTCGACCGTGGTCGACGAGGGCACGTCGTGGATCGTCGAGGCCATCGACGGGCCGACGCAGGCGCCGAGCATCCCGGACGTGGCGACCGACGACCCCGAGGTCGCGACGGCGTCCGACTCCGTCGTGCGGGTCTCGGGCACGGCCTGGGCCTGCGATGTGGGAGTGACCGGCAGCGGCTTCGTCGTCGCGGACGACCGCGTGATCACCAACGCGCACGTGGTCGCGGGAGTGACGGAGCCGGTCGTCGAGGCTCCCGGAGAGCCCCCGCGCACCGGCCGGGTCGTCTACGTCGACGCCGCCGCCGATCTGGCGGTCGTCGCGGTCGACGGGCTCTCGGCCGCTCCGCTCCCGCTCGACGACGCGGTCGCCGCGGGCGACGCCGCGGTGGTCGCCGGCTACCCCTTCGGCGGGCCGCTGACTCTGGGATCCGCGCAGGTCTCCTCCGACTCCACCGTCTCGCTGATGGTCGACGGCGCGCCGACCTCGCGCGAGGTGCTCACGCTCGCCGCCGTCGTCAACCAGGGCAACTCGGGCGGCCCGCTGCTGTCGCTCGAGGGCTCGGTCTCGGGAGTGGTGTTCGGCAAGGCGGCCTCGGTCGACAACGTCGGCTACGCGATCCCGCTCTCGGTGCTGTCTCCGGTCGCGGCGCAGGCGCCGTCCCTGACCGCGGCGGTCGACCCGGGGGCCTGCGTCTCGCGCTGAGGTCGGCGAGTCCCGGAGCGCGGGCAGGATCGAGGCACGGCCTCCCGCCCGATCGGAGCGACCTCTCGAGGCGCCGCCTCCCGGCCGGAGCCCGGCGGGCGGCGGCCGGTAGGATCGTCGCGCATCCCCCGCCCCCTCTCCAGGAGCCTCGAGCACATGGCACAGAGCCGCATCGCCGTCCCCGACACCACCGCGAACGCGGAGGCGACTCCCGAGAAGGAGCAGCCGTACGCGGCCCTCGGCCTCAAGCCCGACGAGTACGCGAGCATCCGCGAGATCCTCGGCCGGCGCCCCACGAGCGGCGAGCTGGCGATGTACTCGGTGATGTGGAGCGAGCACTGCTCGTACAAGTCGTCGAAGATGTACCTCCGCCAGTTCGGGCAGAAGGTCTCCCCCGCCATGAAGAAGAACCTCATGGTCGGCATGGGCGAGAACGCCGGAGTGGTCGACGTCGGCGAGGGCTGGGCCGTCACCTTCAAGATCGAGAGCCACAACCACCCGAGCTACATCGAGCCGTTCCAGGGCGCGGCGACCGGAGTGGGCGGCATCGTCCGCGACATCATCTCGATGGGCGCGCGGCCCGTCGCGGTCATGGACGCGCTGCGCTTCGGAGCGATCGACGACCCCGACACCGCCCGCGTCGTGCACGGCGTGGTCGCCGGCATCTCCTTCTACGGCAACTGCCTCGGCCTGCCGAACATCGGCGGCGAGACCTACTTCGACTCCGTCTACCAGGGCAACCCGCTCGTGAACGCCCTCGCGGTCGGAGTGCTGCGCCACGAGGACCTGCACCTCGCGAACGCCCGCGGAGTCGGCAACAAGGTCGTGCTCTTCGGGGCACGCACGGGCGGCGACGGCATCGGCGGCGCGTCGATCCTCGCCTCCGACACCTTCGCCGACGGCGGCCCGACCAAGCGCCCGGCCGTCCAGGTCGGCGACCCGTTCGCCGAGAAGGTGCTCATCGAGTGCTGCCTCGAGCTGTTCCGCGGCGACCTCGTCGAGGGCATCCAGGACCTCGGCGCGGCCGGCATCTCGTGCGCGACCTCCGAGCTCGCGTCCAACGGCGACGGCGGCATGTTCATCGAGCTCGACTCCGTGCTGCTGCGCGACCCCTCGCTCACAGCCGAGGAGATCCTCATGTCGGAGTCGCAGGAGCGCATGATGGCGGTCGTGAAGCCCGAGAAGCTCGACGCGTTCCTCGAGGTCGTCGGCAAATGGGACGTCGAGACCAGCGTGCTCGGCGAGGTCACCGACTCCGGCCGCCTGATCATCAACTGGCACGGCGAGGAGATCGTCAACGTCGACCCGCGCACCGTCGCGGTCGACGGACCGGTCTACGAGCGGCCCCTCGAGTACCCCGCGTGGCTCGACGCCCTGCAGGCCGACTCCTCCTCGCGCCTGCCGCGCAAGTCGTCCGGAGACGGGCTGCGCGCCGAGACGCTCGCGCTGCTGGGCTCGGCCAACCTCGCCGACAAGAGCTGGATCACCTCCCAGTACGACCGCTACGTGCTCGGCAACACGGCCCTCAGCTACCCCGACGACGGCGGAATGGTCCGCGTCGACGAGGAGTCGGGCCTCGGCTTCGCCGTCGCGACCGACGCCAACGGCCGCTGGTGCCAGCTCGACCCGGCGCAGGGCGCCCGTCTCGCGCTGGCGGAGGCGTACCGCAACGTCGCCGTCACCGGCGCCTCCCCCGTCGCCGTCTCCGACTGCCTCAACTTCGGCAGCCCCGAGAACCCCGAGGTCATGTGGCAGTTCCGCGAGGCGGTCACCGCCCTCGCCGACGCGTGCCTCGAGCTCGAGATCCCCGTCACGGGCGGCAACGTCTCGTTCTACAACCAGACCGGCGACGTGCCGATCTTCCCGACTCCGGTCGTCGGCGTGCTCGGCGTGATCGACGACGTCGCGCGCCGCATCCCGTCGGGCTGGCAGGACGAGGGCGACAACGTCTACCTCCTCGGCACGACCCGCGACGAGCTCGACGGCTCGGCCTGGGCCGGCACCGTGCACGACCACCTCGGCGGCCTTCCGCCCGAGCTGAACCTCGGCCAGGAGAAGGCTCTCGCCGAGTTGATCGCGGCGGGCGCTCGGGAGTCGCTCATCGCCTCCGCCCACGACCTCGCCGACGGCGGACTCGTGGTCGCCGTCGCCGAGTCGGCGCTGCGCTTCGGCGTGGGCGTGCGGATCTGGCTCGACGAGCTGATGGAGCGCGACGGGGTCGACGCGACCGCGGCGCTCTTCTCGGAGTCGACCGGCCGCGTGCTGGTGTCGGTGCCCCGCGAGGACGACGTGAAGTTCCGCGGTCTGTGCGAGGGGCGCGGCTACCCCGTGCTGCGCATCGGCGTGACGGATGCGGCGACTCCGGCCGTCGAGGTGCAGGGCCTGTTCTCGCTGCCGCTCGAGGAGCTGCGCGCGGTGAACGGCGCGGTGCTGCCGAAGCACTTCGGCTGAGGCCGCGCGCTTGCGCAGAAGTCGCGGTAACGGCGCGCGCTTCCCGCAACTTCTGGAGAGTGGCTTGCCGCCAGGGCCGCCGCGCCCGTCGACCGACCAGAAGTCGAGGGTCGCCGCCCGGCAAGCGGGTTTCAGCGCGCACGCTGTACCAGAAGTTGCGGTAACGGCTCGCGCTTCCCGCAGCTTGTGGCGAATGGATCCGCCCACATGGCCGTCGCGCCCGTCGACTGTTCAGAAGTTGTCGTACTGGGGCTCGAGTACGACGAATCATGCGGACTAGGGGTCGCCGCCCGGCAAGCGGGTTTCAGCGCGCACGCTGTGCCAGAAGTTGCGGCAACGGCTCGCGCTTCCCGCAGCTTGTGGAGAGTGCAGCCGCCGACGGCGCCGTCGCGCCCGTCGAGTGTCCAGAAGTTGTCGTGCTCGGGCTCGAGTACGACGACTTCTGCGGACTCGAGGCGCGCGGCGCGAGTGGGAGCGTGCAGGCTCGCGCGGTTCACCGGAAGCTGCGGGAAGGGCTCGCGGTCACCGCGCTTTCCGGAGGAGGGAGGGGCGGAGGCGGCGAGACCGGGTTTCGTCATTACGGAATTCTTGCAATAGTGGAGGCATGACTTCCCGCGATCTCGCCGCCGAGCTCGACGAGCTCCGCGCTCGCCTCGATCTGCTCGAAGCGAGCGGAGCCGTCGCGGCTGATCCGGAAGCGGCCCGCGACGACCCCTTCTGGGCCCTCACCGCACTCCGCGAGCGGCTCTCCCCACCGGGCGGAGTCGTCTTCGCCGGCTCCGTCGGCACCCCCGCCGGCCCGGTGGAATGGCAGTACGGCCTCACCACCGACGCGTTCTTCGAGCGCGACTGGGGCGCGAGCCCCGGCCCCACCGCCCTGGCCGCGCTCGGCAGCCCGGTGCGCCTGCGCTTCCTCCAGGCGATCGCCGGCGGAGTCGAGACCGTCGCGCAGCTCGCCGAGAGCGAGGGCGCCGGGACGACCGGGCAGGTCTACCACCACGTCAACCAGCTCGTCGCGGCGGGCTGGCTCGAGGCCCGCGGGCGAGGCCGCTACGGCATCCCGCCCGAGCGCCTCGTCCCCCTGCTCGTGATCCTGCTCGCCTCCGGAGGCCCCCGATGACCCGTACGAGCACCGCACGCACCCGTACCCGCACTCGCACCCGGACTCGCACCCTCGTCGTCGCCGCCTCCGCGGCCGTCGCCGTCCTCACCGCCGGCGTGCTCCTGCGCCCGCCGACGCCGTCCCTCTCACCCCAGACCACGGGAGACGCCGAGCTCACGACCTGGATCGCCGATCACCTCGGCGACGGCGCCCGCGACCAGCTCGTCGCCGCGGTCGTCACTCCCGACGACGTGCGCTTCGCCGGCTTCGGGGCCGACGAGAGCACCGAGGTCGAGATCGGCTCCGTCACCAAGACCATGACCGCGCTGCTGCTCGCGCAGAGCGCCGCCTCCGGCACCGTCTCCCTCGAGGACCGCGCCGCCGATCATGCCGATGTCGGCGGCCTCCCCGCGACGCTCGAGGAGCTCGCGACCCACCGCTCGGGCCTGCCGCGGCTGCCGGGAGACGCCGGCGTGCTCGTGCGGTCGGTGCTGTCGCAGCTGCGCGGCACCGATCCGTACGCGGGCTACTCCGCTGACGACGTCCTGCGCCACGCGGCCGATGCCACGCGCGGAGACGGCACCGTCCTCTACTCCAACCTCGGGCCGGCCGTGCTCGGGCAGGTGCTCGCCCGGGCCGAGGGCGCCGCGTACGCCGATCTCGTGCAGGAGCGGATCCTCGCCCCGCTCGGCATGACCGCCAGCCGCGTCCCCACGACTGCGGACGGCCTCGGACCCGACGCTCCCACCGGATACTCCGCGACCGGCCGCGCGGTCGACGCGTGGGCGATGGAGGGCTACGCGCCGGCGGGAGGCGTCCGCTCGACCGCCGCCGACATGGCCCGCTACGCGCAGGCGCTGCTCACCGACGATCCGGCGCTCGGAGTCCCGGCCGCCGAGGTGCTCGCACCGCGGCACGAGGCAGGCGATCTGGGCCGCATCGGCCTCGCCTGGCTCATCGCAGAGCGCGAGGACGGCGGCGAGACGACCTGGCACAACGGCGGGACCGGGGGCTACTCCACGATGCTCGCCCTGGACCGCGAGCGCGGCGTCGCCGTCTTCGTCACCGGGAACACCGCCGCCTCCGTCGACGAGCTCGGCATGCGGCTGCTCGCCCATGTGCTGGAGGAGGAGTCGTGATCGTCCCCACACTCGTCGCGCTCGCGATCGGAGTCTGGGTCGTCGGGCGCACCGCTCTCGCCCTGCTCCCGGTGCGCGGGTCCGCGAAGCTGCTCGCCCGCGATCGGCTCCGCGTGCTGTCGCACCTGATCGACTCCGTCGCCGTGCTGGCCCTCGTGCGCGTCTTCGCCGACTGGGGCGCCGTGACGCTCGCGCCCTGGTTCCTGCTGGTCGCGGTCACGGCGGCGGCCGCGGCGGGGGCCGCCCTCCGGTGGGAGTCGCTGCCCTGGCTCGAGGAGGGCGCCCGGGTCGGTCGTCGCAGCGCGGGGCTCGCGGCCGCCGCGGCGGTCACCGCGGCCCTGATCGGCCTCGTCGCGGTCTGAACCGGAGCGCGCGGCCCGCTACTCCGCCTGCTCGGGCAGGGGATCGGGCTCGGGGTTGTCGAGCACCGCGCCGTTCTGATCGCCGACGCTCAGGACGGTCGACGGGGCGAGGTTGAGGGTGTCGCCGCCGAAGAGGCTGTCGATGCTCACGCCGTCGCGGCGCACCGAGTTCAGCGCGTCGAGGAAGTCGGTGCTGATGCAGAAGCGGTCGGCGATCTGCGCGGTGATGTCGCCCGCGGCGACGAGATAGGAGGCGGGGGTGCCGTCGTCCGCGGTCGTCACGGATCCCGTGGCACCGGTGCGCGATCCGCGGTCGCGCGCGAACTCGATGTCGACGCCGCCGATCGTGCCGGCCTCGGCCGCATCGACGTAGGCGATCTCGCACGGTCCCGTCGAGGGCAGGGGAGTGGATCCGCCCGGGACGACCGACACGGGAGCCGGGGTGAGGACGGCGCTCGGGACGGGGCGCGGGCCCTCCGTCTCGGAAGCGGACTCAGAGGCGGGAGCGGAGGCGGACTCGGAGCTCGACTCGACCGGTGCGCTCGCGACGGGCTCCGCCGCGGTGCAGCCCGACAGCCCCGCCACCAGGAGGGTCGAGGAGAGGGCGATCAGGATGCGCTGGGTCGTCGTCTGCCGTGCCACTCGGCGACTCTAACCCGCGGGGGCCGGAGCACCGCGTCCCCGCACCGGGGCGCATTGACCTCCGCCGTCGATGGGACCCATGACGAGCCCCTGTTGGACACCGCGGCTCGCGAGGCGTTGGCTGGGAGCATGAAGTACACGCATCTCGGCCGCACCGGCCTGTCCGTCTCCCGCGCCGTCCTCGGCACCATGAACTTCGGCCCCGAGACCAGCGAGCCCGACTCGTTCGCGATCATGGACCGCGCGCAGGAGCTGGGCGTGAACTTCTTCGACACGGCGAACGTCTACGGGGGCGAGGCGAACCGCGGCGGCACCGAGGAGATCGTCGGCCGCTGGTTCGCCCAGGGCGGCGAGCGCCGCGAGCGCACGGTCCTGGCGACGAAGGTCTACGGAGACATGGAGCAGTACGCGGCGCCCGGCGCCGAGCGCGGCCGCGACTCCTGGCCCAACGGCGGCCGCCTCTCGGCGCTCAGCATCCGCCGGGCCCTCGACGACAGCCTGCGCCGCCTGCAGACCGACCACATCGACCTGTACCAGTTCCACCACGTCGACCGCACGACGCCGTGGGACGAGATCTGGCAGGCGATGGAGGTCGCCGTGCAGCAGGGCAAGGTGCTCTACGTCGGCTCCAGCAACTTCGCGGGCTGGCACATCGCCCAGGCGCAGGAGGCGGCCCGGTCGCGGCACTTCACCGGTCTCGCGTCGGAGCAGTCGATCTACAACCTGCTCACCCGCGACATCGAGCGCGAGGTGCTGCCCGCCGCGCTGCACTACGGACTCGGCGTGATCCCCTGGTCGCCGCTGCAGGGCGGCCTGCTGGGCGGAGTGATCGAGAAGACGGAGTCGGGCAGCCGGCGCAACGCCGGTCGCGCCGCGGAGGCGATCGAGAAGAACCGCCCCGCGCTCGAGCAGTACGAGGCCTTCGCCCGCGAGCGCGGTGTGGCGCCCGGCGAGCTCGCGCTCGCGTGGCTCCTGCACCAGCCCGCGGTGACCGGGCCGATCACCGGCCCGCGCACGATGGAGCAGCTCGAGAGCGCGGTCGCGGCCGTCGACGTGACGCTCGACTCCGACGACCTGGCCCGCCTCGACGAGATCTTCCCCGGGCACCGCACGGCGCCCGAGGACTACGCCTGGTGACCCCCGTCCCCCCACTCCCCCACGAACGAAGAGGACCCATGAAGCAGCGCACTCTCGGCGACGTCTCCGTCGGCGCGATCGGCCTCGGCGGCATGCCGATGTCGATCGAGGGCCGACCCGACCGCGAGCGGTCGATCGCCACCCTCCACGCCGCGCTCGATGCCGGCGTCACCCTGATCGACACCGCCGACGCCTATCACCAGGGCGGCGACGGCGACCTCGGCCACAACGAGCTGCTGATCGCCGAGGCGCTGCGGAGCTACGGGGGCGACACCTCCGGAGTGCTCGTCGCCACCAAGGGCGGGCACCTGCGCCCCGAGCCCGGCGTCTGGACGCAGGACGGACGTCCCGAGTACCTGAAGGAGGCGGCCCGCGCCTCTGCGCAGCGCCTCGGGGTCGAAGCGATCGACCTGTACCAGTACCACCGGCCCGACCCGGAGGTGCCCTACGCCGACTCCCTCGGCGCGCTCGTCGAGCTGCTCGACGAGGGGGTCATCCTGCGCGCCGGCATCTCGAACGCCGATCCGGCGCAGATCCGGGAGGCGCACGGGATCCTGGGCGACCGCCTCGTCTCGGTGCAGAACCAGTTCTCGCCGTCGTTCCGCTCGAGCGAGCCGGAGCTCGAGCTCTGCGCGGAGCTGGGCATCGCGTTCCTGCCGTGGAGCCCGCTCGGCGGCATCTCGTCGGCGGCCGACCTGGGCTCGCGCTACTCCGCGTTCGCCACCGTCGCCGAGGCGCACGGAGTCTCGCCGCAGGTGGTCTGCCTCGCGTGGGAGCTGGCCAAGGCCCCCGTCGTGCTGCCGATCCCGGGCGCCTCGCGTCCCGAGAGCATCCGAGATTCGGCCACGGCGGCCGATCTGGAGCTGACCCCGGAGGAGCTCGCGTCGCTCGACTGAGCGCCGGGCGGTCTCGATACGCCCCTCCGGGGCTACTCGACCCGCAGGGATCGGGACACGCGACCTGCAGCAGCTCCTGCTGATCGAGTAGCCCGCGCAGCGGGCGTATCGAGATCCACCAGCGCCGGGCGGTCTCGATACGCCCCTCCGGGGCTACTCGACCCGCAGCAGGACGGCGCTACTCGACCGGCACCGCCGACGGCGACGGCAGTGCGGCCACGAACGCGCGGGCCGCCGACGTCGCCCGCTCCGGCAGCGCCACCATCGTGCGCCAGACGAGCAGCGGATCCTCGAGCGGCACCGCCGTCAGCGCACCCGGCCGCTTCTCGGCGAAGTGCGCCGGCACCACCGCGACGCCCATCCCGTACTCGACCAGGTCGAGCAGCGTGTGCACGTCGTTCACCTCGAGCTCGACCTCGAACGGCAGCCCGTGCTCCGCGAAGGCCCGCGCGGCCAGATGGCTCGCACCCCAGTGGTCCTGCAGCCCCACGATCGTCTCGCCGACGAGGTCGGGAACGCGGCACGAGACGCGGTCGGCGAGCGGATGATCGGGGTGCGTCAGGACCGCGAAGCCCTCGCTCGCGAGCGGGAGCGTCCGCACGCCCGCAGGCGTCGCTCCGATGTCGGCGACCAGCGCCAGGTCGAGCCGACCGGCGGCCACCGCCTCGAGCAGCGCGCCGGATCCGTCGTGCGTCAGCCGCAGCGCCACTCCGGGATGCTCCCCGCGGAAGGTCGCGAGCTCACGCGGCAGGTGCACGCCGCCCAGGCACTCCTCAGTGCCCACCGTGAGGCTCCCCCGCAGCACGCCCTGCACCGCGCGCACGGCGTCGCGGGCGGCGAGCGCGCTGGCGACCGAGCGCTCCGACTCCTCGAGCATCGCGTGACCGGCGGGCGTCAGCTCCACGCGCCGGGTGCTGCGGGTGAACAGCGGGCTGCCGAGCTCGCTCTCGAGCGCGCGGATGGAGGCCGACAGGCCCGACTGCGAGATCTGCAGCGCGCTCGCGGCGCGGGTGAAGTGCTGCTCCTTCGCCACGGCGAGGAAGTGTTCGAGCTGACGCAGTTCCATGGGTCCATCTTCGCCGCGCGCGGGCGCCGTCGGGGACCCGGGGCTCAGACGGGCGTCGAGACCGCGATCACGACTCCTGTGAGGGACGACCGGAGCCGCTCCAGCGCGTCGCCGTCGGAGTCGCCGTCGAGGATCGACTGCTTCACCGCGTCCTCGTAGCTCGCCAGCACCAGCCGCACGGCCGCGGTCGGCTCGAGGGCGAACGTCCGGCCCACCTCCTGCAGCGCCGATCCGATGATCTCGACGAGGGAGGCGTCGAAGCGCCCCCGGAAGCCGCTGTACCGCGGCGCGATCGCGGGATCGCGCAGGGCGAGCAGCTCGAACTCGGACTGCACCAGGCACCACCGGCGGTCGTCGTCGAAGGGGCCGTGCAGGAAGTCGAGGACGACCGCGCCGAGCGCCTCCCCGGTCAGCGGCTCGCCGCCGAGCTTGGGGATCGTGCGGCCCATCTGCTCGACGAGGCCGGCGAGCCGGAGGCCGTTCTCGCGCTCCATCAGGGCGAAGAACAGCTCCTCCTTGCTCGAGAAGTTCGAGTAGAACGCCCCGCGCGTGAAGCCGGCCCGCTCCGACACCTGCTCCACCGAGGCGGTGTGCACCCCGGTCTCGGCGAACACGTCGTACGCGGCGTCGAGGAGGCGCTCGCGGGTGCGGCCGCGTCGCGACGACTGCTCGGGTGAGTCGACCACCGTCATAGCTGGGTCCCCTCCCGGAAACGTCAAGAGCATTGAGCGGGATCACTGTATCGGATACGTTCCTGTATCGGATACATTCGTGTATCGGGTACACCGTCGTATCGTCCTCCTCCCCCTCGATCATCAGGAGACCGCGTGTCGTCGCTGCTCTACCGACTCGGGCGATGGGTCTACCAGGCCCACCGTCTCGTCGCCGTCCTCTGGCTCGCCGTCGTCGTGCTCGCGGGAGGCGGCGCCGTGCTGCTGAACCAGGGCACCGACAACAGCTTCTCGATCCCGGGCACCGAGTCGCAGACCGCGCTCGACCAGCTCGAGCGCACGTTCCCGCAGGTCAGCGGCACGTCCGCGCGCTACGTGGTCGTCGCGCCCGACGGCGGCAGCGTCGTCGACGCGGACATCACCGGACCCGTGGCCGACGCGGTCGCCGCACTCACCGACATCGAGGGCGTGGCCGCGGTCACCGACCCCTACTCCGACACCGTCGAGGGCACGATCTCGGACGAGGGGAACGCCCTCGTCATCACCGCGCAGATGGACGGCTCCGCCACCACGACCTCGGTCGAGTCGCGCGACGCGCTGAAGGCCGAGGCCACGACGCTCGAGGACGCGCTGCCCGCCGGCTCCGTCGTCTCGCTCGGCGGCGACCTCTTCTCGCAGAACCTGCCCGGAGTGACGATCACCGAGGCCATCGGCCTCATCGTCGCCCTCGTGGTCCTCGTGCTGACCTTCGGCTCCTTCCTGGCCGCCGGCATGCCGCTGGTGACCGCCCTGCTCGGCGTCGCCCTCTCGATGTCCGCCATCTTCATCGCGACCCGGTTCGCGTCGATCTCGTCGACGACTCCGCTGCTCGCCCTGATGCTCGGACTCGCGGTCGGCATCGACTACGCCCTCTTCATCATCAGCCGCCACCAGGACCAGCTGAAGCAGGGCATGCACCCGGAGGAGTCGACCGCCCGCTCGGTCGCGACGGCCGGCTCCGCGGTCGTGTTCGCCGGCCTGACCGTCATCATCGCCCTCGTCGGACTCTCGGTCGCCAACATCCCGTTCCTGACGACCATGGGCATCGCGGCGGCGGGCGGAGTCGCGATCGCGGTGGTCATCGCGCTCACCCTCACTCCGGCGCTGCTCGGCTTCGCCGGCGAGCGACTGCGCCCGAAGGAGCGCCGCGCGAAGAAGAAGGCGGCGACCGCGAAGCAGGTCGCCGGCGCCCACGCCGACCCCGAGGTCGAGCCCGACACCGCGCCCGCCTCGCCGGGCACCCATGTTCACGCCGAGGTCCCGCGCGGCTTCTTCCGCGGCTGGGTCCGCGCCGTCACCCGGTTCCCGATCGTCACGATCATCGCCGTGGTCGGCGTGCTTGGAGTCGCGAGCATCCCCGCGCTGAGCCTGCGCCTCGCACTGCCTGACGCCGGCTACCAGGCCGAGGGCACCCCCGCCCGCGACACCTACGACCTCCTCGCCGAGAACTTCGGCGAGGGGTACAACGGCCCGCTCATCGTCACGGGCACGATCATCGGCTCGACCGATCCGCTCGGCCTCATGGCCGATCTCAAGACCGAGATCGAGGGACTGGACGGCGTCGCCTCGGTGCCGCTCGCCACTCCGAACGAGACCGCCGACACCGGCATCATCCAGGTGATCCCGGAGGGCGGCCCGGACTCGGAGGAGACCAAGGCGCTGGTCGCCGAGATCCGCGACAAGCACGACTACTTCCAGGAGGAGTACGGCGTCGACCTCGCCGTGACCGGCCAGACCGCGGTCGGCATCGACATCTCGGACACGCTGGCGAACGCCCTGCTGCCGTTCGGCGTCCTGGTCGTCGGCCTCTCCCTGGTCCTGCTGACGATGGTGTTCCGCTCGCTCTGGGTGCCGCTGAAGGCGACGCTGGGCTACCTGCTGTCGGTCGGCGCCTCGTTCGGCGCGGTCGCCGCGGTCTTCGAGTGGGGCTGGTTCGCCGACGCCCTGCACGTCGACAAGACGGGCCCGATCATCAGCTTCATGCCGATCATCCTGATGGGCGTGCTGTTCGGCCTCGCGATGGACTACGAGGTCTTCCTCGTCTCGCGGATGCGCGAGGACTACGTGCACGGCCGGTCGGCGCGCGCGGCGGTCGAGTCGGGCTTCGTGGGCTCGGCGAAGGTCGTCACTGCGGCCGCAGTCATCATGTTCTCGGTCTTCGCCGCGTTCGTCCCCGAGGGCGACACCAACATCAAGCCGATCGCGCTGGGCCTCGCCGTGGGCGTGTTCGTCGACGCGTTCATCGTGCGGATGACGCTGGTCCCGGCGGTCCTGCACCTGCTCGGCGACCGCGCCTGGCACATGCCCCGCTGGCTCGACCGCATCCTCCCGTCGTTCGACGTGGAGGGCGAGGGCCTGACGAAGGAGCTCGCGCTCGCCGACTGGCCGGAGCCCGGGGCGACCGACGCGATCGCCGCCGACGGCCTCTCGCTCGACGGGCCCGACGGACCGCTCTACCGCGACGTCGCCGTGCGGGTTCCCGCCGGCGCCGCGCTCGTCGTGCACGGCCCGCACCGCTCGGGCCGCACCGCCCTGCTGCTGACCCTCGCGGGCCGGCTGGCGCCCGACTCCGGACGCCTCAAGGTCGACGGACTCGTGGTGCCGATCCGCTCCTCCGCGGTGCGCGGCCGGGTCGGGCTCGTGCGCCTGGCCGGTGCCGCCGATCCGGTCGAGGAGGTGCGCGCGGCGCTCTCGACGCACCCGGCGCTCCTGGTGCTCGACGACGTCGACACGGTCACCGATCCGCGGCTGCGCGACGACCTGCGAGTCGAGCTCGACGGTGCCCGAGCGCACTCACTCGAGCACGAGCGCGCGTTCACCGTCGTCGCCTCCGCCGTCGAGCCCGACGCGCTCGACGACCTCCTCCCCTCCGACCGCGACGTGCGCGCGGTCCCGACTGCGGCCGCCGGCCGCGCGATCGCAAAGGTCCTCTGACAGATGGCTCTCTTCTCCCTCGAGCGCCCCCGCGGCGCCAAGAAGGTGTCCTGGTTCACCCTCCTCGGGATCGTCCTGGTCCCCCTCGCCATCGGCGGGCTGCTCGTCTGGGCCCTCTGGGACCCGACCCAGCGCCTCGACCAGGTCACGGCCGCGGTCGTGAACGAGGACACCCCGGTCGAGCTCGACGGCCAGACCGTGCCGCTCGGGCGCCAGCTCGCGGCGGGGCTCGTGACCGGAGGGACGGAGGAGTCGACTCCCTCGCCCTCCGCGAGCGCGACGCCCGCCCCCAACGTCTCCGGCTCCGACTCCACCTCGAACTTCACCTGGGTGCTCACCGACAAGGACGACGCGGCCGAGGGCCTGGCCGACGGCTCGTACGCGACCGTCGTCACCATCCCCTCGAACTTCTCGGCCGCGGCCACGTCGTACGCGGGCGACGCCGCCGAGGCGACCAAGGCCACGATCGACATCGCCACCAGCGACAAGGCCAAGCTCGTCGACGACGCCATCTCGGCCACCGTCACGAGCACCGCGACCTCGCTCCTGAACACGCAGCTGACCACCTCGTACCTCGAGAACGTCTACGTCGGCTTCAACACGCTCAACGAGCAGATCGGGCAGGCGGCCGAGGGCGCCGGCACCCTCGCCGACGGAGCGACCGAGCTCGGCACCGGTGCGTCCTCGCTCGCCGACGGCACCAGCTCCCTCGCCGACGGCATCGACGAGCTGGCCACCGGTGCGTCGTCGCTGTCGGACGGAGTCGCGCAGCTCGGCACCGGCGCGTCCTCCCTCTCCAGCGGCGTGGCGCAGCTGGGCACGGGCGCCTCCGATCTGTCGGGCGGAGTCGCGCAACTCGCCACGGGCGCGCGCGACTCGGCGACCGGTGCGGCCCAGCTCGGAACCGGAGCGACCGCCGTCGCCGACGGACTCGACCAGCTGAGCGCCAGCACCGTCACGATCGGCGAGAGCACGCAGCAGATCGCGACGCTCTCGGGCGGCGCCGCGCAGTCGACCGCGGGCACCTTCGCGGCTCTGCAGCAGGCGCTGGTCGGCTGCGAGACTCCGCAGTGCCTGGCCGCGAGCGGCATCGTCGCGAACGCGCTGACCGCTCCCGACGGCCCCGTCGTGCTGACCGCGACCGCCGCCGGAGCGACGCAGGCGCTCGACGCGGGCATCCGCGTCGGCAGCCCGGAGGCGCCCTCGCTCATCGACGGCACGCAGCAGGCCGCGGGCGGCGCCCGCCAGGTCGCGACCGGAGTGACGTCGCTCTCGACCGGACTCGGGCAGCTCGCCGACGGGGCCGACTCGGCCGCCGCCGGCGCCGCCCAGCTCTCGACCGGAGCGGGATCCGCCGCCGACGGAGCCGCGCAGCTCGCCGCCGGCGCGACCTCGGCCGCCGACGGCGCCGAGCAGCTCTCGACCGGAGCGTCCTCCGCCGCCGACGGGGCGGACCAGCTCGCCGAGGGCGCGACCGGCGTCTCGGACGGAGCCCTCCAGCTCGCCGACGGCACGCGCACTCTGGCGACGGGCCTCGACGCGGCGGTCGCCCAGCTGCCGACCTACACCGAGTCGGAGTCGCAGAACCTGGCCGACGTGGTCGCGGACCCGGTCGAGAACGCGAGCAGCGAGACCTCGCTGTTCGGCGCCTCCTCCGTGCCGTTCTTCACGACGATCGCCCTCTGGCTCGGCGCCCTGGCGACGTTCCTGGTGCTCGCCGCGTTCTCGCACCGCGCGCTGTCCTCGACCCGCTCCTCCGCGGCGCTCGCGCTCTCGTCGTACGCACCCGCGCTCGTGATCGGGCTCGTGCAGGGCCTCGCCGTCGCGATCGTGATGCAGTTCGTCGCCGACCTCGACGCCGGCTCCTTCATCGGATTCGCGCTGCTCTCGATGCTCGTCGGCGCGTCCTTCGCCTCCGTCAACCAGGGCCTCGTGGCGCTGCTGGGCGGAGTGGGGCGCTTCCTCGCGATGCTGGCCGCGGTCATCGGACTCGGCGCCGGCATCATCTCGACGGTGCCCGGGATCTTCGAGGACGCCCTCGGCTTCCTGCCGCTGTCGGCCGCGCAGAACGCGCTGTCGGGAGTCGTGGAGAGCACGGGAGGCGTCGGCGGCGCGGTCGTCGGCCTCGTGATCTGGCTGCTGTTCGGCCTGCTGCTGACGGTCGCCGCGATCGCCCGCCGCCGCGTCACCTCGGTGCGCGCGCTGGGCCGCCCCGCGGCGGCGTAGGCCGGGCGGGCTCGCCGTACGATCTGCAGGGGATCCGCGTGGGAACGCGCTTCCCACCGCATCGCAGGACGCCGATCAGGCCGGATCACCTGCAGATCGCACGAACACCTGCAGAACGCACGAGCACCTGCAGACCGCACGAACACCTGCAGATCGTGCAGGCGCCGCTCAGGCGCTCAGCCCTCCGCGCCGCTCGCGATCTGCTCGTGGTGGTGGATGACCTCGGCGACGATGAAGCCGAGGAACTTCTCGGCGAACGCCGGATCCAGGTGCGACTCCTCCGCGAGCGACCGCAGGCGAGCGATCTGGCGCGCCTCGCGGTCGAGGTCGGCGGCCGGAAGTCCGTGCGCCGCCTTCAGCCGTCCGACCTTCTGCGTGAACTTGAAGCGCTCCGCGAGCAGGTGGATCAGGGCGGCGTCGATGTTGTCGATGCTCTGCCGGATCTGCTCGAGCTCGGCCCGGGCCTCCGACTCCTCGAGCGACGGGTTCTCGGTCATGCGTCCGACCCTAACGGACCCGGTTCGACGACGAAGGCCCCCGCTCCGCGAGGAGCAGGGGCCGGTCGTCAGGAGACGATCGTCAGCTCCACGGGGATGTTGCCGCGGGTCGCGTTCGAGTACGGGCACAGCGTGTGCGCCTTGTCGGCGACGGCCTGCGCCTGCTCCGGGCTCGCGTTCGGCACGTGGATGTCGAGCTCGACCGCGAGGCCGAATCCGCCCTCGTCGTTCTTGCCGATCGAGACGCTCGCCGAGACGGCGGCGTCGGTCGTGTCGATCTTCAGCTCGCGTCCGGCGCCGTGCAGCGCGCCGAGGAAGCAGGCCGAGTACCCCGCCGCGAAGAGCTGCTCGGGGTTGGTGCCGTCCCCGGAGCCGCCGAGCTCCTGGGGCGGGCGGGTGTCGAGGTCGAGGCGGTCGTCCTCGGTGCGGACGTGGCCGTCGCGTCCTCCACCGGAGGCGTGGGCGATAGCGGTGTAGAGAGCTTCCATCCCCCCATCACACCACTCGGCGCCCGTGTGGAGGGTGAACGCCGGATGCACGTGTGCTCAGCGCCGCCCGTTCGCCGTCCGGGGACATCCGCTCCGGCAGGGCGTCAACCCCGTGACAGCTCCCGCCCCCGCGGTGTGGCCTGGAGGGGCACGACCGGCGAGCGCCGGTCAGAACGGAGCAAGCATGCGCGCACTCACGTGGCAGGGCATCGAGAAGGTCTCGGTCGAGACCGTTCCCGACCCCCGCATCCAGCAGCCCACGGACGCGATCGTCCGGATCACCTCGACCGCGATCTGCGGCTCGGACCTGCACCTCTACCGCCTTCTGGGCCCGTACCTCGACAAGGGCGACATCCTCGGCCACGAGCCGATGGGCGTCGTCGAGGAGGTGGGCGCCGGAGTGACCTCGCTGTCGGTCGGCGACCGCGTCGTCGTCCCCTTCAACATCGCCTGCGGCGAGTGCTTCATGTGCCGCCGCGGACTGCAGTCGCAGTGCGAGACGACGCAGGTCACCGAGTACCAGTCGGGCGCCGCGCTCTTCGGCTACACGAAGATGTACGGCCAGGTCCCGGGCGGCCAGGCGGAGTTCCTCCGCGTGCCGCTCGCCGACTACAACACCGTCAAGGTCGGCACCGACCTGCCCGACGACCGCTACCTCTTCCTCAGCGACATCGTGCCGACCGCCTGGCAGGGCGTCGACTACGCGCAGGTCCCGGAGGGAGGCACGCTGGCCGTCTACGGGCTCGGTCCGGTGGGTCAGTTCGCCGCCCGCATCGGGGTGCACAAGGGCTTCCGAGTGCTCGCGATCGACCCGGTCGCCGAGCGCCGCGCCATGGCGGCGCGCCACGGGGTCGAGGTGTTCGACCTCACGGACGACGTGGTCGCCGAGCTGCGCGACCTGACCGAGGGCCGCGGCCCCGACTCCGTCGTCGACGCGGTCGGCATGGAGGCGCACGGCTCGCCGGTCGGCTCGCTCGCGCAGTCGATGGCCGGGCTGCTGCCCGACCCGCTCGCGCGGAAGGCGATGGACACGGTCGGAGTGGACCGGCTCGCCGCTATCCAGGGCGGACTCGAGCTGGTGCGGCGCGGTGGGACCGTGTCACTGAGCGGCGTGTACGGCGGCGAGGCCGACCCGCTGCCGCTGAAGTCGATGTTCGACAAGCAGGTCACGCTCAAGATGGGCCAGTGCAACGTCAAGCGCTGGATCGACGAGCTGCTGCCGCTGGTCGAGGACCCGAGCGACCCGCTGGGCGTCATGGACCTCGTCACGCACCACGCGCCGCTCGAGGACGCCCCGGGTCTCTACGAGACGTTCCAGAAGAAGGAGGACGGCTGCATCAAGGTCGTGCTGCAGCCGTAGGGACTCCCCTCCCGCGTTCGGAACGTCGGCCAGGAGCAGGGCTCAGCCACCATCGTGGCTGACGGGCACTCCTGGCCGACGTTCTGCCCGACTGAGGCCTCCGGGCCCGTTGACGCACGAAGGCGGCGCCCCCGCGAGGGGAGCGCCGCCGACGTGAGCGACTGCCTACTTGAAGACGTCCTTGACGTCCTCGCCGACCTTCTTGGTCGATGCGGCGGTCTGGTCCTTCTGGCCTTCGGCCTTCAGGTCCCTGTCGTTGTTGTGGTCGCCGACGGCTTCCTTCGCCTTTCCGGCGATGTCCTGAGCGGCGTTCTTGATCTTGTCATCGAGCCCCATAGGTGGTGCCTCCTTCACTGATCGTTGAGCACGACGTTAGGCAACGAAGCTCTCGGCTACCTGAACAGGGGGAGGGGGTTGCGTCCCGCCATCCGGAGGGCCAAGCTCCTCCCCCGCTCGCGTCACGTGGCCGGTGTCGCCGTCTCGGATGCCGGAGTGTCCGACGGCGGATTCGTCGGCGTCTGCGTCGAGCCGTCGTCGGCGCTGGTGGGCACCGCGCTGCCCGACTGGTTCGGCGTCTGCGCGTCCCCGGTGCAGCCGGCGAGGAGTCCCAGCATCAGCGCGGAGGCGCCGAGCGCCCCGGCCATCCGTCGGGCGCTCACTTCTTGCTCACCGCGTCCTTCACGGCGCCGGTGACCTTCTCGACGATGTTCGGCTTGGGGTCGGTGCCGTAGAAGCGCGGGTCCGGCTGCGTGGCCGGCGGCATCGGCGCGCTGGTGGTCGGCCCGTCGTGATAGGTGAACTCGCCCTTGCCGTCGGGCGTGGGGCCCGAGGCCCAGGTGCCCTCCTTGGCGGCCTGCCCGTCCGAGAAGTTGAGGTACTGGTACGAAACCGAGCGCTCCTCGTTCGCGAGCGGGAAGTTCGAGGGCACCGGCAGGTCCTCCTTGCCCTCGGCGCGCAGCTCGGCGGCAGCCGCCATCCACTGGTTCTGGTGCATGGTGTCGCGGGCCAGGAGGAACGACATCAGGTCGCGCACGCCGTGGTCGTCGGTCATGTGGTACAGCCGCGCCACCTGCAGGCGGCCCTGCATCTCGGCGTTCGCGTTGGCGGTGAAGTCGGCGAGCAGGTTGCCGCTCGCGGTGATGTAGGAGCCCTGCCACGGGTTGCCCATGCTGTCGACCGGGCGGGCGCCGGCGCCGGCGACGATCGCGTGCTGGATGTCGGTGCCTCCGATGACCGCCGCGAGGACCGGGTCCTTCTTCATCGCGTCCTCGGACTGCTCGATCGGAGCCTTCTCGAGCAGCTGCGCGATCATCACGGCGATCATCTCGACGTGGCCGAACTCCTCCGCGCCGATGCCGAACAAGAGGTCGCGGTACTTGCCGGGCTCGTGCGAGTTCCACGCCTGGAAGCCGTACTGCATCGCCACGCTGATCTCACCGTACTGGCCGCCGAGCACCTCCTGGAACCTCCTCGCGAAGACCGCGTCGGGCTTGGACGGCGACGACTTGAACTGCAATTCCTGCTTGTGGAAGAACATGCTGATGGTTCCCTTTCCTCACAGATACGGGCGGGTGCGACCCCGGTGTCCCTTCGACCGTAGGCAGCCCTGTTCGTGGGCCAGAAGGGGCTTGACGGGGCCGCGCGGCCGGACAGGACCGACACGTTCCACAGGCGTTTCACGGCCTCGTCGCAGTCTGTTCCGAGGCGGCGCGACCCCGACCCTCGAACCGCCGTCGTGCCGCGGGCGGGGGCGCGATGGTAGCCCCGTTCGAGCCTCGAGCGCTACGCCCTTCCCGCCGCTCCCGCCCCCTGCCCAGACTGGCCACTGCCGCACGAACCGGTCCCACCCGATCGGCGAGGGCGGCGCACCCACCATCCCCCGACTCGATCCTGGAAGGGACTGACGATGTCCACCATCGATCCCGATTCACCTCCGTTCGGCAACGGCGCGGCCAACTACGGCGCGACCGAGGCGAGCTACGACACCACGACGACCACCGGGACCACCTCCGGGAGCACCAGCGGCTCCGGAACCTCCGGGGCGGTCGACACCGCCAAGCAGGCCGCGGGCACCGCGAAGGAGCAGGCCGGCTCCGTCGCCGGCGACGCCAAGCAGGCTGCCGGAGACGTCCTCTCCACCGGCAAGGACGAGGCGGCCAACGTCGCCCACGAGGCGAAGGTCCAGGTCAAGGACCTGCTCGACCAGAGCCGCGGCCAGCTGACCGAGCAGGCGCACGCCCAGAAGGACAACGCCGCCAAGGGCGTCCGCGCCTTCAGCCAGGACCTCACGTCGCTCGCCAACGGCGAGGGCGGGAGCAACGCCGCCACGAACCTCGTCTCGCAGCTCGCCGACCGCGCCCAGGGCGTCGCGTCCTGGCTCGAGGACCGCGAGCCCGCCGAGCTGCTCGAGGACGTCAAGTCCTTCGCGCGCCGCCGCCCGGGAGCCTTCATCCTGATCGCCGCGGCCACCGGGCTCGTCGGCGGGCGCCTCATCCGCGCTCTCACCTCCGAGGCCAAGGACGAGAAGGAGGCCGCCGCCTCCACGTCCGGCCCCGAGTTCGCAGCGCCGAGCGCGTCGACCCTCGACACGACCTACCCGGGCAGCACCTACACCGGCACCACCGGTGGCAGCTCGCTCGAGCGCGACCACCTGCCGACCGAGCCGATCGCCGACCCGCTCAGCGTGCCGCCGACCTCGACCGGCGGCACCTACTCGAGTGGTGACACCTTCCCGGGCGGAGGCCGGCTGTGAGCGATCCGACCGGAGCGCATCGCGCCGGGTTTGGCGAGCCGACCCCCGACGAACGCGCAGCCACCACGTCGCTGGGCGATCTGCTCGGCGAGGTCTCCCGCGACCTCTCCACCCTGATCCGTCAGGAGATGGCCCTCGCCAAGGCCGAGATCAAGGAATCCGCCGGCAAGGCGGGCAAGGGGGCAGGCCTCCTCGGCGGCGCCGGGTACGCCGGCGCGATGGCCGTGCTGTTCCTCTCGATCGCCCTCTGGTGGGGCCTGGGCCATCTGATCGACAACGGCTGGTCCGCCGTCGTCGTCGCGGTGATCTGGGGCATCATCGCCGCGGTCCTCTACTCCATCGGGCGCAAGAGCCTGAAGCAGGTGGAGGGCGCTCCCGAGACGGTCGACTCCCTCAAGAAGATTCCCGAATCACTCAAGCCGAACGGGGCAGGACGATGACGTACGACGCAGCACAGAACAAGACCGCGGACGAGATCCGCGCCGACATCGAGCGCACCCGCGGAGAGCTGGGCACCGACGTGGACGCGCTGGCCGAGAAGGTCAGCCCCCACGCCATCGCGCAGCGCCAGACCGACAAGGTGAAGAACGCCGTCGGCTCGGTCCGCGACCGGGTCATGGGCAGCGTCCACGACGCGACCGACTCCGTGTCGGGCAGCGTCTCGGGCGCGGGCGACTCCGTCAAGGGCGCCGCCGGCTCGGTCAAGGGCAAGGCCGAGGGCAACCCGCTCGCGGTCGGGCTGATCGCGCTCGGCGCCGGCCTCCTCGTCGCCTCCCTCATCCCGGCGTCCAGCGCCGAGAAGCAGGCGGCCTCGAAGGTCAAGGAGTCGGCCCAGCCGGTCGTCGACAAGGTGACCGACGCCGCGAAGGAGGCCGCGAGCGAGCTCCAGGAGCCCGCCAAGCAGGCCTTCGCCTCCGTCAAGGAGACCGCGACCGACGCCGCCGCGAACGTCAAGGACGCCGGCACCTCGGCGACCGAGGACGTGAAGGACTCGGCCCGTGAGGCCAAGCACGCGGTGCAGGAGAACGGACAGGCGTAGCCTCTCCCTCCCACGCCGGAAGGGCGGCGGATCCTCGGATCCGCCGCCCTTCCGTGTTCCCGTCAGCCCCGCAGCGGCGCTGATCCGGCTTTCGTGGTGCGGTCGCCGAGCCCGTCGAGCAGCTCGCGGAACGCGTCCTCGGCCGAGCGCGTCGGCTCCCAGCCGAGCACCTCGCGCGCCCGGTCCGTCGACATCACCGGCACGTTGGTCGCGATGTCGATCCATCCGGCGTCCGTCCGCTGGATGCGCAGGTGCCAGGTGGCGGTGACGAGCGAGCGGATCAGGCCGGTCGGCGCCGGGATCCACCGCGCGCCGACGAGGTCCGCGATCCGCTTCGGCGTGAGCACCGGCTCCGCCGCGATGTTGAACGCCCCGCCTGCCCGCCGGTCGATCGCCCGCCAGAAGGCGTCGGCGACGTCGTCCGCGTGCACGGCCTGGAAGATCATCGTGCGCGGCAGCGGCAGCACCGGCGGCCGGATCGCTCCGAGCCACCGCGTCGGGTAGCGGGGTCCCGCGAAGAGACCGGCGATCTCGGTGGCCGCGGCCTTCTGGAACACGATGCCCGGCCGCAGCCGCGTGACGACGATCTCCGGATGCTCCGCCTCGAACACGTCGAGCGCGCGCTCGTTCGCCGCTTTGTGCATGCTGTACGTCGACGTGTGCAGCCCGCCGGTGGGCCAGCTCTCGTCGACCCGCTCCGACTTGGGCGCCGCGCTGTAGGCGCCGACCGAGGAGGCGACCAGCACCTGGCCCACCCCGCTGTCGGCCGCCGCCTCGAGCACCTTCGCGGTGCCTCCCACGTCGACGAGCCGCTGGAACGCCGGGTCGTGGCTGGGCTGGATCGCCCAGGCGAGGTGCACCACCGCGTCGACGCCCGCGAACGCCTCGCGCAGCTGCCGCGGCGCCGCACTCGAGGCGACGTCGATCTCCTTCCACGTCGCTCCCCGGTACTCGGAGGAGTCGGGGCGGGGCGCTCGGCGCGCGATGCCGACGACCTCGACCGACTCCTCCCCCTCGAGCCTGCGCAGCAGCGCCGTGCCCAGATTGCCCGTCGCTCCGACGATCGCGATCCGCATGTCGATGTCCTTCCCCGGGCGGCAGGCGCCGCCGTGGTTCGAGGCTAGGCAGTGGTGCTGGAGGGACGCGGCGGCTTGACAGGTCGCATGCCGTCGATGCGCTCTGACTACTGCTCTCTCCGCGTGAGGAGCTGGTTCATCGACTCGATTCGCACTCTTCTTGGCGATCATCCCTCCCTCGAACTGGGAGAACGTGGCGCGCCGCTCGAGACCAGGGCGTCCAGCCGGCGCGGGGCGACCGCCGAAGGGATCGGCTCAGCCGGTGATCGTTGGCCCTTGCACACCGGCTGAGCCGCCGTCAGCCGCTCAAGAGCAGGTGCTTCCCGTGGTGTAGGCGAGGTAGTGCGCGTTGCCGGTCCCCGGATTCTCGAAGTCGCCCTGGGTGGCCGTGACGTCGGTGGCGACCACGGCGCCGTTGATGTTGTAGAGGGTGCCGTTGAGGAGCCAGCCGGAGGTGCCGACCGGCTGTGCACCTGCGGGGACCGCAATCGCCGTGGTCGCACTTCCGCCCGTGTTGGTCCGGAAGTAGCGGAAGGTACCTTCGGAGGAGGTGGAGTACGCGAGGTAGTCCGCATTGCCGGTACCGGAGTTCTCGAACTCACCGCTGGCCGCGGTGACGTCGGTCGCGACCACCTCGCCGAACTTGTTGTAGAGCGTCCCGTTGAGGAGCCACCCCGACACGCCGACGGGCTCCGCACCGGAAGGGACTGGGATCGCCGTCGTGGCGGTTCCTCCCGTGTTCGTGAGGAAGTACAGGAAGGCCGTGCCTGTGCTCGTCGTATAGGCGAGGTAATGCGCATTGCCAGTTCCGGCGGAGGAGTTCTCGAAGTCTCCTTCGGCTGCGGTGACGTCGGTCGCCACGACGGCGCCGTTGATGTTGTAGAGAGTCCGGTTGAGGAGCCAACCGGACGTGCCGACGGGCTTCGCGCCCGTGGGAACCGGAATAGCTGTAGTGGCGCTTCCTCCCGTGTTGGTTCGGAAGTAGCGGAAGGTGCCTCCGGAGGAGGTGGAGTAGGCGAGGTAGTCGGCGTTGCCGGTGCCTGCGTTCTCGAATTCGCCGTTCGCCTCGGTGATGTCGGTCGCGACCACCTCGCCGAACTTGTTGTAGAGAGTGCCGTTGAGGAGCCACCCCGAGACTCCGACCGGCTGGGCCCCGGCCGGGACCGGAACAGCCGTCGTGGCGGTTCCCCCGGTGTTGGTGAGGAAGTACAGGAAGGCCGCTCCGCCGGTGACCGCCACCGGCGCACTGGCCGACGAGGTACCCGGCCCGGACGCCGTGATCGTCGCGGTCCGAGGAGTCCCGTCCGCCTCGACGCCGACGAGAACGACCTCGCCGTTCGCATCCGTCGAGAAGGGGCGCGAGCCGGTCTCTCCGTTCGACCAGGTGAGTCCTGCCGGGAGCGTGACGGTGACAGTCGTGTTGGCGGGCGGCGCGGTCGTGCCGTCCGTGGTCGCCTTGATGACGACGTCCTTCAGCGTGCCGCATGCGGCAACCGTGTAGGGCCCGTTCGTGAAGGCGAGCGTCGGCTTCTCGCCCGACGCCGCTGCGAGCGGGGCGCCGATGGCGGAGGCGACGACCGGGACCGTCCAGGCCGCGCCCGCGACGATCGTGCGGCGCTGGACGCCGTCCGCTCCGGTGAAGGTCGCACCCGCGTGCGGTGCAGAGGAACTGTCGTTCTTGGTCATTCGGATTCCTTACGTCGATGAGAAGAGATGACGTGAGTGATCTTCGACAGAAAGCGACGGAACATCAGCTCTGAATGGAAGACACGCGCGTTCGACGTCCGACCGCGCGCGTCTGACGTACGCCCCTTTGTCGAGGCGCCGAGAGCGGTCGAGTGTGGTCCTATGTCTCAGGGGTGACGGCGCACGGACACCTGGGGGATCGACCGTCCGAATCCGATCAAGGTGGTTCCGTGAGCACCTCCTCCTCCGAGAGGCGTATAGCCCTGACGGGCCCTCCCGCTCGGGACTGGCTGCGTCGACGAGGATGGAGCTTCTCGGACGAGGAAGGCCCGCACCAGCTCTACGCCGATGAGATCCGTCAGCGCGATTTCGTCATCCGACGGCAGTGGACGTCGACTATCTCGGGCCGATGGACAGTGCTCGAACCCGACGTCACTCAGGTCACCCTGGTCATCGAAGGGGACGCCCGAGTCGCGATCGGCGAGAAGGAGAGTCGCCTCCACGGCGGCTTCGCGATCTGGCGAGACGGGGGAGCCGGCGTGGCGCTCCAGTCGCCGACACCTCTCGCACTCATGCAGATCGAGACTGCGAGCATCCCTCGCGACTTCGTCTCGGCCGACCGAGCTGCCGGAGCCGTCTTCGAGGCGCATCCCGCCGTGCGGGAGATGCTCGCCGGCCAGATCTCCGCCACATTGAACTCCGAGATCGAACCGTCGATGAACCAGTTCTCCTATCTGCAGGGATCGATCGAGTACGCGACCATGGCGCTCCTGCTCGGCGTCGACGACACGAGCAGGGGGCGACACCTCCACCAGCGCGCAGTCGACATCATGATCACCCGCGCCGGCGATTCCGGTCTGACTCTCGATGAGATCACCGACGAATTGCGGATCTCGAAATCGCAGTTGCAGCGGGTGTTCAGAAGGGCGGGAACGACGCCTCTCGCCTTTCTGGAAAGACGGAGGATCCTCCTCGCTCGCGCGCTGCTAGAGGAAGGCCGGACCCCGGTGAGCGACGAGATCGATTCGATCGCTCGCCGCTCCGGATTCTCGTCCACTCGGATGATGAAGGACGCGTTCCGGCGGGACGCGGCTCGCGCGCGGAAGGAGTAGCCACCCGACGGGCCCCTCGGCCGGGTCCGCGGGGAGGGCAGCCCTCGCCGCCGCACCGGGAGGGATCGATACCACGTCCGACAGGGGCGCCCGTCGACCGACCGAGCACCCCCCAGGCGCCGCAGCCCCTGCGCCGACGCGCCGTCAGCAACCGCCGGTCCTGTCGGCGGCGATGGGTGCACCGCCGGGGTGCACGTACGACTTCGCCTCGAGCGCGCTCGTGCCCCCCCTGTCCGCGATCCTTGCGGCGCGCGTCCGCCTCGCTCCGATGCGCCTCGACCTGCAGTCGAGGGTCGAGCGGGGATCCCCGCGACGCTCCGGATTCCGCTCCGCCCGGTCGATGAACGAAGCTCTCCGCAGCGGCTCGTGACGCTCAGCCCGCCGAGTGGAGCCCGCGAGCTCGACAGGACGACCGGCTTGCGGGGATGCCACTTCGCAGCGGGACGGAGGACGGAGGCGTGCGCGCTCGCGCAGCGCACGCCTCCGTCGATCAGCTCGGCTTGACCGCCGCGCTCGTCTTGACGAGGGTCGTGTAGCCGACCTTCGTGCCGGTGACCTTGACGGTGATCGACGCGGCCTTGTCGGCGGTGACGAGCTTGTAGGTCGCCGCCGTCGCTCCGGTGATCGCGGTCGTGCCGCGGTACCACTGGTAGCTCAGGGTGACGGGTGACGGCGTCCATGCGGCCGGGGCCGCGGTGAGGGTGTAGCCGACCCTCGCGGTGCCCGAGATCGTCGGGGTCGCGCCGGTCAGCGTTCCCTTCGCGACCGTCGCCGTGGCGGCGCTCGTCTTCGTCGCCGGCGCGAAGCCGGGCTTGGTCGAGGTGACCGAGACGGTGATCGTGGCGCCTGCGTCGGTTCCCTTGAGGACGTAGGTCTTCGAGGTGGCGCCGGTGATGTAAGTGCCGCCGTTCTTCTTCCACTGGTACGTGAGCGTGGTCCCCGCGTCCCAGGTGCCGGGATTCGCGGTGAGGGTTGCGCCGACGGTCTTGGTGCCGGTGATGGTCGGGGTGGGCATGAGGGTCTGCAGCGCGGCCTTGACCGTGGTCGCGGTGCTGGTCTTCGTCAGAGCGGAGTAGCCGGTCTTGGTCCCGGTGACGCTCACCGTGATCGCCGCACCCGCATCGGCGGCGACGAGCGTGTAGGTGGACGCAGTGGCTCCGCTGATCGCGACTCCAGCGCGCTTCCACTGGTACGCGAGGGTCACCGGCGCGGGAGCCCAGGTTCCGGGAACAGCGGTCAGCTTCTGCCCCACGGTCGCCGTGCCGGTGATCGTCGGGATGGGCCCGGTGAGCACGGCGCCGTTCGCGACGGCCGCGGTCGTGGCGCTCGTCTTCGTGGCGGGCGAGAACCCGGGCTTGGTGCCGGTGACGGACACGGTGAGCGTCGCCCCGGCGTCGGCCGCCTTCAGGACGTAGGTCTTCGCGGTGGCTCCCGAGAGGTAGACCCCGCCGTTCTTCTTCCACTGATACGTGAGCACGGTGCCCGCATCCCAGGTGCCCGGGTTGGCCGTGAGGGTCGAGCCGACGATGGTCGAGCCCGAGATCGTCGGAGTGGGCATCAGCGTCATCAGCGGCAGGCCGACCTGCACCGCGGCACTGGTCCGGGTGGCCGTCGTGTAGCCCTGCTTCGTTCCCGTCACGCTGACGGTGAGCGCGGTGCCGGAGTCGGCCGACGCGACGACGTAGGTGCTCCTGGTGGCACCGGTGATCGCGGTGCCGTTGCGCTTCCACTGGTACGAGAGGGTGACCGGCGCCGGGCCCCAGTTGCCCGGGTTCGCCGTCAGGGTGCCGCCGACCGAGGAGGAACCGGTGACGGTCGGCACGGAGTTGGTGAGCGAGCCGAGGGTGACGGCGACGGCGGCGCTGGTGCGTGTCGCCTCCGCGTAGCCGGCCTTCGTGCCGGTGACCTCGACGCTCAAGGTGCCGCTGGAGTAGTCGGGGACGACGTACTGCGAGCCGGTCGCACCCTCGATCGGGTAGCCGTTGTTCAGCCACTGGTAGCTCAGCGCGACGGGCTGAGGGCCCCAGGCGCCGGGCACGGCGGTCAGAGTGTCACCGACAGCACCGGAGCCGGTGATGCTCGGAGTCGGAGAGGTGAGGGTGCCGACGTTCGTCAGCTCCAACTCGAAGTCACCCTCGTAGAAGTCGAAGTTGGCCACCTGAAGGAAGTAGGTCTTGCCTGCTGCCACGGCGAATTCGACGTTGGCGCGCGCGTCCGAGTAGTCGGAGTACCCGGGCTCGGCGGACTGCTCGCTGCAGTCGAGCATGCGACCCGGAGTCACCCCGTCGGAGTCGAAGACGGCGACGTTCATCGGAGAGAAGCTGTCGCCGAGATCCGCCCTGACGCTTCCATTGGACGCTGCTCGGTACTTGTACCAGACCGAGCCCATGAAGGGATTGAGATCGCATCCGGCGTAAGGCTCGTACCAGTTGTTGTCGATCGTGAGGGTGGTACCCGCGATCGTCGTCGGCAGTGTCGTGACCGCGGTGGCCGACGAGTAGGTGGTGTTCAGGATCGGGGCGCTGGCGGAGAGGAAGAACTGAGCGTCCGCGGGGCCCTCGGTCTCGGTCGAGTAGTGATCGACGCTGACCTGGAAGTAGTAGGTCTGCCCGGCCACTGCTTGGACGTGGTTCTGGTCGCGGTACCCCGTTTCGGAGCAGCTGAGACGAGCACCGTCCACGATCGGCCCGTCGATGAAGGCGCTGACGATCGTCGCCGACCGAGGGGCCGAACCACCGAAGGTCAGGGTCTGCCTCTTCGTCGAGACGAACTTGTACCAGGTCGAGCCGTACCCCTGGGTGAAGAACTCCGAGTAGTCCGGATCCGTCGTCCTGCAGGTCGAGTCCTCACCCTCGGACAAGGTCGCGCCCGCGTACGGGGCGTAAGTCGAGAACGGCAGGCTCGCGACGACCGTCGCGTTCTCGCGCAGGTCGTTCGCAGGAGGCGCGACTGCGGCGAGCGCCTGGGGAGCGGCGGCCTCCGGCCCGGCGAGGCGCGCGGCAGGCTCCTCGGTGTGCCAGGCACCCGCGACCGCGGTCGGCGGCTCGGCGGCCGCCGCGACGGCGGCCGGAGCCACGAGGACGCCGAAGCCGACCGCGAGGGCGGTGGCGAGGGCGAGGACCCGCGAGCGGGCAGGACGGAACGAGGGCATGTCGGGACTCCAGGGCGTGCGATCGGGTGGTGGTGCTGCGCCTGCAGAGTCCGAGTGCGTCGAGACCGCGTCCATCGGGGGAGGCGTCTCATCTTGGTGGATTCACAGGCAG
Organism: Rathayibacter sp. SD072; assembly: GCF_017355185.1. GTDB lineage: Bacteria > Actinomycetota > Actinomycetes > Actinomycetales > Microbacteriaceae > Rathayibacter. The sequence goes on along the minus strand of NZ_JADILJ010000009.1, from coordinate 56,252 downwards.
CCCGAGGGACCCGTTCGGGGGGGTCCGGTGCACAGCCGACCCGCCTCGAGCCCGCCGCGGCGGCGGTGTGCACGATCCGACGGCGTCGTCGACGGCCGCCGCACACCGCCGCGGTGAGTGGAACCACCTACCACCGAGTCTCCGGATGGGCCCGCGACCTGCACCACGCCCTCGCCCTCGTGATGTCCCGGCGGGACGATCCCGGAGAGCTCACGTCGAGAACGCGGGCGAGGCCTCCGCTCCCGAGTCGGCGGTGTCCGGGCTGCGCGATGCACCGCAGTGTCGCGAGCACGCCCTCGCGCCTCCGGCTGCGAACGTGTGCGCGGTGGAGAGGACGATTCCACGGGCGGCGCCGGTGAGGAGAGTGCTCCGCCTGTCGCTCACCGGTGCGCCCTCGGCTGCGCAGCCGCTCCGGCCGGTCAGAACGTCCGAGCCGCGACGTCCGCTCGGTGGGAAGCGGCGATGAGCTCGCGGAGCCGGTCCGCCGACACGGGCGCCCCCCGGTCCGCCAGGTAGTCCTTCGCCAAGCCCTCGGGGTCGGCGGCGTAGAGGGGCGTGTAGGCGCCGGACTCGGGCTCGGTGCGCCACGACTGGGCCAGCGTCCCCGCGTCGACCGGCTCGAAGCCGAGGTCGTCGACGAGGGCCGCGGCGGCGGCCTTGCCCTGCTCGTCGTCGCCGGAGACCGCGAGGGCGGTGCGGGGCGAGGACCCGGCGAGGGAGGGGATGTGGTGAGCGAGGATGTTGGTGAAGGCCTTGATGACGATCGCGCCGGGCAGCAGCTCCTGCTCGAGCTCGGCGGTCGTCAGCTCGAGGGCGTCGAGGCGGGCGATGCGTCCGTCGCGGTGGGGGTAGTAGTTGCCGGTGGAGAGGACGGTCCTCCCGGCGAGGGCGCCCTCGGGGAGCGCCCGGTAGGCGCCCAGCGGCACGGCGAGGACCGTGATGTCCCCGAACGTCGCGGCCTCGAGCACGTCGCCCGACCGAGCGTTCGGACCGAGTTCGTCGATGAGGTCGCGGAGGGACTCCGGTCCGCGCGAGTTCGCGATGAGCACCTCGTGACCGGCGGCGATCGCCAGGCGGGCGATCCCGCTTCCGATGTCTCCGCCGCCGATGATGCCGATGCGCTTCATGTCCGTCTCCTTCGTGTCGTGATCGTGGTGCTGGTAATGGGTGTGTGCTGGTCGCGGTACCGGTCGGCGCCCCAGGGTCGGGTCGCAGGACCCGTCGCCCCTAGGAGAGGCGGGGGTCGAGGCCGTACTGGTGAGGGGCGCCGAGGTGGTCGCGGAGCGTGGTGCCCTCGTACTCGCGGTGGAAGAGGCCGCGGTCCTGCAGGACCGGGACGACCTGGTCGACGAAGGCGTCGACTCCGTCCTCGTAGACGTCGACCGAGACCCAGAATCCGTCGACCGCGCCGGCTTCGTACCACTCCTGCAGGTGGTCGGCGATGTCCGCCGCCGATCCGACCGGAGTCGGGTGGTAGTCGATGACCCCGTGGGCGAGGATCTCGCGCACGGTCCAGCCCTCCCGGGCGACCTCGAGAGCCCGGCCCGCGCGGGGGTCGCCGGGGCTCGGCCGTGCGGCGACGAGCTCGGCGGGGGTGAGGGGCGTGTCGAGTCGCTCCTCGGTCAGGTGCAGGTTCAGCAGGAGGCCGAGGTAGGGCACGCGCTGCGGGAGGGTGTCCCGCCCGAGGAGCAGGCGCCGGTCGAGGGCGTCGCGGCGGTCCCGTCCGAGTGCGGGCATCACTCCGGCGAAGAACTTCACCTCGTCGGGGTCGCGTCCGGCGTCGGCGGCGGCGCGGCGGAGCATCGTGCGCTGCGCCCGTGCGTCCTCGATGCTGAAGGCGGCGCCGATGACGCCGTTCGCGTAACGCCCTGCGACAGCTGCGCCGTTGCCGCCGCCGCCGGCCTGGAAGATCACCGGCTGCCCCTGCTCCGACGGAGGGATCGCCAGGGGTCCCCGGGAGGCGACGTGACGACCCGCCATGTTCACGGCGCGCACCTTCGACGCATCGGCGAAGCGCCCGGTCTCGGCGTCCTCGATCCAGGCGTCCTCGCCCCAGCTCCCCCAGAGGCCCTGCATGATCTGCACCATCTCGTGCAGACGCTCGTACTTCTCCTGGCGCCCCAGCGCCGCCCTGCCGAAGTTGCCCGCAGCCAGCTCCCCGCTGGTGGGAACAGCGTTCCAGCCGACGCGGCCGTGGCTCATCACGTCGAGCGTCTTCAGCTGCCGGGCGAGGGAGTAGGCGTCGTTATAGGTGGACGAGGCGGTCATCACGAGCCCGATGCGGCTCGTCGCGCGCGCGATCGCGGCGAGGGTGAGGATCGGCTCCATCGAGAACTTCGGCGGATGGCGATCGAGATCGTCCTCGAGCCCGAGTCCGTCCGGCAGGAACAGGAAGTCGAGCAGACCGCGCTCCGCCGCTCGAGCGTGGCGCGCCATCGCATCGAAGTCGGTGTAGCCGGCGCTGTCGACACCGGGCATCCGCCAGGAGTCGGGCTGCGAGCCGTAGCCGTTGCCGAACTGGAGGCCGAGGAGCATGCCGGTGCGAGAGGAGGAGGACGAGCTGGTCACGGTTCCATCGTGCAACGTTCTCACTAATGGCAATGTCAAGAGCGCCGACCGCGGGATCCGTCCGCGGACCGCCGCGACGCGGTGCCGCACGACACCGCCTCCGCTCGCACCTCGGCGACTGTGGGCGGAAGCGGGCGCGGATTCAGCTCGCTCGAGCGGTCTTCGCCTGCAGCGCGGCGTCCAGAGCCTCGATGTACCGCGAGACGGAGTCGCGGTTCTGGATCAGGAAGTCGATCTTCTGCGACATCCGGTCCCGCTCCTCGGTCAGCAGGTCGAGGAGTCCTGGCTCGGGATCGCGGACCACGATCGTCTGCGGCTGATCGAGGCACGGGAGGATGTCGACGATGATGCGCGAGGGGATGCCGGTGTCGACGAGACCGCGGATCTTGTTCACCCGGTCCACGAGGTGATCGCCGTAGTCGCGGTACCCGTTCTCGAGGCGCTGGGGCGAGATGAGCCCTTGCTCCTCGTAGTAGCGGAGCATGCGCGCCGGCACCCCCGTCTTCTTCGCCAGCTCTCCGATCCGCACGATCTCCCTCTCTCCTCGACCTTCACACTATTGGAAACGTTCGATACCGGGTGCAGAGACCGCCCGGTCGCAGTCCTGCGGCGCGCACGCGGAACGTCGCGCGTCCTTCAACGGGAGGGATCCTCCTCGGACCCACGATCCCGACGACGCCGTCCGATGAACAGCGTGCCGATGATGGCCGCGACGGCGATGACACCGGCCGTCACGAAGGCGCCCTCTCCCGCGGAGACGGTCTCGGCGATGGTCAGCCGCGCCGGGTCCGCTGCGTTCGAGCCGATCGTGTAGGCGGAGACGAGGACGGCGCCGCCCGCCGCGCCCGCGAGCTGCTGCACCGTCGTGAAGGCGGCACTCCCGTGGGGGTAGAGCTCCGGGCGGAGGGCCCCCAACGCCAGCGTCGTCGCCGGACCCCACATCATCGCCTGGGCCGCCATCATCACGAGGTACCCGGTCAGGTACGTCCAGACGCTGTCGGCGTCGGACAGGGTGCTGAGGAACCAGATGCTCGCCGCCCAGATCACCGATCCGGGGATCACCAGGGGCAGGGGGCCGAACCGGTCGTAGACGCGGCCACCGAGCGCGGACACGGCCGAGATGACGAGGCCGCCGGGAAGCAGGAACAAGCCGACCGACAGCGTGCTCAGCCCCAGAGCTCCTGTCAGAACGAACGGGATGACGAGCGCGACACCGAATCCGTTCATCGCGACGAACAGCATGATCACCACTGCGACCACGAAGGTCCTGCTCCTGAAGATGCGCATGTCCAGAAGTGCGTTCCCCCGTCGACGGAGCGACACCTGGCGCAGGACGAACAAGCCCACACCCGCCACCCCGATCAGTGCGGGGACGAGGGGAGGCAGCGGCGCGTGACCGGACGCGGACTCCCCGATCAGGGACAGCCCGAGCACCAGTCCCCCGAAGCCGAGCGCGGACAGGACCAGGGACAGCAGATCGAGGGATGCCCGTTCGGGTGCGGTGATGTTCTTCAGCGTCATCGCTCCGACGAAGAGCGCGATCACCGCGAGCGGCAGCACGAGGAGGAAGAGCCAGCGCCAGGGCAGGTAGGTCAGCACCAGGCCCGAGACGGCGGGGCCCACCGCGGGTGCGAGGGCCGGGACCGCCGTGACGATCGCCATGATCCGGCCGCGCCGCGACTCCGGGACGAGCCGGATGGCCGTCGTCATCAGCAGCGGCACGAAGACAGCCGTCCCCGCCGCCTGCACGAGACGTCCGACGAGGAGCACCTCGAAACCCGGTGCCGCCGCCGCGAGGACCGTGCCGACGATGAACACCGACAGCGCGGTCAGGAAGATCGCGCGCAGGTGGAAGCGCCGCATCACGAAGCCGGTCGCGGGGATCAGGACCGCGAGGGTCAGCAGATAGCCCGTCGTCAGCCACTGCCCGGCGGACGGACCGACGCCGAGGTCGACGATGAGGGTCGGCAGGGCCACGCCGAGGAGCATCTCGTTGAGCAGCACGAGGAACGTGGACGCCATCAGCAGACCGATGACGAGCCCGTCCCCCTTCCGGAGTCGATCGGACTGCGGAGGGTGCGCGAGCATGCGGGGAGAAGTGGTCATGGATCCATGCTCAACCTTGACATCAGTGCGAATGTCAAGCGCGAGCTTCCTAGCCCACCCCACCGCCCTCGCGCATCCCCGCGCGCCGCAGCCACCGGCTGCCTAGCCTGGAGCAATGCCCCGCCGCGTCTCCGCCGTCCATCACGAGGTCGACGGCGTGCAGCTGCGCTCGTACGCCGTCGGCTCGCTCGACGCGCCGCGCACCTTCGTGCTCCTCCACGGCATCGGGATGTCCCACCGCACGTTCTCGCGCCTGGTCGCCCCGCTGCGGCGGCACGGCCGCGTGGTCGCCGTCGACCTCGCGGGCTTCGGAGCCAACCGCTCGCCGCGGCGCCGCGTCGGCATCGCCGACCACGCCCGGTTCGTCGCACGGGTGCTGGAGGATCGCGGCGTCACGCGCGCGATCGCCGTCGGGCACTCCATGGGCACCCAGGTCGCCGTCGAGCTCGCCGCCCTCTCCCCCGACCTCGTCGAGGGCGTGGTGCTGATCGGTCCCGTCGTCGATCCGGAACGGCCCGGAGCAGTCCGGCAGGGCCTCGCGCTCGCCCGCGACTGCCTCGGCGAGCCGATCGGAGTGGACGCGCTGGTCCTCGGCGACTACCTGCGCGGAGGAATCGGCTGGTACCTCCGCCAGCTCCCCGAGATGCTGCACCACCCGATCGTCGCCCGGGCCGCGGTGCTCGCTCAGCCCGTCATGATCGTCCGCGGCCATGACGACCCGATCGGCACGCGCGACTGGTGCGCACGGCTCGCCGCCGCATGCGCCGACGCCCGCGTGCTCGAGCTCGGCCGCTCCCGCCACGTGGTCCCGCGCACGGAGCCCGAGGAGCTCGCCCGCGAGCTCGGGCGCTTCGCCGCCTCGATCGGCACGGCCCCGGCGACCCCCGCCGACACCTCCGTCGAGCCGCCCGCCGGCATCCCCGTCGTCGAGGCCGCCCGGTGAACCGGATCGTCCGCGACGGCCTCTGGTGGATCCAGGACTACGCCTACGCCGTCGCCTGGCAGGTGCGCGGCTTCGTGTCGCGCCGCGCCCCCGACGACTACCTCGACGGCGACCGCCGGCCCGTGCTCGTGCTGCCCGGCATCTGGGAGACGTGGTCCTTCCTCCGCCCGATCATCGACCCCCTGCACCGGCGCGGGCACCCGCTGCACGTGCTCGACGACCTCGGCCGCAACGGCCGGCCCGTGGCGCGCACCGCGGAGGACGTCGCCGCCTACCTCGAGCGGCACGACCTCCGCGACGTCGTCATCGTCGCCCACAGCAAGGGCGGCCTGATCGGCAAGTACGTCATGACCGAGCTCGACCCCGACGGCCGCGTCGACCGCATGGTCGCCGTGTCGACCCCGTTCGGCGGCTCGCGCTACGCGCCCTACCTCGTGCTGAAGAGCCTCCGCTCGTTCTCGCCCCGCGATGCGACGACCCTCCTGCTCGCGAGCCGGGCCGGGGCGAACGCCCGCATCACCTCGGTCTTCGGCGTCTTCGACCCGCACATCCCCGAGGGCAGCATGCTCGAGGGCGCGGTCAACGTGCGGATCGAGACCGGTGGCCACTTCCGGATCCTCGGGAACACCGAGACCCTCGCGGCCGTGATCACCGCGGTGTCGGCGGACTGAGCTCAGCCCTCGTCGGTCGGCGGGGTGATGACGACGGCGTCGGCCGGGCAGTCGATCTCGACCGCGGCGAAATCGCCCTCGACGGCACCCGTCGACGCGAAGGGGACCTGGAAGCAGAAGGCCTCGGGCACGTCGTCGGCCTCGGGGTACTCGGACGCGTGGACCGGCGTGCGGAACGACAGCGAGCCGAACGGCTCCTCCGCGCTCGGCGCCTCGTACGACTCGATGCCGATCAGCTCGACCCCTTCGACGGGTGCGGCATCGGCCGCGCGGGCGAAGTCGAACGCGTCGTCCTGCGGGCCGGTGAGCGCGGCGGTCAGGGTGCGCAACCGCTCGCGGGCGTCGTCCCGGGCGCCGAGCAGCGACGCGCTGTCGGTCCGCTCCGGAGCGGCGGGGGCGGGGTCCGTGCAGCCGGCGAGCGCCAGGGCGCCGAGGAGGGTCGCCGCCGCCAGTGCCGTCCGCATCCGAGTCACGAGAACGACCCTAGGGCCTGGTGGGCGGGCGCCCGTAGCGCGCGCTCCGACCCGCCCGCAACTCCCTTCCGGGCGTGGGCCGGGAAGCGGAGGGTGGAGTCATGGCCCCCGCGAGAACGACCGGACCGACCGAGCTCCTCCTGGTGCGTCACGGCGAGAGCGTCGCCAACGTCGCCGCGAGCGCTGCCGAGGCTCAGGGGGCGCTCGAGATCGCGGTGGACCGCCGTGACGCCGACGTCGAGCTCTCGGACGCCGGGCAGGAGCAGGCGCACGCCCTCGGACGCTGGCTGGCCGGCGAGGCTGCACCCGCCTCCGCCTGGAGCTCGCCCTTCGTCCGCGCGTCCTCGACGGCGAGGATCGCCCTGGCCGAGGCCGGGCTCGATCTGCCGCTCGGAGTCGACGAGCGGCTCCGCGACCGCGACCTCGGCATCGCCGACCGGCTCACCTCCGCAGGGTTCCGCGAGCGCTTCCCCGAGGAGGCGCAGCGCCGCGAGTGGCACGGCAAGTTCTACTACCGACCGCCGGGGGGCGAGTCCTGGACCGATCTCGCCCTGCGGATGCGGTCGTTCCTCGACCACCTCGACGCCGCCGCGCCCACCGGTCCCGCCGTGTTGTTCTGCCACGACGCCGTGGTGCTCATCACCCGCTACGTCTGCGAGGGCCTGTCCGAGCGCGAGCTCCTCGACATCGGCGCCTCCACCCCGGTCGCCAACGCGTCGGTGACGCGGCTCCTGCGCGGCGACGACGGCTGGAGCGTCGAGCGCTTCTCGAGCACCGAGCACCTGGAGCGCACGGGCGCGCCCGTCACCCGGCACGACGACCGCGACGAGGGAGAGGGAGACCCGCATGACTGAGACCATCGACCGCGCCCTGCTGGAGCAGCGCTGGCCGCTGCCCGAGCCGTCCGGATCCAAGCACGCCCGCGGCGACGTCGTCATCGTCGGCGGTGCCCGCAAGACCCCCGGAGCCGCTCTGCTCGCGGGCATCGCGGCGCTGCGGGTCGGCGCCGGCCGCATCACGCTGTGCGTCGCCGAGTCCGTCGCCTCCGCCACGGCGGTCGCGCTGCCCGAGTGCGGCGTCGTCCCGCTGCAGGAGTCGCGCACCGGATCCATCACCGGCCGCGGACTCGAGGCGCTCGAGGGCGAGCTGGCCTCGGCCGACGTCGCCCTCGTCGGCCCGGGGCTGGACGACCCGAAGGCGACCGCCGCGACCCTCCGGGCGCTCGCACCGCTGCTGCGCGACGTGCCCGCCGTGCACCTGGACGCGTTCCCGCTCGGCGTGCTGCCGGGTCAGAAGCGCGTCGCCCGCTCTCTCGCCGGACGCCTGCTGATCACTCCGAACACCGCGGAGGCCGAGCGGCTGCTGGGCGCCGAGATCGAGGACGTCGAGACCGCAGCCAGGGCGATCGCCCTCCGCTACGAGGCGGTCGTGAGCCTCTTCAACGTCGTCGCGGATCCGGACGGCGTGCTCGTGCGCGCCGAGGGCGAGCACCCGGGGCTGGCGACGGCCGGCAGCGGCGACGTGCTCGCCGGTGCGACGGCGGGCCTCCGAGCGCGCGGCATCGACGGAGCGGGCGCGGCGGCGTGGGGCGTGCACCTGCACACGGAGGCGGACACCCGCCTCGCGGAGCGCATCGGCCCCGCCGGCTACCTCGCGGGCGAGATCCCCGGCGAGTTCCCGGCGCTGCTGCGCAGCTGACCCCTGCTGGTCGAGCAGCCACGCGGGGGCGTGTCGAGACCCACGACTCCCGGAGGACGTGGATCTCGATACGGCCGCTGCGCGGCCTACCCGATCAGCAGAAGATGCGCTGCTCGCCGAGCGCTCAGAGCGCGACGTCGGCGACCGAGAACGCGACTCCGGGAGTGATGAGGATCGACGTCTGCCGCGGCTCCCCCTCGCCCTGGTTCACGACGAGCCAGCGCGAGGCCTCGCCGTCGAGCGCGCGCTCGACGTCGGCCTGCACCGCTTCGGCGGTCGTGTCCGACAGGCTGTACGGCGATCCGCCGTAGGTGATCTCGACGCGCTTCACAGGATGGGCTCCTCGCTCGGCCGACCGGCTCCTCTCGGCTCCTCGCTGATGCGCAGACCGTGTGCGGTGTGCGAATCGGCCAGGAGCTGGCGGATCCATTCGGCGTTGATCGAGGGCGCGCGGCCCCCGTGGTACTTGAACCGCAGCGGGATCGCGGGGTGCACCCAGATCGAGGTGCGTCCGTCGCCGACCGCCTGCGAGTCCTTCCACGAGAAGTAGAAGGACTCGTTGCGTGCGAGCTTGGATCCGATGACGATCTGCAGGTGCGCCAGCAGGCGGTCGTCGAAGTCGGCCTCCAGGGTGGAGTCGTAGATCAATCGGCCCATCAGGGCACTCTCCGTTCAGCCTGCGGTGCTCGGTGGGGGCCGGGTGACGCCGGGGCAGCGCTCCCGCTCCGGTACTCGCGGCAGGAGCCGATCCTACCGAGAGGTCCTCGCGCGGCCATGTCAGCGGCCCTCGTCGTCGTACTCGGGCAGGTCCAGGTCGGGGAGCCGCACGATCTCGTCGTCGGCCTCGGCGACCGGATGCGAGACCCCGAGTCGACCGGCCTCGCGGTCCATCCGCTCGACGAGCTCGTCGTCGACGATCTCCTCGGCGTCGCTCTCCTCGGGCTCGCTGAGGAGCTGGCTGGCAGGACCGATGAGCAGGTCGGCGCTGCCGATCCCACCGTCCTCGAGCCGCACGGGGATCCGGACCGCCGCGGATCCCCTCCGCACCGCGAGCGCCTCGGCGTAGTCCACCAGCGAGCGGGCGATGGCGCTGCCGGTCAGCACCGAGCTGCCCGCGTAGTGGATCCGTTCCATCCCTCTTTCCTACTCCTCTCCTCCGGCAGCGGTCACCGGTTGCGGGAGCGGCGCTGCGGTTGCTAGCGCAGGGCGGTGAGTCGGCGGTCCAGTCCCTCGCGAACCGCCGGCCACTCCTCGCGCAGGATCGAGTGCACCGCCGTGTCGCGCCACGATCCGTCGGCCCTGCGCTGGTCGTGCCGCAGCACCCCCTCGAACGTCGCGCCCAGCCGCAGGATCGCCGCCCGCGATCGGGCGTTGGCCGCGTCGGCCTGCAGCTTCACGCGCGAATAGCCGCTGTCGAAGGCGAGCCCGAGCAGCAGGCGCTTCGTCTCGGGATTCACCGCGGTGCCCCACACCTCGGGGGCGTACGCGGTCCAGCCCAGGTGCGCGGCCTCGCGCGTCTCGTCGAAGTCGGCGAGCGCCGTCGCTCCGACCACGCGCCCGTCGACCAGCACGGCGTACGGCAGGCCCGTCCCCCAGGGGTAGTAGCGGAGGAGGAACGCCCGGAACGCGACCGGGTCGGGGTCCAGGCCCGCAGCCCCTCCTCCGTAGCCGCCCGCGAAGACCTCGGGCCGCGCGATCGCGTCGCGCAGTCCGTCGAGGTGCTCGTCGGCGAGCGGCTCGAGGACCACCGTCCTCCCGACGAGGCGCACAGGGCTCGGCCGGCGGGGAGAGGCGGGGGCGGAGTCGGTCACCCGGCCATTCTGGGGTCGCCACCGCCGCCGCGGGTGGTCCGGACCGCATGCCAGCATGGGGTCCATGGCCGATTCCGCGCTGTTCGAGACCTCCGCCGCCGCCTTCGTCCTCCTGCTCTCACGGATCGGCGACGACCAGTGGGCGCTCCCCGGACTCGGCGACTGGGACGTCCGCGGGCTCGCCGGGCACACGTCGCGCGCGATCCTCACCGTCGAGACGTACCTCGGCGCCGAGGAGCCCGCCGAGGCGACGGTGCCCGACGCGCTCGCCTACTACGCAGCATTCGCCGGGAACGTCGCCGATCCGGCGGCCGTCGCGCGACGAGGAGTGGAGGCGGGAACGGCGCTGGGCGACCGGCCGGAGGAGACCGCCCGCAACGCGCTGCGGCGCGCGACCGCTCTGCTCGCGGAGCAGCGGCCCGGTCGCCTGGTCGCGATCGGCCCGCACGCGATCGCCCTCGACGAGTACCTCCGCACGCGCGTGCTCGAGCTGGTCGTGCACACGATCGACCTGTCGCGGGCGACCGGCGTGCCGCACGAGCTGCCCGCTCCCGCCGTCGAGGCGAGCTGCGCGCTGACCGGGTCCCTCGCGGCACGCGGCGGTCGGGCGGAGGAGTTCCTGATGGCGGTCACCGGGCGCGAGCGGCTGGCGACCGGGTTCTCGGTGGTGTGACTCCGGCTCCGTCACGGCGGGCACGGCGGAGGGCCGTCGCTCCGGATCCCTCCGGGGCGACGGCCCTTCTGCAGACCCCGCGTGCCGCTCAGGCCACGGCGAGCGCCGCGACCGGCGAGACCGTCGTCGCCCGGCGCGCGGGCAGCACGGCCGACACCACGGTGATCAGGACGCCGACCACCACGACGGCGGCGAGGATCGTCACGGGGATCGTCGGGGGCACCAGGCCGATGCCCGGCAGCGAGCCGAAGATCGCGATCGCGCCGCTCCACCCGTAGACGACGCCGAGGACCAGGCCCAGCAGGGCCGCGGCGATCACCATCTGCGCCGCTTCGACGACGACCATCCAGCGCACCTGCGAACCCGTGAAGCCGAGTGCCCGGAGCAGCCCCAGCTCGCGGCGGCGCTGCATCACGCTGAGCGAGAGCGTGTTCACCATGCCGACGGCGGCGAGGAGCACCGAGAAGCCGAGCAGGACGCTCATGATCGCGGTGCTGACCGAGACGAACTGGTCGAGCGCCTCGAAGACCTCGGGGCTCATGTCCTCGGACATCCGCATGATGGTGGCGAAGGTCGCCGCGGCGACCGCGAACATCGTGACGAGCGTCACTCCGATCACGAGGCCGATGACGGCCCGCGCGCTGCGGGCGGGGTTCCTGATCGCATTGGCGGAGGCGAGGCGCGCGACCGGCCCTGCGCCGAAGGCCCGGCCGACCAGCGAGGTCAGCGGAGGCAGCAGCACCGGCGCGCCGAGGATGATGCCGGAGAACGAGACCATGCCGCCGACCAGGCCCAGCAGCACGCCGAACGGGCTCAGCAGCCCGACCACGACGCCTGCGCCCAGCAGGAGGAACCCGAGCACGACGAACGCGATCGCCAGCGCGTTGCGGCCCCGGCGGCCCTTCAGCTCGTCGTAGCGCGGCTCCGCGGAGGAGCCCGCCGCCTCGGACGGCGAGACCGAGAGCACGCGGCGCGATCCGGCCCAGGAGGCGATGACGGTCGACGCGATGACGGCGACCGCCGGCAGCAGCAGACCCGGAGAGACGAGCGGGAGCTCGATGCGGGTGAACGTCCCCGTCGCGAACGCGAGCTCGGCACCGGCCGCGACGAGCACGACCGCGGCGACGAGGCCGATCACCGCGCCGAGCAGGCCCTGCATCAGGCCGTTGCGCACGACCTCGGCGCGCAGCGAGCGGCCGGAAGCTCCCAGCAGGCGCAGGAGCGAGATCTCGCGGGTGCGGCCCGCGATCACCGTGGAGACGGCGTTCGAGGTGACGATGCCGCCCACGAACACGGCGATGCCGAAGAACACGACGCCGACCACTCCGAGCGTCGTCGCGGCCTGCTCGACGCCGTCCAGGCCGGCGGCCTCGAACGCGGCGACCATGTCGGCGACGACCATGACGAGCACTCCGCCGAACGCGGCGGACAGGGCAGCGACCGTGACGATCGCGCCTCCGCCCTGCTTCGAGCCCGTGCGCACGCCGCTCACGCCGCGGTCTCCATCTCGAGCATCGTGCGCGAGACCTCTTCCGCGGTCATGCCGCGGCGGTCGTCGACGACCGCCCCGTCGCGGAGGAAGACGATGCGGTCGGCGTAGGCGGCCGCGATCGGGTCGTGGGTGACCATCGCGATCGACTGGCCGTACTCACGGGTGGAGGCGCGCAGCAGGGTGAGGACCTCGCGGCCGGTGCGGGAGTCGAGGTTGCCGGTGGGCTCGTCGGCGAAGATCAGCTGGGGCCGCGTGGCGAGCGCGCGGGCGATGGCGACGCGCTGCTGCTGGCCGCCCGACAGCTCGTAGGGCCGGTGCGTGAGGCGGTCGCGCAGCCCGAGCGACTCGATGAGGCTCGCGATCCAGGCCTCCTCGTCGGCGGTGACGCGTCGGCCGTCGAGCTCGAAGGGCAGGCGGATGTTGCCGCGCACGTCGAGCGTGGGGATGAGGTTGAACGCCTGGAAGACGAAGCCGACCTGGCGGCGGCGCAGCAGCGTGAGCTCGGCGTCGCCGAGACCGCTGATCTCGGTGTCGCCGAGGAACACACGGCCGTCGGTGGCCGTGTCGAGGCCGGCGAGGACGTGCATCAGGGTGGACTTGCCGGATCCGCTCGGTCCCATGACGGCGGTGAACTCGCCGCGCTGGATCGAGAGGGTGACGCCGTCGAGGGCGACGACGGGGGGCGTGCTGCCGTACAGCTTGCGCACGTTCTCGACGCGCGCCACAACGGTGGAGGTCTGGTTCTGCATGTCCTCGACGCTACGGAGGCGGTGCTGTCGCGCTCGTCGCCCGCGGGTGGTCGGGAGGTCATCCCTGCGGGGGACGGGGAGTGGTCCTCTGTGCTCCCGGGCGCATCAACGCGGGCGCAGACCTGCGCGCCGGAGGGCGAGCGCGGCGAGCGCCTGCGTCGCGGCGGGGTCGCCGGTGCGCCAGCCGGGGACGGCGTCGGGGTGGGCCGCGAGGATCTCGCGCGGGGTCGCCTCCGTCAGCGCGCGCAGCGCCAGGAGCTCGCCGCCCGCCGGGGTGGCGCCGAGGGCTCGGAGCTCGGCGGCGCGCCGGGCGAAGCGCAGGCGCGGGCGCAGCCAGAGCACCGCCAGGAGCAGGAGGGGCAGTCCGCCGACCGCGAGGCCCGCCACGATCGCGAGGGCTCCCGCGAGCTGCTGCTGATCGCGTCCTGCGGCGGCCAGCACGGAGGCGGCTCCGCTCGCCTCGTCGAAGGGCGCGCGCACGGCGTCGCCGAGCAGCGGGATGCCGCCGAGCGTGGATCCGGCGTCGCTCATCGTCGAGCCGAAGCCGCTGCCCGCGCTCTCGAGGCGGCGGCCGATCTCGGCGAGCCCAGCGATCAGGCTGCCGACGGCGATGCCGGCGGCGATCGCGACGGCGGCGACGGCGATCGCCAGGGCGTCGGCCGTGATCTGCCGGGCGCGCACGGCGGGGAGGTCGGCGTAGATCTGCATCCGCCGATCATGCCCCGCCCGGGTCCACTTGTGTTCACAACGAAGGAAGAACTGGTCTGCCGGGCCTGCGAACCCCGCCGCCCCGCCGCCGCCTGCAGATCCTTCCTTCGTTGTGAACGCGACCCGAGCGCCGGCACTCCTCCCCAGCCCCCCCACCCAGGAGATCCGCGCCGAGGGACCAGGCCGTGCACTCCTGGTCCGGCTCTCCTCCGCGACACTCCGCCCATGGACATCGAAGCGGTACTGCTCCGCCACGGCGGCACCGCCAGTCGGGCGGCACTGGTCGAATCGGGGATGAGCACCCGCCGTCTCGCCGCCGCCGTCGCCGACGGCGCGCTCGTGCGGGGCCGCCGGGGGCAGTACGCCTCTCCTCGGCTGCCTCCGGAGGTGCTCACGGCCTTCCGGATCGGGGGCAGGCTCGGCGCGACCGATGCGGCGCGGTCCCACGGGCTGTGGGTCCTGCGATCACCGCAGCTCCACGTGCACGTCGTGCCGAACGCTGCCCGGATCGGCGCACCCCGAGGTGTCCGGCTCCACTGGGATCCCGCGTGGCCCGACGACGAGCCCCTGCGCGTCTCTCCCCCGCACTCGCTGCTGCAGCTCGGACGTTCCGTGGGAGTCGAGGACATGCTGGTCGCCGTCGAGTCGGCGAGGGAGCAGCGTCTCGTCTCCCGCGACGATCTCGTCGAGCTGCGACGGCTCTGCCCGGTCCGACTCCACGAGGTGCTCGACTTCTGCCGCGACGACGCCCAGAGCGGTCTCGAGTCCCTCGCGCGCTGGCGGCTCCATCTGCTCGGCATCACCGCCGTCGCACAGGCGTGGATCCCCGGCGTCGGACGGGTCGACCTCCTGATCGGCCGCAGCCTCATCGTCGAGCTCGACGGCCGGTCGACGCACGACTTCGAGAACGACCGCCGCCGTGACACGGCCGCCGCGGTCGACGGCTACGTCACCCTCCGCTTCTCCGCAGCGCAGGTGCTGACGCGGTGGCCGGAGGTCGAGCGTGCGATCGTGACCGCGATCTCACGCGGCCTGCACCGCCTCTGACCCGGTCAGTCGAGGAGGTCGTGCAGGACGACGACCTGCTCGCGCTCCGGGCCGACTCCGATGGCCGAGAAGCGGGCACCGCTCATCGCCTCGAGCGCGCGGACATAGTCCTGCGCGGCCTGCGGGAGATCGGCGAACGTGCGGCAGCCGGTGATGTCCTCCTGCCAGCCGGGGAACTCCTCGTAGATCGGCTTCGCGTGGTGGAAGTCGCTCTGCGAGACCGGGACCTCGTCGTGGCGCACGCCGTCGACGTCGTACGCGACGCAGACGGGGATCGTCTCGAGGCCGGAGAGCACGTCGAGCTTGGTGAGGACGAAGTCGGTGACGCCGTTGATCCGGGCGGAGTAGCGGGCGATCGGGGCGTCGTACCAGCCGCAGCGGCGCGGGCGGCCGGTCGTGGTGCCGAACTCGAAGCCCTGCTTGCGGAGGTACTCGCCCCACTCGTCGAAGAGCTCGGTCGGGAAGGGGCCCGCGCCGACGCGAGTCGTGTACGCCTTGATGACCGCGATGACGCGCTCGATGCGGTTGGGGGCGACTCCGGAGCCGGTGGCCGCTCCTCCGGAGGTCGCGTTCGAGGACGTGACGAACGGGTAGGTGCCGTGATCGACGTCGAGCATGGTGGCCTGACCCGCCTCGAACAGCACGGTCTTGCCGGCGTCGAGCGCCTGGGCGAGCACGAGCGAGGTGTCGGCGACCATGGGGCGCAGGCGCTCGGTGTACTGCAGCAGGTCCTCCATGACCTGCTCGACCAGGATCGCGCGGCGGTTGTAGACCTTCACCAGCAGGTGGTTCTTCTGGTCGAGGGCGCCCTCGACCTTCTGGCGCAGGATGTTCTCGTCGAAGAGGTCCTGGATCCGGATGCCGACGCGGTTGATCTTGTCGGCGTAGGCGGGGCCGATGCCGCGGCCCGTGGTGCCGATCTGGCGCTTGCCGAGGAACCGCTCCGTCACCTTGTCGAGGGTGCGGTGGTAGCTCGTGATGACGTGCGCGTTGGCGCTGACGAGCAGCTTCGAGACGTCGACGCCGCGGGCGCTCAGCGCCTCGAGCTCGTGGAAGAGCACCTCGATGTCGACGACGACGCCGTTCGCGATGACGGGGACGACGCCCGGCGTCAGGATGCCCGAGGGGAGCAGGTGCAGCGCGTACTTCTCGTCGCCCACGACGACGGTGTGGCCGGCGTTGTTGCCGCCGTTGAACTTGACGACGTAGTCGACGCGGCTGCCGAGGAGGTCGGTGGCGCGTCCCTTGCCCTCGTCGCCCCACTGGGCGCCGGTGATGACGATTGCTGGCATGGCGTGTCCTTCTCGACGGGGAGGTGGGCGCCCGGCCCGTTTCGGGTCCACCGGGCCTCGGCGGGCCGGCCCGGCATCGAGATGCCGCTTCTGCGCGACCAGCCGCTCGATTCTAGCGGAGCGGCTCCGGGACCGCTCCGGGGACCGCGGGCCGACCGCATTGCCGAGCAATGCTCTCGAACACGTAATGACGCGTTCACACATCCGGCCTAGGTTCGAAGACGTTCACTCTCCACCCATCACGCGAACAGGACACCGATGCGCCGATACCGCGCTGCCAGCCTCCTCGTCGTCGCCGCCCTCGGAGCGGCCACCGTCGCCCCCTCGGCGACCGCGGCCACCACCGACGACGGCCTCGAGCTCACGCTCGTGTCGACGACCGACACCCACGGCCACGTCTACAACTGGGACTACTTCGCGAACGCGCCGTACGAGGGCGAGGACACCCTCGGACTCACGCGCGTCGCGACCGAGGTCGACCGCCTCCGCGCCGAGAAGGGCGACGAGTCCGTGATGGTCTTCGACAACGGCGACGCGATCCAGGGCACTCCCCTCACCTACTACTACGGGCTCGGCGACGGAGCCGCGGGCGTCCTCGCGGACGAGACGACGCATCCGATGGCCGCCGCCTTCAACACGATCGGCTACGACGCCCAGGTCGTCGGCAACCACGAGTACAACTACGGGCTCGACATGCTCGGCGCGTACGAGAACGACCTCGACGCCCCGCTCCTGGGCGCGAACGTCGTCGACGTCGCCACCGGCGATCCGTACCACAGGCCGTTCACCGTGATCGAGCGCGAGATCGACGGCGAGACCGTGAAGGTCGGCGTCCTCGGCCTCGTCACCCCGGGCGTCCGCGTCTGGGACAAGCAGTACGTCGACGGCGTGCTCGAGTTCCGCGACATGGTCGAGACCGCGAAGGAGTGGGTCCCGAAGGTGCAGGCCGAGGCCGACGTGGTCGTCGTGCTCGCACACACCGGTCAGGGCACCGTCGCCGACGCCGACTACGACCCGGCCGACCTCAACGAGGACGTCGTGAACAACATCGCGACCCAGGTCCCCGGCATCGACGTGCTCGTCGCCGGGCACAGCCACCAGGACGTGCCGCAGACGCTCTTCACGAACGTCGCCGGCGAGCAGGTGCTCGTCACGCAGCCCTACTACTGGGCGCAGGGCCTGACCGAGGTCACGCTGAACCTCGTGCCCGACGCCGCCGGCGACCTGCAGGTCGACTGGTCGGAGGGCGAGGCGCCCGTCGCCGAGGCCGTCTACGCGCGCGACATCCCGGAGGAGTCGACCGCCGTCCTCGACGCGGTCGCCGAGCAGCACGCGACGACCATCGACTACGTGAACACCCCCGTCGCGGAGTCGCTCGAGGAGCTCTCGGCCGAGACCTCGCGCTACGAGGACACCCCGATCATCGACTTCATCAACAACGTCCAGGCCGAGACCGTCGACACGGCGCTCGAGGGCACGCAGTGGGCGGACGTCCCGGTGATCTCGCAGGCCTCGCCGTTCTCGCGCACCGCGGTCTTCCCGAAGGGGCAGGTCACCATCCGCGACATCGCCGGTCTCTACATCTACGAGAACACCCTGCGCGGAGTCGAGATGACGGGTGCCGAGGTGCGCGAGTACCTCGAGTTCTCGGCCCGGTACTTCACCCAGGTCGCCCCCGGCGCCCCGTTCGACCCGGCCACGGGCACGAACGCGGTCACCGAGGACCGGCCCACGGGCATCCCGGACTACAACTACGACGCGCTCTCGGGCGTGGACTACGTGATCGACATCTCGCAGCCGGCCGGATCGCGGATCCGCGACCTCGCGCACCCCGACGGCACTCCGGTCGCCGATGACGACGTCTTCGTGATGGCGGTCAACAACTACCGCCAGAGCGGTGGAGGCGCCTACCCGGCCGTCGCCGCGGCTCCGCTGGTCTACGACGAGCGCCTCGAGATCCGCCAGCTGCTCATCGACTGGGCGACCGCGCGCGGAGTGATCGACCAGGCCGACTTCTTCGACGAGAACTGGTCGCTGACGTCGGTCGCGGCTCCGGTCACGCCGGCTCCGACCGAGCCGGTCACGCCTGCGCCGACCGAGCAGCCGACCATCGCTCCGTCGCCGCAGCCCACCGCGACGGCGGTGCCCGTGGCGGGAGGGGGCCACAACGGCTCGCTCGCGAACACCGGTTCCGACGCGTCCGGGTTCCTCGGCGGAGCACTCGTGCTGCTGCTCTCGGGAGCGGCGCTGACGGTGCTGCGCCGTCGTCGCACCGCCTAGCGGCACCTCCGGCTCGCAGAAACGCGTTCGGCTCGCGGAATCGTCCTGATTCCGCGAGCCGGACGTCGTTCCGCGAGCCGAAACCCTGTGCACGAGCGAGCCGGCCGGGCTCCGGCTCGTGGGACACCGTCCAGCCCGCGCCGCCTCAGCGGCGGGCGACGATGCGCTCGGTGCCCGTCCACGTCGGCCGGGGGCCGTGGCCGTCCCGCAGGACGGCGACGACGGCCGCGGCGACCGCCCAGACGATGACGGCGGCGACGACGATGAGGAAGACCATCTCGAACTCCTTGCTCTGCGACGGGCGTGCTCTGCGCCCTGCGACAACGGTCCGCCCGAGCCACTCCGCGCGCATCGGGCGATCGCCCTATCCCCGTCCCGGCCCGGAACGGCGCGGATCCGCGCGACTGCTCCGCCGGTCCTGCCCGAGCAGGAGCGCCCTGACCCCCTCCCGCCTCAGACCGAGCGCGCCGAGCGCCGCCCGGGATAGGGCGACCGCCCGATGCCCTCGGCACCGGTCCTGGACGAGCGTCGTGACATCGACGACGAGAGGACCGAGATGATGCTGAGCGAGTACTCCTTCCCCGCGCTGCTCGAGGAGCGCGAGCGCCGCCTCGAACGCGAGCTCGAGCACGAGCGGGTCCGCCGGGAGCGTCGTGAAGCACCTCCCGCACGGCCGGGGCTCCGGGTGATCCTGCGCCGCGCGCTCACGTACCGGGCCGATCACGCCGGCGCCTGAGGTGCCGCGCGCCGGGTTCCGGTCGAGGACCCGCGGGAAACCGACATCGCACGCCATCGGACCCCTCCGGTGTCGGCGTCCGCTGGCACCATGACTCCCATGCCCCTTCCGCCCTCCCCGTCCGTCCTCGTCGGACGGGACGACGACCTCGCCGCCCTCCGGCGCGCCTACGAGCGGATGCTCGTCGAGGGGGCGCGGACCGTGGTCGTCGGCGGCGAGGCCGGCATCGGCAAGAGCCGGCTCGTCGCGGAGTTCACCGAGCGGCTTCCGGCCGAGGCTCTCGTGCTGCGGGGCCAGTGCGTCGATCTCGACCGCGACGCCCCTCCCTACGCCCCGATCACCGCACCGCTGCGCGAGCTGGCGCGCGTGGTCGGCTCCGACGAGCTCGCGGCGATGGCCGGTCCGTCGGCCGAGGGGCTGCGCATCCTGCTCCCCGAGCTGCCCGCGAGCGGTGAACCGGCGGCGGCCGCTCCCCCGGTGCTCGAGGCGGTCACGGTGGCGCTCGAGACCGCGTCGCGGCTGCGTCCGATCGTGCTGGTGGTCGAGGACCTGCACTGGGTCGACCCGGCCACGATCGGGGTCCTGCGCTTCCTGGTGCGCGTCGCGAGCGCCGGCCGGATCCTCGTGGTCCTCACGTTCCGGAGCGATCAGCTGCGCCGCGGCGATCCGATGCGCGCCTGGCTCCCCGAGCTCGAGCGGAGCGACCGTGTGCAGCGGCGCGAGCTGGCGCGGCTGGACCGGCGCGGCGTCGAGGCGATGGTCGCCTCCCTCCGCGGCACGGCCGTCGCACCGCGCGATCTCGCCCTCGTGGTGGAGCGGACGGAGGGGGTGCCGTTCTTCGTCGAGGAGTTCGCCCGCGCCGAGGCGGCGAACGTGCCCGAGTGCTACCCCGAATCGCTCCGCGACGTCCTCCTCGCCCGGTACGACGGGCTCAGCGAGCCGACGCAGAGGATCCTGCGCACGCTCTCGGCCGGCGGCACGTGCGTCGAGCACGACCTGATCGCCGTGGTGGACGGCGACGCCGACGCCGTCGAGACCGCGGCGCGCGAGGCGATCGCGGGCGGCGTGCTCGTCGTCGACGGCAGCAGCTACAGCTTCCGGCACGCGCTCGTGCGCGACGCGATCCACGACGAGCTGCTGCCGGGCGAGCGCGTGCGGGCGCACACCTGCTACGCCGAGGCCCTCGAGAGCAGGGGACCGGCCGCCGCCTCCGAGATCTCGTACCACTGGATGGCGGCGCACGACTCCGAGCGGGCCTTCGCCGCCTCGCTCGACGCCATGGCGCACGCGCGGGCCTCCTTCGCCCACGCGCTGGCCGCGCGGATGGGCGAGCGCGCGCTCGAGCTGTGGGAGCAGGTGCCCGCCGGGTCGCGCGGACGCGATCGAGCCGACCTCCTCGGCTCCACCGCCCACCACTTCCGCGACGCGGGCGAGAGCGAGCGCGCGGTCGCGCTGGTCGACGAGGCGCTCGCGATCCAGGGCCTGGGCGCCCCGTGCCGGGCGACGCTCCTGCGCGACAAGGCGTCCTACCTCGCCAACCTCGGTCAGGTCGGCTCCGTCGCCCTGCTGCGCGAGGCGCTCGCCCTGCTCGAGGGCGGGGAGCCGAGCGTGCTGCGCGCGCGGATCCTGGGGGAGCTGGCCGCCCGGCTGATGCTCGAGGCCGATCTCGTCGAGGCGGTCTCGGTCGCCGATGCGGCGTCCGCCGAGGCCGAGGCGGTCGGCTCGCAGGGGCGCAGGAGCGTCGCGGCGAACATCCGCGGCATGGCGCTCGTCGAGCTCGGCCGGATCGACGACGGGCTGGAGCAGCTCGAGCTGGCCGGCGCACTCGCGCGCGAGGACGACTCCGCCCGACTGCGGTACTGGCTCAACCTGTCGGACGCCCTCTCGCTCCTCGGGCGGTTCCGCGAGGCGATCGCCGCGGGCGAGCAGGGTGCCGAGCACGCCCGCCGGCACGGGGTCGCGCGCACCCTCGGCGCGATGCTGATGGCCAACACGGCCGATGCCCTCGCCTCGACCGGCGAGTGGCGCCGCGCCGAGGAGCTGCTCGACCGCGCGCTCGAGCTCGACGCCCCGCTGGGCTTCGCGGCGCACCTCCAGCGCCGCAAGATCTGGATCGTGCTCTGGCGCGGTGATCCCGCGCAGGCGGCGTCCCTGCTCGCCCGGTGGCGGCAGCCGCTCAGCCGTCAGCTGCGCACCGAGCGGCTCTCGCTCGTCGGCCTGGCCAAGGTCGCCGGAGCGATCGCACTCGAGAACGGCGACGTCGCGGCCGCGTGGGCCGAGGTCCGCGACGCCATCGGACCCGACCACCGCCCCCTCCCCTCCGCCGACCTCTTCCTGCTCGTGGTGGTGGCCCGCATCATCGCCGCCGCCCGACGCGAGGGCGTCGCGCTCCTCGACGGGCGGGGCGAGCGGGTCGAGGCGGAGGCGCGACTGCGCGAGATCCTCGCGACGGCCGCCCTCTGGCCGACGGGTGCCGCGCTGATCGCGGTGATCGAGGCCGAACTGAGCGGCGCCTCCGGAACGGGCGACGACCCCGCCGCCTGGGCGGCCGCCGCCACGGCGAACGAGGCGGACACCGCGGAGGTGCACCTGCTCCCCTACTCGCGGCTCCGCCTCGCCGAGGCGCTGGCGGCCGCCGGTCGGCGCGAGGAGGCCGAGCGGGAGGCGCGCGAGGCCCGCGTCATCGCGGAGCGCGCCGGGCTCGGGCTCCTCGTCGACGGCCTCGACCGGTTCGAGCGGCGCCTCGGGCGCGGCGATCCCGTCGTGGGCGCCGGCGCCGCTCCGGGCGGCGCGGAGCCTCTGACCGACCGCGAGCGCCAGGTCCTCGCGCTCGTGGCGCAGGGCCTGGGCAACCGCGCCATCGCCGAGGAGCTCTTCATCAGCGTGAAGACGGCGAGCGTGCACGTCTCGAACATCCTCCGCAAGCTCGGCGCGGCGACGCGCACCGAGGCCGCGTACCTGGCGCGGTCGTCGGGCGGCTGAGCCCCCGTCCGACTCCGCGAGGGAACCCCGACCCGTCGAGGGAGCCTCGAACAGCGGGTTCCGTCGACGGACCGGGGTTCCCTCGGTGAGGCGTCAGGGTCGACGCCGGCGGGACCGAAAGGCCGAGAACACGCCGGTCGACCAGAGCGCCCCGATCACCAGCAGCGGCTGGAAGAGGAGGCGGATCGCACGCGCAGCGTCCGTCTCGAGCCCGAAGGCCGGCGTCCGCGTGACGAGCTGCGAGACATTGCCCGGGAACACGGCGACGAAGAACGCGGCGACCACGACTCCGACGACCATCTGCCACCGGGCCAGCAGCACGAGCGCCGACCCGAGCGCGATCTCGACCACTCCCGAGGCGACGACCACGAGATCCGGATCGAGCGGGAGCCACGGCGGCACCTGCGCCTGGAACGCCTGGCGCGCGAAGGTCAGGTGGCCCACCCCCGCGAAGACGAGCACGAGGCCCAGGAGGATCCGGACGAACGTGCGCGGAACGGAGCGCCGCGCTCGGCGGGCGGGGGACGGCGAGTCGGGCATGCCCCCAGTCTGCGCTCGGACGGTGCATCGCCTCGGCGGGAGGACCGCCCGCCGGCTCGCCGCACTCGCCCCGGGCGGTCCCGCGTCCCGCCGGACGCGCGTTCCGGCGCCGCCCCGTATCCTCTATACCGCCCCGTCCGCAGACCGTGAAACGAGACCCATGAGCACCCTGCCCCGCCTGATGGCCTTCGACCTCGACGACACCCTCGCCGCCTCGAAGTCCCCCGTCGACCCGGCGATGGCCGACCTCCTCGTCCGCCTGCTGAAGGCGACCGAGGTCTGCATCATCTCGGGCGGGCAGATCGGTCAGTTCCGGATGCAGGTGCTCGACCGCCTCCAGGGCGCCGACCCCGAGGCGCTCGCCAAGCTCCACCTCATGCCCACCTGCGGCACCCAGTACTACCGCTTCGAGGACGGCGACTGGACGCAGATCTACGCCGAGAACCTCACCGAGGACGAGAAGTCCCGCGCCCTCGCCGCCGTGGAGGAGAAGGCGAAGGAGCTCGGCTACTGGGAGTCCGAGACCTGGGGCCCGATCCTCGAGGACCGCGAGTCGCAGATCACCTTCTCGGCCCTCGGTCAGGCGGCGCCCGTCCCCGTCAAGCAGGCCTGGGATCCGACCGGCGAGAAGAAGAACACCCTCCGCGAGGCCGTCCAGGCCGTGCTGCCCGACCTCGAGGTCCGCTCCGGCGGCTCCACCTCGGTCGACATCACCCGCAAGGGCATCGACAAGTCCTACGGCATGAACAAGCTCACCGAGCTGACGGGCATCCCGCTCGACGACATGATCTTCGTCGGCGACCGCCTCGACCCCGACGGGAACGACTACCCGGTGAAGGCCATGGGCGTCGAGTGCTTCGCGGTCGAGGGCTGGCACGACACCGCCGCGTACCTGGAGTCGTACGGCATCTGACCCGCGGGATCCGAACCGCCCCGCGAGGCCCTCTGCTCCGGCAGGGGGCCTCGCGTCGTCCGGGCGCGCACCTCGGCCGGGAGTGACGGATCCGTCCGGGCGAGCGCCTCGGCGGGGGTGACGCGAGGAGTCGACCGGCCTAGCATCGGAGGCAGCCACCGCAGACGCCCGCTGGACGTGCCTCCGCACCGCCCCGATCGAGGGAGAAGCGACATGCGCACCGACGAGATGATGAAGGCCATGCCGATGGCCGACGCCGAGACGATGGACACGACCGCGATGCAGGCCTGCATCGACGCGTGCTCCGCGTGTCTGCAGGCCTGCACGATGTGCTCCGACGCGATGTCGTCGATGGACGGGATGGGACGGTGCGCGTCGATGTGCGCCACCTGCGCCGACGTCTGCCTCGCGATGATGCGCATGATGATGCGACCTGCGAGCATGAACGCCGCCGTGCTGCGCCCGATGCTCGAGGCGTGCATCGCCGTGTGCCGCGCGTGCGCCGCCGAGTGCTCCTCCCACGCCGAGATGAGCGAGACCTGCCGTCTCTGCGCGATGGCGTGCGAGGACTGCGCGTCGGCGTGCGAGGCGATGCTCGCGTCGATGCCGGCCTGAGAGTCAGTCGCGGGCGACGCTGATCTGCAGAGCGCCCGAGGTCAGCACGCCGTAGCGCGTGTGGAGCGAGACCGGCGCGCCGACGGCGAGCGCCGCCTCCGCGTGGTGCCAGACGCGCGCGACGCCGCCCGACTCCCAGAGCTCGAGCGAGATCCAGCCGTCGCCGTCGACCGAGGCGACGAGCGCGTCGACCCAGCCCCGCGGAGTGGCGCGCGCCAGCCGCAGCTGCAGTGCGCCGAGCCCGTGGCCGGCCCGGTCGTGCACGCACATCGCCCCGCGCTCGCAGGCGGTGTCGACCGTCGACTGCAGGCGGGTGCGGGGTGGCATGGCGCGTCCTCTCGGGGGAGCGGGTGGGTGCAGCCACGCTAGATCGCCGCGCGGCGACCCGCATCCGGCCGCGTCACACGGCGCAACAGCGCGTCAGACGTCCTCCGAGAGCGAGCCGCTCGCCGTGCCGTCGAGGGCGAGGCGGAGGCGGCGCGGCAGCTTCGCGACGATGATCGCGTGCGACTCCTGCACCAGCTCGGCGGCGAGCCCGGGATCGACCCGGTCGAGGTCGACCGTGACCCAGTGCGTCTTGTTGAGGTGGTACCCCGGACCGACGCCGTCGGCGCCCGCGACCAGGTGCACGACGTTCTCGGGCAGCGCCTTCACGCTGATGCAGGCGCGGCCCTGCAGCTCCGACTCGAGGGCGAAGACCTTGCCGCCGACCTTCCAGACGCGGGTGCCGGGCCCGAACGGGAACCCCGGCTCGGCGCCGGGGAGGTCGGAGAGGAGCTGCTCGAGCGCGTCGGGATCCACGGAGCCAGTGTGCCGCGGGACGGGGCGTCGACGCATCCGGAGGCGTCGTGGAGGCGGCCGGTAGACTCGCCGGGTCGTCCGAGCAGCCAGTGGAGCGCCTCCGCTTTCGGTCGGCCGGAATCGGAAATCGACGCATGCCTGACTCCTCGGCACCCTCCTCGTCCGCCGCTCCCTCCGTGCCGCGGTCCTCGGCGCTCGGCCGCGCGGCAGGCCGCTACGCGCAGGCGTTCGCCCTCCCCGGATCGCTCGCCTTCTCCTCCTCGGGCTGGTTCGGCCGGTTCCCCAAGGGCAGCCTCGCGATCGGCGTGCTGGTCCTCGTCACCGATGTCTCGGGCAGCTACGCGCTCGGCGGCGCGGTGTCGGGCACGCTGACCCTTTCGCTCGCCGCCGCGGGCCCGGTCTGGTCGCGGGTGATGGACCGCTGGGGCCAGCGCCGCGCGCTCGCCCTGTCGCTCCCGGTGCTGGTCGCCGCCTCGCTCGGACTCGTCGCCGCCGTGCTGCTCGGGGCGCCGGTGTGGACCTGGTTCGTGCTCGCGGTGCTCGCCGGACTCGCCGTCATCGACATCGGCTCGGCCGTGCGCTCGCGCTGGAGTGCGGCCACCTCGGACCCCGGCCTCCGCCACACCGCCTACTCGGTGGAATCGGTGGCGGACGAAGCGGCGTTCGTCGTCGCGCCGCCGATCGTGACCCTGCTGGCCTCGCTCGTGCACCCGGCGGCAGGGGTGCTGGTCGGCCTCGGGATCGGCGTGATCGGCAGCACGGCGCTCCTCGCACAGGTGCGCACGCAGCCGCCGCTCGCCGTGCGCACGCCGGAGAGCAGGGCGGCCGCCGTGCGCCTCCCGCTCGCGCTGATCGGCGTCACCGCGGTGTTCGCGACGATCGGAGGGGTGTTCGGCTCGTTCAACGTCGCCGCGATCGCGACGGCCGAGGCCGCGGGCGCCGACGCCGCGTCGGGTCTGCTGCTGTCGGTCTACAGCATCGGCAGCGTCCTGACCGGAGTCGTCGTGGGCGCCGCGCGGCTGCCCGGCGGCCCGCTCTCGCGCTTCGTCGTCGCGGGCGTCGTGTTCGGCCTCGTCGTGCCGGTCCTCGTCTTCTCGGGCTCTCTGCCCGTCCTCGTGGCACTCGCCTTCGTCGCGGGCCTCGCGACGTCGCCGCTGCTCATCACCGGCTCCAGCCTGGTGGAGTCGATCTCACCCCGCGCCCGCCTCACCGAGGCCCTCGCCTGGCCGCCCACCGGCCTCGCCATCGGAGTCACCGCCGGCTCCTCCCTGAGCGGCCTCGCCGTCGAGTCCCTCGGCCCCCAGTCCGGCTTCGCCGTGACCGCGGCCTCCGCCGCCCTCGGCGCCCTCCTGACCCTGGCCACGTCCGCGACCCTGCGCCGCCGCTGACACCGCCCTCCGGCGGACGCGGGTCTCGATACGCCCCTGCGGGGCTACTCGACCAGCAAGGGGACGGCATATCCGAGAAGCGGCCCCTCGCTCGTGCCGCAGGCACGGCCCCGACCGCTCGTGCCGCAGGCACGGCGCCCTCCTGGCTCGTGCCGCAGGCACGGCCCCCCGACCGCTCGTGCCGCAGGCACGGCCCCTCGACCGGCTCGTGCCGCAGGCACGGCCCCCGTCCGCTCGTGCCGCAGGCACGGCGCCCCTCCTCTCCAGGAGGGGGGACTGATCGGCGTCCGGTTGCGGTGATCGCAAGGCGGAGGAGGAAGTCGTAGCGGAGCTACGGCGCCCGACGACAACGCCGCGAGCACCGTGACCGGGCGCCGATCAGTCTGCGCCGAGGATGACTATGGAGGCGGTGGGGGGTAACGCGTCCTCGTGGTACCGCTCGATCTCGGGGATCGCGGCGGGGTCGGCCTGCTGGAGGAACGTGGTGAGGCGGTCGACCTCTTCGGTCTCGCCGATCGATTCGGCGGCGCGGCGGAGGGCGTAGAGGGCGAGGAGGAAGCCGCGGTTGGGGCCGTGGCGCCAGGGGATGGGGCCTTGGCCGCGCCAGCCGGCGCCGCGGAGCAGGTCGAGGCCGCGGTGGTAGCCGACGCGCGCGTAGGCGTAGGAGGGGAGGGCAGCGTCGATGCCCCACACACTGTCGGCGAGCAGCGCCCAGGCCAGCGGTGAGCGCGGGTGGGCCGCAGCGAGGGCGGCGAATTCGACGGCTCCCGGGGTCGCGTGCTTCGCGAGGGCCGCGGTGACCGCGGGGTCCTCGGGGAGGAGGGTCGGTTCGGGGCCCAGCAGGTTCTCGCCGTTCATGTCCCCAGGCTAACCCCGTCCCCTGTACCGGGGCCGGGACCTCGCTCCACGATCTTGCACAGCACTGTGCAATTTCGTACGATGGACGCGTGACGAGCAGCAGAGCGCCCCGGCGGGACGCGACCGACAACCGCGCCGCGATCCTCCTCGCGACCAGGACACTCCTCCGCACCGACCCCGACGCCTCCCTCGAGGCGATCGCGGCCGAGGCCGGGGTGACCCGCCGCACCGTCTACGGCCACTTCTCGTCCCGGGAGCAGCTGCTGACCACCGTGTTCCAGGAGGGAGCGGCGCGCATCGCCGCCGCGCTCTCCCCCGTGCGGCACGAGGATCCAGCCTGCGAGCTCGCCCTGATCGGCTCGCGGATGTGGCACGAGGTCGAGGCGATCCGCCTCCCCGCGCGTGCCGCGCTCCGCTCGCCCTACGCCGAGATCGTCGCCGGGACGCTGGAGCCCGTGCGGGCCCAGCTGCGGGCGACCGCCGCCCGCGGGATCTCCTCCGGCCGCTTCCGTCCGGACGTCGACCCCGGACGCCTGGCCCGCCTGATCGAGGACGCCGCCATCGCCGTGCTCGACGAGGCGGCCGACTCCGGTCTCGGCGAGGCGCAGGCCGAGCGCCTCGTCATGGTCGACGTGCTCGCCATCGCGGGCTTCGGCTGGGCCGACGCCGACGCCCTCGCGACCCGGGTCCTCGCCGAGGGGGCCCGCGCGTGAGGATCGAGCTGAACGACGTCGCCAAGGGCGGCGCGCTCCCGCCCGTCTCGCTCTCGTTCTCGACCGGATCCGCGACGCTCGCCCTCACCGAGACGGAGCAGCGCCCCACGGTCCTCGGCCTGCTCGCCAGCGGCCGCATGCGCCCCGGCACCGGCCGGATCACCGTCGACGGCGCCGAGGACCCGAAGCGGATGCGCGCCGCCGTCGCGCTCGTCGACGCCCCCGCCGTCAGCGAGCCGGCCCCCGATGTCACGCTCGGCGGAGTCACCGCCGAGGAGCTCGTCTTCGCCGGCCGCCCCTCGCACCCCCGGGCCGTCGCCCGCGCCCTCGAGGGCCTGGGCGTCGCCGCTCTGGCGCGCCGGCCGATGTCCGAGATCCCCGCGCTCGAGCGCGTCCGCGTGCTCGCCGAGCTGGCCCTGCTCCGCTCGGGGGTGCAGGCCCTCGTGATCGTGTCGCCCGACCGGCACGGCGGCGACCCGGCGGGCTGGTGGGCGCTCGCCAAGGAGCTCGCCGCCCGCGGCGTCGCCGTCCTCGTGATCGCCGGCACCGCCTCCGCGTCGGCGATCGCGGCGACGGATCTGCTGCGCACGCAGTTCGATCCGGTGCAGACGGCTCCCGTCGCCCTCCGGACCCTCGAGGACGGCTTCGAGGAGGAGACGGTCGGCGCACTCGCCGCCGCCCTTCCGCGCGCGTCCCAGGACGCCCCTCCGCTCCCCACCCCACCGATCGACCCCACCGCGGCCGACCCCGAACCTCTCGACGGAACCCGCTCATGAGAATCCGCATCCCCCAGATGATCCAGGCGGAGCTGCGCCGCCTCACCGCCACTCCGATGGCCCGCCTCGCGCTGATCGCGCTGATGCTCGTGCCGATCCTCTACGGCGGCCTCTACCTCTGGGCCAACCAGGACCCGTACGCGAAGCTGACGGACGTCCCGGTCGCCCTGGTCGTCGACGACACCGGCAGGACGGCCGACGACGGCACGGTCGCGAACACGGGCGACGAGGTCGCCGACCAGCTCCTCGAGGACCACGCGTTCGACTGGCACCGCGTCTCGTCCGCCGAGGCGGCGGAGGGGGTCGACGACGGCAGCTACGACTTCAGCGTCACCCTGCCCGCCGACTTCTCGTCCGCCCTCGCCTCGGCCGGGAGCGACGCGCCGCACCGCGCGAGCGTCGTCCTCACCACCAACGACGCCACGAGCTACCTCGCGAGCACGATCGGCGAGCAGGCGGCGAAGACCCTGCGCGCCTCCATCGTCGAGAAGGTGGACGAGGAGGCGGCCGCGCAGTTCCTGGTCGGCCTCGCGACGATCCGCGGCGACCTCACCACCGCGGTCGACGGAGGCACTCAGCTGGTCGACGGCGCCACGACCCTCTCGAGCGGCGCCGCGTCCGCGCAGGCCGGCGCCGGCAGCCTGGCCGACGGAGCCGCGCAGCTCGCCGACGGAGCGTCCTCGCTCGCCGACGGCACCGCCTCCCTGGCGGGCGGGGTGCAGCAGCTGGCCGACGGCGGCACCGCGCTCGACTCCGGGCTGCAGCAGCTCCGCGCCGCGACCGCCGACCTGCCGGCGCAGACCGCGACCCTCGCCGACGGCGCGGCGCAGGTCGCCGCCGGCGACGCCGCCCTCGCGACGCAGGCCGACGCCGTCGGGGCCGCCTCCCAGCAGCTCGCGGACAGCGTCCCCGTGGTCCGCGGCGACATCGAGGCGAGCCTCCAGGAGTCGGGGGTCGAGCCCGCCCGCATCGCCGAGATCCTCGCGCTGCTCGACCCCCTCGGCGACGACGCCCTGGCCGCGAACGCGCAGGCGCAGGGCCAGGTCGCCCTGATCGACCGGCTCGCGGGAGGCGCGCAGCAGGTCGCCACCGGCGCGCAGGCGCTCGCGGACGCGACTCCGACCCTCACCGCCGGCATCTCGACCGCCGCCGACGGATCGTCGCAGCTGGCGAGCGGAGCGGCGACCGCGGCGACCGGAGCGCGATCCGCGGCCGACGGGGCCGCGACCGTCCGTGACGGCGCCGCCTCCCTCCGCGACGGATCGGCGACCCTCCGCGACGGGCTGGCAGACCTCACCACCGGCCTCGACGACCTCACCACGGGTGCCGTGACGCTGCGCGACGGCCTCGAGGACGGAGTCGTAGCGATCCCCGACCGCTCGGCCGAGCAGCAGGCGACCCAGGCCTCGGCGATCGCCGATCCGGTCGAGGTCGATCGGAGCGAGGTCGCCTCGGCCGGGACCTACGGCGCCGGCCTCGCCCCGTTCTTCGCGAGCCTCGCCGGCTGGATCGGGATCTACGCGCTGTTCCTCATCGTGAAGCCGGTCTCGCGCCGCGCCATCACGGCCCTGCACTCGCCGATCAGGGTGACCCTCGCCGGCTGGCTGACCCCCGGGCTGCTCGGGGTGGTCCAGATGGCCGGGCTGTTCGCGATCATCTCGCTGGCGCTGGGCTTCGACGTCGCGTCGCCGGTGGGCGTCTACGGGGTCATGGCACTGGCCTCGCTCACGTTCGCCGCGATGATCCTCGCGCTCAACGTCTGGCTCGGCAGCGTGGGGCAGTTCCTCGGCCTCGTGCTGATGGTGGTGCAGCTCGTGACCGCGGGCGGCACGTTCCCCTGGCAGACGCTGCCCGCTCCGCTCGCCGCCCTGCACCACGTGCTGCCGATGGGCTTCGCGACGGACGCCGTCCGGCAGCTGATGTACGGCGGCGACGGCGCAGCGGCGCTGCGCGACTCCCTCGTGCTGCTCTGCTGGCTCGCCGGCGGCCTCGCCCTCGCGATGGTCGGAGTGGTCCGCATGACGCGGTTCCGCACCCTGCGCGACCTGCAGCCCTCGCTGATCGGCTGATGCGGGGCCGCCGCCCGCACCCTGCGGAGCGGAGGCCCCGCCGATAGCATCGGGGGATGGCAGCACATCGCGGCGAGGTCGAGGCCTGGCTCACGGACATGGACGGCGTGCTCGTGCACGAGAACAAGGCGCTCCCCGGCGCGCCCGAGCTGATCCAGGAGTGGACCGACGCGGGCGTCCCGTTCCTGGTGCTGACCAACAACTCGATCTTCACTCCGCGCGACCTGGCCGCGCGACTGCGCGCCTCGGGCCTGCACGTCCCGGAGGAGCGCATCTGGACGAGCGCGCTCGCCACCGCCGACTTCTGCGCCTCGCAGATGCCCGGCGGCAGCGCCTTCGTGATCGGCGAGGCCGGCATCACGACCGCGCTGCACGAGGCCGGCTTCATCATGACCGAGACCTCCCCCGACTACGTCGTCGTGGGCGAGACCCGCAACTACTCGTTCGAGGCGATCACCAAGGCGATCCGGCTGATCATCGGGGGCGCCCGCTTCATCGTCACGAACCCTGACGCCACGGGTCCGAGCTCCGAGGGCGTCATGCCCGCGACGGGGGCGATCGCCGCGCTCATCACGAAGGCGACCGGCAAGGACCCGTACGTGGTCGGCAAGCCGAATCCCATGATGTTCCGCTCGGCGATGAACAAGATCGGCGCGCACAGCGAGAACACCGGCATGATCGGCGACCGGATGGACACCGACATCGTCGCGGGCATCGAGGCCGGTCTGCACACGGTCCTCGTGATGACGGGCATCAGCGATGCCGCCGAGATCGAGCGCTACCCGTTCCGCCCCGACGAGGTGCTCAGCGGCGTCCACGAGCTGCTGTCGGGCGAGCCGCTCGAGTCGGAGTTCCCGCCGGACGTCGTGGTCTGAGCCCGGGGCGCGCTCAGAACCGGTCTCGCTCAGAACCGCACGTGCTGCAGCACCCAGGCGTGCATCGCGACCGCGGCGGCCGCTGACGCGTTGATCGAGCGCGTCGAGCCGAACTGCGAGATCTCGAGCACGGCCTCGGAGGCGGCGAGCGCCTCCTCCGACAGGCCCGGCCCCTCCTGCCCGAACAGCAGCACGCAGCGCTCGGGCAGGGCGAAGGTCTCGATCGGCACGCACCCGGGCACGTTGTCGATCGCGATGATCGGCAGGCCCTCCTCGCGTGCCCAGTCGACGAGACCGGCGACCGCCTCGTGGTGCTGGACGTGCTGGTAGCGGTCGGTCACCATCGCGCCGCGCTTGTTCCACCGCCGTCTGCCCACGATGTGCACGCCCCGCGCACCGAACGCGTTGGCGCTGCGCACGATCGAGCCGATGTTCATGTCGTGCTGCCAGTTCTCGACGGCGACGTGGAACGGATGGCGGGTGCGGTCGAGCTCGGCGACGATCGCCTCCATCCGCCAGTAGCGGAAGCGGTCGACGACGTTGCGGGAGTCGCCCGTCTCGAGCAGCTCCGGGTCCAGGCGCTCGTCCTGCGGACGCTCGCCGATCCACGGCCCCACGCCGTTCGTCGTGGCCTCGACGGAGGCGGCCGGGCCGGCCTCGCGCGGCGTCTCGATCTCGTCCACGATCGGCAACCCTACAAGCAGGACACGCTTGGGTGACGACCGCGCGGGGCGCCTTCCGCCACCTCGCCGCGCGGTTCGATACTGGCGCGGGGGGCACGAGGAGACGGCTCCCGCGAGGAGACCACGATGATCCGCTTCCACCCGGCCTTGCGCGCCACCGCCGTCGCCGGCGCCGTCCTGCTCGCCGTCGCGGGCTGCACTCCGAGCGCACCCGAGCCCACAGCGACGGGGACCGCACCCGCGACGTCCACTCCCGCGGCGACTCCGACGAGCGCTCCCTCCAGCACTCCCACGGCGAGCGATGCCGCTCCCACCGCTCCGCCGGCCCTGACCGACCTCGTGCTCGACGTCGACGGTCTGCACACCCCCGACGGCGTGGGCTCGCTGATCCAGGGCGAGCCCGTGCCCGCCGATGCCGGAGGCGCCGCCGTCGCGGTCGTCGATCCGGACTTCTGCGAGCAGGTCTGGGCGGAGAACGGAGTCGAGCCGATCGGCTCCCCCGCTCGCTGGCTCGCGAACTACCCGGACGATCCCGCGTCGGAGGCGCTCGGCGGCGCTCCGTTCTGGCCCGTCGTGGACGGGGAGTCCGGTCCCCTGCTCAGCCTGATCATCGGCAGTCCGTCGATCACCACCGACGAGGGCGTCGGCATCGGCTCGCCCCGCTCCGCCGTCGAGGCGGCGTACGGCGGCACGGCGATCGAGACCCGCTCCGACTCGCCGGACTACGTGGACGCGTACACGCTCGTCGGCGATCGCTCGAGCGTGACCTTCGAGGTGCTGAAGTCGACCGATCTGGTCGTCTTCGCCCACGTGGACGCTCTGACCGAGGAGCCCCTCGTGCTCTACGCGAGCGACGGGGGGCCCTACAGCTGCGGGCTCGTCTGAGCCTCAGCCGGCGGGGGTGCCGGTGAGCGCGCCGATCAGCTCGCCGCCGCCCGCGCGGTCGACGAAGCAGAAGTAGCGCCGCTCGCCGGCGTCCCACTGCTCCTGGGTGACCGGGAAGGACGCCGAGACCTGGACGTCGCCGTACGCCTCGGCGCCGAGCACGTCGACGACTCCGGTGGCCTGGCAGAGCGAGGCGACCGACAAAGCGAGCGCGTCCTGGCCGGGGAACACCTCCTCGGTCAGCTGAGCGGTCGCGACCATCTCGCCGGTGTGCGCGGTGGCGCAGTCGACGACCGTGAACTCCTCGGCCCAGACGGAGTCGAAGGGCTGCAGGCACTCGCCCCCGAGCAGGTCGCTCCACGCGTAGGTGCCGGCGGGCAGCGGTCCGACGGTCGGCAGTTCGGCCGTGGGCTCCGCGGTCGGGGCGGCGCTCGCCTGCTCCGAGGGAGTCGTGGCGGCCGGAGCGGGTGCCGAGGCATCGGAGTCGTTCCCCGCCGCGATCCGGTAGCCCACGACCGCGAGCGCGGCGAGCAGCACGACGACGCCGAGCGCGATCAGCCCGATCAGGAGTCGACGACGGCTCCTGGTGCGGTCGGGGGAGGCCGCGGCGAGCGCGGTGATGCTGGGCGGCTCGGTGGCCGAGCCGACGGACGCGGCGCTGTCGGACCGAGGAGCCGTGGCGGCGGGCAGTGCCGTCCTCCCTCGCGGGGTCCGCGGGGTCTTCTCGCGAGGCGTCCTCGGGGTCTTCTCGCGAGGCGTGCGCGGCGTCTTCTCGCGCGGCTCCTTGGCGGGCCGGCTGCGAGGAGTCCTCTCCCGCGCGGCGGGCGCGTTGACGTGAGCCGCGGCGGGCGTGGTGGAGAACGGCTTCCCGTCGTCCGCGGTCCCGGCGGTCGTGGGCGTCGGCGGGGCGTCCGGTTCGAGGGTCTCTCCGGCGTCCGCGCCGTCTCCGCTCGCCTCGGTGCCGGGCTCGGTGGGCTCGAGGTTCCAGGCGAAGGCGGTGCCGCGCCAGAGCTCCTCGTCGCCGCCGTCGTCGTCCGGGTCCTCCTGCGGAGCGACGACGTCCTCCCACACCGGAGGCTCGTCCCACCCGCCGCGGGGGTCCGGCCAGTGGTAGACGGTGCCGCTCGGAGCGGTGTCGCGCTGCGACGGCGGTGTCGCGCCCTCGGGACGGTCGCCGCGCGGCTCGCGGGGCTCGGGCTCGACGCGGAGCGCGGGCGGCGCGGTCGGCAGATCGCGCGGCGGCTCGGCGACCGGCAGCACCGGACGGGAAGCGGAGGCGCGCTCCTCCGCCGGGTCGCGGCGGGCGGCGTCGAAGCGGGGCTGCGGGCGCTCGCGCTCGGGGGCCACGGGAGGGACGGGCGCGGGTGCCGGTGCGCTCTCCGGCTGCTGCACCTGCTCGGGCTCCGGTGAGCGCTCGGGCTCCGGAGCGGGTGAGCGCTCAGGAGCGGGTGAGCGCTCAGGCTCGGGTGCGTGCTCGGGCTCCGATCCGGGCTCGAGCTCGGCCTCGGGCCGGTGCTCCGGCTCGTCGCCGGCTTCCGGCTCAGGGCGGCTCTCGTGCTCGGGGGCCGGCGCAGGCTCGGGCGCGCTCAGCGACCCGACGGAGCTGTCCGGCTCGGCCGCCTGCTCGGCCACGGGGTGGATCTCGGGCTCCTGCTCGGGCGCGGTCTCCCGCACCTCCTCCACAGGCTCGGGCTGCTGGGCCGACTGCAGCGGGGCGGTCGGCTCGAGGACGACCACGGGCTCCGGCGGAGCCGACGCCTCCGCCGCGGCGGGCGGCGGCACCTGCGCGGTCGTCTCCGCAGGGGGCTTCTCCGCGTCGTCCGCGGGCGAGGACTCGGCGCGCTCCGCGGGCTGGGCCGCGTCCTCGCGCTCCGCCGCGTCGGACTCCTCGTGGAGGGCCGCCTCGTCAGGCGTCCCGGTCGGCTCGTCCTCGGAGTCCCGAGCCGGCGCGGGAGTCGTCCCGGTCGACTCCGGAGCGACCTGCCGCGGCGCCTCGAAGATGCTCTTCAGACGCCCGCCGCTGAGCTGCTGCAGCAGCCACTCGCTGCCGCCGGCCTGTCGCTCCTGCTCCTTCGGACGCTCCTCGCCCCCGGAGTCGCCGCGGCGCGTGCGGTCCCCCTCGTCGACCATCAGCTCAGTCCGAGGTCGGCCAGCCCGATCGCCGCGAAGTACGGGTAGCCCGCGTCCTCGATGATCTCCCGGGCACCGGTGGCGCGGTCCACGACGACCGCGACTCCGGCGATCTCGGCGCCGACCTTCAGCAGCGCCTCGATCGCCTTCAGCGGGGAGCCGCCGGTGGTGGAGGTGTCCTCGACGACCACCACGCGCTTGCCCTCGAGATCCGGGCCCTCGACCTGACGGCCGCGTCCGTGGTCCTTCGGCTCCTTGCGCACGACGAAGGCGTCGTAGGCGAGACCGCGGGCGGCGCCCTGGTGCAGGATCGCCGAGGCGATGGGGTCGGCGCCCATCGTCAGTCCGCCGACAGCGTCGACGCGCTCGATCGGCGCGATGAGGTCGAGCATGACCTGCCCGATCAGGGGAGCGACGCGGTGGTCGAGGCTGACGCGGCGCAGGTCGACGTAGTAGCTCGCCTTCTTGCCGCTCGTCAGGGTGAAGTCCCCGTGGAAGACGGCGTCGGAGCCGATGTACTCGATGAGCTGCTGGCGTGCGTCGTTCACAGGGCCACTCTACGGTGCGGTCTCGGCGCCTCCGGGCAGGCCCGCGGGCGAGATCGCAGCGGTCGGCTCCTCGCTCCCTCCGCGGAACTGCGTCATGTAGAGCTCGTAGTAGGCGCCTCGACGGCGCAGCAGCTCGTCGTGCGCGCCCTGCTCGACGATGCGCCCCGCCTCCATCACGAGGATCGTGTCGGCGTCGCGGATCGTCGAGAGGCGGTGGGCGATCACGAAGGACGTGCGGTCGGTGCGCAGCGCGGCCATGGCGTGCTGCACCAGGAGCTCGGTCCGGGTGTCGACCGAGGACGTGGCCTCGTCGAGGATCAGCAGCGAGGGATTGGCGAGGAACGCGCGGGCGATCGTGATCAGCTGGCGCTCACCCGCCGACACGCTCCCTCCGTCGGCGTCGAGGACGGTGTCGTAGCCGTCGGGCAGCTGCTGCACGAAGCGGTCGACCATGGTGGCGCGCGCCGCGTCGGCGATCTCGTCGTCGGTCGCGTCGAGTCGGCCGTAGCGGATGTTCTCGCGGATGGTGCCCTGGAAGAGCCAGGCGTCCTGGAGCACCATGCCCACCCGCGAGCGGAGGTCGCCGCGGGCGAGACGGGTGATGTCGACTCCGTCGAGCAGGATGCGCCCGCCGGTGAGCTCGTAGAAGCGCATCACGAGATTCACGAGGGTCGTCTTGCCCGCGCCGGTCGGGCCGACGATCGCGACGGTCTGGCCCGGCTGCGCCGAGAACGAGAGGCCCTCGATGAGCGGCTGCTCCGGGTCGTACGAGAACGAGACGTCCTGGAACTCGACGTGGCCGTCGGTGCGCTCGGGCAGCGAGTCGGTGATCGTCTCGGGGTCCTGCTCGTCGGCGTCGAGGAGCTCGAAGGTGCGCTCGGCCGAGGCCACGCCCGACTGCAGCATGTTGGCCATGCTCGCGAGCTGCGTGACGGGCTGGGTGAACTCGCGCGAGTACTGGATGAACGCGGTGGCGTCTCCGAGGGTGAGCTGGCCCGAGGCCACGCGCAGCCCGCCGACGACGGCGATGAGGACGTAGGAGAGGTACGAGACGAAGGTCATCGCGGGCATGATCATGCCCGAGACGAACTGGGCGCCGAACGAGGCGCTGTAGAGGTCGTCGTTGCGACGGTCGAACTCCTCGAGCATCTCGCGGTCGCGACCGAAGGCGCGCACGATCTCGAGGCCCGAGAACGACTCCTCGATGTGGCCGTTCAGCGCGCCGGTGTTCTTCCACTGGGCGGCGAACAGCTTCTGCGAGCGGGCGCCGATGACCCCGGCGATGATGCCCGACAGCGGCAGCGAGATCAGCGCGATCAGCGCGAGCTGCCACGAGACGATGAACATCATCGCGGCGATGCCGATGATCGTCAGCACCGACTGGACGAGCTGCGAGAACGCCTGCTGCAGGGCCGTCTGGATGTTGTCGACGTCGTTCGTGACGCGCGACATCACGTCGCCGCGCTGCCGGGTGTCGAAGTAGCGCAGCGGCAGGCGGTTGAGCTTGGCCTCGATGTCCTGGCGCAGGCCGTAGACGACGCGCATCACGAGCCCGTTGAGGAGGAAGCCCTGCGCCCACATGAGGACGGAGGCGACCACGTACATCAGCAGCACGATGATGATGAGCCGGCCGAGCACGACGAAGTCGATGCCCTGCCCGGGCACGATGTCGGTCTTGGAGAGCATGTCGGCGAAGGTGCCGTTGCCCGAGGCCCGCTGCTGCTCGATGATCTGCTCGAGCGGCACTCCTGCGGGCAGCTGCGAGCCGATCACGCCGTTGAAGATCGTGTCCATCGCCTGGCCGAGGATCTTCGGCGCGATGACGGTGAGGACGACCGACGCCGAGACCAGGGCGACGACCACGATCATCCGGGCCTTCTCTGGGCCGAGGAGGCTGAACAGCCGCTTGGCCGAGGGCCAGAAGTGCTGGGCCTTGCGGGCGGGCGGGCCGTCGCCGAACATGCCGCCGTCGGCCTCGCCGGGCTCGAACTCGGGGGCGAGCGACTCCGGCTCGGCCGGCTGCTCCTGCGCGGTGTCGCGGACGCGTGCCATCTCAGGCCACCCCTTCGGTGCTCAGCTGCGATTCGACGATCTCGCGGTAGGTCGCGTTCGTCTCGAGGAGGTCGTCGTGGGTGCCCCTGCCGACGACGCGGCCGGCGTCGAGGACCACGATCTGGTCGGCGTGGCGGATGGTGGAGACGCGCTGGGCGACGATGATCACCGTCGCGTCGGTGGTCGCCGCCGCGAGCGACTCGCGCAGCCTCGCGTCGGTCGCCACATCGAGCGCCGAGAAGGAGTCGTCGAAGAGGTAGACGCGGGGACGGGCCACGAGCGCCCGCGCGATGCACAGGCGCTGGCGCTGGCCGCCGGACACGTTCGTGCCGCCCTGCGACACCGGCTCGTCGAGCCCGTGCTCCTTGCCGCGGACGAAGTCCTCGCCCTGGGCGATGCGCAGCGCCTCCCACAGCTCGGCGTCGGTGGCGTCGGGGCGGCCGAAGCGGAGGTTCGAGGCGATCGTGCCCGAGAAGAGGTAGGGGCGCTGCGGGACGAGGCCGATGACCTCGGCGAGCTGGGCGCGGTCGAGCGACGAGACGGGCACGCCGTCGATCGTCACCGACCCCTCCTGCGGGTCGAACAGGCGGGGCACGAGACCGAGCAGCGTCGTCTTGCCGGCGCCGGTGGAGCCGACGATCGCGGTCGTGCGGCCGGGCTCGGCGACGAGGTCGACTCCCGAGAGCACGGGGCGCTCGGCGCCGGGGTAGCCGAAGACGACGTCGCGGAACTCGACGCGGCCGAGGGTCGGCGTGACCGCTCCCCCCTCGGGGTTCGTGAGGCTCGTGCGGGTGCCGAGCACCTCGTCGATGCGCTCGGCGCAGACGACGGCCCTCGGGATCATCATCACCATGAAGACGCCCATCATCACCGCGGTGAGGATCTGGAGCAGGTACTGGAGGAACGCCGTCAGCGAGCCGATCTGCATCTGACCCGCATCCACGCGCTGCCCGCCGAACCAGAGGACGGCGGCCGTGGCGAGGTGCAGGATCATCATGATCGCCGGGAACATCAGCACGAAGATGTTGCCGACCTTGATCGACACCTCGGTGATCGCGGCGTTCGCGCGGCGGTAGCGCTCGGACTCGAAGGGCTCGCGCACGAAGGCTCGGACCACGCGGATGCCCGTGATCTGCTCGCGCAGCACGCCGTTGATGCCGTCGATGCGGTCCTGCATGAGGCGGAACAGCGGCAGCAGGAGGAAGACGAGCACGCCGACCACGACGAACAGCACCGGCACCGAGACCCAGACCAGCCACGAGAGGCCCACGTCCTCGCGGAGGGCGAAGACGATGCCTCCGATGCACATGATCGGCGTCGACACCATGAAGTTGAGGGTCATCAGGACCAGCATCTGGACCTGCTGCACGTCGTTCGTGCCGCGGGTGATGAGGGTGGCGGTGCCGAAGCGGCCGACCTCGAGCCCGCTCAGCGAGTCGACGCGGCGGTAGACGTCGCGGCGCAGGTCGCGGCCGACGGCCATGGCGGTGCGGGCGCCGAAGTACACGCCCCCGATCGCGGTGACGACCTGCACGAGGCAGACGACGAGCATGGTCATGCCCGTCGCCCAGATGAAGTCGGTGTCGCCGGTGCCGATGCCCTGGTCGATGATCTCGGCGTTGAGGCTCGGCAGGTAGAGCGCCGCGAGGGTCGAGATCAACTGCAGCACGACGACCGCGACGATCCACCGGGAGTAGGGCTTCGCGTAGGACGACGCGAGTCGGAGCAGGATCACGGGGTTCCTCGAGACGGCTGGAGCGGGCGGGAGCGGGGACGGCCGCGGGAACGGCTCGGGCGGATCGACGGCGGATCCGCCGGAACGGCCGCCTGGTCGGAGTCGGGCGGGGAGGCGGGCCGCGGGCGGCGGCGCGGGGACGACGCGGGGCGCCGATCGGGACGGCGCAAGACAACCATCGACCACCGACACCGGTTCCGCAATCCGCCGGACGGATGACCGGAGCGCGGGGGACGGCCGCCGTCCGCACCGTGCTGTCGGCGGCGGCTCCTACACTTCGAGGATGCGCATCGCCACGTGGAACGTGAACTCCATCCGGGCCCGCACGGGCCGCGTCGTCGACTGGCTGGTCCGCGAGGACGTCGACGTCCTCGCCATGCAGGAGCTCAAGTGCAAGCCCGAGCAGTTCCCGCACGAGGCCTTCGCCGAGGCGGGGTACCACGTCGAGATGGCGGGGATCAGCCAGTGGAACGGCGTCGGCATCGCCTCGCGCCTGCCGATGGAGGACGTGCGGATCGGCTTCCCCGGCAT
This sequence comes from Rathayibacter sp. SD072, assembly GCF_017355185.1. GTDB lineage: Bacteria > Actinomycetota > Actinomycetes > Actinomycetales > Microbacteriaceae > Rathayibacter. The sequence continues at coordinate 15,911 of NZ_JADILJ010000009.1, read as the reverse complement.
GCCCGGCTTCGCCAAGGCCCCCGCCGAGGACGGCACCCTCCCCCTCGAGGCGCGGGCGATCGGCGCGACCGTCGACGGCGTGCGCGTCTGGAGCCTCTACGTGCCCAACGGCCGCGCGGTCGGCGACCCGCACTACTTCTACAAGCTCGAGTGGTTCGCCGCGCTCGAGGCGAGCACCCGCGAGTGGCTCGCCGCCGAACCCGACCTGCCGCTGGCGCTGATGGGCGACTGGAACGTCGCTCCGCTCGACAGCGACGTCGGCGACCCGACGCTGGGCCCCGGATCCACGCACGTCTCGCCGCCGGAGCGCGAGGCCTTCGCCGCCTTCGAGGCCGCCGGGCTGCACGACGTCGTGCGCCCGCTCGTCCCCGAGGGCTACACCTACTGGGACTACAAGCAGCTGCGCTTCCCGCGCAACGAGGGGCTCCGGATCGACTTCGTGCTCGGCTCGCACGCGTTCGGCGAGCTCGTCACGGGCGCCTCGATCCACCGCGACGAGCGCAAGGGCGACGCCCCGAGCGATCACGTCCCCGTGGTGGTCGACCTCGATCTCGAGACGACCCTCGACGACGACCGCCCGATGATCTTCTGATCGTGGCCTCCTCGAAGAAGAAGCGGGCGCGCGCGGCCGCGAGCGGCTCGTCCTCCGCCCGCCCTGCCGCATCCCGGACACCGGCCGCGCGGCCGGCACCGCGCCCGGGTCCGGCCGGTCGCGCGCACGACGAGCTGCGGACGGACGCCTACCGCACCGTCCGGGAGGTGGTCGCGGCCGGGCGGCCGCTGCGCCGCCGCTGGGACCTCGTGCTCTCGATCCTCGGCTGCCTCGCGCTGGGCCTGGTGGCGATCGTCCTCGGCTACCTCGCCGCCGTGCTCTCGGTGTTCCCCGCGCAGTGCGAGGGGCAGAACATCGCGTGCGACTACGACCGCATCGACTGGGGCGTCTCGCTCGCCCTCCTCGGTCCGCCGATCCTGACGCTGATCGCCGTGGCCGTGACGGTCGTGCGCTACCTCGTCGGACGCCGGGCCTGGTGGGTCCCGCTCGTCGGCCTCGCCCTGTGCTTCGGCGCGGCGCTGCTCGCCTCGTGGCTGGTCACCAGCTCGATCCCGGGGTCGGCGCTGGTCTGACGCGGGGGCTGCCTCCGCGCCGGGATGCGGGGCGGTAGCGGGTCTGGAGACGCCCCTGCGGGGCTGCTCGACCAGCAGGCTGACCGTCAGGCCGCAGAGGGCGCGACCGGTCAGCCGACGCAGCTCGGGTCGTCCTGGAGCGTGACCTCGGTCGAGTTGATCATCGGGGTGACGCGGACGGCCTGCTCGCCGTACTCGCCCGCCTGGGCCGCCGTGAAGGTGACCGTGGCGGTGTCGGACTCGCCGGGCGAGAGCTGCACCGCGATCTTCGAGACCGGTCGCCCGAGGTCGTCCGTCGTCTGCACGACGGTGCCGAGCCCGGAGGCCCAGGTCGCGCCGGTCACGCTCGTGCCGGGAGGGCCGTAGACGTAGACGTTGGTCACGAAGTCGCCGAGCGGGAACCTGTTGCCGCCGTTCGCCGCGACGTAGGGCGGCAGGGTGCGCGCCACCTTCTCGGTGATCGTGTTGGTCAGCGTGACCTGCGTGGTGAAGGTCGCTCCGGAGGCGGCGCAGCGGTTCGCGCTCGCCTGCGTCACCGCCGTGTCGAGGTAGTAGTCCATCTTCGAGCCGATCGACGCGTCCTGGAAGAAGACGCCGGTGGTGGTCGTCTCGGCGTTCGCGGTGGGCAGGATGCCCGCGATGGGCGTCGGAGCGAGGAGGGCCTGCTCGTCGGGGTCGGTGCTGTACGCGAGGATGCGGCTCTCGCCGACCGCCTTGACGATCGCCGGCAGCATGCGCGTCGGCTCCATGTCGCCGCCGAGGATCTTCCCGAGGATCGTGGCGCTCGCCTCCGAGAAGAACTCGTCGGTCTGCTCGCCGACCGTCTCGGCCGGGTAGCGGAAGTAGATCTTGTTCAGGAGCGTCGAGACGGTGTTCTCGCTCGTCAGCTCCGTGCCGTCGGTGAGCACCACCGGGCCGGTCGAGTCGAGCAGGTACGAGAGCGCGACCGGGTCGATCGCCAGCACTCCGTCGATCTTCTGGTCGGGGAACTTCTGGGCCCAGAACTGCGTCGCGATGGACGACGCGGTCGGGAAGTCGGGCCGGCTCGTCGACACGTTGAAGGTCGTGGCGAGGTTGCCGCCGAAGGTGTCGAGCGCGCTCTGATCGACGTCCACCGACTCCAGCCCGCGGAAGTCCTGGCTGGACTGCTGCTCCGTGATCGAGATCGCTCCGCCGTCGGCCTGCAGCAGCATGACCGAGGAGGCGCCGCCTCCGAGAGCCTGCGCCTCGGCGAGGTTCTGGAACATGACGAGGTAGTTGCGGGGCCCGTTCGCCCCGAGCGCGTCGGGCAGGATCGCCGTGATCGGCTGCACCTGGTCCATCGCCTTCGTGGCGGTCTCGAGCTGCGGAGCGAAGGCGTCGAGGGCCGAGGCGACCTGCGGCACGAGGGCGCCGCGGTCGATCGCCTCGACGCGCGCCTGCGACTCGTCGACGACCTGCTTCGCGACGTCGATCTTGGCCGACAGGTCTGTGATCGCGGCGATGTCGACACGGCCGTCGACCGGCTTCAGCACGTCGAGCGAGGTGCCCGAGAGCGGAGTGACGATCTTGCCCGACACGTCGTCGGCGATCTCGGTCGCGGCGCGGACGGCGGAGAGGTTGGGTCCGAGGATCGGCACGATCTCCATCACGCGCCACACGCCGTCGTCGGTCTCGTCGCGCGCCTCGCCGGTGAGGGTCGCGATCTGACCCGCCGTCGCCTCGGCTCCCGCGGTGTCGAATCCGGTGAGCTGGTCGGCGACCTGCGAGACGAGGGGGATGGCGGAGGTGAGCTTGGCCCGGACCGTCATCGCCTTGTCGTACGTCTGGACGGCCAGGAGCACCGCGACGATCGCGCCGATCACGAGGACCAGCAGGATGCTCAGCGTGATCCAGAGGCCGCGGCGACGGCGGCGGGGCTGTCCGGAGGCGCGGCGAGAGGAGGTCGTCGTGGTGCTCATTCGAGAGAGCCTAGGCGACGGCCACCGCGACGGGTCGGGCTGGGCGCGTTCGCGTCAACCCAGGAGGAGGGACACGGCGATGAGCACGGGAACGGCCGCGACCGTGCTCACCAGGGCCGTGTCCCGCGCCACGGCGACTCCGCGGTCGTAGCGCGTCGCGAAGTTGAAGATGTTCTGCGCGGTGGGGAGCGCGGCGGTCACGGTGACCGCGAAGAGGTGCTCGGCGTCGAGCTGGAAGACGAAGCGTCCCAGACTCCACGCCACCGCCGGCATCACGAGCGACTTCAGGGTCGACGCGACGACGACCTCGATCCGTGCGGGGCCCGCCTCCAGCGGCCGCTGCCCGCGCAGCGACATGCCGAAGGCCATGAGGACCAGCGGGATCGACGCGTTGCCGATGATCGAGAACGGCTCGAGCACGGGGGCCGGCACGTCGACCCCCGTGACGGCGACGAGCAGGCCGAGCCCGGACGCGATGATCATGGGGTTCCGCAGCGGCTGGGTCAGGATCGCGCCGACCGAGGTGCGCCCGCTCGTCGAGATGTCGAGCACGGTGAGGATCGTCGGCGCGAGCAGGAGCAGCTGCAGCAGCAGGGTCGGTGCCACCCACTGCGGGTCGCCCAGGACGTAGATGGCCACGGGCAGCCCGATGTTGTTGGCGTTGACGTAGGAGGAGGACGCCGTGCCGATCACGGTCTCGGGCAGCGGCCGGCGGAAGAAGAAGCGCGAGGCGAGCACGTAGACCGCCGCCACGAGCAGCACCGTGCAGAGCGACACCAGGAGGAAGGAGGAGAAGAGCACCGTGACGTCGGCCCTCGAGAGCACCGTGAACAGCAGAGCGGGGGTCGTCACGAAGAAGGCGATGCGCGAGAGGACCACGCGGCCCTCGGGCGGCACCAGGCCGAAGCGGGCGATCAGGTAGCCGACGGCGATGATCACGCCGATGATCGCGAATCCGGTGAGCACTCCCTCCACGGCGTCCTCCGTCCCTCGGGCGAGCGGACGGCTCGCAGGCGTCCCTCCAGCCTAGGGTCGGGTGCCGTTGCACCCCGACGGGGCCGGGCCTACGGTGGCCGCATGCCGCATCTCGACGTCCCCGGCGCGAGCCTCCACTGGGAGGCGGACGGCCACGCCTCCTCCCCCGCGCTGCTGCTGGTGCACGCCGGCATCGCCGATCTGAGGATGTGGGACCCGATCGTGCCGGCGCTGGCCGAGGACCATCTCGTCGTGCGCCTGGACTCCCGCGGCTTCGGCGGCACCAGGACGGACGACGTCGACTTCGACGAGCGGGCCGACCTCCTCGCGGTGCTCGAGCACCTGGGCGTGGAGCGCGCCGCCGTCATCGGCTGCTCGCGGGGCGGATCCGCGGCGCTCGACCTCGCGATCGCCCATCCCGACCGGGTGAGTGCGCTCGTCGCGATCTGCCCGGGTGTCGGCGGCTTCCCGTATCCGGAGCTGACCGCGCGGGAGGACGCCCTCTTCGACGAGATCGACGCCCTGCTGACGCGCGGCGACCACGAGCTGGTCGCCCGGCGGGAGGCGGAGCTGTGGGCCTTCGGGCCGGAGCGCTCCGCGGACTCGCTCGACGCGTCCTTCGTCGAGGCCGTGCGGGAGCTCGCGCGCGGCCGCGCGGGCCACGAGCACGAGAAGCCCCGGCCGATCCCGCTCGAGCCGCCCGCCTACGACCGGGTGGTCGATCTGGCGCTGCCGGCGCTGATCGTGGTGGGCGCGCACGACCTCTCCGAGTCGTTCCCCGTGCACGAGTACCTCGCCGAGACGATCCCGGGCGCCGACTCCTGCGTCTTCGACGAGGCGGCGCACCTGCCCAGCGTCGAACGGCCGGAGGAGTTCCTCGCGGTCCTGCGGCCGTGGCTCGCCGCTCACGGGGTGTGAGCGCCGCGCGACGCGGCGGGTCGGGCGGCGCCCGCCCTCAGGGCCCGGTGAACACGATCCCGCGTGCTCAGCTCGGCTCGACCGCACGATCGGGCCGAGCTCGAGCGCTCATCCGCCCCTAGGCGACCGCCGCCAGATCGAACGCCCAGTCGGCCCAGAGGCTCGGCGGATCGCCCTTCTCGACGATGTCGACGCGGTCGAAGCCGACCTCGACGCAGATCGCGCTGTCCTCCGCGTCGTCCGTGCGCACGAACGCGTGCACGAAGCGGGGCAGCGGGAACGCCGCGGCCTCGTCGAGCAGCAGGCGCACCGAGCGCGCGGCCACGCCGCGTCCCCTCGCCTCGGGAGCGAGGCTCCAGGCCGTCTCGTACGCGACGATGCCGCGAGAGTGGCCGTACCAATAGCCGATGGAGCCGACGCAGTCGCCGTCGAGCTCGATCGCGTAGAAGAAGGCGGTGCCCTCGGCCCAACCGCGCAGGTAGCGGTCGTGCAGGGTTCCGTCCTCGTCGTACCCACGTCCCGTGTCGGACTCCGCGCGGGTGACGCGGAGTGCGGCGGTGCCCGCCTGCGGCCAGGGCAGCAGGCGGAGGGTCGAGGGGTGCTGATCGATGCTGACTGTGCTGTGGTCGCTTCCGGGTTCGGGTCCCGTCACGCGCTCCGATCCTCTCTCTCAGGATGGCTCGTCGGTCGTGCCCCTCCGCCAGGTGTTCGGAGTGGCCGCTCGATCGGATGGGCCGCACTCGGGATGCGGCCGCGATGTCCGCACCATCCTGACCCCCTGACCGGGGTCACGGTGGGTCGTGGAGGAATCTAGCCCCGGACGGGGGGTCCAACCTGCGAGACGCCTGGTGGAGTGCTGATCAGACACGTGGAGAAGTCCCCGGGATCCTGCGCCGACGACGTCCGGAACCGCTCCTGAGCGCCGTTGCCGCCCCCCGCGGCGCAGACGTGCGCGGCGAGCGCCGACGTCGCCGCTCCGCTCCGCTCCCACGCAAGAAAAGCGCGCGCACGCGGCCCTACGCTCGGAGTCGGGTCGCATCCAACCCGTTCCACCGAGGATTCGAAGCGTGAGGAGGATCACCATGTCGCAGTTCGTGCAGAGCACAGTCGTCGGAGAGCCGGAGGTCCTCGAGGACCGCGTCGAGTCCTCCTCCGCCTGGCTCGACCTCAAGGCCGCGGTCGGCGACCTGCAGCCTCTCCAGACGTCCGACGGCTCCCTCGCCGACCGGGCGACGCTGCTCGAGGCGCGCTCCGCGCTCGAGCGGATCGTCGCCGCCGTCCGCGCCCTGGCTCCTCGCTTCCCGCACGACGCCGCGTACCTCGACGCGCTCGTCGTCGACCTGGAGCGGTGGAGCACCGACGGGCTCGGCGTCCCCGACTTCCTCGACTCCCTGCAGGCCTTCCAGCCGCAGCTCGACCGGATCGACGGGCTGCGCCACCTCGTCGTCTTCCCGATGCTCACCCAGAACGGCAGCCGCGACCGGCACGTCGAGGCCGTGCTGGTCGAGGTGGTCTGGCCGCGCTTCGTCGCCGAGCTCGAGGCGGGCGAGTACTCGAACGCGCTCTTCGTGCCGGTCCGCTTCGTCGACTTCACCGCCGGCTACGACACCGACAGCGCGGTGCTCTTCCCCGAGACCGTGGCGATGCGCGCGATCCCGACCTTCACCTGGGGAGCGATCTTCGCCGACCGCGAGGCCGCCCGCTTCCGCCGCGTCGTGAGCAGCGCCGCCGAGGTCACGCGCCTCGACCTGCCCGAGGACGCACGCCGCCTGATCGCCGATCAGCACCTCGCGGAGGAGGCCTTCGTGATGTGGGACCTCATCCACGACCGCACGCACATGCGCGGCGACCTGCCCTTCGACCCCTTCATGATCAAGCAGCGCATGCCCTTCTTCCTCTACTCGCTCGAGGAGCTGCGCTGCGATCTGACGGCGTTCCGCGAATCGGTCGCGATCGAGCGCCGGCTCGCCGCGGCCGAGCACCGCGACGAGGACGAGGAGCGCCTGTCCGGGCGAGCGCGCTCGGTGCAGTACGCGATCCTGTTCGACCGCCTCTTCCGCTTCCCCCTCACCGGCTCGCGCGTGCGCAACTACGACGGTCTGGGCGGCCAGCTGCTGTTCGCCTGGCTGCACCGGCACGGGGTGCTGCACTGGACGGACACGCGCCTCGCCTTCGAGTGGGACGGCGTCGCCGACGTGGTCGTCGCCCTGTCGGACGCGATCGACGACCTGTACTGGTGCTCGATCGACCGCCCGAAGACCGCGCACTGGCTGGCCGCGCACGCCCTGATCGCGTCGGTGCTCACTCCGCATCCCGCGTCGGCCTGGGCCCGTGGACTGCCGGACGAGGTGCTGCTCGGGCCGCCCCGCGGCCTCACCGACGCGGTGCTGGACGACGAGTTCCCGCTGTCGATGTTCTACGAGGCCCTCGAGAAGAAGATGCGCGACGTGATCGCGTCGACGAAGGGGATCACGGGGCGCGACTGAGCCGGCGGCGGGGGCGGGCGACTGCGGATCCGCCTCCGCCGCGGCCCGGTCGCGTACCGTGGACGTCATGTCCCGAGGTGCCGACGCCGTCGCCGCCGCCGATCCCTTCGACGCCGGCTGGACGAGGCGACCCCCCACGCGGCCGCAGTACATCCGCGACGCCGTCGCCGCCGGGATCCTCCTGCTCGCGACCGTGATCTCGGTGCTGCTGTACACCTCGGCCGGGTTCCCCGACGCGGCGCACCCCGTCGTCAGCGCCCACTGGGCCGTCGCGCTGACCCTGCCGCTGGCGCTGCGGCGGAGGTACCCGGCCACCGTCGCGATCGTCCTCGCGGTGGTCTACACGCTCGGTCTCGTGCTCCAGGTGCCGGAGTCGCTCTTCAACCAGATCTGCCTGTTCCTCGCGATCTACACGGTCGGCGCGTGGAGCCGGGACCGCCGTGCCGCCCTCGCAGTGCGCCTGGTGATCGCGATCGCCATGCTCGGATGGCTGGTGACCTCCCTGATCACGGGCGAGTGGCTCGACCGGGCGCTGCCCGCCACCGAGTCCGTCGGACCGCTCTCGCCCTACGTCGCCGAATCGGCGCTGGTCCTGCTGGTCAACCTGCTCTACTTCGGCAGCGCCTTCGTCTTCGGTGAGGCGTCGTGGCAGTCGGCGCGCCGGCTCGAGGCGCTCGAGGCGCGCACAGCCGAGCTGGACGACGAGCGCGAGCGCTCCTCGCGCCAGGCGGTCACCTCGGAGCGCCTGCGCATCGCCCGCGAGCTGCACGACGTCGTGGCGCACCACGTCAGCGTCATGGGGGTGCAGGCGGGAGCAGCGCGCCGCGTCCTCGCCCGCGACCCCGAGAAGGCCGCGCGCTCGCTCAGCGCGATCGAGAGCGACGCCCGCTCGGCGATCGACGAGCTGCACCGGATCCTCGTCGCACTCCGCGCCGAGGAGTCGCCCGCGGCCGGGCCCCTCGACACCGTCCCGACCGACTCCGCCTCCACCCGCGGCGTCGCGCAGCTCGAGGAGCTCGTCGGCGCCTCCGCCGGCTCGGGGCTCCCGACGGCGTTCCGCACGATCGGATTCCCGCGCGAGATCCCCGCGACGGTGGGCCTCAGCCTCTACCGCATCGCACAGGAGTCGCTCACGAACGTCCGCAAGCACGCGGGCCCCGGCGCGCGGGCCGAGCTGCGCCTGCGCTACCTGCCCGACGCGGTCGAGCTCGAGGTCGCCGACGACGGCGGCAACGGTCCGCACCCGACCGCGCCCGCCTCCTGCGGCCTGGGGCAGACCGGCATGCGCGAGCGCGCCGCGGCCGTGGGCGGGCGGATCGAGATGGGCCGGCGCGGAGAGGGCTACCTCGTGCACGTGCACGTCCCGCTGGCGCCGGTCGTCGGCCCGCAGCCGCTCCCGGACCCGGTAGCGTCGACCGGGGCGTCGCGGGGGCGCCTCGACGCAGCGAGCGGGGGCCGCGCATGACCGACGACATCCGCGTCCTCCTGGTGGACGACCAGGAGCTGGTGCGCGCGGGGTTCCGCATCATCCTGGAGTCCGAGCCGGGCATCGTCATCGTGGGCGAGGCCCGCACCGGCTCCGAGGCGATCGCGCGGGCGACCGAACTGTGCCCCGACGTGATCTGCATGGACGTGCAGATGCCGGGCATGGACGGGCTCGCCGCGACCCGCGAGATCGTGAAGGACCCGCGGCTGTGCTCGAGCGTCCTGATCCTGACGACCTTCGACCGCGACGACTACCTCTTCGACGCGCTGTCGGCCGGAGCGAGCGGCTTCCTGCTCAAGAACGCCTCGCCCGAGGACCTGGTCGACGCCGTGCAGGTCGTGGCCCGCGGCGACGCGATGCTCGCCCCGGACGTCACCCGCCGCGTGATCGAGCGCTTCGCCGCGGATCCCGCCCGGAGCCCCCGGGAGCACCCGGGCGTCGCCGAGCTCACCGATCGCGAGCGCGAGGTGCTGGTGTACCTCGCGCGGGGATGGTCGAACGCCGAGATCGCCGCGCAGCTGTTCGTCGGCGAGGCGACGGTGAAGACCCACGTGTCGAAGATCCTGATGAAGCTGCGGGTGCGGGACCGGATCCAGGCCGTCGTGTTCGCCTACGAGCACGGGATCGCGGTGCCCGGGCGGTCCTGACCGCATCCGTGCCCGCGGAACCCGGATCGGCGCCCGCAGAACGTCGGCTGAGGAGGGGGTCACTCGGCTGACAGCGGAGAGACCCCCTCTTCAGCTGACGTTCCGCAGCTGGCCGGCGAGGGATCGCGGCGAGGGCGTCAGCGGCGGGCGATCGGAGCAGAACCGCGCGGAGGCGTGCGGCGCACGAACTCCATGCGGATGTCCGGGACGATCTTCCGGTCGAGCACCACGGTCATGTATCGGCCGTCCACGCGGGCGCCGATGGCGACCACGTCGGGATCGGTGTCGACGCGGTAGCCGCGCAGGGCCTCTCCGTCGACCACGACCGGCACGCCTCGCACGACGTCCTCGTCGCGCAGCGCCGCGGCGACCACGGGCATGCCGCCCCGACGGCTGCGGACGCGGCCGGGGAACGTGTTGCGGAGCACGTCGCCCATGTGGGCGGCGAGGCGCGACTCGAGGGGCCGGCTGCGCTCGGCGGGGATCGGCACCGAGGTGCGCACGGCCTCCCACAGCACGGGGTACCGCATCCGCGTGACCTGGTCGACCATCCAAGGCGGCAGGTGGTCGTTCTCGGCCCGGTCGATCGCCCGCTTCTGCTCCGGAGTGAGCGGGACGTGGTTCACAGGATCGGCGCGATTGCGCGGATTCTTGAAGAACGAGTACGACAGGGAGATCTCGACGAACCGCCCGAGCGCCATGGTCTGAGCCGCCGCGAACTCCTCGAGTCGGGGCTGCGGGGCGAACGCGAGGACCGGGTCGCCGAAGCGCGCCGCGATCTCGTCCACCCCGGGAGGGGCCGGCATATCGCGGACCGCCCCCGATGTGTCCATGCGCATAGGACAAGAGTGGCCGTTCGCTCAGCCGATACCAACTTCTTGACGGAGATCGGCTCGTCGCTCTCGGGCTGTTCACATGCCGGAAACATGAGCGCCCGCTGAACGCGCACCCGGAGGGACCCCCCGGCGACGGGCTGCGAGGATGAAGGCATGAGCTCTCTGCACGATCCGACGGTCCGCGGCTTCGCCTCCGACAACTACTCCGGGGTCCACGAGGAGGTGCTCGCCGCGATCGCCGCGGCCAACGGCGCGCACCAGGTCGCGTACGGCGAGGACGTCTACACCGAGCGCCTGCAGCACGCGTTCCGGCGCGAGTTCGGCGAGCAGGCGCAGGCGTTCCCGGTCTTCAACGGCACGGGTGCGAACGTCACCGGACTGCAGTCGATGCTGCCGCGCTGGGGCGCCGTGATCTCAGCGGGCACCGCGCACATCAACTCCGACGAGGGCGGAGCGCCCGAGAAGGTCGGCGGGATCAAGATCCTCACGGCGACCTCCCCCGACGGCAAGCTCACTCCGGCGCTGGTCGACGAGCAGGCCTGGGGCTACGGCGACGAGCACCGCTCGCAGCCACTGGTCGTCTCGATCACCCAGTCCACCGAGCTCGGCACGGTCTACACGCCCGAGGAGGTGCGCGCGCTCGCCGACCACGCGCACTCGCACGGCATGCGGCTGCACCTCGACGGCGCCCGGATCGCGAACGCGGCGGCGGCACTCGGAGTGCCGCTGCGCTCCTTCACGACCGATGCCGGCGTCGACGTGCTCTCGTTCGGCGGCACGAAGAACGGCATGCTGCTGGGCGAGGCGATCGTGGTGCTCGATCCCGAGGCGTCGAGCGGACTGCACTACCTGCGCAAGACCAACATGCAGCTGTCGTCGAAGATGCGCTTCCTCTCGGCGCAGCTGCTCGCGATGCTCGGCGAGGACGGCGAGACGGAGCCGCTGTGGCTGCGCTCGGCGCGGAGCGCGAACGCCATGGCCGCGCGGCTGCGCTCCCGGCTCGAGGAGGCGGTGGCGGCGGGTCGCATCGAGGGCCTGGCCTTCACGCAGCCGACGCAGGCGAACGCGGTCTTCGCGACGCTGCCGGCCGGAGTGGCCGATCGCCTGCGCGAGGTGTCGCGCTTCTACGACTGGAACCCGGCGACGGGCGAGGTGCGCTGGGTCTGCTCGTTCGACACCACCGAGGACGACATCGACGTGTTCACGGCGGCGATCGAGCGCGAGCTCTCGGCGTGAGGGCGCGGCTCGTCGCGCTCGGGCTGATCGCGGGGGTCGCGCTCGCGGGATGCTCGGGGGCGCCGGCTCCGGAGGGGAGCGCTTCCGTCTCGGCTTCCGCTCCGGCCCCGGCCTCGGCTTCCGCGGCGCCCGCCTCCGAGCTCGACTGCGACTCCCTGCTGCCGGTCTCGAGGGCGTCGGAGGCGCTGCGGCTCCCCGCGGATCGGCTCGAGGGCAGTCGGGACGGCGCGGTGCGGAGCTCCGCCGAGCTGATCCGCGCGGCCGCCGAGGAGAACGGCGGGCTGCTGACCTGCTCCTGGTTCGAGACGGACGGGCCCGCGTCGGTCGTCGCCTCGGCGGCCGAGGACGCGGCCGACGCGTTCGCCGCCCTCCCGGCCGGTCCCGCGCTGGCCGCGGGCGACGCCGCCTCCGGATCCTGCACCGACGGCGGCTGCACCGCCCAGGTGCTCGTCGGCTCGACCTGGGTCTCGCTCGCGCTGACCGGCGCTCCGACGGCACTGGATCTCGCCGCGCTCGCCTCCGCGACGGCCGACTCCGCCTCCGGTCGGCTCGACGAGGTCGTCGCGGGCTCCGGGCCGGTCTGCGCCGACCTGCTGACGACCGAGCAGCTGACGTCGCTCGCGGGGCTCGTGCAGCCGACACCGGGAGCCGGCACCGAGGGGGCGCCGATCACGACCGCCGGAGCCGCCGCCGCGGCCCGCGCGGGCTACACCTCGTGCACCTGGACGGATGCGGCCGACGCCGCCTACTCCGGGATCAGCGTCGACGCCCTCCCTTCGGGCGAGGAGGGCTGGCGCACTCTCTCGCTCACCACGGGTCTGGCGATCCCGCTCTCGCCCGTCGACGGCCTCGGCGAGCGCGCGATCTCGGGCTGCTCGGCCGGCACCTGCGAGGTCGACGTGCTCGCGGACGGCGTGTGGTGGCGCGTGCTCGTGACCGGCGACTCGGCGCGCGCGGACTCCGTGGCCCGGGCGGTCCTGGACTGACGTCCTCGCGAGATGCCACTCCGGTACGCCCCGACCGGCGTGTCGCGTGCCGGAGTGGCCTCTCGCGGCGGGGATCAGCCGGGGCCGGGCGAGCGGGTCAGGGGCGGCGCCAGTACTCGTACCAGGAGGACTGCTCGCAGCCCAGTGCCGCGTAGAGGCGACGGGCGCCGGAGTTGGACTCGAGGACCTGGATCCAGAGGCGCTCGATCCCGCGGTCCCGCGCCTGCTCGAGCAGGGAGCGGAGAACCGAGGAGGCGTGCCCCCGGCGGCGCGCATCGGGGCGCGTGGCGACTCCGAACAGGCCGCACCACGCCTCGCCGTCGAGCGCGGTCGCGAAGGCGAGCCTGCCGCACGCGGCGGGGCCGTCCTCGTCGCGGAGGAGGGCGTAGGAGGAGTCGCAGCCCGCGAGGATCCGCCGCGCGACGTCGAGCTCGGCGTCGCCTCCCCGGCCGTCGACGGACCACCAGAGCCGCATCCACTCGTCGGACGGGTGCGCGTCGATCTCGGCGGGCTCCCCGCTCAGCGCGGCGAGCGCCTCCCGGACCGTGCCCGTGAGGACGAGCGTGCGATCGTGCGGGGAGTAGCCGCGGGCGCCGAGGCGCTCGGCGAGGTCGGCGGGGAGGGTCGCGGGGCCGAGCTGCAGGAGCGGCGGGATGCCGTGCTCGCGGGCGAACGCCTCCGCGGCGTCGATCGCGCGCTCGGGGTCGGCGACGGGTCCGGAGGTGAGGACCGAGTTCGCCCGCTTCGTGACTCCGGAGGCGGCGCGCAGGAGCCAGCCCTCGAGTGCGCGGCTCTCGAGCGGCGGCCAGGCGTCGGCGGCGAGGTGGTCGAGGAGGCGGGCGTCCATGCGGTCGACGGTAGCGGGAGGGGCGGGAGCGTCTCCGGCACGCGGGAGCGCTTCCGGCTCGCGGAAACACCTCCGGCTCGCGGGAACCGGTGATCCGGACGAGCCGGACCGGTTCCTGCGAGCCGGAGGTGCGGTGCAGGTGGGGGCACCTACATGTTGATCATGTGCCCCTTGAGGCCGTGGAAGCCCTCCTGGAGCGCCTCCGACAGCGTCGGGTGGGTGTGCACGTTGCGCGCGAGCTCGGTCGCGGTGAGGTCCCACTTCTGCGCGAGCGTGAGCTCGGGGAGCAGCTCGGAGACGTCCGGGCCGATCATGTGCGCGCCGAGGAGCTCGCCGTACTGCTTGCTCGCGATGAGCTTCACGAAGCCGGTCGGCTCGCCGAGGCCGTGCGCCTTGCCGTTCGCCATGAACGGGAAGGTCGAGACGGTGATCTCGTGGCCCTCGTCGGTCGCCTGCTTCTCGGTGAGGCCGAAGGAGGCGATCTGCGGCTGGCAGAACGTTGCGCGCGGCATCATGCGGTAGTCGCCCAGGGTCTGGGTCTCGGCACCGGCGAGGGTCTCGGCGGCGACGACGCCCTGCGCCTCGGCCACGTGCGCGAGCTGCAGCTTCGCGGTCACGTCGCCGATGGCGTAGATGTGCGGCACGTTGGTGCGCATGTGGTCGTCGATCGCGATCGCTCCGCGCTCGGTCAGCTCGACGCCCGTGTTCTCGAGGCCGAAGCCCTCGACGCGGGGGACCCAGCCGATCGACATCATGACCTTGTCGACCTCGAGGGTCGACTGCGTGCCGTCCTTCGCGGTGTAGGTCACGGTGACGTAGCCGTCCTTGTCGACGACCGACTCGACCTTGGTCGAGGTCAGGATCTCGACGCCGAGCTTCTTGTACTGCTTCTGGATCTCCTTGGAGACGTCCGGGTCCTCGTTGGGGAGGGCGCGGTCCATGAACTCGATGATCGTGACGTCGACGCCGTAGTTCTTGAGGACGTACGCGAACTCCATGCCGATCGCGCCGGCGCCCACGATGGCCATCGTGTCGGGCAGATCGCGCGTCATGATCTGCGTCTCGTAGGTGACGACGTTCTCGGAGAGCTCGACGCCGGGCAGGAGGCGGACGTACGCGCCGGTCGCGATGATCGCGTCGTCGAACGTCAGCGACTCCGAGCCGCCCTTGGTCAGCTGCACGTCGAGGCCCTTCGGGCCGGTGAAGGCGCCGGTCCCGTCGAACTCGGTGATCTTGTTCTTCTTCATCAGGAAGTGGACGCCCTTGGTGCGCCCGTCCGCGACGGTGCGGCTGCGGTCGAACGCCGCGCCGAAGTCGAAGGAGACGTCACCCGAGATGCCGAACTGCTCGGCCTGCGAGTGGAAGATGTGAGCGAGCTCCGCGTTGCGCAGGAGCGCCTTGGACGGGATGCAGCCCACATTGAGGCAGACGCCGCCCCAGTACTGCTTCTCGACGATCGCGACCGACTTGCCGAGCTGCGCCGCTCGGATCGCAGCCACGTACCCGCCGGGACCCGCCCCCAGGACGACGACGTCGAAGTGCTGGGCCATGGATGATCCTCCATCAGAGTCGTGAACGTTGCGCGCGGGGAACCACGCCGTCTCCGAGCGTACCGTTCCGAGCGCGCCCGACCCGGGGGTCCTCCGAGGGCGAACGGTCCTGGTATGCCTTACCCGGACCCCGCCGGCGGGAATGCGTGCTCGTCGCGGGGCGTTGTACCGCGCGGGCAACGGAGCCCCGGTCGAATCCGCCCCCTCCCGGAAAGAAGCTCCCCCGATGCCCCTCGCCACCGTGTCCCGCACCGCCACCACCAGCGCGCCGATCCTCGACGTCCTCGCCGAGCGCTGGAGCCCGCGCTCGTTCGACACGACGGCGGCGATCTCGGACGAGACCCTCGCCTCGCTGCTCGAGGCCGCGCGCTGGTCCCCCTCAGCCAGCAACTCCCAGCCCTGGCGCTTCATCGTGGCCCGCCGCGGCACGCCGGAGTTCGACCGCGTCGCGAAGCACCTCGTCGGCTTCAACGCCGCGTGGGCCGGCTCGGCCGCGGCGCTCGTCGTCGCCCTCGCCGAGACCGTCGACGCCGACGGGAAGCCGCGCCCCTGGGCCGTCTACGACCTGGGCCAGGCCGTCGCGCACCTCAGCATCCAGGCCCATCACGACGGGCTGCACGTGCACCAGATGGCCGGCTTCGAGAAGGACGGGCTCCGCGAGGAGTTCGCGATCGACGAGCGCTTCGACCCCGTGACCGTCGCCGCGATCGGCGTCGTCGGCGACCCGGAGTCGCTCGCGAACGACGTGCTGCGCGAGCGCGAGGTCGCCCCTCGCACCCGCCTCCCCCTCGAAGAGCTCGTGCTCGTCAGCGCGTAGTCCCCGCACTGCTCGGCCCGGTCCGCGGTTCTCCGCGGGCCGGGCCGTTCTGCGTCCGGGGC
>NZ_JADILJ010000089.1 GCF_017355185.1 Rathayibacter sp. SD072 | reverse complement strand
GACCCTTCTCCGGAGGAACACGATGACTGCTGCACCGCCGACGACCACCGCCCCCACGACCGTCACCGCCTCCGGCCTCACCCGCCGGCCCGGCCGCTGGATCGACGGCTGGAACCCCGAGGACCCCGCGCAGTGGGAGGCGGAGGGGCGGGGCATCGCCTCCCGCAACCTGCGCTGGTCGATCTTCGCCGAGTTCCTCGGTTTCGTCGTCTGGCAGCTCTGGTCGGTCGTCGTGGTGCAGCTGCCCGCGGCGGGCTTCGACTTCACCACCGGCGAGATCTTCTGGCTCATCTCGATGCCGAGCCTCGTCGGCGCGACCCTCCGGATCCCGTACACGTTCATGGTGCCGCGCTTCGGCGGGCGCAACTGGACGATCGTCTCGGCGGCGCTGCTGCTCATCCCGAGCATCGGTCTGGCGCTCGCGGTCGGGAACCCCGAGACGCCCTTCGGCGTGATGCTGCTCATCGCGGCCCTCGCCGGCTTCGGCGGAGGCAACTTCGCCAGCTCCATGGCGAACATCACCTTCTTCTACCCGCACGCCCAGAAGGGCTATGCGCTCGGGCTGAACGCGGCCGGCGGCAACCTGGGCGCGGCCGTCGCCCAGCTGATCGTGCCGATCGCGATCACGATCGGCGCCGCGGCGACCGTCAACCTGCCGCTCGCCGGCTGGATCTGGGTGCCCCTGATCGTCGTCGCGATGATCGGCGCCTACAAGCGCATGGACAATCTCTCGGCCGCCAAGGCCGACGTGGCCGCGTCGCTCGCCGCGCTGCGCGAGCCGCACCTGTGGATCCTGGCCGTGCTCTACATCGGCACCTTCGGCTCCTTCATCGGCTTCGCCGGAGTGTTCCCCAAGCTCATCGCCGACACGTTCCCCGAGTACTCGACGTTCGCCATCGGCTCCGCGACCCTGACGCTCGCGTTCCTCGGGGCGCTGGTCGGCTCGCTCTCCCGCCCCTACGGCGGCCGCCTCGCCGACCGCTTCGGCGGCGCCCCGGTCACGATCGCCGCGTTCATCGCCATGGGCGCGGGGATCCTCGGGGTCATCGCGACACTCCCGCTGGGCAGCTTCTGGCTGTTCCTGCTGGGCTTCCTCGTGCTCTTCGCCGCGGCGGGCATCGGCAACGGCGCGACGTACCGGATGATCCCGACCGTCTTCGCCCTGCGCGCCCGGCAGTCGGGAGGCGACGGAGTCGGCGCCCAGCGCAAGGCCGCCGCAGCCCTCGGGCTCATCTCGGCCATCGGCGCCTACGGCGGCTTCGTGATCCCGCAGCTGCTGGGCTTCTCGAAGACCGCGTTCGGCGACTACACGACGGCACTGGGCTGGTTCGTGGCCGCCTACGCGGTGATGCTCGCGATCACGGCGGGCGTCTACCTCCGCCTCGCCGCGACGACGGGGACCAGGATCTAGGCATGGAGACCGCCGCCGCACCCTCCGCCCCCGCGGGCGTCGACTCCCACTGCCCCTACTGCGCGCTGCAGTGCGCGATGACGCTGACGCCGGTCGACGCTCCGGCGCCGATCGCCGTCGCCGGGCGGGAGTTCCCGACGAACCGCGGCGGGCTGTGCGCCAAGGGCTGGACGGCGGCCGAGCTGCTCGCGAGCGGGCAGCGGCTGCGTGCTCCGCTGATGCGCGGGACCGACGGCGACTTCGCCGAGGTGTCGTGGGAGCGGGCGCTGGACGCGGTGGCGGAGGCGGTGCTCTCGACCCGGGAGCACCACGGCGCCGACGCCGTCGCGGTCTTAGGCGGCGGCGGTCTCACCAACGAGAAGGCCTACCAGCTGGGCAAGTTCGCCCGCATCGCCCTCGGCACCTCCCGGATCGACTACAACGGCCGGTTCTGCATGTCCTCGGCCGCGGCGGCGGGGAACCGGGCGTTCGGAGTCGACCGGGGGCTGCCGTTCCCCGTCGCCGACCTCGACGAGGCCGACACGATCCTCCTGCTCGGCTCGAACGTCGCGGCGACGATGCCGCCGTTCCTCGCCCACCTCGCGGGGGCGCGCTCACGCGGCGGACTCGTGGTCGTCGATCCGCGCCGCTCCGCCACCGCTCGTCTCACCGAGGACGGCGCGGGGATCCACCTCCAGCCCGCACCCGGCACCGACCTCGCGCTGCTGCTCGGACTCACCCACCTCGTGCTCTCCGAGGGCCTGGCGGACGCGGAGTACCTCGAGGCGCGCACGACAGGCTTCGACGCGGTCCGCCGCAGCGTCGCGTCGTGGTGGCCCGAGCGCACCTCCTCCGTCACGGGCGTGCCGGTGGAACTGCTGCGCCGCACCGCCCGGCGGCTCGCCGAGGGCCGCTCCTACGTGCTCACGGGCCGCGGAGTCGAGCAGCACGTCGACGGCACCGACACCGCCACCGCGGCGATCAACCTGGCGCTGGTGCTCGGCCTCGTCGGCCGGCCGGGCTCCGGCTACGGCACCCTCACCGGGCAGGGCAACGGGCAGGGCGGCCGCGAGCACGGCCAGAAGGCCGATCAGCTGCCGGGCTACCGCTCGATCCGCGACCCGGAGGCGCGACGCCACGTCGCCGGCGTCTGGGGGGTCGACGAGGCGTCGATCCCCGGACCCGGCCTCCCCGCCGTCGCCCTCCTGGGCGAGCTCGGCCGCTCCGTCCAGTGTCTCCTCGTGCACGGCTCGAACGTGGTCGTCTCGGCGCCCGACGTCGACGCGGTGCGGGCGGGACTCGCCGCGCTCGACACCCTCGTCGTCTGCGACTTCTTCCTCTCGGAGACGGCGGCGCTCGCCGACATCGTCCTCCCCGTGCCGCAGTGGGCGGAGGAGGAGGGCACCATGACTTCGCTCGAGGGCCGGGTGCTGCGCCGCCGCCGCGCCCTCGATCCGCCGTCGGGCGTCCGCAGCGAGCTCTGGATCCTGAGCGAGCTCGCCCGCCGGCTCGACGCGCCCTCGACCTGGTCGACCGTGCCGTCGGAGGTCTTCGACGAGCTGGCGCGCGCCTCCGCGGGCGGACCGGCCGACTACTCCGGGCTCTCGCACGCCCTGCTCGACACCGGAGTCGCGGCCTACTGGCCCTACCCCGCCGGCAGCACCGGCACCCCGCGCCTCTTCGGCGAGCGCTTCGGCCACGCCGACGGCCGCGCGCGGATGGTCGCCGTGTCGGCCGCCGACCGCTCGGTCGTCGACCGCGGCGACGAGCTGACGCTGATCACCGGGCGCTACCTGCAGCAGTACCAGTCGGGCACGCAGACCCGCCGGGTCGCCGAGCTCGACGCCGCGCGGCCGGAGGCGCGGCTCGAGATCCACCCGGCCACCGCGTCGCGGCTGGGCGTGCGCGACGGAGCCTCCGTCTCGATCGGCAACGCGCGCGGAGTCGTCACCGCCCGCGCGAGCGTGACCGCCGACATCCGCCACGACACGGTGTTCCTCCCCTTCCACTACGCGGGCCGCCAGTGCGCCAATCTGCTCACCGAGTCGGTCGTCGATCCGATCTCGTCCATGCCGGAGTTCAAGCGCACCCGGGTCTGGGTGCGCGCGGAAGGAGCGTCCGATGCCGTCTGACCGCCACCCCGAGCGCGTGGTCCTGGTGGGCTACGGACCCGTCGGCGCGCGCTTCGTCGAGGAGCTGCTCCCCGCCGTCCGCGCCGGTTCCGTCGCGCTGACCGTCGTCGGCGCCGAGAGCGACGACGCGTACAACCGCGTACTGCTCGCCGAGTACGCCGTCGGCCGTGCCCCGCGCGAGCGCCTCGACCTCGGCGACCGCGCCGTGGCGGAGGAGGCGGGGGTCGTCTTCCGCCTCGGAGCCGCCGCCGTCGGCCTCGACCGCGCGCGGAACGTCGTGCGCCTGCACGACGACGAGCGCCTCGCCTACGACCGCCTCGTCTTCGCCACCGGCGCCCGTGCGAACGTGCCCACGCTCGCCGGCATGGAGCGTGCGCGCCGCGACCGCCGGGTGCGCTCGGCATCCCCCGAGACGCTCGACGTCGGCGCCGCCCCGCTGCCCGACCGCGTGGTCGCCCTGCGCGATCTCGCCGACGCGCGCACCGTCCGCGAGGCCGTCCGCGCCGGCTCCCGCATCGTGGTGCTGGGCGCGGGAGTGCTGGGAGTCGAGTTCGCGCTCGCGGCGGCCGAGCAGGGCGCCGAGGTCGTCGTCGTCTACCACGGCGACATCCCCATGGGCCGCAACCTCGACCACGGCGGCGGGCGGATGCTCGCCGCAGCGGCGCGCGCGGCCGGGGTCGAGATGGTCTCGCACGCCCGCTCCGAGAGCATCCTGCTCGCGCACGACGACCTCGGCCGCGCGCACTTCCAGGCGCTGGTCTGCGCCGACGGCAAGCAGATCGAGGGCGATCTGCTCGTGCTGTCGTGCGGAGTGGGCGCGCGCACCGAGCTCGCGGCGAGCGCCGACCTCGCCGTCTCCACCGGGATCCTCGTCGACGAGCACCAGCGCAGCTGGAGCGACCCGGACGTCTTCGCGATCGGCGACTGCGCGCACGTCGCGCCGCGCGGCTCCGCTCTGCCCGACGGCCGCGTCGAGGGCGGACCGAGCGGGCTGATCGGGCCGGGCTGGCAGCAGGCCGACCGCCTCGCGGCCCGGATCGCCGCGGAGTCCGCGGGTCGCGCCGCCGACGAGCGGGTGCCCGAGGCGCGCCCCGCCGTGGTGATGCTCAAGGCCGACGGCGTGGATCTCGTCGCGGGCGGCGACCCGACTCCGGAGCCCTGGGACGCGATCCCGCACTCCGCCTCGTGCGCCGACCATGCCGAGGTGACGGTCTGGGCCGACCCGGCCCGCGGCGGCTACGCGAAGCTCGTCACGGTCGGCGGAGTGCTCCGCGGCTTCGTGTCGGTGGGCCTGCCGCGCGTGGGCGCCGAGCTGACCCTGCTGTTCGAGCGCGGCTCCGAGCTGCCCGCCGACCGCTCCAGCCTGCTGCGACTGGACGCCCCGGATGCGGGCGCCGCGCCCACCGGCGACCCGTTCGCTCCCGACGCCACCGTCTGCTGGTGCAACGGCGTCTCGGCCGGCACCATCGCCGAGGCGGCGGCCGCCGGGAACGACACGGTCGCGTGCATCGGCACCGCGACCCGGGCCGGCACCGGCTGCGGCGGCTGCACGGGCCGGATCTCGGAGCTGCTGGCGCGCACGGCCGTCCCGGCCTGAGCCGCGCACGCGGACGGGGACGCCGGGCGGACGCCCCGCCTCCCCGTCAGGAGCGTGCTCGGATCA
>NZ_JADILJ010000088.1 GCF_017355185.1 Rathayibacter sp. SD072 | reverse complement strand
CGGGGCATGGAGGAGAGGCGCCGAGGCGCAGCCGCCCCGCTCGTCAGGGCGGGGCCTCCGCCCAGCCGTCGCGCCCGACGATCACGTGCGCCAGGAACCCGAGGCCGCACGCTCGGGCCCCGTCGGCGAGCACGCGGGTGGCGGCGCGGTCGGAGGGGAGCACGGTCGCGTCGCCGGAGTGGCTGTGCGCGAGTGCGACGCCGGCGGCTCCGCGAGAGAGGACCTCGGCCAGGACCGCGGGCACAGGGAGATCGGCGTGGGAGGCGCCTCCGTCGGCCAGGGCGAGGACGTCGCGCACCGCCCCGGAGGCGTCGAGCGCGACGGCGAGCACGGTCTCGTCGGGCCGCGCGCTCAGCAGGGGGCCCACGAGAGCGGCGAGCTCGGCGGGAGTGGTGACGCGCGGCGCCCGGTGCGCCCGGTTCATCCGCCGGCGCAGCTCGAAGGACGCGACGATGCGGCACGCCGCGACCTCGCCGATGCCGCGCTGGCGGGCGAGGTCGACGACTCCGGCCCGCGCGACCGCGTCGATGCCGCCGAACCGAGCGAGCAGCTGCTGGGCGACGACGGTCGCATTGGCGCCGCGGACGCCGTTGCCGATCAGGACGGCCAGGGTCTCGGCGTCGGTGAGGGACGCCGGGCCGTGCGCGCGCAGGCGCTCGCGCGGACGCTGCTCCGGAGCGAGGTCGGCCATGCGCGGAGCCGGTGGAGGGAGGGACACGGCGGCGACGGTACCGGTGCGGCCGGGGCCGCGAGGGCCGCTCCCCCGACGCTGTGGACGACTTCGCGGCCCCTCCCCTCTGTGGAGGAGCCTCCGCCGGCAGCCGCGCGTTCGAGTCCGCAGAAATCGTCGTACTCGAACTCGAGTACGACGACTTCCGCGGAGTGGAGCCGCCCTACGCCGCAGCCGGCAGCCCGGCGCTCACCACGAGGCCCTCGCCGTCGTCCGAGACGTCGACCAGCACCACGTCGCCATCGCGGATCGAGCCGTCCAGCAGAGCGGTCGCGAGCTGGTCGTCGATCTCGTGCTGCATCAGTCGGCGCAGCGGCCGGGCGCCGTACTGCGGGTCGTAGCCGCGCTCGGCCAGCCACCCGCGGGCGCTGGGCGTGACGGCCAGGTCGAGCCGTCGCTCCGACAGCCGGCGCGAGAGCCGGTCGACGTACAGCGACACGATCTCGCCCAGCTCGGTCTCGTCCAGCGTCCGGAAGATCACGATGTCGTCGAGGCGGTTCACGAACTCGGGCTTGAAGGCCTGGCGCACCATCTGCTGCACAGCCTCCTCCTTCTGCTCGATCGACAGCGTCGGATCGACGAGGTACTGCGAGCCGAGGTTCGAGGTGAGGATCAGGATCGTGTTGCGGAAGTCGACCGTCCGCCCCTGCCCGTCGGTGAGGCGGCCGTCGTCGAGGACCTGCAGCAGCACGTCGAAGACCTCGGGGTGCGCCTTCTCGATCTCGTCGAGCAGCACCACCGAGTACGGGCGCCGCCGCACCGCCTCCGTCAGCTGGCCGCCCTGCTCGTAGCCGATGTAGCCGGGAGGGGCGCCGACCAGGCGCGAGACGGCGAACTTCTCGCCGTACTCCGACATGTCGATGCGCACCAGCGCCTTCTCGTCGTCGAAGAGGTGATCGGCGAGCGCCTTCGCGAGCTCGGTCTTGCCGACACCGGTCGGGCCGAGGAAGAGGAACGACCCCGTGGGCCGGTCGGGGTCCGAGATGCCCGCGCGGGTGCGGCGCACCGCGTCCGACACGGCCGACACGGCCTGCTCCTGCCCGATCAGGCGGCGGTGCAGCTCGCGCTCGAGGTGCAGCAGCTTCTCGGTCTCGCCCTGCATCAGGCGGCCGACGGGGATCCCCGTCCAGGCGGCGATCACCGCGGCGATGTCGTCGGAGGTGACCTGCTCGTTGACCATGCGGCCCTCGGCCGGCTCCTCCTCCTTCTCGGCGGCGGCGAGGTCGCGCTCGATCACGGGGATGTCGCCGTAGAGCAGCCGCGAGGCGCGCTCGAGCCGGCCCTCGCGCTGGGCGCGCTCGGCCTCGATCCGCAGGGCGTCGAGCTTGTTCTTGAGGTCGCCGACGCGGTTGAGGGAGGCGCGCTCGCGCTCCCACCGCTTCTGCAGCTCCTCGAGCTGGGCGCCGCGCCGCGCGAGATCCTCGCGCAGCTTCTCGAGCCGCGCCTTCGAGGCCTCGTCCTTCTCCTTCTTCAGCGCGAGCTCCTCGAGCTTCAGCCGGTCGACGGAGCGGCGCAGCTCGTCGATCTCGACGGGAGCGGAGTCGATCTCCATCCGCAGCCGCGACGCGGCCTCGTCGATGAGGTCGATGGCCTTGTCCGGCAGCTGGCGCGCCGTGATGTAGCGGCTCGAGAGCGAGGCGGCGGCGACCAGGGCGGAGTCGGCGATGGCGACCTTGTGGTGCGCCTCGTAGCGCTCCTTCAGGCCGCGGAGGATCGCGACCGTGTCCTCGACGCTCGGCTCGCCGACGAACACCTGCTGGAAGCGGCGCTCGAGTGCGGCGTCCTTCTCGATGTACTCGCGGTACTCGTCGAGGGTCGTGGCGCCGATCATCCGCAGCTCGCCGCGCGCGAGCATGGGCTTGAGCATGTTGGCGGCCGCGACCGAGCCGTCGCCGCCTCCCGCGCCCATGAGCGTGTGCAGCTCGTCGATGAACGTGATGATGCGGCCGTCGGAGTCGTTGATCTCCTTCAGGACCGCCTTCAGCCGCTCCTCGAACTCGCCGCGGTACTTGGCGCCCGCGATGAGGGCGGACAGGTCGAGGCTGACGAGGCGCTTGCCCTTGAGGCTGTCGGCGACGTCGCCGGCGACGATGCGCTGGGCGAGGCCCTCGACGACGGCGGTCTTGCCGACGCCGGGCTCGCCGATGAGCACGGGGTTGTTCTTGGTGCGCCGGGTCAGCACCTGGCTGACGCGGCGGATCTCGGCGTCGCGGCCGATCACCGGATCGAGCTTGCCGCTCGCAGCGATCGCGGTGAGGTCGACTCCGTACTGCTCGAGGGCGGACTGCTGCTCGTCCTGCTGGGGCGTGCGACCGGCCTGCATCTGGGGTGTCCTCCTGATGATCGAGAGTTGAGTTCGATTGACTCAACTTTACCGCGGGGCGGTGTATTCCCGAAGGGCCTCAGGCGGTGCGACGACCGTCGTCGAGCTCGCGGAGGGACGAGAGGGCGTCCCGCAGCATCCTGCGCAGAGCGGGCTCGCCGACTCCGGTGAGCGCCGCGATCTCGGCCTGGGAGTATCGCCCCGCGACGGCCAGGAGCAGCAGCTCCCGGTCGGGGCAGGCGAGCGCGAGCAGGCCCTCGCCGAGCGGGCGCCGAGTGAGCGCCCGCGAGGATCCGAGGGTCTCGCAGAGCACCTCGAGCAGCCAGAGCACCGGCGTCTCGGAGCGGGCTCCTTCGGGCGAGCGCCGCCAGACCTCGGCGAAGGCCTCGGTGCAGAGCCGGTCGCGCGTCGTCGGGTCGGAGTGGACGGCGGCGACCGAGGCCGAGAAGAGACCACTGAAGCGGTCGAACAGCTCGGCGAACGCGGTCCGGTCGCCGGTGGCGGCGGAGCGCAGCAGGCGCGCGGCCGAGATCCCGACCGAGTAGACCCCGGTCGCGACCGCGTCGTCGGTCCCTGCACTCACAGGCTCAGCGTGTCACCGCGACGATGACCGTGTCACCAGTTGCGCGGGAGGCGGTTGACGAGTAGGACCGGTTCAGAGGCGCGGCCAGCGTGCCCGCGCGAAGCAGTACACGCCGTAGGCGATGAGTCCGAGGGCGACGAAGCCGAGCAGGAGGACTCCGAACGGCAGCTCGGTCAGCGACTTCAGCGCCTCGTCGAGTCCGCCGGCCTGCTCCGGGTCGTGCCTGACGGCCGCGACGATCAGCAGCACGCCCAGCGCGCCCAGCACGATGCCCTTGGCGGTGTAGCCGACGATGCCGAGCCAGGTGACGACGGTGCCGGCCGTGCCGCCGGGCTCCGCGATGTTCTCGAGGAACTTCTTCGACACGCCCCGGTAGACGAAGACGCCGCCGACCGCGAGGACGGCCACGCCGACCAGCACGAGCAGCACCACGCCACCCGGAGCCGCCAGGACCTGCGCGCTCGCGCTCTTCGAGGACTCCGACGAGTTGGACCCGTCCCCCATCGCGAAGCGGAGCGCGGTGACCCCGAGCGCGGCGTAGACGACGGCCTTCGCGGCCTCCTTGAGCCTGCTGCCCCACTTCTTCAGCTCGGTGTCGCCCTTGACGACGAGGAACGCCTCGAGGATCCCCCACAGCGCCAGGCCGAAGAGCCCGATCGTGCAGACCCAGAGCACGACGGTTCCGCCCGGAGTCGACGAGAGCGCGCCGAGCGCGCCCGACTGGTCCGCCGAGCCGCCGCCGCCCTGGGCGACCCCGAGGGCGATCACTCCGATCAGGATGTGCACGAGCCCGTTCGCCGCGTAGCCGAACCGGGCCAGCGTGCGCACCGCCGTCGAGTCCTGCGCGTCGTCCGCTGCCTGCTTGGCCTGGTTGCCACTCGGTGTATTCACAGGGTGGACGGTACGCGTTTCCACAGGTCTCCACAGCCCCTTGCACAGGCGCGCCGCGGTTCTGCGGAATCCGGATCGGGATTCTCCCCAGCCTTGTCCACAGTTCTCCACAGGGTTGTCCACAGCTGTGGATTCCCTAGAACGACTAGCGGGCTGGTGGACGCGAGAGCGCCGTCGCCGGCACGGCCTGACGCGGGATCGTGGTCACCGGGCCCTGGCGGAGCGGCTACACGTCGACCGCGCGGACGAGGCCGTCCTGCACGGCGCCGAGCCAGTCGTAGACGCTGCGGATGGCGGCCGCGTTCTCGTCGGCGGGCTCGAGGCCGTCGTCGGAGTCGAGGATGCCGAGTCGTGCGGCGAGCGCCAGCCTCATGTCGGTGAGCGCGCGCATCCACGAGAGCGCCTGCGGCTCCTCGAGGCGCACCGAGACCTCGCCCAGCCCTGCGAAGACGCCGCGGTGAGCGGAGTCGTCCCCCGCGTCGAGCGCCGCGGTCACCGCCCGCGCGTCGTCCATCTTGCGGCCGGCGAGGTCGGGAGCGGTGAAGCGGCGGAACTCGGCCGCGGCCTCGGCGTCGTCGCGGTAGGCGTCGGGGAGCAGCCGGGCGAGCGCCGGATCGCTCCGCGCCTGCTCGTCGTCGGCACTGCGGTCCAGGAGCTCCAGCATCTCGCCGGCGAGGTGGCGGAGGATCCCGGCCTCCTCGCGATCGAAGCGTGCGACGGCGG
>NZ_JADILJ010000087.1 GCF_017355185.1 Rathayibacter sp. SD072 | reverse complement strand
CGGACCGGCCGCGCGATGACGACTAGGAGCGGGGGCGGCTGTCGTCGGTGGTGGTGCGCGTGGTGGTCGGGTCCACGAGCTCGATCTCCTCGTGCGACACCTCCTCGTCCACGCGCTGCTGCTCGGTGACGGTCTCGGTGCCGAGGCTCACGCGCTCGACGGGGACGGTCTCCTTGGCGGTGACGACGCGCTCCTCGGTGAGGACCACCTCGTGCTCCTCTTCGCTGAGGTCGGGGCCCGCGAGGGCGTTCCCGGCGTTCGCCTCGGTGATCGGCTCGCGGGTGAGGGTGACCTCGTCGTGGCTGACGGGGACGGTGCGGGTGACCTGCTCGGTGACGATGTGCTTGCGCAGGCGGGCGCGGCCGGCCTCGACGCTCTCGGTGCCGACGCGCAGACGCTCCTCGGAGCGGGTCATCGCGTCGTCGGTCGTCGGGCCGGAGGTGTCGTGGCCCTCGGTGCCGTGGCCCTCGGTGACGAAGTCCGTGGTCGTGCCGGCGTCGGCGTCCTGGTCGTAGAGCGGGCTCTCGGCGCGGGTTCCGCCGACTCCGTAGTACGAGTACAGGGCCTCCTCGTCGTCGGCGGTGAGCGCGCCGTCGTCGTCGATGCGCGGGGCGTCCTTGACGAACGACTTCTCGTAGGCGACGCGGACCACTCCGCCGTCGAACGAGGCGTCGCTCAGCGGGGCGAACGACTCCGAGGAGCCGAAGAGGCCGGTGCGGATGGTGACCCAGGTGGGCTGCTGGCTCTCGTTGTCGACGTAGACCTGGCCGACGGTGCCGATCTTCGCGTCGTCGGTGCCGTGGACGTCGGCGCCGATCAGGTCGTTGACGGTGCTGCTGTCGATCATGGTGCACTCTCTTTCGCCGGGCACTGGCCCGGATAGCGGTGACGGATGGACGAGCGGACCGGAGACGCGTCCGTACGGGAGCACTCTCCGATTCCTCCGGAGGAGCAGGACCGGCCGGAGAGCGAGCCCCTGCAGTCACTCCGCTGGGAACGGACTTACGGTGTAAGCCACTGGTGAACCTTACGGTGTAAGCATCAGTAGGGTGGAAGAGCTTGCGCGTTCCTCCAGGACCTGATATCCGGGCCAGGTGAGCACGCAGAGAGGTGTCTTCCGTGGCCGACCGCGAACGAACGGGCAAGTCCGGCTCCTCCGCGCCGCGGCTCACTCGTGATCTGATCATCGAGACCGCTCTGGCCCACATCGACCGCTCGGGGGCCGAAGCCCTCTCGATGCGATCGCTCGCTCAGGAGCTGGGCGTCGAGGCGATGTCGCTCTACCGCTACGTGCACGGCAAGGAGGACCTCCTCGAAGGGGTCATCGCCGTGCTGATGACGGACCTGACCGCGAGCCTCGCCGAGGCGGACGACCAGCACTGGCAGGAGTTCCTGCAGACGGCGGCCCACGCGGTGCGGCGCATCGCGACCGACCACCCGAGGGCGTTCCCGCTGGTCGCGACCCGGCACCCGGCCGCTCCATGGCTGCGTCCGCCGCTGCGCAGCATCGAGGTCGTCAACACCTTCCTCACGACCCTGACGGCGAACGGCTTCACCGACGCTCAGGCCGTGGGCGCGTACCGCTCCTTCAGCAGCTTCCTGCTCGGTCAGCTGCTCCTGCAGTCGGCCGTCAAGGGCGCCGAGACGTCGCCGACGGACCTCCCGCTCGACGAGGGAGACGCCGACATCCCGCAGCGGGACGGCAACCTCTCCCTCGACACCGCGCCCGAGGTCCGGCGCCTCCGCGCTCTCCTCAGCGAGGACCGCAGCGAGGAGGAGTTCGAGATCTCCCTCGAGACCCTCCTCGACCGCCTCGACCTGCAGCTCTCGCAGTAGGACGGGCGACCCGACCCTGCTGGTCGAGCAGCCGCGCAGCGGCGCATCGAGACCGGGCTGCTCTGCAGAACGCCCGCGGAGGCGCGGATCACCCGAAGATCCGCCCCTCCGCGAGCACCCCCGATACTCCGCGATCAGAGCGCGGGAGTCCAGATCCGCATCGTCGACGGTCCGCGGTTCGCCCACGTGTAGTAGGGCCGGAACTCGGCCTCGAAGCGCTCGCCGACGAGTGCCGATCCGGCCCCGTAGGCCCATCCCGCCTCCCCCGCCGACACCGCGGCGAGCGCCACCCGGGCGCCGTCCGGCGTCACGACGGGCTCCACCGAGCGGTCGACCGCGAGGTGCTCGGTGTCGAGCCCCTCCGGCAGGTCCACCGACTCGATCGCCAGCACGAACGGTCCGCGCTCGAGAGCGACCTGGCCGCGAACGGCGTCGATCCGCGGATGGGGTGTCACGAATCGCGCGGTCATCGGGAGCGAGAGGCGCACGGTCTCCCCGGCGCGGAACGCGCGGCGCACGGTCACCGTCTCGAGTGACGCCTCCACCGGCGCCCCGTCGAGCAGCGCTGAGCCGCGCGCCCACGGCGGGATGCGGAGGGTGAGCGCGAACTCGGCGTCCTCCTCGATCCGCACGACGATCTCGCCGTCGGCCGGGTACTCGGTCTCGACCTGCAGCGCGATGCCGTCGGTCTCGACGCGGTAGGCCCCGTACTGATGCAGCTGCACGCCCTCGTCGTCCGCGGTCGCGAAGCCCAGCTCGACGCTCGCCAGGGTGCGCGCGGTGTTCGTCGGGCAGCACGACACCCAGAACCAGGGCGCCCGCAGGCTCGACTGCGCCCGGTCGGTCTCGACCGACTCGTCGGGCTCCACTCCGTCGGCCCGCTGCTGCAGCGTGTTCGTGTAGAAGAAGGCGCGCCCGTCGGCGCGGATGGCCGGCAGCACGGCATTGAGCAGCGTGCGCTCCATCAGATCCGCGTGGGCCGTCTCACCCGAGCGCAGCAGCAGGCGCCAGCTGAGCATGTCGGACGCGATGGCCGCGCAGGTCTCGGCGTAGGCGCGGTCCGGCGGCAGCTCGTAGTCGGCGCCGAACGCCTCGTCCTGGTGGTGCGAGCCCATCCCGCCGGTGATGTAGGTGCGGCGCGCGACGGTGCTCGACCACTGGCGGCGCACCGCCTCCTCGAGCTCGGCGTCGTCGGTCTCGACCGCCACGTCGAGCGCTCCGGAGGCGAGGTAGAGCGCGCGGACCGCATGGCCCCGCAGCACGTCCGCCTCGCGGACGGGGACGTCGTCCTGGAAGTACTCCGCGCCGAACTGCACGGGTCCGAGCGTCCCCGTTCCGCGGCGCTCCACGAAGAGCCTGGCGAGCTCGAGCCAGCGGCCCTCCCCCGTCGCCCGGGCGAGCTCGGCGAGCGCCGGCTCGATCTCGGGGTGCCCGCAGACCGCGACGCGCCCCTCCGGACCGAACTCCCGCCAGACGTGCTCCGTCAGCCGCCGTGCCACCGCGGGCAGCAGGTCGTCGTGCCCCGTGCGCAGCCGGGCCACGGCCGCCTGGATCAGGTGCCCGAACGAGTACAGCTCGTGCCCCCACTCCAGGTTCGAGTAGCGGGCCGGCTGCCCCGGGCGGCCGAAGCTCGTGTGCAGGTAGCCGTCCTCCTCCTGTGCCGCGGCGACCCGGGCGACGAGCGCCTCGTACGAGGCCGCGAGCTCCGCGTCGTCCGAGCGGCCGAGCTCCCACGCCATCGCCTCGAGCAGCTTGTAGACCTCCGAGTCGACGAACTCGATCCCCGCGTGGTGATCGCCCGAGGCGTCCGAGATCGTGCCGTCGGCCGCCCGGTCGAAGTTGCCGGCCCAGCCGACCCGCTCGATCCACGAGAGGCAGTGCCCGATCACGGCCCCCGCACCGAGCTCCTGGTACCGCTTCCAGAACCCTCCGGTCAGGCGGATCTCGTGCTGCCCGAGCGGGCGGAGCCGTCCGGAGCTCGGCGCGACCGGGCCGCCGAGGGCGGAGGCGGTGGCGGGAGCGAGGGTCGGAGTGGGGGACGTCGTGGTCACGGAGTTCTCCTAGGTGGGACGGTCAGTCCTTGACGGCGCCGGCGGTCACTCCTGCGGAGACGTAGCGCTGGGCGACGACGAGGAGCACGGCGGCGGGGAGGGAGGCGACGACGGCGGTGGCCATGATCGAGTTCCACTCCTGGTTGTTGTTGCCGATGTAGCGGTAGATGCCGAGCGTGATCGGCTGCAGGTCCCCTCCGCTGTCGAGCGTCGAGGCGAAGACGAAGTCGGACCACGCCCAGAGGAACGCGAAGAGCGAGACGGTGACGACGGAGTTGCGGCTGATCGGCATGATCACCGACGTGAACGTGCGCCAGGCGTTCGCGCCGTCCATCCGTGCCGCCTGCGTCAGCTCGTCCGGGATCCCGGACATGAAGGCGGTGAAGATCAGCACTCCGAACGGCACGGCGATCGTGGAGTCGGCCACGATCAGCCCGGCCACCGAGTTCAGCAGCCCCAGGTTGAGGTAGATCGCGTAGAACCCCATCGCCATGATGATCGCCGGGATCATCTGCGCGATCAGGAGCACGAACGAGAGCCCGTTCCCTCCGCGGGGCCGCAGCTTCGCCAGCGAGTACGCGGCCGGAGCGGCGATCGCGACGGTGAGCACGACCGTCCCGAGTCCCACGATCAGGCTGGTGCCGAGGAACGGCAGCTGCTCGCGCAGCACCGCCTCGTAGCCGGTGAACGTGGGCGAGAGCGGGAACCAGTCCGGCGGATCCTTGCGCATCGAGCCGGTCGGAGTGAGCGAGACGTTCACCATCCAGTAGACGGGGAACAGCATGATCCCCGTGAGCACCAGGCCGATCGCGGTCAGCCACCAGGGCCTGCGCGCGGTCACGACTGCGCCTGCTTCCGCTGCACCCGGATGTAGACGACGCCGAAGACGAGAGCCAGGAGGATCAGCAGGTTGCCGACCGCCGCCGCGGGTCCGAAGTCGGGCAGCATCGAGCCGAAGCCGAGCTGGTAGGTCCAGGTCGCGAGCGTGGTGGACGAGTCGGCCGGGCCGCCCTTCGTCATGATCCAGATGATGTCGAACACCTTCAACGTGTAGACGAGGCCGAGCAGGATCGTGATCGCCGAGACCGGCCGCAGCAGCGGCAGCGTGATGCGCCAGAAGGTCTGGAACCCGTTCGCACCGTCGAGCGAGGCCGCCTCGTAGAGGTCCTGCGAGATGTTCTGCAGACCGGAGTAGAGGATCACGAGGTTGAACGGGATCCCGATCCAGATGTTGGCGATCAGGACCGCGATCAGCGAGGTCGACGGCGACGTCAGCCAGTTGATCTGCCCGATGCCGAACGACTCCAGGAACGCGTTGACGATGCCCGACTCGCTGTTCAGCATCCACGACCAGGTCGACGCCGACACGATCAGCGGCAGCAGCCACGGCACCAGGAACAGCGCCCGCAGCGTCGCCGAGAGCGGGAACGTCCGGTAGAAGAAGACCGCCAGCGCGAGGCCGATCGAGAACTGGAAGGCGATCGAGACGACGGTGAA
>NZ_JADILJ010000086.1 GCF_017355185.1 Rathayibacter sp. SD072 | reverse complement strand
GTGGTGTGGAGGCGGGGTGTGTCCGATTCTTGAGAACTCAACAGCGTGCACTATGTTCAATGCCAATTTTATACCCCGGCCGGGTTTTTGACCTGGTTGGGATTCCTTTGGAAATTGATGTCAGTAATGATGTCTTATTTGCTAGAGGTCAAACTTGACTTCCTTCTCTTCGGGGTTGGTTGTCGTAAATTTTTTTACGGAGAGTTTGATCCTGGCTCAGGACGAACGCTGGCGGCGTGCTTAACACATGCAAGTCGAACGATGAAGCCCAGCTTGCTGGGTGGATTAGTGGCGAACGGGTGAGTAACACGTGAGTAACCTGCCCTTGACTCTGGGATAAGCGCTGGAAACGGCGTCTAATACCGGATACGACCTGCCCCGGCATCGGGTGCGGGTGGAAAGTTTTTCGGTCAAGGATGGACTCGCGGCCTATCAGCTTGTTGGTGAGGTAATGGCTCACCAAGGCGACGACGGGTAGCCGGCCTGAGAGGGTGACCGGCCACACTGGGACTGAGACACGGCCCAGACTCCTACGGGAGGCAGCAGTGGGGAATATTGCACAATGGGCGAAAGCCTGATGCAGCAACGCCGCGTGGGGGATGACGGCCTTCGGGTTGTAAACCTCTTTTAGTAGGGAAGAAGGACTTCGGTTTGACGGTACCTGCAGAAAAAGCACCGGCTAACTACGTGCCAGCAGCCGCGGTAATACGTAGGGTGCAAGCGTTGTCCGGAATTATTGGGCGTAAAGAGCTCGTAGGCGGTTTGTCGCGTCTGCTGTGAAAACCCGAGGCTCAACCTCGGGCCTGCAGTGGGTACGGGCAGACTAGAGTGCGGTAGGGGAGAATGGAATTCCTGGTGTAGCGGTGGAATGCGCAGATATCAGGAGGAACACCGATGGCGAAGGCAGTTCTCTGGGCCGTTACTGACGCTGAGGAGCGAAAGCGTGGGGAGCGAACAGGATTAGATACCCTGGTAGTCCACGCCGTAAACGTTGGGAACTAGATGTGGGGACCTTTCCACGGTCTCCGTGTCGCAGCTAACGCATTAAGTTCCCCGCCTGGGGAGTACGGCCGCAAGGCTAAAACTCAAAGGAATTGACGGGGGCCCGCACAAGCGGCGGAGCATGCGGATTAATTCGATGCAACGCGAAGAACCTTACCAAGGCTTGACATATACCGGAAACTTCCAGAAATGGTTGCCCCGCAAGGTCGGTATACAGGTGGTGCATGGTTGTCGTCAGCTCGTGTCGTGAGATGTTGGGTTAAGTCCCGCAACGAGCGCAACCCTCGTTCTATGTTGCCAGCACGTCATGGTGGGAACTCATAGGAGACTGCCGGGGTCAACTCGGAGGAAGGTGGGGATGACGTCAAATCATCATGCCCCTTATGTCTTGGGCTTCACGCATGCTACAATGGCCGGTACAAAGGGCTGCGATACCGTAAGGTGGAGCGAATCCCAAAAAGCCGGTCTCAGTTCGGATTGAGGTCTGCAACTCGACCTCATGAAGTCGGAGTCGCTAGTAATCGCAGATCAGCAACGCTGCGGTGAATACGTTCCCGGGCCTTGTACACACCGCCCGTCAAGTCATGAAAGTCGGTAACACCCGAAGCCGGTGGCCTAACCCCTTGTGGGAGGGAGCCGTCGAAGGTGGGATCGGTGATTAGGACTAAGTCGTAACAAGGTAGCCGTACCGGAAGGTGCGGCTGGATCACCTCCTTTCTAAGGAGCATCTGGACACC
The DNA here is from genome assembly GCF_017355185.1 of Rathayibacter sp. SD072. Lineage (GTDB taxonomy): Bacteria > Actinomycetota > Actinomycetes > Actinomycetales > Microbacteriaceae > Rathayibacter. Next base: position 3,893 of record NZ_JADILJ010000086.1, on the reverse strand, counting down.
GCGTTCCTTGTGAGCGTTGTGTGTTCCAGGCGCCAGATCGAAGCGAATGTCTTCGCTGGTAGCTCATGGGTGGAACATTGAACTGGGTGCAAGTCGAGTTCGTCTCGTGTCAGTACAGCCTTCGGGTTGGGAACGCACGGTACGGAGGGTGGCTTGCACATGCACGCTGTTGGGTCCTGAGGGACCGGGCCGGCTGCCTTCGGGTGGTTCGGGTCGACCTTCTGGATCCTTTCTCCATGCCTGGGTGTGTGGGGGGAGGGTACCGCCCGTATTTTGAGAACTACACAGTGGACGCGAGCATCTTTAGATTCAACACTTTCGGGTGTTGGGTCGATAGAGGCGCAGGGATGCCTTCGGGTGTTCCTGCAAATCATTGAAATCTGCAATCTTCGAATTGTAGTTTCTTAACTCATGTGATTTTCAAGTTTTTAAGAGCAAACGGTGGATGCCTTGGCATCTGGAGCCGAAGAAGGACGTCGTAATCTGCGATAAGCCTCGGGGAGCTGATAAACGAGCTGTGATCCGAGGATCTCCGAATGGGGAAACCCCGCCAGGCCCCTTGTGGTGACCTGGTGACTCCCGCCTGAATATATAGGGCGGGTAGAGGGAACGTGGGGAAGTGAAACATCTCAGTACCCACAGGAAGAGAAAACAACAGTGATTCCGTTAGTAGTGGCGAGCGAACGCGGAAGAGGCTAAACCGAGCCATGTGTGATACCCGGCAGGGGTTGCATGGTCGGGGTTGTGGGACTTTTCGTCGTGTTCTGCCGAGCACGGAACGTTACAGCGCATCATAGACGAACAGGTTTGAATGCCTGGCCAGAGCGGGTGCGAGCCCCGTAGTCGAAATGGTGTTATGGCGTGAAGAGTATCCCAAGTAGCACGGGGCCCGAGAAATCCCGTGTGAATCTGTCAGGACCACCTGATAAGCCTAAATACTCCCAGATGACCGATAGCGGACAAGTACCGTGAGGGAAAGGTGAAAAGTACCCCGGGAGGGGAGTGAAATAGTACCTGAAACCGTTTGCTTACAAACCGTCGGAGCCTCCTTGTAGGGGTGACGGCGTGCCTTTTGAAGAATGAGCCTGCGAGTTAGTGCTCTGTGGCGAGGTTAACCCGTGTGGGGCAGCCGTAGCGAAAGCGAGTCCGAATAGGGCGATTCAGTCGCAGGGTCTAGACCCGAAGCGAAGTGATCTATCCATGGCCAGGTTGAAGCGACGGTAAGACGTCGTGGAGGACCGAACCCACTTCAGTTGAAAATGGAGGGGATGAGCTGTGGATAGGGGTGAAAGGCCAATCAAACTTCGTGATAGCTGGTTCTCTCCGAAATGCATTTAGGTGCAGCGTTGCGTGTTTCTTGCCGGAGGTAGAGCTACTGGATGGCCGATGGGGCCCAAAAGCTTACTGACGTCAGCCAAACTCCGAATGCCGGTAAGTGAGAGCGCAGCAGTGAGACTGTGGGGGATAAGCTTCATAGTCGAGAGGGAAACAACCCAGACCACCAACTAAGGTCCCTAAGCGCGTGCTAAGTGGGAAAGGATGTGGAGTTGCACAGACAACCAGGAGGTTGGCTTAGAAGCAGCCACCCTTGAAAGAGTGCGTAATAGCTCACTGGTCAAGTGATTCCGCGCCGACAATGTAACGGGGCTCAAGCACGCCACCGAAGTTGTGGCATTGACATTTTGTGGTAGGCCTTCGTGGTCCAGCCGTGTTGATGGGTAGGAGAGCGTCGTGTGGCGAGTGAAGCGGCGGTGTGAACCAGCCGTGGACGCCACACGAGTGAGAATGCAGGCATGAGTAGCGAAAGACGGGTGAGAAACCCGTCCTCCGGAAGACCAAGGGTTCCAGGGTCAAGCTAATCTTCCCTGGGTAAGTCGGGACCTAAGGCGAGGCCGACAGGCGTAGTCGATGGACAACGGGTTGATATTCCCGTACCGGCGAAGAACCGCCCAAGACAATCCAGTAGTGCTAAGTATCTGAATCCCTCTGATGGATCCCTTCGGGGTGAAGCGTTGGGCCTAGCGTACGACCCCGTGCTGGTGCGTTTAGCGTATTAACAGGTGTGACGCAGGAAGGTAGCCGAGCCGGGCGATGGTTGTCCCGGTCTAAGGATGTAGGGCGAACGATAGGCAAATCCGTCGTTCACACAGCCTGAGATCTGATGGGTAGACGCAAGTCGAAATCGGTGATCCTATGCTGCCAAGAAAAGCATCGACGCGAGGTTCTAGCTGCCCGTACCCCAAACCGACTCAGGTGGTCAGGTAGAGAATACCAAGGAGATCGAGAGAATCGTGGTTAAGGAACTCGGCAAAATGCCCCCGTAACTTCGGGAGAAGGGGGGCCTGAGGCGTGAACGGACTTGCTCCGGGAGCGTTCGATGGCCGCAGAGACCAGTGGGAAGCGACTGTTTACTAAAAACACAGGTCCGTGCTAAGTCGCAAGACGATGTATACGGACTGACGCCTGCCCGGTGCTGGAAGGTTAAGAGGAACGGTTAGCCGCAAGGCGAAGCTGAGAATTTAAGCCCCAGTAAACGGCGGTGGTAACTATAACCATCCTAAGGTAGCGAAATTCCTTGTCGGGTAAGTTCCGACCTGCACGAATGGCGTAACGACTTCCCAGCTGTCTCAACCGCGAACTCGGCGAAATTGCATTACGAGTAAAGATGCTCGTTACGCGCAGCAGGACGGAAAGACCCCGTGACCTTTACTATAGTTTGGTATTGGTGTTCGGTGTGGCTTGTGTAGGATAGGTGGGAGACTGTGAAGCGGGCACGCTAGTGTTCGTGGAGTCATTGTTGAAATACCACTCTGGTCACTCTGGATATCTAACTTCGAACCCTAATCGGGTTCAGGGACAGTGCCTGATGGGTAGTTTAACTGGGGCGGTTGCCTCCTAAAAAGTAACGGAGGCGCCCAAAGGTTCCCTCAACCTGGTTGGCAATCAGGTGGCGAGTGTAAGTGCACAAGGGAGCTTGACTGTGAGACTGACAAGTCGAGCAGGGACGAAAGTCGGGACTAGTGATCCGGCAGTGGCTTGTGGAAGCGCTGTCGCTCAACGGATAAAAGGTACCTCGGGGATAACAGGCTGATCTTGCCCAAGAGTCCATATCGACGGCATGGTTTGGCACCTCGATGTCGGCTCGTCGCATCCTGGGGCTGGAGTAGGTCCCAAGGGTTGGGCTGTTCGCCCATTAAAGCGGTACGCGAGCTGGGTTTAGAACGTCGTGAGACAGTTCGGTCCCTATCCGCTGCGCGCGTAGGAAATTTGAGAAGATCTATCCCTAGTACGAGAGGACCGGGATGGACGAACCTCTGGTGTGTCAGTTGTTCCGCCAGGAGCACCGCTGATTAGCTACGTTCGGAACGGATAACCGCTGAAAGCATCTAAGCGGGAAGCCGGCTTCGAGATGAGATTTCCATCCCTTCGGGGGAGAGGCTCCCAGCCAGATTACTGGGTTGATAGGCCGGATGTGGAAGACAGGACTAAAGACTGTCGGAGCTGACCGGTACTAATAAGCCGATAACTTGACAATCACTACACTCATACCGTTGTAAAGGCTGGTAGGAGTGGTCAGAAGATTGCTCGCGTCCACTTTGTGGTTCCCAGAAGACGGGCACCGCACCACCCTGTGAGGGGTGGTGCACATAATTGAATACACGCAAGACGTGTAACCCCAAGATTTGACCCCCACCAGTTCGCTGGCGGGTGTGTCGCAAGGGTTACGGCGGCTATAGCGAGAGGGAAACGCCCGGTCACATTCCGAACCCGGAAGCTAAGACTCTCAGCGCCGATGGTACTGCAGGGGGGACCCTGTGGGAGAGTAGGACACCGCCGGACACCATTCACGATGGCCACCCAGACACTGGGTGGCCATCGCTGTTTAACCCGCC
>NZ_JADILJ010000085.1 GCF_017355185.1 Rathayibacter sp. SD072 | reverse complement strand
AAGGAGCTCGTCGCCCTCGGCCCGCACGCCGGCGCCCACCGCGTCGCGATCCGCGCCGGCGTCTCGATGGCCGTGCCGCTCCTCGTGCTCTGGGCCTTCGGGCGCACCGATCTCGCGCTCTACGCCACCTTCGGCGCCTTCACGGCGCTCTACGGTCGCCAGCACACGCACCGCCCGCGCCTGTGGATGCAGCTCTCGGCCGCCGGCTACCTCGTCGCGACGGTCACGATCGGCACCGCCGTCGCCCTCTCCCCCGCCCGCGAGTGGCTGATCATCCCCGTGGTCGTCGCCGTCGCGGTGGCGGCCGCCTACCTCACCGATGCCCTGCACTGGCACCCGCCGGGCCCCCTCTTCCCCGTGTTCGCCGTGACCGCGTGCGCCTCGGTGCCCACCGACGCCTCGCGCATCCCGGAGGCGTTCCTCCTCTCGGCCGCGTCCGCCGCCTTCGCCCTCCTCGTCGGAGTGGTGGGAGTCGCCGCCCCGAGCGCCCGCCGCCTCCCGCCGACCCCGTGGCGCACCTCGTTCCGCGCCGCCGCCGCCCGCTCGACGACCCGCGCCGCGATGCTCCGCTTCGGCGCGGTCGTCCTCGTCTCGGGCGCGATCCCCACCGCCACCGGCCTCGGTCACCCCTACTGGGCGATGGTCGCCGCTGTCGCCGCCGTCTCGGGCGCCGACGTCACCGCCCGCCTGGTCCGCGCGGGCCACCGGATGCTCGGCACCGTCGTCGGAGTCGCGATCGCCGCCGCCCTCCTCGCCCTCCCCCTGTCGCCGCTCGCCACGATCGCCGTCGTCGTCCTGCTCCAGGTCCTCGCCGAGCTCTTCGTCGGCCGCAACTACGGACTCACCCTGGCCTTCGTGACCCCGCTCGCGATCCTCATGGTCGAGCTGGCCCACCGCACCGACGAGCTCGTCCTCCTCCGCGACCGCGCCCTCGAAACCGCCATCGGCGTGGCCGTCGGAGTCGTCGCGACGCTCCTCGCGCACGCGGCGTCGTCCCGCCGCCGGCGCTGACCGCCGATCAGCGGCTGCGCAGGACCGAGTCCGGCCCGCCCTCGACGCAGCCGCTCCGCGACCGATTCGCTCCGCAGGAGAACTCCACTCGTCTTGAATGCTCGGAGAGGCGCGCTCTAATGCAGACGGAGCTCTCGGCGGCACGCCGTCACTCCCCCCTCGGACGCTTCCGTCGAAGCGCGAGTCGGGACGGAAGAGCGGCGAGCGAGGAAGTCACTGCAACTGCCACTCCACTCCACAGCACGGGCAGCAGCAGGGCGAGCCGCTCGCCGTTCACGAAGTTGCTGCTGATCGAGATCGCCGGAAGCTGTGCACGAGAAGCTTTCGACGACGACGAACATCACGCTTCCGACGGAGACTCCGGCGACCAGCCGCCCGCGAGTGCATCGCCTCGGCGGCATCTCTGTCCAGGGAAGCGGATGACGACGACGAAGACGACGATCCAAAGCACACCGAGGGGCCCGGACAATAGCCCTCTTCGGATCAACACGATCACCCAACCGAGAAGGCCTTCGAAGGACCCGCCACCCTAATTCGCGTGACGAGCAGCTCCGATCGGGATCATCCCACCAGGGCGAGAGAACCGGCGATGCCTGCAGATCTCCACGACGCCACCCGTCGAGCGTCGCGGTCGACCCAGGACACTGCGGATCGTGGTGCACACCAGCGGGCGACTGATCTCCGCGCGACGAGAGAACAGATCGCACCACCCCTCCGCCCGGCATCCGCGATCCGAGCGAGGCGGCGTAAGCCCCGGAGCGCCCGCATCTCTTCTTCGTCCAGTCCGGCCACTAGCTTTAGTCACACATCAGCGAAGGGTGCCACGATGACCATCCACGCACGAGCACTTCAGCGGGTTCAAGACGCCGAGCAGACCCTTGCCGGAATCGACGGCGCCGGCAGCGGAGGCGAGGCCATCCGCCGAATCCGGTCCGCGCTGTTCGACATCCGGACCGCGGAGAACCGCCTCTACGGCGACACGCTCCGTCACGTCCGCAGTACCGCCAGGCCTCGAGAGCCAGAGTTCAAGGAATGGTGGAAAGCGAACTACCCGGACCCACCGACGGACGAGCTGATGCTCTGGGTAAAGGAGATCAGGGATGGCGGGGCGCACGAGGGTGACGATCCGTTCGAGGCCCTGCTCTGGACTCATAGCTTCTCCTCTGCAGACGTCGACGATCGCTTTCAGCCTCCAGGGGACGACGTGTTGATCTCCCAACTGCCGGAGGGGTCGTTCTGGATCACTGGCTTCCAGACGCCTCAGGAACGTCGCTATCCGCTCGTCCTGAAGGAGGGTCACGGTGCGGCGGCAACCTGGTTCGTGACCACCCGAGATGCTCCTCGAACGCATCTTGGTCAGCCGATTCCAGATGATGCACCCACCGCATATCTGCTCAAGCTTGCGACGGAGTACCGCCGGGCACAGATCAACGCGACGATCGCGGCTTGGCAAGATCCAGACATATCCTGACAGTGACGAAACGCCCCCTCGCCGCTTGCAAAGGAGTAGCGCGGGGGCGCTCTGCGTGCGACCTAATCGTGGCGTCCAGGTCTTATGTGGTGACATATCAGTGGGTCTCAGACCCGGGGAAGGGCCCAATCCCGCGTCAGATCGAGCTCCGAGGCCAAGGGAAGACGCACCCTGTACAGCTAGATGCAGCGTTCTTCCTCGAGCGCGTGCGGTGTCGCTCCCGCTACTACGCCGCTGAAGCCGCCACGCGCGGGGCGCACCGGCAGCTGGCTTGGTCCTTCCTCCACTTGCGACAGTGGCAGACAGGCCAATAGTCAGCCCGAGCACTGCCACACGCCTCGTCACTGAGTTGCGGAGCAATCGGTAGCGTCGAGCCCTACAAATTCACCGCCGGCCGCCGCAATCGCCGCCCCGACCACCGGCAGACGTCTAACCGCGAGTTCACGCAGCCGCGCAACGGCGTATCGAGACCCGCCCGCCTGCAGACCGCGGATCTCGATACGGCAGCGGACCGGCCTACTCCCTCAGCGAGGAACGACGCGCGGACGCCCCCGGACCATCGATCGGCGGCGCATCCGTCGCCCCGGGAACGACGAAGGCCCCCTGCTTCCGGGGAAGCGGGGGGCCTTCGACAGTGGCGGTACCGGTGGGATTTGAACCCACGGTGGACGCAAGCCCACACATGTTTTCGAGACATGCTCCTTCGGCCGCTCGGACACGGTACCGGGGTCGAGTGTACGCGACGCTCACAAGTCGCGCCAATCGGCGCGGGATCGAGGGGCCGGACGGGTCAGACCACCGCAGGCAGGAGGAACGAGAGCACGCGGTCCCACTCCGAGACGGCGAGCAGGTGTCCGCGGCCGGGGACCTCCTCGAGGCGCGAATCGGCCAGGCGCGCGGCGTACCACTCGCCGTGCACGCGGCCGACTTCGGCGTCCTCGGCTCCGTAGAGCAGGAGCGCGGGCGAGGCGACGGCGTCGACCGCGAAGCCCCAGTCGAGCAGCGTGTAGCCGATGATGTCGGCGGCCATGCCGGTGGCGCCCTGGGCAGCGGCTCGCCCGAGCATGCGGAGGAGGCGGTCGCGAACGCCGGGCGCCTCGAGCAGCGGGGCGTCGGCCTCGCTCGCGCCGAGCATCCCGAGGAGGGCGGCCGGAGCGGGAGCCGGGCCGAACGCCTGCTCGAGCGCGGCGCGGAGGGTCTGGACGGCGTCGGCCACCGGCAGCGCGCGCAGCGACTCGAGCATCGCCCGGTTCTCGTCGCCGACCCACGGCACGGCGTCGTCGGGCGCCGGAGTCGCGAGCACGGCCACGCGCTCGACGAGGCCCGGGTAGTTGGCCGAGAGCGCGAGCGCGACGCGGCCGCCGGCCGACCAGCCCGCGGCGGCGACGGAGGCGATGCCGATGGTGGCGAGGTACTCGGCGATGTCGGCGGCGGCCTGCTCGGGAGTCGCGGGGGCGCCGGCCCCGGCCTGGTCGAGGTCGTTCAGCAGCTCGGAGTCGCCGTAGCCGGGGCGGTCGACCGACAGCAGCCGGACGCCGTGCCGGGCGGTCGCCGCGGGGTCGGGATCGAGATCGGCCGAACCGGGGGCGGGGTGCGCCAGCACGACGACGTGCTCGGCGTCCTCCGGACCTGTCCAGGAGACCCCGAGCGCGCGGCCGGATTTGAGGTGGTGCACTGTCGACGCCATGGGGTCATCCTCCCGCAGACCTCCGACAGCGCCGGCGCGCCGCTCGGGGCGAGCCTCTCTCCACAGGTGGCGAGCCTGCACCGTTCTCCCCGGCGCGGGCGCGGCACCCTCGCATGTCGGTGCCGCCCGGTATCGTCGAAGACACGTTCGAAGGAACGCCCGATGTCGGAGGCGGCTCCTAGCCTCGCTGAAGACCCCTCCCTCACCTCCCACCCGCTCCGGAAGGACCTCATGGCCGCCTCGAAGACGCGCACCGCCGCCTACCGCTGCTCGGAGTGCGGCTGGACGACCGCCAAGTGGGTCGGCCGCTGCGGCGAGTGCCAGCAGTGGGGCACGGTCGTCGAGAGCACCGAGCGCACAGGGCTGGTCCGTGCGGTCGCGGCGGTGGCTCCCTCCGCGGGGCGCGTCGCCCGGCCGATCACCGAGATCCCCACCACGTCCGGGGCGCACCACCGGCCGACCGGCGTCGGCGAGCTCGATCGCGTGCTCGGCGGCGGCATCGTCTCAGGAGCGGTCGTCCTGCTCTCGGGCGAGCCCGGCGTGGGCAAGTCGACGCTGCTGCTCGAGGTCGCGTCGCGCGCCGCCGCCGAGGGCCAGCGCGTCCTCTACGTCAGCGCCGAGGAGTCGGCCGCGCAGGTCCGCATGCGCGCCGAGCGCACCGGAGCGATGCACGACAGCCTCTACCTCGCGGCCGAGACCGACCTCGCGACGGTCCTCGGTCAGATCGACGAGGTGCAGCCCGACCTCCTCATCGTCGACTCGGTGCAGACCGTCGCGAGCGACACCGTCGACGGCCTGCCCGGCGGGCCGAGCCAGGTCCGCGAGGTCGCGGCCACCCTGATCCGGGTCTGCAAGGAACGCGCGCTTCCGCTCGTGCTCGTCGGGCACGTGACGAAGGACGGCTCGATCGCCGGCCCGCGCCTGCTCGAGCACCTGGTCGACGTGGTCTGCCACTTCGAGGGCGACCGCCAGACGGCACTGCGGTTCGTCCGCTCGCTCAAGAACCGGTTCGGCCCGACCGACGAGGTCGGCTGCTTCGAGATGACCGCCGAGGGCATCGCCGAGATCCCCGATCCGAGCGGCCTCTTCCTGTCGCGTACCCGCTTCCCCACCCCGGGCATCTGCGTCACCGTGGCGATGGAGGGGCGGCGCGCCCTGCCCGTCGAGATCCAGGCCCTCGTCATCGCCAACGACGGCGAGCACCCGCGCCGGGTGACGAACGGAGTCGACGCCTCCCGCGTCGCGATGATCCTCGCGGTCCTCGAACGGCAGGCAGGCATCCCCTTGCGGCGCTGTGACGTGTACGTCTCGACGGTCGGCGGAGTGAAGCTGATGGAGCCCGCCGCCGACCTCGCCATCGCCGTCGCGATCGCCTCCGCGCACGCCTACACGCCGCTCCGCCCCGGCATCGCGGCGTTCGGCGAGATCAGCCTCTCCGGAGACATCCGACCCGCCTCCGGAGCGAAGCAGCGCGCCAACGAGGCCACCCGCCTCGGGCACTCCTCGCACCTCGACTCCGGCGCCTTCACCCTCTCGAGCGCGATCACGCACGCCCTCGTCCCCGTGCCCGAGCGCATCCCGGAGGGCCGCTCCGGCCCTCGATCGAGGATGCAGGGCGCCTGATCCGACCAGGCCGGGGCCGGCGCCCCCGCGACTCCCGAGCAGGCCGCCGCCGACATCGCC
>NZ_JADILJ010000084.1 GCF_017355185.1 Rathayibacter sp. SD072 | reverse complement strand
GCTTGCCCGCCGACTCGCGGCGCGAGCTGATGGCTCCCGGGTTCGAGCGCTCGAGCAGGATCGCCTGTCGGGGCTCCGGCCCGACATCGTGCCCGCTCCGGTCTTCGCGCCGGCGTCCTGGAGGAACTCCTCGTGCCCAACCCCCTCGCTCCCGGCTCGCTCGACGGCAAGCGCGTCCTCGTCACCGGCTCGTCCCGCGGCATCGGCGCCGACACGGTCCGGTACTTCGCCGAGGCCGGTGCCCGCGTCGTCGTGAACTACCGCTCGAAGGCGCCTCGCGCGAACAAGCTCGTCGATCAGATCGTCGCAGCGGGAGGATCCGCGTTCGCCGTCGGCGCCGACCTCACGGACGAGCAGTCGCGTGCCGACCTGTTCGCCCGCATCCGCGAGGAGCTCGGCGGTCTCGACGTGCTCGTGCTGAACGCGTCCGGCGGGATGGAGAGCAACATGGGGGAGGACTACGCCATGGTCCTCAACCGCGACTCCCAGGTCGCCACGCTGGAGGCGGCGCTGCCGCTGCTGGGCGAGGGAACCCGCGTCGTCTTCGTGACCAGCCACCAGGCCCACTTCATCCGCTCGACGCCGACCATGCCCGAGTACGAGCCCGTCGCCCTGTCCAAGCGTGCCGGCGAGGACGCCCTGCGCGACCGGATCCCCGAGCTCGCGGAGCGCGGGATCGACTTCGTCGTCGTCTCGGGGGACATGATCGAGGGCACGATCACGGCGACCCTGCTCGAGCGCTCGAACCCGGGAGCCATCAGCTCGCGCCGCGAGTCGGCGGGCAAGCTCTACAACGTGGGCGAGTTCGCGGCCGAGGTCGCTCTGGCGGCCGTCGACCCGATCCCGACGGAGAACACCCGGCTCGTGGGCGACACCTCGGACTTCGTCCAGGCGTGAGCGTCCGGGCTGTCGGCTGACTCCCAGCTCCGCGCGGCGGCGCCGAGTCCTTCCCGCGATCGATGTCTGCAGGTTCTGACGCGCGCCGGTGACCGCGAGGCGCTCCAGGCGCTCCCGTCTTCTGTCAGGGCCGGATCGCTCCGCCGGCGGTCATGTCGGGTGCTCGAAGTGCTGTTCGTCGAGGAACAGACGGGTGGGGACGCACCGTCACGACAGCCGCTCTCGGGCGTTTCTTTGACATCCGATAATGCACATTATGTCAGTTCGTTGTGCGCCCGATGCACGAACAGGGTCCCCTGCTACAAGTCAGCGAGTGAGATGCGCTCGACGGAGTGACGCCTACCGGGCCGTTCTTGCGTGGAGGCGCGCGAACACGATGCCCCCATCGGCGCCGGAGAAGCTTCGCGCTCCTCGATGAGCGAGAGGACATAAGCTCGCACACATGGCAGCCGGCGCAGTGATGTACAACTTCGCGATACAGCTGGCTGATGTGGACCGCGGCGTCTACGAAGACATCACGCTGCGGGCCGCTCGGCACCCTTCCGAGACCGACGCCTACATGATGACGCGCGTGCTCGCGTACTGCCTCGAATACGTGGAGGGGATCACCTTCAGCGAGGGGATCTCGTCGACGGCGACCGAGCCGGCGGTGCTGGTCCGTGATCTCACCGGCCGGCTGACCACGTGGATCGAGGTGGGCGCGCCGGATGCCGAGCGACTGCACTTCGGCAGCAGGCTGGCCGACCGCACGACGGTCTACACGCATCGCAACCCGGAGAAGGTGATCGCGGCGTGGTCCGGCAAGCGAGTCCACCAGCTCGAGCAGATCACCGTGCAGAGCTTCGACCACGGGTTCCTGGATGCCGCGGTCGCAGTACTCGAGCGCCGCAACACGCTGACCGTGTCGGTCGTCGAGGGGCAGCTGTATCTCGAGTTCAACGGCGTGACGTCGAGCAGCGCCGTCCACGTGCATCAGCCGGGCTGAGGCGACGCGAGAGGGCGCTCAGCGTTGCGGGAGCATGCTCGCTGTTGGCTGTGGCGACGGGAAGCTGTTCGGCATCGTAGAGAGCGAGTGCCGCCTCGACGCCCCGCTCGAGACTGGGGGTGGCGGCTAGCGAGAAAGCATCTCCCGCCGCCTTCGCTGCATCGCCGACCTTTCTCCCCCGGTGCCTGATCAACCGTAGGCAAGGTCGTGCAAGAAGGAGTTCGACGCCGGTCGAACTGCGCACCCGCATCAGAGCAATGTCCAGCAGCACCGGCAGGCACCCGCAGGCAGCGCCCTGAAACCAGGGGACGTTCCGATCCGCGCGGTGCGCAACGTGCCTTCGACGAATGTCGGAGGAGGTGTCGGCTGGCGTTCCTCCCGGAAGGTTCTGGCTCGGTCGTGACGTCGCGACCGTGCTGATCCGCATCGGACGGGTCCTCGAGTCGTGAGGAACTCCCTCCTGTCTGACAAGCCCACCATCGTTCTCGTCCACGGTGCCTTCGCGGACGCCGCCAGCTAGGCGCCCGTGACCCTCCGCCTCCTCGGCGAGGGCTACGGGGTGGCAGCCGCACGCGATGACTGCGGCGGCGCGCGTCGATCGCGTCGTTCGACGCACTGCGCGGGCCCAGCGGATCCCCCAGTCGTTCACAGTCGCCGCACATATCGCTGAGTATCGTTCGGAGAAACGGAGGTCATCATGAACACGTCATCTTCCTCGACCGGCGGCTTCGGCACCGGCAACCCCATCGACAGCATCTGGCAGGCCATGGAGCAGGCGCGCTCGAGCTTCGAGAAGCGCGTCGGAACGCGCGTCGGCCGCGGCGACGTCCGCGCCGCCGTGCTCGCCCTGCTCGCGGAGCAGCCCATGCACGGCTACCAGATCATCCACGAGATCGAGGAGCGCAGCGGCGGCAGCTGGAAGCCCAGCCCCGGCTCGGTCTACCCCACCCTGCAGCTCCTGGCGGACGAGGGCCTGATCTCGGCCGACGAGTCGAACGGCCGCAAGACCTACTCGCTCACCGAGGCCGGTCACGCCCAGGTCGCGGCATCCGGAACCGGCTCGCCCTTCTCGGAGGGCGACCAGGTCGAGGCGGGAGCACTGCCGAAGGCCGGCATCGCGCTGGCCCAGGCCGCCGCTCAGGTCCAGCGCTCCGGCACCCCTGCCCAGATCCGGCAGGCCGTGACCGAGCTCGAGGACGTGCGCCGCCGCCTGTACGCGATCCTCGCGCAGGACTGACCCGGGTGTCGTCGGTCAGCCCGGGTCCGAGTGACCCGGGCCGCCGAGCGGGCAGTGAGCGGCGGCGCTACCGCCGCATCCTGCGTTTCGCCGCCTGGCACCTCGCGGTGACCTGGTGGTTCGATCTCGTCCTCCCCCGGTTCGGGCTGTCGGTGATCGCACTGCGCACCCGCCCCGCCCGGATGCGGCGCTTCGCGCGGAGCTTCCACGTGCTCGCGGTCGAGCTGGGCGGGCTGATGATCAAGGTCGGGCAGTTCATGTCGTCGCGCCTGGACGTGCTGCCGCCGGAGATCACGCGCGAGCTCGAGGGGCTCCAGGACGAGGTGCCGCCGGTGCCGTTCCCGAGGATCCGGGCTCTCGCCGAAGCGGAGCTGGGGATGCCGCTGGAGCGCGCCTTCGCGCAGGTCGACGAGTCCCCGGTGGCCGCGGCGTCGCTGGGGCAGGCCCACCGCGCACGTCTCTCCGCGCTGGACTCGGGAGACACCGGACACAGCACGGCGATCGTCAAGGTGCAGCGTCCCGGCATCGATGCGATCGTCGACGTCGACCTCGCCGCCCTGCGCCGGGTCGGTCGGTGGCTCACCCACGTGCGCCTCGTCTCGGACCGCGTCGATGCTCCCGCACTCGTCGAGGAGTTCGCGGCGACCAGCCTCGAGGAGATCGACTACCTGCGCGAGGCCGTCAACTCGGTCCGCTTCGCCGCGGGCTTCGCCGACGACCCGCGGGTGAGCGTGCCGGACGTCGTCTGGGAGCGGTCGACCCGCAAGGTCCTCACCCTGCAGGACGTCACGGCCGTCAAGATCACCGACGCCGACGGACTGCGCGACGCGGGCATCGATCCCCGCGACGTCGCCCCCGTCTTCGCCGCGGTCATGTTCGATCAGCTCTTCACCACCGGCTGGTTCCACGCCGATCCGCACCCGGGCAACGTCTTCGTCACTCCGACTCCCGACGGGGAGCTCCCGTGGAAGCTGACCTTCATCGACTTCGGCATGATGGGCGAGGTGCCGCCCACGACCAGGGCGGGCCTGCGGGCGATGCTGATCGCCGCCGCCTCCCGCGACGGCAAGGGCCTCGTCGACGCCGCGCGCGACGTCGGCGTGCTCCTCCCCTCGGCCGACTCCCGCGAGCTCGAGCGCGCCATGACCCAGCTGTTCGCGCGGTTCGGGGGCATGGGCTTCGCGGAGCTGCGCGAAGTGGATCCGCGGGAGTTCAAGGAGTTCGCCGTGCAGTTCGGCGACGTGGTGCGCTCCCTCCCGTTCCAGCTGCCGGAGAACTTCCTGCTGATCATCCGCGCCATGTCGTTGACGTCCGGCGTGTGCAGCGCGCTCGATCCCGCCTTCAACCTGTGGGACTCGGTGGAGCCCTACGCGCAGCGGCTGATCCGGGAGGAGCGCGGCAACGTCGTGCAGGATCTCGGTCGGCAGGCCGTCGACAACCTCGCTCTGCTCTGGCGCCTGCCGCGCCGCCTCGACGCGCTCGCCTCGACGCTCGAGGACGGGACGCTCGCCGTCACGGTGCCGAGCGTGGAGCGGCGGCTGAACCGCCTCGACGCCACGGTGCGCCGAGTGGTCTCGGCGGTGCTGTTCGCAGGGCTGCTGATCGGCGGGGCCGTGGTCCGACCCGACGACGCGGTGCTCGGCTCGGTGCTGATGATCGTCTCGATCGTGCCGCTGCTGCACGCGCTGTTCTCGGGACGTCGCGCCGCCTGAGGCGCTCCTCCGATTCCCGCTGCGCTCCCCGCGAGCGCCGGTCCCGCTAGTGTGGCCGGTCGGGCCCGCCGGGTGCCGGTCAGGAGGCGCGGGTGGACACGCTGAGCGCGGTCGTGCTGCTGGTCGTCGCCGTCGGGGCGGTGTGCCAGATCGTCTCGGGAGTCGGATTCGCCCTCGTCACGTCTCCCCTGCTCGTCCTCGCGCTCGGACACGATCGGGGCGTCCGCACCGTGCTCCTGCTGTCGATCCTCCTGAACGTCGTGGTGCTCGTCCGCTCCTTCCGGCATGTGCGCGCCGCCGACGCGCTGCGACTCCTCGTGCCCGCAGCGCTCCTGATCGTGCCGGCCGTCCTGCTCTCGAACGCGTTCCGGCCCGCCGTGCTGGCGGTGGTCGCGGGTGCCGTCATCCTGCTCGCGTCCGGCCTCGTCGCGGCCGGCCGCGCCCTCCCCTTCCTCGACGGAGTGCGAGGGGCGGTCCTGGCGGGTGCGCTGAGCGGGGCGTTCACAGTGCTGGCGGGCGCGGGCGGCCCGCCGGTCGCCCTCTTCGCCGCGCAGCGGCAGTGGCCGCCCGCGGTGGCGAGCGCCACGCTCCAGGCTTTCGCGCTGCCCCTGAACGTCCTGACACTGCTGGTGCTCGGTCCCACTGCCGAGGACCTGCCCGGGCTGGGCTGGGCACTCGCGGGACTCGCCCTCGGCGCCCTGGCGGCCGTCCCGCTGGCCCGTCGGGTACCGGCCGCCGCCGTCCGGCGCCTCACCCTCGCCGTAGCCGCTCTCGGTGGTGCCGCCCTGGTCGTCGGAGGGCTCGCAGGCGCTGCCTGATCCGGACGGATCGGATCCTCGAGCCGCTCTTGACACCTCCTGGTGCGCGGCCTACTGTATCGATACATGACCCGCCTGTATCGATACAGGCACCGGAGCACGAAGGAGTGCGATGACCGGCACGACCGCGAGGACCTCCTCGTCACCCCTGGAGCGTTTCCTCGCCGATCCGTCGCTCGTCGTCTCCGGCGGGCGATGGCACCTGTTCCCGACGACGGACGGGATCCAGGACTGGGGGGCGAGCGCCTTCCGCTGCTACTCCTCCCCCGATCTCGTCGACTGGACCGACGACGGCGAGATCCTGCGTCTGGGACGGGACGTGTCCTGGGCGGACTCCTTCGCCTGGGCGCCCGCAGCACTCGAGGCTGACGGGACGCACTACCTGTTCTTCACCGCCGACAACAGCATCGGAGTAGCGCGCGCCTCCGACCCCGCCGGTCCCTACGTCGACCTCGGCGCCCCCCTGGTGCGCGCGGGGAGGTTCGCCGGAACGAGCATCGACCCGTCGGTGTTCGTGGACGACGACGGAGCGGTCTACCTGCTGTGGGGCAATTCGGTGGCGCACATCGTGCGTCTCGGCCAGGACCTCGTGTCGTTCGACGAGGACGACGTGCACTCCTGGGTCCCCACGGGCTTCCGCGAGGCGGCGCACCTGCACCGCAGGGGCGACTCCTACTTCCTCACCTGGTCCGAGAACGACACCCGGGAGGAGGACTACCGGGTGCGCTGGGCGTTCGGTCCGAGCCCGTTCGGTCCGTGGACGGACGGCGGCGTCCTGCTCGAGAAGAACACGGCGGAGGGGATCCTGGCCACCGGCCACCACACCGTCTGCCGCGTCCCGGGAACGGACGACTGGGTCATCGCGTACCACCGCTTCGCCGTCCCCGACGGCGACGGCGTGCACCGCGAGATCGTCTTCGACCTCCTCCAGCACGACGGCGACGCCCTCGTG
>NZ_JADILJ010000083.1 GCF_017355185.1 Rathayibacter sp. SD072 | reverse complement strand
CAGAGCTGCTCCGAGATGCGCGGGTACTGCGTGCCGAGGTTGTCGGAGGTGCGGCCCTTCGCGGCCTGCACCGCCTCGACCCACGGCTCGAGGTCGGCGTTCGCCGCCACCTGCGCCGCCTGGGCGTCCGCGGTCGGCGCGATGTACGAGAGCGTCGTGTCGGTGGTGACGAGGTTGTCGGTCGACGTCAGGCACTCGGCGATCGCCGCGGTGGTCTCGTAGCGCGCGTCGTCGTCCTGCACCGGGATCGTCAGGAACTCGCCTCCGGTCGGTGCCGGAGCCGAGCCGCCGTCGATCGCGGGGATGGTCAGGATCCCGTAGTCGATGCCGGACGCCTTCGCATTGGCCAGCTGCCAGGTCCCGTTCTCGCCGAACGCGTACTCGCCGGTCTCGAACTCCTGCCAGCTCGTCGTCTGCGTGTTGCCGATGACGGAGTCGGGCGCGTAGCCCTTCTGCACCCAGTCGGTCCAGAGCGAGACGGCCTCGACGGCCTCCGGCGAGTCGAGCTCGGTGAGCTCTGCGCCCGATCCCCAGAACCACGGGAGGAACTGGAAGCTCCCCTCCTCGGTGCCGATGCCCGAGAACGTGATGCCCTTGCCGCCCGAGGCGGTGACCTTCGCGAGCGCCTCGGTCAGGCTCGCCCAGTCGGTGACCGAGGCGATGTCCACTCCGGCCGCCGCGAGCACCGCCGTGTTGTAGTACAGCGCGAGCGTGTTGGCTCCGATCGGGACGCCGTAGGTGTCGCCGTCGACCTCGCCCGCGGCCAGGATGTTCGCGTCGATGCCACCGGTCTCGAGTCCGTTCTCGGCGGTGGTCGTCAGGATGCCCGACTCGGCCAGCGTGGACACGACAGGGTTGTCGACGAGCAGGATGTCGGGCGAGTTCCCCTGCTGCCCGGCGAGCAGCGCCTTGTTCGTGAGGTCCGTGGTGTCGTACCCGGTGCGCTCGATGCTCACGCCCGCCTCCGTGCCGCAGGCGTCGATCAGGGTGGCCCAGTCGCTGCTCTCGTCGAACTGGGGGTACGGGTCCCAGAACGTGTAGGTGCCCCCGGCGGCCGAGGTGGAGTCGCCTCCCGAGCCTCCCGCGCAGCCGGTCAGCACGGCCGCGGCCGCTCCCAGAGCGACGGCGGCGCTGAGGCCCCGTGCGTACTTCCTCGTCCTCACGAGATGATCCCTTCGTCGTTGACGGGTCGCCGGTCCGCTTCACCGCGGCACCGAAACTACTTTCTGCCGTTGAACCTAGGCATCGACGGGGGCTGCGTCAAGAGACGTGATCGTTTCGGTCTTTTCGGTTTCCATGCGAGGATCGTGCGGAGCGCCGACCAGCGCCGCCGATCGGAGGACGCCGTGACCCCGCGCAAGCCCACTGGCACCATCACCCTGACCGACGTGGCACGGGTCGCCGGAGTCTCGGTCGCCACCGCGTCGAAGGCGCTCAACAACCGCGATCAGGTCCGCGCCGAGACCCGTCAGCGAGTCCTCGACGCCGCCACCTCGCTCTCCTTCACGCCGAACCCCTTCGCGAAGGCGTTGAACTCGACGCGCACCGGCACGATCGGCATGCTCACCAGCGACCTCGACAACCGCTTCGTGCTCCCGGTCCTCCTCGGCGCCGAGGACGCCTTCGGTGCCGGCTCCACCTCGGTGCTCCTCTGCGACGCCCGCGGCGACGCCGTCCGCGAGCAGCACCACATCAAGAACCTGCTCGCCAAGCGCGTGGACGGCATCGTGGTCCTCGGTCGCACGACCAACTCGCGCCCCTCGATCACGAGCACGATCCCCGTGCCCGTCGTCTACGCGTACGCCCCCTCCGAGGATCCCGCCGACTCGTCCTTCACCCCCGACAACGCGCAGGCCGGTGTCCTCGCCGCCCGCCACCTCGTCGAGAGGGGCCGCCGCCGCATCGCCCTCATCAACGGCGAGCCCAGCTACGCCGCCGCCCGCGACCGCGCCGCCGGCGTCCAGGAGGCGTTGACGGAGGCGGGCCTGCCGCTGGTCGGCGGCGACGTCCTCTACGGCCAGTGGTCCGAGAGCTGGGGCCGCCAGTGCGCGGAGGAGCTCGTGAACGCCCACCCCGATCTCGACGCCCTCATCTGCGCGAGCGACCAGATCGCCCGCGGCGCCCTCGACCACCTCCGCGAGAGCGGCCGCCGCGTCCCCCGCGACGTCGCGGCGGTCGGCTTCGACAACTGGGACCTGCTCGTCGAGGCGGCCCGCCCCCCGCTCTCGAGCATCGACATGCAGCTCGAGACCCTGGGCCGCGCCGCGGCGGAGGAGCTGTCGCACGCGATCCGCGGCGGAGCCACTCCGGGCGTCCGGCGGATGCCGGTGCGGCTCGTTCCGCGCGAGTCCTCGGCCTGAAGGAACCGCGCTCGACCGAGGGGAGTCGGAGCCCGCCGAATGCGGTTCGGACGTGTGCCCATCCGCCTCGACGAGCGTTCGGAGCGGTTCCCGCGCGTTCGTCGTCGGGCCGGAAGCACACCGCCTGGTGCAGTCATCGCCGTCCTCTGCCACCCTTCCGGCCGGTCGAATGAGGAATCCATTGCCTTATGAACCCGTGTACTGGGGGTGGATACGGGGTGAAATCGGTCTCCAGGTGCACTATCGACCGCATCTCCCTCGGCGCTACGGTCAGGTGCCCGAGTAGCACACCGATCCGAACGGTGCCCTCGGCTTCTCGAAGGAGAGAAGATGACAGCCACGACACGCGGCCGAATCGCCGCTGCAGCCATCGCGCTGCTGACTTCCGCCGCACTGATGCCACTGGGGGCCGGCGCGGCCGCCGCGGCGACCAGCGGCGGACCGGTGGTGCTGATGGGCATCGACGCCGAGGACGGAGGGCCGGGCGGTCACGGCCCCCTGAGCGTCTACGTCGACGTGGTCGAGAGCATCCTGGCCGAGAGCTCCGGCGGCGACGGCATCGCCGTGATCGGAGCGAACGGCTGCGATGCCGGAGTGTTCTGGGACGCGATCGGTGTCGAGACGGCGGAGACGATCGACTACCTGAACGGCGCCGAGATCACGACGGCGGACTTCGCTCCGTACCAGATGGTCGCGGTGGCCAGTTCCTCGCTCGACACCTGCGGCGGTATCACCGAGGCCGAGAACAACCTCTTCACCGAGCGGCGGATCGACATCGCCGACTACGTGAACTCCGGACGCGGACTGCTCGGATTCAACCAGCAGGGGCTCAGCCAGCCCTACGGCTACATCAGCGGGCTGGGATCGTTCACCTTCAGCTTCCCCGACCAGTACCGCGACATCACCCCCACCGCCGACGGCCTCGAGATCGGGATCACCGACGCGCTCGACATCTGCTGCTGGCACGACGAGTACGACACCTTCCCCGCCTTCCTCTCCGTCCTCGCGACGAACGCCGTCACCGGTGAGGCCGCAGCGCTCGGCGGCGCGAACGTCGTCCTCCCCGGAGCGATCACCCTCGACCCGGCCACGGCGACGCTCGACGTCGGCGCGACCCACACCGTCACCGCCACCGTCCTCGACGGTGACGGGAACCCGGTAGCGGGCGAGCTCGTCACGTTCCAGGTCACCGGTGCGAACACCGCCACCGGGACGGCGACGACCGATGCGGACGGTCGAGCCGTCTTCAGCTACGTCGGCACCGTCGCCGGCACCGACTCGATCTCGGCGAGCTTCGACGATGACGGCGACATCCGCACCGCCACGGCCGAGGCGATCTGGGAGCTCCGCAACCTGCCGCCGGTCTGCACGACCGCGACGGCCGGCCCGTCGGTGTGGCCGCCGAACCACAAGCTGGTCCCGGTCACCATCACCGGGATCACCGATCCCGACGGCGACCCCGTCACCGTCACCGTCACGTCCATCTACCAGGATGAGCCGGTCAACACCGCGGGCGACGGCAGCACCGCCGTCGACGGCGCGGGCGTCGGAACGAGCACGGCCCTGATCCGAGCGGAGCGCAGCGGATCCCCGAAGGTCCCCGGCAACGGTCGCGTCTACCACGTCTCGTTCACCGCGGCTGACGGCAACGGCGGAACCTGCTCGGGCACCGTGCAGGTCTCGGTGCCTCACGACCAGCGGGGAGCCGCGGCGAAGGACGACGGTCCCCTGTACGACTCGACCCGGCCGTGAGGTGAGGTGACGGTCTGACCGACTAGGAAGTCCTGCACGACGACCGAGGGGTCCCCATCCAGGGGCCCCTCTCTCGTGCCGGCGGACGTCAGCGCCGCGCCGCAGGGACACCCTGCGGCGGCGCACCTGTCGTCACGGCGACGTCCTCCCCGACGCCCCGTGACCCTCCGCCACCCGCATCGTCCCGCCCGCCTGTGCCGCGAAGGCCCGTGCCGTCGCCGCGATCGTCCGCTGCATCACCTGCACCGCCGCCGTCGGCGCCAGGTCCGCCGGCCTCGCCAGACTGATCGTCCGCGTGAGCTGCGGCCGCTCCGACGCGGTCTCCTCGATCCGGATCGATCGCAGCCCCGGCCGGCCCTGCAGCACCATCGCCGGGACGATCGCGATGCCGAGACCCCGCTCGGCGAAGCGCAGCACCGCGTCCATCTCGGCTCCCTCCAGCACGACGTCGGGACTCAGGCCGGCCGCCGCGAACGCGGCGTCCGTCGTGCGGCGCAGGTCGTAGCTCGAGTTGAAGACGATCTGCGGGAGGCGGGACACCGCCGCGAGGTCCAGGGCGCCCGACTCCGCCAGCGCGGGCTCCGCGGCGGAGGAGACGACGACGAGCTCCTCGACGAGCAGCGGAGTCACGGTGAAGGCGCCGACGGACGCCGCGGTCGACGTCGTCACGAGCGCGAGATCGAGCTCGCCCCGCGCGAGGCGGTCGAAGAGGCTCCGCGATCCGTCCTCGGCGAGGTGCAGCTCGATGGCGGGGTGAGCCGCGTGGAACGCGTGCAGCACCTCCGCGACGAGGCTGATGCAGAGGGTCGGAGGTGCGCCGAAGCGCACCCGTCCGCGCTCGAGTCCGGCCAGCTCCGCCAGCTCGCGGCGCACCGACTCCGCGTCGGCGAGCATGCGCCGCGCGAGCGGCAGGAGGAGCTCGCCGGCCGGGGTGAGGGTGTTGCCCCCGCGGGAGCGGTGGAACAGCTCCGAGCCCAGATCCTGCTCCAGTGAGGCGATCTGCCGGCTCAGCGAGGGCTGCGCCAGGTGCAGCTCCTCGGCCGCGCGGGTGAAGCTGCCGAGGCGCGCGACCTCGATGAATCCGGTCAGCTGCTCGAGGTTCATGGTCATACCCTAAGCGCATGGTCCGGAGGCGATATATGCATTGGAGTAATCGAGGAGCGAAACCTAGCGTGGGGACATGACCACTTCAGCCACCACCACTCCGGAGCGTCGGATCTCCACCTCCGTCCTCGTCATCGGCACGGGCGGATCGGGCCTGCGCGCCGCGATCGAGCTGGCCGAGGCCGGCGTCGACGTCCTCGCGCTGGGCAAGCGCTCGAAGTCGGACGCGCACACCTCGCTCGCCGCCGGTGGGATCAACGCCGCTCTCGCCACGATGGACCCCGACGACAGCTGGCAGCAGCACGCGGCCGACACGATCACCGAGTCGTACCTGCTCGCCAACCCGCACACCGTCGAGATCGTCACCTCGAACGCCGCCCGCGGCATCCAGGACCTCGAGCGCTACGGCATGCCGTTCGCCCGCGAGGACGACGGACGCATCTCCCAGCGCTTCTTCGGTGCGCACACCTACCGCCGCACCGCCTTCGCGGGCGACTACACCGGCCTCGAGATCCAGCGCACGCTCGTCAACCGCGCCGCGCAGCTCGAGATCCCGATCCTCGACACCGTCTACGTCACGCGCATCCTCGTCAACGACGACGGAGCCGTCTTCGGCGCCTACGGCTTCGACCTCGTCGACGGCACCCGCTACCTCATCCACGCCGACGCGGTGATCCTCGCCGCCGGCGGGCACAACCGCATCTGGCGCCGCACGTCCTCGCGCCGCGACGAGAACACGGGAGACTCCTTCCGCCTGGCCGTCGAGGCCGGCGGTCGCCTGCGTGATCCCGAGCTGGTGCAGTTCCACCCGTCGGGCATCATCGAGCCCGAGAACGCGGCCGGCACCCTCATCTCCGAGGCGGCGCGCGGCGAGGGCGGCATCCTGCGCAACGGACTCGGTGAGCGCTTCATGGGGAAGTACGACCCCGAGCGGCTCGAGCTCTCCACCCGCGATCGCGTCGCGCTGGCCTGCTACACCGAGATCAAGGAGGGTCGCGGCACGCCGAACGGCGGAGTCTGGCTCGACGTCTCGCACCTGCCTCGCGAAACGATCATGACCCGGCTCCCCCGCGTGTACCAGACCATGCTCGAGCTGCAGATGCTCGACATCACGAAGGACCCGATCGAGATCGCGCCGACCGCGCACTACTCGATGGGCGGGGTCTGGGTCCGGTCCGACGATCACAGCACGGACGTCCCCGGGCTCTACGCCATCGGCGAGGCGTCCAGCGGTCTGCACGGCGCGAACCGGCTCGGCGGCAACTCGCTGATCGAGCTCCTCGTCTTCGGCCGGATCGTCGGACAGGCCGCCGCGAAGTACTCCGCCTCACTGAAGGCGCAGACCCGCTCGACCGCCTCACTCCAGGTGGCGCGCGACGAGATCGCGGATCTGCTCGCTGCCGACGGCACCGAGAACGTCCGCGCCCTGCAGCGCGCGATCCGCAACACGATGACCGAGCACGCCGGAGTCGTCCGCGACGAGGCGGGGCTGCTGACCGGTCTCGCCGAGCTCGACGCGATCGAGGCGCGCATCGCCGACATCGGGGTGCACCCGGACATCGCCGGCTTCCAGGACCTCGCGCACGCCTTCGACCTCAAGTCGGCGGCCATGGCGGCGCGGGCCACCCTCGAAGCGGCGCTCGAGCGCCGCGAGAGCCGTGGCTGCCACAACCGCAGCGACTACCCGGACCTGGACCCGGCCCTGCAGGTGAACCTCGTCTGGTCGCCCTCGACGGGCATCACCCGCGAGGAGATCCCCGCAGTCCCCGAGGAGATCCAGTCCCTCATCCGCGAGGTCGCCACCGCAGGCAAGCTCCTCGAGTAGTGGACCGCTAACGACGAAACGCCGACCCGGTGTGCTCCGGGTCGGCGTTTCGTCGTTCACGGACAGGAGCCGCCCCGCCTGGGCGTCGACTAGACCAGCAGAGTCTTCACCCCGATAAGCCGACCCTGTCGCCGGCACGAGCCAGAACCGTCTCCTCGCTCCGAAAGAGAACCCTCGTTGAGTGGCCAGCAGGAGCGAGACGGAGGTGAGCACCCTCGTCGTCGAGAGCCGTCAGAGTCCCCGACACCTGCG
>NZ_JADILJ010000082.1 GCF_017355185.1 Rathayibacter sp. SD072 | reverse complement strand
GGGCTCCGGGGTGATCCGGGGTGACGTGAGGATGCACGGGTACTTGCGGGGTGTCGATCCGTCACGAAGTGCTGCCGGGGGCGCTGAAGGGGCGGCGATCCGTCACGAACGGTCGGGGTCATGTGCTGGAGGCGGCGGACTGCGACGGATGGAGCGCCCCTCCCAGGCTGTGGAGAAGTCCGCGGCCTGTGGATGACGGTTCGGCGGGGCGACGGCGCGGCACCGTAGGCGCATGCCCGAACCGTTCCTCCTTCCCCGTCCTCTGCGCGATGCGCCGTTCACCGTCGCTCGAGCGCGCGAGGAGGGGATCGGCCCGGGGCGGCTCCGCAGCGGCGATCTGATCGCGCCCTTCCACGGGGTGCGGTGCAGGGCGACCGACTCCGGTCCGAGACGGCGAGCGCAGGCGCTGCTCACGGGGCTCGGGCCCGGCGCAGTGCTCAGCCATCTGACGGCGGCGAGGCTGTGGCCGTTGGAGCTGCCGGAGGCCCTGGCGGACGAGCCGCTGCACGTGAGCGTCCGCGCACCCGCCCGAGCGCCCCGCCGCCCCGGAGTCGCGGGGCACGCGATCAGCGATCCGCTCGTGCACCGGGTCGTCCGGCGGGGGCTGCCGGTCACCGATCCGGCGTCGCTCTGGTGCCACCTCGGCGCGCTGCTCGAGCTCGACGATCTGGTGGCCGTCGGTGATGCGCTGGTGCGGGATCCGCTCATCGGCGATCCGGACGACCCCCGCCCGTGGGTGACCCTGAGGGAGCTGACGGAGCGGTCGTGGCGTTTCGAGGGGCGAGGTGCGGCCCGGATCCGGCTGGCCATCACACTGGTGCGGCAGGGTGCCGACTCGCGCCAGGAGACGCGCTTCCGACTCGCCTCCGTCCGATCGGGCCTGCCGGAGCCGCAACTGCAGGTGCCGATCCGCTTCCCCTCGGGTGCGATCGCGGGGTACTCGGACGGCTGGTACGAGGCCGAGCGCGTGGGATGGGAGTACGAGGGGGACGGGCATCGGACGGATCCACGACGGTTCGCCCGTGACATCGGCCGTTACGACGACTTCGCCGCGCTGGGGGTGCGGTCGGTCCGGATCGTGAAGTCGGAGTTCCTCCCGCATCCGGAGAGATCGGTCGAGCGCCTGCGGCGGGCGCTCGCCGAGCGCTCGGGCGGCGGCCGCGCGTGGCCGGGAGCGCCCCCCTCCTGGCCGGTCGACCTGTCGGCGGAGCGGACCGATCCGTCGGAGGAGGTCGTTCTCCTCCGTCGGCGGGCCGTTCGTGACGGATGAGGGGCGCAGCGGTCGTGCTGACGCGCGGATCGCGGAGGAGCAGGACGGAGCGGCGAGGAGCAGGACCGAGCGGCGAGGAGCAGGACGGAGCGGCGAGGAGCAGGACGGAGCGGCGAGGAGCAGGACGGAGCGGCGAGGAGCGGGACAGAGCGGCGAGGAGCAGGACGGAGCGGCGAGGAGCAGGACGGAGCGGGACCGAGCCCGTCCGCGCCTGAACCCCCAACCGCTGGACGGCGTGCGGGGGTGCCGCGAGGATGAGCGCATGCGGAGGCGAGGAGCGGGGGCGGTGATCGCGGCGGCGGTCGCGACCGCGGTGCTCGCCGGCTGCGCACCGTCCCCGGCGTGCCCCGGGTGGAGCACGACGCTCACGGTCAGCGTGGAGGGGCCGGGGAGCGGCTCCGTCGCCGACGTGCGGTTGTGCTCGGGCGGCGTGTGCTCGCGGCCCGACGCGGTGACTCCGGACGGGGCGCCCTCGTACCCGGTCGCGCGGGACGAGGACGGCGGCTGGGTGTTCGAGGTGGGCACCGCGCCTCCGGACGACGCGACGGTGACGATCGCGGACCGCGAGGGCGAGGTCCTGATCGAGCGGCAGCAGCCGCTGTCGTGGCGGTTGCTCGGCGAGCCGGAGGGGCCGGAGTGCGGGTGGCGCGCGCAGTCCCGGACGCTCGTGATCGCCGTGCCGGAACCGCGCGGCTCGGTGTTCGGCACCCGGTAGAGCGCTCCCACACCAGCCAGGCGCGGGTGCTAGCGTCGCCGGGACGACCTGTGCCGCATCGAGGCGGCGCCCCCACGAGAAGGCGACCCATGACCGTGACGCTCCCCGCCCCGCGACCGATCGATCCCGGCTCCGAGCCGGCGCTGCGCTGGGGCGTGATCGGCACGGGCATCGCCGCCCGCTTCGTGCACGCGATCCACGAGCACACCGCCCAGCGCGCGGTCGCGGTCACCGCGCGCGACGCCGCGAAGACCCGGGCGTTCGCCGACGAGCACGGCATCGGGACCGTCCACGACTCGGTCGAGGCGCTGCTCGCGGACGACACCGTCGACGTCGTGTACGTCGCCACTCCGCACCCGCTGCACCACGACCAGGCGCTCGCCGCGATCGCGGCCGGCAAGCACGTGCTGATCGAGAAGCCGATCGCGATGTCGGAGCGCGAGGCGCGCGCGATCACCGACGCGGGGCGCGCAGCCGGAGTGCTCGTGATGGAGGCGATGTGGACGCGCTACCTGCCGCAGGCCGACGTGATCCGCCAGGTGCTCGAGAGCGGGGTGCTCGGCGAGGTGCGCCTGGTGCGCGCCGACTTCGGATTCCTGATGCCCTTCCTCCCGGAGCACCGCCTGTGGAACCGCGAGCTCGGCGGAGGCGCGCTGCTGGACGCCGGCGTGTACCCGATCTCGTTCGCCTCGTCGGTCATCGGAGCGCCGTCGCGGATCACCGCCACCGGCACGATCGAGCAGCAGACGGGCGTCGACGCGAGCGCCGATCTGCTGCTCGAGACGGAGTCGGGCGCGCGGGCGCTGCTGTCGACGTCCCTCGAGGCGTCGCTGCCCGTCGAGGCGCTCATCGTCGGATCCCGGGGCCGCCTGCTCGTGCACAGCCCCTTCTTCGGCCCGAGCGGTCTCACCCTCACGCTCGGCGGCCTCGGCGGCGACGAGTCGGCGACCTGGATCGACGAGAGCCACGCCGAGGTGCACGACGGACTCGCGCACCAGGCCACCGCCTTCGCCTCCTACGTCGCGCAGGGGCTCGTCGAGTCGCCCGTGCATCCGCACCACGAGGTCGTCCAGGTGATGGCGACGATCGACGACGCCCGCCGGCAGGTGTCGGAGGAGATCGCGCCCGGCGCGGCGCTGCGGCACACCGTCGCGTTCTCGCTCGTGCACCCGGGGGGCTCCGCCGAGGAGGCGGAGTTCCTCGCGAGCGCGCGGCGCATCCTCACCGGGATCCCCGGAGTCGAGGACTTCACCGTGAGCAGGCAGGTCAGCCCGAAGAGCGATCTGGCCTGGCAGTTCTCGATGGTCTTCGCCGACCGGGCGGCGTTCGCGGCGTACGACGCGCATCCGGACCACGTCCGGTTCGTGCAGGAGCGCTGGCTGAGCGAGGTCGCCGACTTCCAGGAGCTCGACCTCGAGGCTCAGGCCGGCTGACCAGCCAGCACCCGCGCGTACACCTCGAGGTAGTCGTCGACCATCCGCTCGACGGCGAAGCGGCGGCGCGCCACCGCCCGGATCTCGCCGCGGTCGAGCCGCGCCGCCCGCTCGAGGGCGGCGACGGCCTCTGCGGCCGAGTCGACCACGAAGCCGGTCACGCCGTCGTCGACGACCTCGGGCATCGAGCCGCGCCGGTAGGCGATCACCGGGGTGCCGCACGCCAGGGCCTCGACGACCGAGAGTCCGAAGGGCTCGTCGAAGCCGATCGGATGCAGCAGGGCGGCGGCTCCCGAGAGCACGCGGGCGCGCTCCTCGGGGCCGACGGAGCCGCGGTACTCGACCCGGTCGCCGTCGACGAAGGGCTCCACGTCGTCGCGCCAGTAGCGCTCGTCCTGCACGAGGCCGCAGATCACGAGCCTGCGTCCGGCGCTCGCCGCGATCCGCACCGCCTCGGCGGTCCCCTTGTCGGGATGGATGCGCCCGAGGACCACCAGGTCGTCGCAGACGTCCGCACCCGGCTCCGGGAACGCCTCGACGTCGATCCCGTGGTGCACGGTCGCGGCGTAGTCGAGCTCGGGCGAGCGGTCGCTGTCCGAGATCGAGACGAGGTGCGCGGTCAGCGGATGCCGGAGGGCCTCGCGGTAGGCCGGCAGGATCCCCGGGCCGGAGAAGCCGTGCACCGTCGTGACCAGCGGCACCGTCCACTGCGCGGCCAGCGACAGCGGCAGCCAGTCGAGGTGGTTGTGCACGAGATCCAGGCCCAGCTCCCGCGAGCGGGCGAGCACGTGCGCGATGTGCAGCGACTCCGAGACGCGGCCGTCGACCGGCTCGACCGACTCGGCGTAGCCGACGGGAGTGCGCGACTCGAGCCGGGCGCGGGTGACGGAGTCGCCGGTGGCGAAGAGGGTCACGTCGACTCCGCGCCGCACGAGCCCCTCGGTGAGCAGGCTCGTCACCTGCTCCCACGGTCCGTAGTGGCGCGGAGGCGTGCGCCAGGCGATCGGGGCGAGCATCCCGATCCGGAGCGGTGCGCTCACCCCACGAGCCGGGTGATCGGCGCGAGCGGCGCTCCCGTGCGGGTCGGCAGCACCGCGGCGCGGCGCACCACGAGCGAGGTGTGCAGTGCCGCGACGGTCGACTCCGCCCCGCGGTTCTCGTTGCGGCCGCGGCGCTCGAGGCCGTCGAAGCCCGCTCCGGTCGCGGCGTCGAGCATGACGGTGCCGGAATCGTTCTCCCCCTGGAACCAGGCCCAGCACGAGGCGAGGCCGTCGCGCCAGCGCGGATCCTCCTCGAGGGTCAGCGCGCGGGCGCAGGCCGCCGCGATCGCCGCGACCTCGATCGGCTGCTGATCGAAGAGGGCCTCGTGCTCCGAGGGACCGCGACCTCCGACTCCGGTGACCGAGAGGTGGCCGTCGCGCGACTCGACGGCCAGGAGGAACGCCAGGGCGCGGAAGCCCTGCGCGAGGAGCACCGGGTCGCCGAGTGCGGCTCCCGCGGCGAGGAGCGCCTCCGGTATGCAGCCGTTGGCGTACCGGAGCCGGGGCTCGGGCCAGGGCCAGTGCTCGCTCGACCCGCGCGCGAGCATCGGGGCGGCGTCGGCCAGCAGCAGGGTCGCCGCCGCGGAGTGCGGCCGCACCTCGCAGACCTCGGCCGCGCCGAGCACGGCGAAGGTCATCGCGCGGAGATCGGGTGAGCGCTGCTCGGCGAGACGGAGGAAGAGCCGCATCGCCCGCCGGCGCGTCAGGGGCAGCTCGGCGTGCACCGCGGTGACGCCCGCGGCCCAGACGCTCCGACCCCACCAGTCGCCGACCGACGCCTCGTCGGTGAACACGCCGTCGGGGCTCATGCGGTTGCAGACCGAGCCGTCCTCGTCGGCGGCGTGCTCGAGGAACCGCAGGTACTGCTCCGTCAGCCGCCGGGTGAGGAACGACTGCTCCGGCTCCTGCACCACGACGATCAGGGCGCGCGAGACGTCGTCGACGCAGTAGCCGTGCTCGGGACGGGGCACGTCGAGCAGCGCGTGCTCGAAGAGGCCCCGCTCGTCGGTCAGCGCGTCGAGATGGGCGTAGGGGAGGGGCGGTCCGGTCACGCCGCACGCTCGACGCGGAGGCGGCCGATCAGGTCGAGGTAGCGGCCGCCGGCCTCGGGCCAGGTGAGGGCGGTGGACCGGGCGGGGGCGGTGCCGGCGGCGAGCACCTCCGCGAGCGCGTGCGCCATCGCGGAGGGGTCCTCGTGCGCGACCGCGCGGCCCTGCGGTCCGCCGAGCAGCTCGAGGGCGTGCGGGAACGCCGTCGCGACGACGGGCTTCCCCGCCGAGAGCGCCTCGACGAGCACGCCCGACGTGACCTGGTTGCGCGAGTCGTAGGGGAGGAGGACCGCGTCCGCCTCGGCGACGGCTGCGGCGAGCTCGGCGGGGTCGAGGTAGCGGCCGTCGAGGACCACGTCGTTCTCGAGTCCGAGCTCGGCGACGAGCGCGGTGAGGGAGTCGCGGTAGGCCTCGCCGTGCGACGCGAGCACCTTGGGGTGGGTCTGCCCGTAGACCGTGTAGTGCGCCGTCACTCCCGCCGCCCGGAGCTCGGCGATGGCGCGGACGCCCCACTCGAGGCCCTTGCCCGGGCCGATGAGCCCCCAGGTGATGATCCGGGGACGGTCGCGGTGGACCGGGCGCTCGGCCGCGCTCCACACCGGCACGCCGTGCGCGATCACGGCGACGCGCTCGGAGTCGACCTCGTAGCAGCGCTCGAGGATCTCCGCGGCGACGGTCGTCATGACGACGACGGCGTGCGCGAGGGAGGCGACGCGCTCGAGGACGCGGCGCTGCGACGGGCTCGGAGTCTCGAGGACCGTGTGCAGGACGACCACCGCGGGGACGGTCAGCTGCTCCATCACCTCGATCACCTCGGCCCCGTCGGGTCCGCCGTAGATTCCGTACTCGTGCTGGATCACCGCGACCTCGGTGCGGCTGAGGGCGCGGGCGGCCTGCGCGATGCTCGCGGCGTCACCGGCGACGAGCTCGGCCACCACCTCCTGCCCGCGGGCGGGCGGGGTGGAGCCGGGGACGGCCAGCTCGTCCATCACGCGCACCGTGCGGATCGACGCTCCGTGCGCCTCGACGAGCGCGGCCGCGAGCGACTGCGAGAAGGTCGCGAGTCCGCAGCGCGTGGGCGGGAACGTCGAGAGCAGTCCGATCGTCGCGCCGCTGGGGCGGTGCCCGAAGGAGTGGGGGTGGTCCATGCTGGGCTCCGGCCGCAGAGGCGGCCCCCGGGTGGCGGGACCGCGAACGGGCGAGGCGTCTGCCGGTCGGCATCCCTCGCGGGATCGCCGAGGGCGGATCCGGTCCACGACCGGCGAGCCGGGGTGAGTGGGTACACCTTAGGGGGGACATGTGGATGGCAGGGGTCGGGCGGTCGGCCCCTTGCGCTCCGGGGCGAGAGGTGCGTGGGCGAGGTCGGCGCGGCGGCTCGGCAGTCCGCTCCGGTCGTCGATCCGCGCCGACACGTGTGGCGCGGATCGACGGGTTGCCCCATCAGCGCGGATCCGTCCACGGGGTTGCATCCTGGGAGCCCCTGAGTAGCGTCCAAGGTGCGAGGGCGTCCACGACTCCGCCCGAGCAGCGGTCCGGCGGGGATCGCGAGCGGCGACAGGGGACGGCCATGGGCAGGATGATCTACGACTCGACCACCGAGGCGGACTTCGACGATCGGCTGCTCGCGCACCTGCAGATCGTGATCGGCACGAAGCTCGGCAAAGGCGAGTCCTTCTACTTCTCCTGGCGCGACGCGGGAGCCGCGGGCGACGGGCGCACGTCGCTGTGGCTGCATCCGTCGATCCCGCTGCGCTTCAAGTACTTCGGCGGGCGGGCGCCGTCGATCAACCCGGAGTGGGTGCGGCGGCTGCTGATGGACTCGTACAGTGCGCAGGGTCTGCGCATCTCGCCCGAGCCCGAGCACGCTGTGCACACGGCGGCCATCCCGACGGTGTAGCGGCCCCGGACCAGCGGGACGGCGCCTCAGCGCACGCGGTCGGCCAGCCGGCCGATGATCCACTCGCCCGTGGCGCCTCGCGCCCGGACGAGCAGGCGCGTGACGGACGCGACGTCCGGCTCGGTCGCGTCGGCGCTGTCGTACTCGATGACCATCGGCGTCGACTCCGACAGCGCGACGGTGGCGAACGTCGTCGGCGTGCCCTCGGCGACCCAGACGAGCAGCCCGGCGTCGC
>NZ_JADILJ010000081.1 GCF_017355185.1 Rathayibacter sp. SD072 | reverse complement strand
ACGCTCGCCCGCCTCGGCGGCACCGGCTTCCTCGCCGCCCTGCCGTTCCTGGCTCCGGCGCTCGCCGCCTACCTCGTCTTCGTGGTCGGCCCCTCGCTCGAGTCCGTGCGGCTCAGCTTCTTCGAATGGACCGGCTTCCAGGGCGCTCCCCAGGTCTTCGTGGGCTTCCAGAACTACGTCCGCATCTTCACCCAGGACCCCGTCTTCTGGACCGCCTTCTCGAACACCCTCATCTGGGTCGTGCTGTCGCTGCTCATCCCGGTGGGACTGGGCCTCGTGATGGCTCTGGCGCTGAACCGGCCGCTCTTCGGGCGCAACGCGTTCCGCTCGCTCTTCTACATCCCGGGCGTCCTCGCTCCGATCGCCATCGCGAACATGTGGCGCTGGATGTACAACCCGAACTACGGCGTCGGGGTGAACCTCGCGCAGCTGTTCGACCTGCCCTGGCTCGCCGAGGTGCAGTGGCTGGGCGACAAGAACCTGGCGCTCTACTCGATCTTCGCGGCGTTCGTCTGGCAGATCGCGGGCACGAACATGGTGCTCTTCCTCGCCGGCCTGCAGAGCGTCTCGCCCGACCACGTCGAGGCCGCCCGGCTCGACGGCGCCAATGCCTGGCAGGTGTTCCGCAACGTGACGCTGCCGGCGCTGCGGCCCACGACGGTCATCGTCGTGGTCCTCACGATCATCAACTCGATCAAGGTCTTCGACCTGATCGTCGGCATGACCGGAGGCGGCCCCGCGCAGCAGACGCAGGTGCTCGCGCTGTGGTCGTTCCAGCAGTCCTTCAACAACCACGAGTACGGGCAGGGCAACGCGATCGCCACGGTCCTGCTCGTGATCACCCTCGTCATCGTCGTCCCGTACATGGTCTGGACGGCACGTCAGGAGAAGAACTCATGAGCGTCACGAGCATCCCGACCAGCGCCCCCGGACTCGTCGCGGCGCCGAAACGCGAGCGGCGCCCCGTCGGCGGCCGCGACTTCGTCCGAGCCGGTCTCTGGATCGGCCTCGTCTTCGCGGTCCTGATCTGGGCCGTGCCGCTGATCTTCATGGTGTTCACCTCGCTCAAGAGCGAGGCCGACATCTTCAGCACCCCGGCGTTCGTCCCGCCGTGGTCGCCGGACTTCGGCAACTACGTCGAGGCGCTGGACCGGGGCAACCTGCTGACCGCCGGCGGGAACAGCCTGATCATCGCCCTGATCAAGGTCCCCGTGGGCCTGTTCATCTCCGCGGCCGCCGCCTTCGCTCTGGCCCGCATGAGGTTCCGCCGTCAGCGCCTGCTGATGGGGATCATCGCCCTCGGCGCCATGGTGCCGATCCAGGTCGCCATCGCCCCGCTCTTCCAGGTCATCAACGGCCTGGGGCTGCTCAGCACCAACGTCGGCATCATCCTGCCGTACATCGCGTTCGGGCTGCCGTACCAGACCTTCATCCTGTACGGCTTCTTCCGTCAGATCCCGGAGGAGATCGACGAGAGCGCGCGGATCGACGGAGCCGGCAACTGGCGCCTGTTCCTGACGATCATCCTGCCGCTGGCCCGTCCCGCCCTGGCCGCGCTGTTCATCCTCGACTTCGTCTCGACCTGGAACGAGTACTCCATCGCTCTGGCGCTCCTGCAGAGCCAGGACTCGTGGACGATCCCGCTCGCGCTGCAGGGCTTCCAATCGCAGTTCACCAGCTCCTACGGGCCGCTGAACGCCTTCACCATCATGTCCGTGTTCCCCGTGCTGATCGTCTACCTGATGTTCCAGCGCTACTTCGTCGAGGGCGCCTTCGCCGGCGCCGTGAAGGGCTGACCGTGCCGCACGCCACCACCACCGAGCGCTTCTCGCGGGCCACGCGCCTGTACGAGGTCCTGCACGACCCCCGCGGGCACGCCGTCGTCGAGCGCCACCTCCCGGGCCTGGTGCGCTCGTCGATCCTGCACACCCTGCACAGCTATCCGATCGGCCTCGTCGTCGACACGGAGGAGTCGCTCGACGAGGCCGCCCGCGAGGCCCTCCTCGCCGAGATCGCGGCGATCCCCACCGAGGAGCCCGCTCCCCTCCGCGAGCAGGAGCTCTTCGTCCCGCCCTCCGCGTCGTACGAGGGGGCGGAGATCCCGCTCGGGTCGGCCGCGGTGCTCGCGCCGGCGTCGGTGCCGGTCTTCGAGCGCTTCGAGCTCGAGCTGCGCGGCCCGTCGCACGGCAACCCGTTCGTCGACGTGGAGCTGTCGGCGATGATCGACGGCCCCGACGGCTCGGTCCGGGTGCCGGGGTTCTACGACGGCGACGGGGTGTACCGCCTGCGCTGGATGCCCGAGGCCGTGGGGGAGTACGCCTGGACCACCTC
Source organism: Rathayibacter sp. SD072 (assembly GCF_017355185.1). GTDB lineage: Bacteria > Actinomycetota > Actinomycetes > Actinomycetales > Microbacteriaceae > Rathayibacter. The sequence continues at coordinate 5,483 of NZ_JADILJ010000081.1, read as the reverse complement.
CAGCAGCGCCCGCTCGCTCGACGGCGTCACCGGCTCGGTGTCGGTGACCGCTGCTCGGGACGGCCGGCACGGACCGGTGCGCGTCGCGGGGTCCTTCCACTTCGCGCACGCCGACGGCACCCGCCACCGGCCGATCGGCACCACCGCCTACGCGTGGACGCACCAGGGCGACGAGCTCGAGGAGCGCACGCTCGCGACCCTCGCCGAGGCGCCCTTCACCAAGATCCGCATGTGCGTGTTCCCCAAGTCGTACCTGTTCAACGAGAACGAGCCCGAGCGCTACCCGTTCGAGGGCTCACCGGAGCAGGGCTTCGACTGGCAGCGGCCGTCGCCGGAGTTCTGGGCGCACCTCGAGCGGCGCGTCGAGCAGCTGGGGGAGCTCGGCATCGAGGCCGACCTGATCCTCTTCCACGCCTACGACCGGTGGGGCTTCTCGACCATGGACGCCGTCGCCGACGACCGCTACGTGCGGTACGCCGTGGCACGGCTCGCGTCCTACGCGAACGTCTGGTGGTCGCTCGCCAACGAGTACGACCTCCTGTTCGAGAAGACGGAGGAGGACTGGGAGCGCCTCGCGCGGATCGTCACGGCCGACGACCCCTCGCGGCACCTGCTGTCGATCCACAACTGCCGCGACTTCTACGACTACTCCCGGCCCTGGATCACGCACGCGAGCATCCAGCGCCAGGATGTCTACAAGACCGCCGAGATGACGACGGAGTGGCGCCGCTGGGGCAAGCCCGTCGTGATCGACGAGTGCGCCTACGAGGGCGACATCGACCAGGGCTGGGGCAACATCACCGGCGAGGAGCTGGTGCGCCGCTTCTGGGAGGGGGCGCTGCGCGGCGGCTACGTGGGCCACGGCGAGACGTACGTGCACCCCGACGACGTGCTCTGGTGGGCGAAGGGCGGGGAGCTGCGCGGCACGAGCCCGTCTCGCATCGCGTTCCTCGATCGCATCCTCGAGGAGGGGCCGTCCGCGGGGCTCGAGCCGATCCCGCTCGACTGGGACATCCCCCGCGCAGGCGTCGAGGGCGAGTACTACCTGTACTACTTCGGCTTCGACCGGCCGACCTACCGCCGCTTCCTGCTCGAGCCCGACGTCTCGTACACCGTCGACGTGATCGACACGTGGGGCATGACGGTGGAGCGGCTGCCGGGCACGTACTCGGGCCGCTTCCGCATCGACCTGCCGGGTCGCGAGTACATCGCGGTGCGCCTGCTGCGCTCGAACGCGTAGCGGGCCTCTGCTCGTCGAGGAGCGGGCTCCGCCCCTCCTGCTGGTCGAGCAGCGGCCGCCGACCCTGCTGGTCGAGTAGCGGCCGCAGGCCGCGAGTCGAGACCCCCCGTGCCCAGGTCGCGCAGATCTCGGTACGGCCGCTCCGCGACCTACTCGATCAGCAGGGGCCGGGCGAGTGGACGCGAACCGGCCCCTGCTCGTTCCGCAGACCCCATCGCGCGCCCACTCGCCATGTCGGCGGTCCGCGAGTGGACTCGGGACGGGCCCTGCCCCGCCCCGAGGACCCCTCCCGCGTCCGCTCGCGGGCCACCGCGGCGCCATGCCCCGGACCCTCGTCGTTCCTCCGCCTGCCGCACGGAGTTTATCCAGCACTCGAATCAATTCGACTAGGCTTCGGGCATGACAGAGATCACCCCCGAGCTCCGGGTCGGCGTCGTCGGCCTCGGCTTCGCCGGCACCACCCATCTCGACGCCTTCCAGGCCCTGCCGGGGGCGCGGGTCGTCGCCCTCGCCGGTCAGGAGGAGGCGCGCCTGCGCGAACTCGGCGCGACGCGCGACGTCCCCGACCTCTACTCCGACTGGGAGGACCTCGTCGCCCGCGACGACCTCGACGTCGTCTCGATCGGGGTGCCGAACCACCTGCACCACCCCATCGCGGTCGCCGCGCTCGAGAGCGGCAAGCACGTCTTCTGCGAGAAGCCGCTCGCGACCACCGCCGACCTCGCCGCCGAGATGGTCGAGGCCGCGCGGGCGGCCGACCGCGTGCTCGAGATCGCCTACAACCACCGCCGCCGCGCGGACGTCGCCTATCTGCGCCGCTACCTCGACGACGCTCCGCTCGGCGACGTCTACCACGCCCGCGCCAGCTGGCAGCGGCGCACCGGCATCCCCGGCATCGGCTCCTGGTTCACGAGCAAGGCACTGGCCGGCGGCGGTCCGCTGATCGACCTCGGCTCGCACGTGCTCGACATCGCTCTGCACCTGCTCGACGAGCCGCGCGTCACCAGCGTCTCGGCCGTCGCATACGGCGAGATCGGGCGCTCCGGACGCGGCGGCCGCCCGTACGGGGTCGCCGCGACCGGCACCCACGCCTTCGAGGTGGAGGACTTCTCGAGCGCGCTCCTGCGCTTGGACAACGGGCGCAGCCTCCAGCTCGACGCCTCCTGGGCCAGCTACTCCAAGGTCGACGAGGACATCGAGGTCGAGCTCCTCGGATCCGCGGGCGGCGCCCGACTGCACGTCGCCGACTACGCGACCGAGGGAACCGTCACGCTCTACTCCGAGGTCGCCGGCGCACCGACCACCTCGCGCCCCAGCATCCCGGTGCCGTCGGGCCACCACCGGTCGGTGATCGCCGAGTTCCTCGACGCGATCGCCTCGGGAGCCGAGATCGCGGCCGGCGAGCCCCGCTACTCCGGCCACTACGGCGAGTACGCGCTGCACCGCAGCCGCGTGATCGACGCGATCTACCGCTCGGCGGCCGAGAAGAAGGAGGTGGAGGTCGCGTGAGCGCTCTCGAGACGACCACCGCGACCACTCCGACCGGTCCCGTCGAGGTCCTGGTCTGGAACGAGTTCCGCCACGAGACCCGCGGCGACGAGACCGTGATGAAGCACTACCCCGAGGGCATCCATCGCGTGATCGCCGACGGCCTCGCCGAGTCGCTCGGCGACCAGGTCGCGGTGCGCACCGCGACGCTCCCCGAGCCCGAGCACGGACTGAGCGAGGAGGCGCTCGCGCGCACCGACGTGCTCCTGTGGTGGGGCCACATCGCGCACGGCGAGGTGTCGGACGAGGTGGTGCAGCGCGTGCTGCGGCACGTGCAGGAGGGGATGGGGATCCTGGTGCTGCACTCCGGCCACTACTCCAAGATCTTCCAGGTGCTGATGGGCACGACGTGCTCGCTGAAGTGGCGCAACGACCAGGACCGCGAGCTGGTCTGGACCATCGCGCCGACGCATCCGATCGCGCAGGGCGTTCCGAGCCCGATCGTGATCCCGCAGCAGGAGATGTACGGCGAGTACTTCGACATCCCGGTGCCGGAGGAGACGGTGTTCCTCTCGACGTTCACCGGCGGCGAGGTGTTCCGCTCGGGAGTCACCTACACGCGAGGTCTCGGGAAGGTGTTCTACTTCTCGCCCGGCGACCAGGACTACCCCGTCTACCACCACCCCGACATCAAGCGGGTGCTGGCGAACGCGGTCCGCTGGGCGCGCCCGACCCGGGTGCGCACGCCGCTGACGGCCGATCACCACCCCCGGGGCTGGTTCGAGTCCTGAGAACCGCTCTGCTGGTCGAGCAGCCCCGCAGGGGCGTATCGAGACCCTCGTCCGGAAAGGGCGTCGATCTCGATACGTCCTCTCCGAGGGCTACTCGATCAGCGAGGTCGCCTGCGAGCGACGCCGCTCCACCGCGCTCAGCACCACGAAGCCCACGGCACCCACCACGAGCGCGGTGATCGGCGTGCGGAGCGACACGGCCGGCAGGAGCAGCGCGGTGCGGAACACCTGCTGCCCGTAGTCGAGCATCTCGAGCGGGTACTGCGCGAGCACCCTCGAGCCGGCCGCCGCCGACACCGCCGTGAAGAGGGTCGGCCCGATCCAGAGGACGGCCAGGCTCACCACCCACGCGGCGACCCGGCCGATGGAGGTGAGACCGCACCACGCGAGACCCGCCCCGGCGAGGATCCCGGGCAGCCACTGCACCAGGTCGAGCAGCGTCAGGTCCACACCGGTTCCTCCCGAGCTGAGCGGAGCGACGAGGCCCGTGACCCAGCTCCCCGCGGCCACCGCAGCGAGCGAGATCCCGATCGCGGCTCCGGGGCGGGGCGCCGTGGCGATCAGCAGCAGCACGACCGCGCCGACGGCGATCGCGGCGACCGAGCCGCTGACCAGGGCGGCCAGGTAGACGTCCGAGGCCGTCCCCTCCGCGAGTCCGCCCGCGACCACGACCGCGGTCTGCACGAGCGCGATCAGCTGCACGACGGCGACGCCGAGTGCGGCGGCTCCCGGATGCACCCCCCGCGCCCGCCCGAGGCGCGCGGCGAGGCCGGCGAGCGCCCAGCCGGTCACGAGCACCGCGACGATCAGCGTCAGCGCGTACTGGCTGAAGGGCAGGAGCGCGAACGGCATCGCCGTCGTCTCGGTCGCCCAGAGGTTCTGCAGCGGCAGCCGCATGCCGGTGACGACCCAGGGGAGCAGGCCGAGCACGGCGGCGACGGCGCCGACTCCGATGCTCGGCAGGACGCGGCGCGGCAGGATCGGATCGGTGTCGGTCACCCGTCCATCCTCCGTGAGGCGGGGGCGATCCGGGGTGGTCCTCCCCGGTCCTGTCGCGACTCGGCGCCCTAGAGTGCGACCGTGACCGATCTGCTCGATCTCGAGGCCCGCGATCCCGACGCCGTGCTGAGCTACGGACCCGCGCCGCAGCAGATCGCGGACCGCTACCGCCCGACGGCTCCCGAGCGCGGCGCCGTCGTCCTGGTGCACGGCGGATTCTGGCGCGGCCGCTGGGACCGGGCCCATCTGCGTCCGCTCGCCGCGGCGCTCGCCGACCGCGGTCACGACGTGCTGCTGCCGGAGTACCGGCGAGTCGGCGATCCCGGCGGCGGCTGGCCGGGCACGGGCGACGACGTCCGCGCGCTCCTCGCGGCGCTGCCCGTCCTGCTCGGCGGCGACCCGCGGGCCGTCCTGGTCGGCCACTCCGCCGGTGGGCAGCTGGCCGTGTGGTCGCAGGCCGCCCATCCGTCGCCGTCCGTGCGCGCCGTGGTGGCGCTCGCCGGAGTCGTCGACCTGCAGGCCGCCGCCGATCTGCACCTCAGCGACGACGCCGTCGGCGAGCTCCTCGGCGTGGAGCCGCTCGCGGCGGCCGACCCGCTGCGGCAGCCGACCCCGCCGGTCCCGGTGGCGCTCGTGCACGGCGACGCCGACTCCGACGTGCCGATCGCGCTCAGCCGCGCCTACGCCGCGAGGCACCCGAGGGCGCGGCTGCTGGAACTGCCCGGAGCCGACCACTTCGACCTCGTCGACCCGCGCACCCCGGCTTTCGAGACGCTCCTCGCCCTGCTGCGCTGACCGCCAGATGCCTGTCCGGTCCGCGACACGCCGTCCGAGGCGTACCGGAGTGGCATCCCGCGAAGACGCCCCCAGCGCTAGAGCGCCGGCGGGTACAGGAAGAGCGGCACCTGCGCGGTCGGGAACGTGCGCGTCACGTAGCTGTGCCTGCCGCCGTAGTTGTACTCCTC
>NZ_JADILJ010000080.1 GCF_017355185.1 Rathayibacter sp. SD072 | reverse complement strand
GGCCACCGTCCTCGACCGCCTCGCGCACGGGGAGCCGATCACCCGGGCGAGCGCCGAGCTCCTGCTCGGAGCTCGCGGCGACGACCTCGAGCTGCTGCTCGCCGCGGCGGGCGCCCTCCGCGACGAGGGCCTCGCCCGCCGCGGTCGGCCGGACGTGATCACCTACTCGCGCAAGGTCTTCGTGCCGCTGACCAAGCTCTGCCGCGACCGCTGCCACTACTGCGTCTTCGTCGAGACGCCCGGGGGGCTCCTCGCCAAGCGCGAGTCGACGTTCATGGAGCCGGAGGAGATCCTCGAGGTCGCCCGAGCAGGGGCCGCGCTGGGCTGCAAGGAGGCCCTGTTCACCCTCGGCGACCGCCCGGAGGACCGCTGGCCCGTCGCGCGCGCCTGGCTCGCCGAGCACGGCTACTCCTCGACGCTGGAGTACGTGCGGGCGATGGCGGTGCTGGTGATGAGCGAGACCGGCATGGTCACGCACCTCAATCCCGGAGTGATGTCGTGGGCGGAGCTCCAGCGGCTGCGCCCGGTCGCGCCGTCGATGGGCATGATGCTCGAGACGACCGCCAAGCGCCTGTGGTCCGAGAAGGGCGGCGTGCACTACGGCTCGCCCGACAAGGATCCGGCGCTGCGCCTGCGCGTGCTCGACGACGCGGGCCGCAGCCGCGTGCCGTTCACCACCGGCGTGCTCCTGGGCATCGGCGAGGACGACGCGGAGCGGGCGGACGCCCTGTTCGCCATCCGCGAGTCGCACGAGCGCTGGGGCCACGTGCAGGAGTGCATCGTGCAGAACTTCCGCGCGAAGCCGCGGACGGCGATGCAGAACGAGGTCGACCTCGAGCTGCAGGAGTACGTGGCGAACGTGGCCGTCGCGCGACTGGTCATGGGGGCCGACGTCACGATCCAGGCTCCGCCGAACCTCACCGACGAGCAGGAGCTCGGGCTGCTGATCCGCGCGGGGATCGACGACTGGGGCGGCGTGAGCCCGCTGACCGCCGACCACGTGAATCCGGAGCGGCCCTGGCCCAACATCGACGATCTCGCGCGGCTGACGGCGGCGGCCGAGTACCGGCTGCGCGAGCGCCTCACTGCGCACCCGCAGTACCTGCGCGATGCGGCGACGTGGATCGATCCGCGGGTCGCGCCCTACGTCCGGGCGCTCGCCGATCCGGAGTCGTGGCTCGCCGACGAGGCGGCCCCCGTGCTCCCCCGGCCGTACCGCGAGGAGCTCGAGGCGCCCGCCCGCCCGGTGCCGTCCTGGGCTCTCGCGCCCGTCCTCGGGCGGGCCGCGGCGAATCCGGCCGGTCTCGGCGACTCCGACTACGAGGCGCTGCTCGCGGCGGACGGCGACGACCTCGAGGCGCTCGCCGCCCTCGCCGACGACGTCCGCCGCTGGGCGGTCGGCGACATCGTCTCGGTCGTGGCGAACATGAACGTCGACACCTCGCTCTGGCGTTCGGGGCTCGACGAGGACGCGCTGCGCGAGCTCGCCGACGAGGCCGTCGCGTTCGGCGCGACCGAGCTGTGCCTGCAGGGAGCGCTCGCGCCGGGACTCCCCGGCGACGACCTCCTGCTCATCGCGCGGACCCTGCACGAGCGGCAGCCCTCGCTGCACCTGCACGCGTTCCGACCGGCCGAGATCCGCGACGCCGCCGCGCGGTCGGGGCGCACCGTGCCGCAGATGCTCGACGCGCTGCAGGAGGCGGGCGTGTCGAGCGTGCCGGGGACGGCCGCGCGGATCCTCGACGACCGCGTCCGCGCGATCCTGAGCCGGGGCACCGACCCGAGCACCGCCGAGTGGACGGAGTCCGTCACGACCGCGCACCGCCACGGCCTGCGCTCCACCGCCACCATGGTCTACGGGCACGTCGAGACCCCGGAGCAGCAGATCGCGCACCTGCGCGCGCTCGCCGCGATCCAGGACGAGACGGGCGGGTTCACCGAGTTCATCGCCATGCCCTTCGTGCCGGCGGAGGCGCCCGCCGAGGTCGTGGCCCTCACCCGCGGCGGACCGACCCTGCGCGAGACGCGAGCGGTGCACGCCGTCGCCCGCCTCCTCCTGCACGGCCGGATCCACCACGTGCAGACGGCGTGGACGAAGCTCGGGCTGCACGCCTCGCAGGTGCTCCTGCGCGGCGGCGCGGACGATCTGGGCGGGCTGCTGCTCGACAGCGCTCTGCGACCGGAGTCGGGCGCCGAGGCGCACCGCTCGCTCGACATCACGACGGTCGACCGGCTGATGCGCGAGATCGGGCGCGACTGGCGGCAGCGGACGACCGACTACGGCGTCGTCGATCCGTCCCGCGCCGTACCGCGGACCGCCCCCGCGGCGACGGGACCCGTGCGGGTGCGGCTCCCGCTGGCGCGACGCGCGTCATGACCCGCCGCGAGGCGTTCCTCGATCGGCAGGCGTCGCTCGTGACGGAGTCGAGGGTGCTCCTGGACGATCGCCCGGTGCGCCTGTGGACGGCCGGCGACGGGCCGGTCGTCGTGCTGCTGACGGGTCCGGGACGCGGGGCGAGAGCGGACGGGGTGCTCCTGCTGCCGATGCTCGCGCGCCGGCGGAGGGTCGCGGCCCTGGAGCTCCTGGACCTCGAGGACCCGTGGCGGGACGGGCCGCGCGCCGTCTCGGCCGTGCTCGACCTGCTCGGTGCCGAGGAGGCCGTCGTGGTCGGCCACTCCCTCGGCGCCGCGGTCGCGATCGAGGCCGCCGCGGATCCGCGGGTGCGGGCCCTCGCGCTGATCGCGGGCTGGACACGGCCGACGGAGCGGCTGGTCGCCACCGCGCGGCTGTGGGAGTCGCTCGACACGGCGGCGCGCGCGGACCTCTCGCGCCTGGTCGCCGTGCGCTCGCTCGCCGAGCTGGGCCCGGATCGGACCCCGCCGTTCGGACCGGAGGCGGGAGTGCTGCTGGCGGCGGCCGCTCGTGCCGATGCCGCGGACGCGGCCGCGCGGCTCGCGATCCCGGCCCTCGTCGTCGGCTGCACCGCCGACTCCGTCGTGGGGATCGAGGGCGCGCAGGCCCTGCTCGGGACGATCGACGACGCCCGCTGGGCCCAGATCGAGGCGGGCCACGCGGTGCTCGCCGAGCGCCCGGCGGAGCTGCTGGCCCTGCTCGAGCACTTCCTCGCCGATCCCTCGCGGGACGCGGCGGGCAGCGTGCTGCCCCGGATGAGCGTCTGATGGCCGTCGAGGTCGACGTCCTCGTCGTCGGCGCGGGCTTCGCCGGCATCGGAGCCGCGGCGCTGCTCGCCCGCCGCGGCGGCGCCTCCTTCGCGGTGCTCGAGCGCGCCGAGCGGGTCGGGGGCACCTGGCGCGACAACCACTACCCGAACGTCTCCTGCGACATCCCCTCGCACCTCTACTCCTACTCGTTCGCACCGGAGCCGGACTGGTCGGCGTTCTACGCGCCGGGCGCCGAGATCCAGGCCTACCTGGAAGGCGTGGTCGTGCGCGAGCGCCTCGAGCCGCACCTGCACCTGGGCACGGACGTGCTCGGGATGCAGTTCGACGAGGAGTCGGAGCGGTGGGACGTGCGGACCTCGTGCGGCGACTGGTCGGCCGCGGTGCTCGTGGTCTGCGCCGGTCGGCTGTCGGAGCCGCGTCTGCCGAGTGTCCCTGGCCTCTCCTCCTTCACGGGATCCGCGTTCCACTCCGCTCGCTGGCGGCACGACGTCGACCTCGACGGAGCGCGCGTGGGCGTCGTCGGGTCGGGAGCCTCCGCGGTGCAGATCGTGCCGCACCTCGCGGAGCGGGCGGCCGAGGTGGTGCTCTTCCAGCGGTCGGCGCCGTACGTGGTGCCGCGGCGGAACCGCGAGTACCCTCCCGCCGAGCGGCGCGCGCTGGCCCGGGTGCCCGGCGCGGTGCAGCGGCTCCGGGAGGAGCTGTTCTGGCGCGCGGAGCTCGGCTTCGCCGGACGGGTCGGAGTGCCGGCCGCGATCGACAGGCTCCGCGACGAGGCTCTCGGGCACCTCGCGGCGCAGGTCGCGGACCCGTCGCTCCGCGCCGTGCTGACACCCGACTACGAGATCGGCTGCAAGCGGGTGCTGCTCTCGGACGACTACTACCCGGCGCTGACGCAGGAGCACGTGCGCGTCGTGCCGGGTCCGCTGCGCCGCGTGGAGGGCTCGGCGGCGATCGGCGACGACGCTCGCCCGCACGAGGTCGACGTCCTCGTCTTCGCGACCGGGTTCCACTCGACGCGGCCGCCCTTCGCGCGCCGGGTCCGGGGCCGCGGCGGTCGGCTGCTCGCCGAGCACTGGGCCGACGGGATGCGGGCCCACGCGTCGACGGCGGTGCACGGCTTCCCGAGCCTGTTCGTGATCAACGGCCCCAACGCGAGTCTCGGCCACAACTCCGCCGTGCACATGATCGAGTCGCAGCTCGCCTACGTGCTCGCCGCCCTGGACCACCGCGACCGCTCGGGCGCCGGGGCGCTCGAGGTGACCTCGGAGGCCGAGGCCGCCTCCGTCTCCCGGATCGACGCGCTCAGCGCCGACACCGTCTGGACGAACGGCGGCTGCGAGAGCTGGTACGTCGATGCCGATTCGAAGCGGCTGACGCTGCTGTGGCCGGACTTCGCGTTCGCGTTCCGCGAGGAGCTCGGGCGCTTCGACCCGGCGGCGTACGCGGGCTGACCGGGCCGGTCGGCGGGCGGAACCCCTGCTGAGAGCGGTCGTCGCGCACGATCGCCGCTGAGGTCGCCTCCCGGCGGAGGTTCCGAAGGACCCACCCTCGTGCGTCGACCCTTCCGCGCTCGACGCAGGAGCCTGAGGGAGGATCATGGACGCACCCGAGCCCTCCGCACGACAGGACCACGCCATGCCGGTCGAACCCGCCTCCTCCGTCGCCCCGCCGCCTCCGCCCGCGCTGGATCACGACCGCGCTCGGGACCTGCTCCGGGAGCGGTACGGGATCGAGGGGACGCTGCACGAGCTGGGGAGCAACCAGGACCGCAACGTGCTCGTCGAGGCCGACGGGCGCCGGCTGCTGCTCAAGGTCGCCAACCCGGCGACTCCGAGCGGAGTGGTCGCGGCGCAGACCCGGGCGGTCGCGAGACTCGCCGACGAACTGCCGGGGCTCCGCCTCCCGCGCGCGATCGCGGATCGGGAGGGCCGGGTGCTGCAGGAGCTCCGGCTCGGCGACGCGGACTGCACCGCGCGCGTGCTCGACTTCGTGCCGGGTCGCACGCTGTCCGGCTCCGGGTACCTCTCCCCCGCGGTCGTCCGCGCGATGGGCGGGCTCGCGGCCCGCCTCGACACTGCGCTCGCCGCGCATCCGCTCGACGGCCTCGAGGAGCCCGGGCAGTGGGATCTTCGGCGCGGCGGAGAGGTCGTGAGCGCGCTGATCGGGCGCGTGCCGCGGCGGGCCGCGCGGCTCCTGGGCACGGCGACCCGGGAGGCGCTCGCGGTCGTCGCTCCGCTCGCCGCGGCGCTGCCCGTGCAGCTCGTGCACGGCGATCTCACGGACGACAACGTGGTGGTCGACGCGGGCGCGGTGCCGGACGGCGTCATCGACTTCGGCGACCTGGGCGCGGGATGGGCCGTCGGCGAGCTGGCGGTCACGCTCTCGTCGCTCCTGCACCACGCCGACGCCGACGCCGCCTCGGTGCTGCGGGCGGCGGTCGCCTACGACGCCGTGCGTCCGCTGTCGGATGCCGAGGCGGAGGCGCTCTGGCCGCTCGTCGTGCTGCGGGCGGCCGTGCTGGTGGTGAGCGCCCACGACGTCCTCGCGGGCGACCCGGGCAACGAGTACGCGCGCGAGAACCTCGAGCACGAGCAGCTGATCCTGGAGCGGGCGACCGCGGCTCCCCTGCCGGTGCTGCAGGCGCTGGTGCGCCGCGCGCTGGGCCGCAGCTCCGCTCCGTCGCCCGTCACGACGACGGTGCCCGCGCTCGACGTCGAGGCCGCCGTGATCGACCTCTCGCCCGAGAGCCCCGCGCTCGACGAGGGTCGCTGGCTCGACCCGGGGATCGAGGAGGCGCTCGTCGCCGAGGCGCTGGAGCACGCGCCGGCCGCGGTGCTCCGCCACGGCGAGCGCCGCCTCACCCGCGCGCGGCCGCACTCGGCGCACGAGCCCGGGACCGTCGCCCTGCACGTCGCGCTGCACCTCGCCGAGCCCGCCGAGCTGGTCGCGCCCGTCGACGCGGAGGTGGTCGAGGGTGCCCCCGGGACGCTGGTCCTGCGCGGGGAGTCGGTGCTGCTCCGTCTCGAGGGAGTCGAGGACGCGCCGGCGGTCGGCGCCGGCCTCACGGCGGGCGAGCGCATCGGACGCGTCGCCTCGGCCGTCCGCGCGCAGGCCCTCCCCCGCGCGTTCGAGGAGATCGAACCGCCGCTCTTCGCCGGAGGGTCGTGGGCCGACGCCTGGCTCGACGTCGTGCTCGACGCCACTCCCCTGCTCCTGGGCCGCTCCCTGCCCGCGCCTCTTCCCGACGCCACCGTCCTCCCCCGCCGGCTGGCGCACCTGGCCGACGTGCAGGAGCACTACTTCGAGGAGCCGCCCACGATGCTGCGCGGCTGGCGGGAGCACCTCGTGGACGACTCCGGACGCGTGCACCTCGACGTGCTCAACAACGTCACGTCGATCGGCCACGGGCACCCGCTGCTGGCCGAGCGCGTCGCCCGGCAGTGGCGTCTGCTCAACACGAACTCGCGCTTCTCGTACCCGGCGATCGGCGACTTCGCCGAGCGGCTGGCGGGACTGCTCCCGGAGGAGCTCGACACCGTGCTGCTCGTGAACAGCGGATCGGAGGCGGCCGATCTCGCCCTGCGCATCGGCCGCGCGTGGTCCGGACGCGACGACGTCCTCGCCGTGCGCGAGGCGTACCACGGCTGGACGGCGCTCTCGGACGCCGTCTCGACCTCCGTCGCCGACAACCCCGACGCCCTCGAGACGCGCCCGCCCTGGGTGCACGCGCTCGACGCCCCCAACAGCTACCGGGGCCTCCACCGCGGTGACGATGCGTCCCGCTACGCCGAGGAGGCCGTGGCGCGGATCGAGGCGCTCGCGGCCGCGGGAACTCCGCCCGGCGCGTTCATCGCCGAGGCCTACTACGGCAACGCGGGCGGCATCCCGCTGCCCGACGGGTATCTGGCGGCGGTCTACGCGGCGGTCCGCGCGCACGGCGGCCTCTGCATCGCCGACGAGGTGCAGGTCGGCTACGGCCGCCTCGGCGACTGGTTCTGGGGTTTCGAGCAGCAGGGCGTCGTGCCCGACGTCGTGGCCGTGGCCAAGGCGATGGGCGACGGGCACCCGCTCGGAGCCGTGATCACGACCCGCGAGATCGCCGAGCGCTACCGCTCGCAGGGCTACTTCTTCTCCTCCGCCGGCGGCAGCCCCGTCAGCTCCGTCATCGGTCTGACCGTGCTCGACGTGATCGAGGGCGAGGGACTGCAGCAGAACGCGCGCACCGTCGGCGCCCACCTCCGCAGCCGTCTGGAGGAGCTGGCCGAGCGGCATCCCCTGATCGGCGCCGTGCACGGCCACGGCCTCTACCTGGGCCTCGAGCTCGTGCGCGATCGGGAGACGCTCGAGCCGGCGACGGAGGAGACCCGCGCGATCTGCGAGCGCCTCCGCGAGCGCGGCGTGATCGTGCAGCCCACCTCCGACCGCCAGTGCGTGCTGAAGATCAAGCCGCCGCTGTGCTTCACGATCCAGAGCGCCGACTTCTTCGCGGACCAGCTCGACGAGGTGCTGACGAGCGGATGGTGACCGGGGCCGAGGTCGAGCGCGCGCGGGTGCAGCGGCGCACCCTGATCGTCATCGTGCTCAGCCAGGTGCTCGGCGGAGCGGGGCTGGCCGCCGGAGCGACGGTCGGCGCGCTGCTCGCGCAGGAGCTGCTCGGCTCGGAGGGGTTCGTCGGCATCCCGACGGCGCTCTTCACCCTCGGGTCGGCTCTCGCCGCGTTCCTCATGGGGCGCCTCACGCAGCGCTCCGGTCGGCGGCTCGGTCTCGGTCTGGGCTTCGCCGCGGGCGGCGTCGGGGCGATCGGAGTCGTCGTCGCGGCCGCGACGGACGGGATCGCGCTGCTCTGGGTGTCGCTCCTGGTCTACGGCGCCGGGAGCGCCGCGAACCTGCAGGCCCGCTACGCCGGCACCGACCTCGCCCTGCCCGAGCGTCGCGGCACCGCGATCAGCATCGCCCTCGTCTCGACCACGGCCGGCGCCGTCGCCGGGCCGAATCTGGTCGAGCCCCTCGGCGGGCTCGCCCTCTCGCTCGGACTCCCCGCCC
>NZ_JADILJ010000008.1 GCF_017355185.1 Rathayibacter sp. SD072 | reverse complement strand
TTCTGTTGCTGTTGCGCTAGGACCTGCACTGCAGATCACCGGGACTATCGAACCGCTCTCGCGGCGACCGTTCCGGCCGTTGGCAACTCGAATAACTTAGCACACCCGCGGGCCGTGTCAAGTCGACGGCGGAGAACTTCTGGGGTCCGTCTCCTCGAGGACCGCCCCGTCACTCCTCCGGCATCGAGAAGTCGGCGAAGTCGAACCCCGGAGAGACGAGGCAGCTGACCAGCGCGGCCTCCCCCGACGGCAGCGTCCGCTGCCAGACGTCGGCCGGTACGAGCGCCTGCACCGCGAACCCGTCGACCGCGGATCCCAGCACGACGGTCTCCCCGTCCTCCGGCTCCTCGCCGCTCCCGCCGTACTGCAGGGCCACCCGACCCGGGCCGTTCCAGATCCACGTCTCGGCGGACGACACTCTGTGCCATGCCGAGGACTCCCCCGGCGGCAGCAGGAACACGATCAGCGTCGCCGCCGGTCGTTCGCGCACCGAGCCGTCGGGTGCCGTCAGCGTCAACCGCTCCGGCGAGGTCCAGGTGCGGCGGTACCAGCCGCCCTCCGGATGCGGCTCCAGCCCCATCGACGCGGCGAGCGCGGGTCGGCGCACGCTCTCGAGCACGCGTCCGTCCACGCTCAACCGGTCCACCAGCTCGCCCGTCAGCTCCGCGCCCATCGGACCTCCCCCGAGATGATCGTGGCGAGGGCCGTGCCCTCACCGGCTTCCACTATCGCGGCGACCACGTCGTCCGCGGTCGCGGCGCTCACGTCGAGCACCGCCAGGTCGGCCAGGGCTCCCGGCACCAGCGCGCCGAACGAGTCGGCCGCCCCCATCGCCACCGCCCCGCCGAGCGTCGCCGCGTGCAGGAGCCGGGCGTGCAGATCCCGCCCGGTGTAGCCCTGCTCCCGCGCGATGCGGTGCAGCTCGGCGACATCGCCGAGGAGGTCCAGCGAGGGCGTCGACGAGAGCGAGTCCGTGCCCACGGCGATCGCGTTGCCCTCGCGCAGGTAGTCGGCGACCGGCGCCTCGTCGAGTCCGATCACCGCGTTCGAGCGCGGGCACAGTGCGACCGAGGTGCCGGAGCGGCGCAGCGTCGCCCTGTCCTCGGCGTCCACGTAGATGCCGTGCGCGATGTGCACGTCGTCGCCGAGCGCTCCGATCGTCTCGGCGTAGGCCACGGGCCGGAGCGCGCTGCCGCCGTTGCGGAGCAGGTGGAAGCCGTCGTAGCCCCAGCGGCGCCACTGCTCGGCCAGCGCGCCGCGTCCGTGCATCGTGTACTCCGCCTCCCACGCCGACTCCGCCAGGTGCAGGTGCCGGCGCACGCCGAGCTCCTGCGACAGGCCGGTCAGATCGCTGAGCACCGGGGTGTCCAGGGAGTAGGGGGCGTGCGGAGAGAGGCCGATGCGCGTGACCCCGGAAGTCCGCACGAGTTCCGCGGTGATCGCGCGGCCGCTGCCGCGCCAGTCGTCCTCGAGGAGGCTCATCAGCTCCCAGTAGGCGATGCCGTGCACGCGGCCGGCCTCGAGCACGTCCAGCGCCTCGAGGTCGGTGACGATGTCGGCGATCGCGGTCGTGCCGGTCGAGACCGCGATCGCGAGTCCGTCGGCGGCCGAGGCGGCCCAGTCGTGGGGCTGCTCGTAGACCACCTGGAACGCGCGAGACCAGTCCTCGAAGCCCTCGTAGCGACCGGCGCCGACGGCCGCCATGCAGGTGTACTGCAGGTGGGAGTGCGCGTTGACGAGCCCCGGAGTGATCACTCCGGCCCACTCCCGCACCCGGTCGGCCCCCTCGGCGAGGACCTCGTCGCGCGGACCGACTGCGAGGATCCGCTCGCCGCGCACCGCCACGGCGCCGCCGCGGATCGGCTCGCCGGCCACCGGCACCACCCAGGGCGCCAGATGGACCTCGACGCCCGTCACGGGATCCACGCCGACGGCATGAGCCCCGCGATGCTCGCGACCGAGGCGGCGGCGGCGAGCAGCACGGCGAGCGCCGTCACCGCCCAGTCGGCCGGCGCGTAGCGGATCTCGCGGAGCCAGGTGCGCTTCGCGGTGCCGAAGCCCCGCAGATCCAGCGCGTCGACCGTGTCCTCCGCGTCGACGAACGAGGTGATGGTCACGGGCACCATGAGCGGGGCCACCTCGCGCAGGCGCCGCACCGGGTTGCGGGTCTCGGCGCGCTCGTAGCCGCGCAGCCGCTGGGCGGCGGCCGTCTCCTGCAGGTTCGCGGCGGCGCTGGGCAGGAACTTGAAGGTCAGGTCGATGCCGTACGCGAAGCGCGCCGGCACTCCCAGCCGTGCGAACGCGACCGCGAGGTCGCCCGGGCGGATCGCGAAGGCCAGGGGGAATCCGACCGCGACCAGGGCGAGGAAGCGCAGCAGCATGTTCACCGCGTACGAGACGGCTCCCTCCGTGATCGGCAGCCCGATCAGCGGCACGGTGAACAGCGTCGCGCCCGTCTCGGGCTCGCCCGAGCTCGTCGCCCCGACGATCAGCCCGTTGATCCCCGCGAAGACCACCACGAACACGGCCACGACGGCCCAGTTCGAGCGGACCTCGCGGAACGGGATCCGCGCGCTGAGGTAGTAGGCGAACGCCACCACGGCGAGCGCCGCCATCCACCTCAGGTCCTTCACCTGCGTCGCGGTGATCACGAGCATCACCGGCACGACGATGAGCACGCGCGGATCCCGACGGCCGAGGAAGGAGTCGCCGCCGAGGTATCGAGGCGAGACCTCCACCGGTCAGCGTCCGGCGAGGTTCTGGAGCGGCTTCCAGACCCGGTCGAGCACGGGGACCAGGATCGCCGCGGTGATGCCGGTCGCGAGGATCGCGAGGAGGTAGGAGCCGAAGAACCAGTACTCCACGGTGACGCCGAGCAGCAGGTCGGTGACGGTGAAGAGCAGTCCCACGACGACCGCGGCGACCGCGATGGCGGCGGCCCAGACGACCTGACGACCGGTCGAGCGCGGCTCCTTGGCGTAGTAGCCGATGAGGCCCGCGAGCAGGCCGACGAGTCCGTTCGCGATGCTCCAGTTCCAGTACGTCAGGAATCCGTAGCCCATGATCTGGTCGACGATCGCGTTGCCGACGGCGCCCGTGAAGAAGCCGGCGATCGGGCCGAAGCGCAGGCCCACGAAGGGGATGATCGCGATCGCCGGGCGGATCGAGATCATCGTTCCGGGGAGCACGAAGCTGAGGGCTCCGAGCGCGCCGTAGAGAGCGGCGCCGACGGCGCCGAAGACGATTGTGCGGGACGAGACGGCCCAGGGGCCGGTCCGGGCGGGAGTCGCGGTGGTGGTCACGGGTGTGTCCTTTCGAGGGGATGGGGAGGAGCGTCGAGGGAGTGAGGAGCGTCGAGGGAGAGGCGCAGGCGCCGGGCGAGATCGAGGGGGCGCGGGAGGCGTCCGGCAGCGGGTCCGTGCTCGCGGGCGGCGCGCACGAAGTCGGTCCCGCGCAGCACGGCGCGCCCGCCGGCGGCCTCGCCGGGCTCGTGCCACAGCTCGAGGTCGTGCACGATCTCGGCCGGAGTCGCGTCGGCGACGATCCCGCCGCCGTCGACGACCACGACGCGGTCGGCCCGCGCGAGCGCCATGTCGACGTCGTGGGTGATGAAGTAGACGCTGTCGATGCCCTCGATCGCCCAGACGGCGTCGAGGAAGTGGCGCGACGAGCGCTCGTCCTGGCCGGCGGTCGGCTCGTCGAGGATCAGCGTGCGCGGGCGGAGCGTGAGGGCCAGCGCCACGGCCAGCCGCCGCTGCTGCCCGAAGGACAGCGTGCGCGGCGGCCTCTCCAGGATTCCGGGCACGTCGTGCAGCGAGACGGCGCGCAGCGCGGCGTCCGAGATCGCGGGGATCTCCTCCTCCGGGACACCCAGATTGCGCGGCCCGAAGGCCAGCTCGGCGCCGACGTTCTCGCTGAACAGCGCCTGCCCCGGGTTCTGGAACAGGTAGCCGCAGGTCGAGACGAGCTCGGCGGCGCTGAGCTCGTGCACCGGCCTCGCGTCGAGCAGCACCCGTCCGCGCGTCGGAGCGACGAGCCCGACGGCGGCGCGCATGAGGGTCGACTTGCCCGCACCGTTGCGGCCGAGGATCGCGACGCGCTCCCCCGCCTCGAAGCGGCGTTCGACGGCCGAGACGATCGTGCGCGCTCCGTAGCCGAGCTCCGCACCCTCGAAGTGCAGGCGGGCCGCGGCTCCCGGAGCGATCGGCGTCGACTCCGGCAGCGCCTCCTCCTCGCCGGACGCGCTCGCGAGCAGCGCCGAGAACGGCAGCTTCACCGACTCCGGTGACGCGACCTCGAGGAAGCCGTCGACGTCGCCCGAGTAGACGACACCGCCCTCCTCGAGGTAGACCACCCGGTCGGGCGCGAGGGCGAGCACCTCGTCGACTCGGTGCTCGACGATCACCGCCGCGCCGCCGCCGTCGACGTAGGAGCGGACGGCGGCGAGCAGCACGTCGGCCGCATCCGGATCGAGATTGGCGAGCGGCTCGTCGATCACGATGACCTTCGGATCGAGCACGAGGATCCCGGCGAAGGCGACGAGCTGCAGCTGACCGCCCGAGAGCTCGTGCGGCGGAGTGGAGAGCAGCGCCGTGAGCCCGAGCCGCTCGGCGACCCTGTGGGCGCGCTCGCGGATCTCGCTCGGCGGCGTGCCCCGGTTCTCGAGTCCGAACGCGATCTCGGCGAGCACGCTGTGGCCCACGACCTGCTTCGCCGGGTCCTGGAGCAGCGTGCCGACGACCTCGGAGATGTCGCGGAGGGCGAGCGGAGCGGCGTCGCGGCCCTCGACCTCGATCCGGCCCGTCACCTCGGCCCGGTACGAGCGCGGCACGAGGCCGTTGAGCACGCGCAGCAGAGTGCTCTTGCCGCAGCCCGACGGGCCGGCGATCAGCACGACCTCACCGCTCGAGACCGAGAAGGACGCATCGACGAGAGCGGGCACGGTGGCGCTGCGGTAGGTGACTCCGACGCCCTCGAGGCGGAGCAGCTCGCTCACGAGCGCGCTCCGTCGCGCTGGGGAGCGGCACGGCGACCCGTCGGGGTCCAGCTGCCGAGGAAGTCCTGCTGGGCGCGGCTGGCGCTGTCGATCGCGACGCCGAGGGAGGCCAGCTTGGCGCGCGCCACCCGGTCGTCGACCTCGGGTGGGAGCAGGTGGACCGCCGGAGCGAGAGTCCCCGCCTCCCGTGCCAGCACGTCGATCGCCGCCGCCTGCACACCGAAGGAGAGGTCCATGATCTCGATCGGGTTGCCCTCTCCCGCCGTGCAGTTGATGCAGCCGCCGTCGTCGAGCACCACGATCGAGCGCCCGGTCGGCAGCACGAAGCGCTCGAGTGCGTGGCCGATGCTCTCGCGGACCGCGCCCGCGGCGACGGCCGCGTCGATCGCGATCTCCTGCGCCACTCCGCCCGACACCGCGACCGCTGCTCCCTCGGGCAGGGCGAGCAGGTGCTCGACGTCGATCGTGTGCGCGATGCCGGTGGCCGACACGAGGAGGTCGGCCGTCCGTGCGGCGTCCTCCAGCGGAGCGACGTCGTAGCCCGCGAAGACCGCCTCCAGCGCCCGCACCGGGTCGACCTCCGACACCGTCACCCGCGCGCCGAGTGCGCGGGCGTGCTGCGCCACTCCGCGGCCCACGTGGCCGAAGCCGGCCACGACGACGTGCGCGCGGTCCAGCGGAGCGGCGAGCAGGTCGAGCATCGTGAGCAGCGTCGACTGCCCGGTGCCGTGCCGGTTGTCGAAGAGCGTCTTGCAGCGCGCGTCGTTCACGGCGAGGACCGGGATGCGCAGGGCGCCCTCGCGCTCCATGACCCGCAGCGGGCGGAGTCCGCTGGTGGTCTCCTCCGTGGCGCCGCGCAGGGTCTCGAAGACGGCGGGGCGCTCGGTGTGCGCGAGGCGGGTCACGGAGGAGCCGTCGTCGACCAGGATGTCGAGCCGGTGGTCGAGGAGGTCGAGCGCGAAGGCGTGGTCCTCGGCGGCGGTCGCGTCCGAGCGGGCGAACACGCTCACTCCCGCGTGCTCGAGGGCGGCCGCGGTGTCGTCGTGGGTGTTGGAGGCGCCGCACATCACGCTGACCTCGGCACCGGCCGCTGCGAGCTCGAGGGCGAGGGTCGCGGTCTTGGGCTCGAGCACCAGGACGAGCCCGATGCGCAGCCCCGCGATCGATCCGCTCTCGCGCAGCTGCCCGACGACGCTGCCGGTCACGGGCATGAAGCGGGATGCCCAGTCGATCTTGTCCTGGCCCTGCCGCCAGAGCGAGGCGTCGCGGATGCGGCCGCTCACGCGAGCACCTCGAGGGCGAGGGCCCGGTCGGCGCGGGCCGCGAGCTCGGCACCGTCGGCTCCCGGGTCGGCTGCGCGCGCTTCGGCGAGCGCCGCGGAGAAGGCGGACGAGAGCTGCTCGCGGGTCCGGCGCGTCGATCCGTCGGCCACGTCGCGGGCGACGAGGACGAAGGCCTCGCGGTCGGTGCCGAGGATGCGCGCGATGCCGGGTCGGCCGAAGGAGGAGTCGGTCTTCGCGGCCACGGCGGGTGCACCCTCCGCCGCATCGACGACGAGCACCGGTCCGCCGCCGCCGAGCGCGCCGGCGTCGACCGCGCCATCGAGCTCCCCTGTGGCGAAGGCGAGCACGACGTCGTCGAGGCGGGCGCCGTCCGTGACCGAGACGGCCAGGCCGAGCTGCGCGAGCTCGACGAGGGCCACCGGGTCGTCCCCGACGACGAGGACACGGGCGCCCATCGCCGCCGTGCGGGTCGCCAGCTCTCGGGCGAGCGGACCGGCGCCGAGGACGGCGATGCGGGTGTGCGCGAGGGAGAGATTGCTCGCCGACGCCGCGGCCCGCAGCACGGCCTGCGCCCACGCGGCCCGGGCGATCGCCGTCACGACGCGGGAGTCGGAGGCCTCGACCGGCTGCAGCTCGAGCCGGGCGAGCCGCTCGTCCAGGAGCGCCCGCGCGCGCTCTCGGCGCAGCGGAGTGAGGGTGGCGGACATCGGCGCTCCAGGGGGTCGGGTGCTGCTGGCGCTCCGCGGGCGCACAAGGCTCTAAGCGGTTAGCGTGTGACCATAGTCGCGCCGTGTTTCGCGGCCGCGCTCGTTTATTACGGCGACGTGAAACATTCCGGACGGCCGGGCGCACGACGAAGCGCCGGGCCCTCTCGGACCCGGCGCTCGGTCGTCTAGCGGAGGATCAGCTCCCCGTCTGCTCGCGGCGGCGGCGTTCGCTGATCATCAGGGCCGCTCCACCGAGCAGTCCGGCGAGCGCCAGCGTCGCCGTCAGGGCGAGCGAGACTCCGTCGGCGCCGGTCGAGGCGAGTCCGGTGCTGGGCCCGCGGGGCTTCACGACCGGGGCGACCACTCCGCCCGACTGCGGAGGCTTCGGGTTCGCCATCGGCGGCACGGCCGTCGGGGTGCTCGTGGGCGTCGCGGTCGGCTTCACCGTCGGAGTGACGGTGGGCGTGGCCGTGGGCGTGGGCGTCACCGTCGGAGTGGCGGTGGGCGTCGCGGTCGGCGTGACCGTCGGGGTCACGGTGGGTGTTGCGGTCGGGGTCGCCGTGGGCGTGGCCGTCGGCGTCACGGTCGGCGTGACCGTCGGAGTCACGGTCGGAGTCACGGTCGGCGTCACCGTCGGAGTCACGGTCGGAGTCACGGTCGGCGTCACCGTCGGAGTCACGGTCGGCGTGACCGTCGGCGTCACCGTCGGAGTCACGGTCGGCGTCACCGTCGGAGTCACGGTCGGCGTCACCGTCGGCGTCACCGTCGGAGTCACCGTCGGAGTCACGGTCGGCGTCACCGTCGGCGTCACCGTCGGAGTCACGGTCGGCGTCACCGTCGGAGTCACCGTCGGAGTCACGGTCGGAGTGACCGTCGGAGACACGGTCGGCGTCACCGTCGGAGTCACGGTCGGAGTGACCGTCGGAGACACGGTCGGCGTCACCGTCGGCGTGACCGTCGGCGTGACCGTGGGAGTCACGGTCGGAGTCACGGTCGGCGTCACCGTCGGAGTGACCGTCGGCGTGACCGTCGGCGTGACCGTGGGAGTCACGGTCGGCGTGACCGTGGGAGTCACGGTCGGCGTCACCGTGGGAGTCACGGTCGGCGTGACCGTAGGAGTCACAGTCGGAGTCACGGTCGGCGTGACCGTAGGAGTCACAGTCGGGGTCGCAGTCGGCGTGACGGTAGGAGTCACGGTCGGGGTGACCGTCGGCGTCTCCGTCGGAGTCGGCGTCGTCGCGCAGCCCGGGGTCGAGAAGACGTTGTCGTCCAGCGTCACCGCGGCGGTCTGCGCGAGCGCGCGTCCCTCGACGTCGGCGCCGGTGGTGACGGTGACCGACGCGAGAGCGAGGATCGACCCGGCGAAGTCGGAGTTCGTCCCCAGGGTCGCCGAGCTGCCGACCTGCCAGTACACGTTGCAGGCCTGAGCGCCGTTGATCAGCGCCACCGTGCTCTGCGACCCCGTGATCAGAGTGCTCGCCATCTGGAACACGAAGATCGAGCCGGGAACGCCCTCCGCGTCGAGGGTCACCGTCCCGGTGATGCCGATCGGTCCCGCTCCGCGGTAGACCCCGGGCACGAAGGTCCGGCCGACGAGGTCGCCCTCGATGTCCTCGTCACGAGCCTGGGACGCGAGCTGGTCGTACGCGACGACCAGGTCGGACTTGGCCTGCAGCGCGTCCGCGTTCGCGACGTTCCGCTCGCCCTGGATGATGCCCGGCGGGAACCCGGTGACGGCGGTGCCCGGGCTGAGGCCGAGCGAGTCCTGCAGGATCGTGTCCCCGGTGTTGGTCACCGTCGATCCGGCGAGGACCGAGTACTCCCCGGCGGTGCCGAGGTCGGGAGCGGTCGCGGCCTGGGCGGCGGTGCCCGCGAGGAGACCGACGGCGATCACGGCGAGACCGGCGGTGCCGGCGATGACGGCCCTTCCGCGGGACTGCCGGCGACGCCGCAGAGAGGATCGATCGGACGTGGGCGGCATGAAGGCCAGCGATCTGCCCACGTCAGCGTGGGCTCGGTACCCGCGATGGGTGCTCCGAACAGTACGGCTCGGCGGCCCCGCGGAACCGAAGCCACCCTGATGGGGGGTCAGTGTCGAGAGAGCGCCGTCTCAGCCGGCCAGCCGCCCGCGCAGGACCAGCGACGTCGGCAGAACGAGTCGCCGCGGCTCTCCGTCCAGGTCCGCGAGCCGGGCGAGTGCGAGTCCGACCGCCTCCGCCCCCATCCGCCGCGGGTCGTGCGCGACCACGCTGATGCCCAGCTCCTGGGCGACCTCCGAGTCGTCGAAGCCGATCAGCGCCACGTCGCGCCCCGCGAGGGCGCGGTGCACGCCGAGGGTCGCACGGTTGTTGCCCGCGAAGACGGCGTCCGGAGGCGTCTCACCGGCGAGGAGCTCGCGCGCGGCCGCCTCCGCCCCCTCGGCGCTGACGCCGTCCTCCCGCACGAGACCGGAACCCTCCAGCGCGTCCTCGAACCCCGCGAGCCGCTGCCCGTGCGTATAGAGCGTGCGCGGACTGCCCACGAACGCGATCCGTCGACGACCGGCGGCGAGCAGGGCGGTGACCGCGGCGCGCGCCCCGCCCCGGTCGTCCAGCAGCACGCTGTCGGACTCGGCGCCGACGAGGGGACGGTCGAGCGCGACCACCGGGGTCCCGAGGCGCCGCTCGCCGTCGAGGTAGCCGTGATCGTGGGCGCTCGGCACGAGCAGCAGCGCGCGCACCCTCCGCTCGAGCATGCCGGCGACCGCGGGACGCTCCCCCTCCGCCACGTCCCCCGACGCGGCGACCAGCACCGTCAGCCCGCGAGCGGACGCGGCGTCGATCGCGCCTGCCGCGAGCGCGCCGGAGAACGGGTTCGTGATCTCGCCCACGAGGAGCCCGATCGTCGAGCTCACCCCTCCGGTCCGCAGCTCGCGGGCCAGCGCGTTCGGCCGGAACCGCAGTGCCGCCGCCGCCTGCTCCACCCGCGTGCGGGTCGCCTCCGCCACTTTCGCCGAGCCGCCGAGCGCCCGGGACGCGGTGCGGATGCTCACCCCCGCCGCCAGCGCGACGTCGGCGATCGTGGCGCGGCCTCGGCGAGCGTCGCGGGGGTCGGTGCTCACTCTGCGAGTGTACGGAGGCGGCGCCCGGCAGGGTCGCGACGGTCCCGCCGCACGACCCGCAGCAGTTGCTCCGCCCGGACTCCTCCTCGGCCGGCATCGTGCGCGAGCACCGGTGGCAACCGATGTCGCGCGCGGTCGCAGACCCGGTCGGGGTGCTCGGGAGCCGTGTCCTAGGCTGACCGGATGTCCCCCCGGCCCCGGCGACCGACGCTCGCCGACGTGGCGCGCGCGGCCGGGACGTCGAGCACGGTCGTCAGCTACGTCGTGAACGACGGACCGCGCCCGGTGTCGGCGGAGCTCCGCCAGCGCGTGGAGGACGCCATCGCCGAGCTCGGCTACCGCCGCAACTCCCTGGCCGAGGCGCTCAGCATCGGCCGCTCGAGTCTGGTCGGCCTGCTCGTCCCCGATTCCTCCAACGCCTTCTTCGGCGAACTGGTCCGGCACATCGAGCACGAGGCCCGCCGACGCTCGCTGCTGACGCTGCTCGGCAACACCGAGTACGACCCCGAGGTCGAGCGCGGCTACGAGCGCACCTTCGCCGATCTGCGCACCGCGGGCATCCTGCTCGTCACGATCGATCCGGCGAGCGCCGCCGACACCGCTCCGCGCGTCTTCCTGCACTCCTCGCCGCCCACGCGCGACGAGCCGAGCGTGGTGTTCGACGACGAGCAAGGCACCCGCTCGGCCGTCGAGCACCTCCTCGCCCACGGCTACGACGACGTGCACTGCGTCACCGGACCCGACGACTTCGGTCCGTCGGGTCTGCGCGCGCGCTCGTGGGCCGGAGCGGTCGCGGAGGCGGGAGCCGGCGGTCGCCTGCACCGCGTCCCGATGGACCGCGTCTCCTCCGAGCAGGCGCTCCGCACCGTGCTGCGCGAGGAGCGGCCCCGCGCCGTCTTCGCGACGACCGACGAGCACGCACTCGCCCTCCTCCGCGCCGCGTCGCAGGAGGGGATCCACGTCCCGTCCGAGCTCGCGGTGGTCGGCTTCGACGGCATCCGGGAGGCGCTGCTCGGAGGGGTGCGCGTCACCACCGTGGCCGTGCCCGTCCCCGAGATGGCGCGCATCGCGTTCGAGCTCCTGGGCGAGACCTCCAGCGACGCTCCCGTCCGCCACGTCCGCCTGCCGACCACCCTGGTCCTCGGCGAGACCTGCGGCTGCCCGACCGCGCCTGCGCCGGTCGAGTAGTCCCGCCGTTCCTGCCGGTCGAGTAGCGCCGCAGGCGCGTCTCGAGACCCGACCCCGGGAATGCGGATCTCGATACGGTCGCGCGCGCTCTACTCGATCAGCAGGAAGGCGCCACCGCCGCAGTCAGCTCCGGAGGGTGCGGTCAGCCCAGCTCCCCCAGCCGCCCGATCACGCCCTCGCCCAACCGCGCCACGTACCCCTCCGGGTCCGGCCCCTGCGGCGCCAGCTCCACCAGCGTGATCCCGATCGCCGCGTACTCCTCCATCGCCCGCACGAAGCCGTCCGGGTCGCCCACCGGATCCCCGCCGCCGATGATCGTCTTCGTGATCGCGTCGTAGTCGCGCCCGAGCTCGTCGCAGTGGCGCCGCAGCACGTCCAGCTTGTGCGCGACCACCTCGGCGCCCGTCGCGAACAGGTTGCACGCGTCGCCGTACTGCGCCACGAGCCGCAGGGTCTTCTTCTCGCCCCCGCCTCCGATCAGGATCGGCGGACCCGGCTTCTGGATCGGCTCCGGGTGGTTCAGCGTCTCGGCCAGCCGGTAGTGCTCGCCCTCGAACGGCCCGTCGTCCTCGCTCCACATCTGCCGGCAGATCCGCAGCGTCTCCTCGAGTCGCTCGAACCGCTCCGTCAGCGGCGGGTACGGCACACCGAGCCCGAGGTGCTCGCGCTCGTACCAGGCGGCGCCGATGCCGAGCATCGCCCGCCCGCCCGACAGCACGTCGAGCGTCGTCACGATCTTGGCGAGCAGCCCCGGGTGCCGATAGGTCACTCCGGTCACGAGCAGTCCCAGGCGGAGCCGCTCCGTCCGCCCCGCGAGGAACCCGAGCGAGGTGTAGCCCTCGAGCATCGGATCCTCGCTGGTCGCGAACTGCTCCATCTGGAAGTAGTGGTCCATCAGCGTGAACCACTCGCAGCCCACGTCCTCGGCCGTCCGTGCCGTGGCCCCCAGGATCGGAGCGATCCCCGTGCTGCCACCCGGCAGCGTGAAGTCCATGAAATGAATGCCTACCTGCATGCAAGATCCCCTGTGGTCCGCGAGGCGACGTCCGGGTCCGCGCGGATCACGCGGAGCACCCGGGTGCCGAAGTACTCCGAGCCTGGCACCCGCGCCCCCGCGGAGGTTCTGCTTGACAGCATCCACGGCTGCGCACCGCGCCGCCCTCAGCAGGACGGGATCGCCCCTGCATCGCCGCCCGGTGGACGATCAGTGCTGGAGGCTCGCTGTCACGCCGTGACGCGGTATCGCCGCCCGCCGAACCCGACCACGTCGCCGACCGCCAGCTGGCGCCCACGACGCCGGTCGACCTCGCCGTTCACGCTCACGAGTCCGACCGCAACGGCCTCCTTCACCTCGCCACCCGAGTCGAGGATCCCGGCGAACTTCAGGAACTGCCCCAGGCGGATGGCCTCCCCGTCGAGGGGGACGTCGTCGATGGGTGCGGGCACAGGCGCTACACCGCCGGGATGTCGGCGAAGCGCGAGAAGTGGCCGTGGAAGCCCACGGTGACCGTGCGGGTCGGGCCGTTGCGGTGCTTCGCCACGATCAGGTCGGCCTCGCCGGCGCGCGGGTTGTCCTTCTCGTACGCGCTCTCGCGGTGCAGGAGGATCACCATGTCGGCGTCCTGCTCGATCGAGCCGGACTCGCGGAGGTCGGAGATCGCGGGGAGCTTGTCGGCACGCTGCTCCGGACCACGGTTCAGCTGCGACAGCGCGATGACCGGCACCTGGAGCTCCTTCGCGAGGAGCTTGAGCGCACGGGAGAACTCCGAGACCTCCTGCTGGCGGCTCTCGACCTTCTTGCCCGAGGTCATCAGCTGCAGGTAGTCGATGACGACCATCTTGAGTCCGATGCGCTGCTTGAGCCGGCGGCACTTCGCGCGGATCTCGACGAGCGTGAGGTTGGGCGAATCGTCGATGTAGAGCGGAGCGTCGTTGATGCGGCCGCGGGTGGATGCGATGGTCGTCCAGTCGCGCTGGTCGACGGTGCCCTTGCGCATGTGCTGCAGCGGCACGGAGGCCTCGGCCGAGAGCAGGCGCATCGCGATCTCGCTGCGCCCCATCTCGAGAGAGAAGAAGATCGTCGGCATCTGGTGCTTGATCGCGGCGGCGCGGGCGAAGTCGAGGGCGAGCGTCGACTTTCCGAGCGCGGGTCGCGCGGCGACGATGATCATCTGGCCCGGGTGGAATCCGTTGGTGAGGTCGTCGAGGTCGGCGAAGCCGGTCGGCACGCCGGTGAAGGCGCCGTCCTTGTGCGCGGCCGCCTCGATCTCGTCGATGGCGACGGTGACCGCGTCGGTCAGCGGAACGTAGTCCTCAGCCGCCTCGGACCCGGTGACGTTGTAGATCTCGGCCTGCGCGGTGTTGACGAGATCGAGGACCTCGCCCTCGCCCTGGTAGCCCATCTGCACGATGCGGGTGCCGGCCTCGACGAGGCGCCGCAGCAGTGCGCGTTCGGCGACGATCGAGGCGTAGTAGCCGGCGTTCGCGGCCGTCGGCACCATCGCGGTGAGCGAGTGCAGGTAGTCGGCGCCGCCCGCGCGCTGCAGCTCGCCCTGCTTGGTGAGCTCGTCGGTGACCGCGATGACGTCGGTCGGCTCTCCGTGCGAGTAGAGCTGCAGGATCGCGTCGAAGACGATCTCGTGCTTGGGGATGTAGAAGTCGGTGGCCTTGACGCTCTCGACGACGTCGGCGACCGCGTCCTTCGAGAGCAGCATGCCTCCGAGTGCCGACTGCTCGGCGAGCAGGTCGTGCGGAGGGGTGCGCTCGTGGCGCGGGGAGTCGCCTCGAGCCTCGCTCCGTCCGTCCGAGCCGGGAACCGCCAGGTGCGCGATCGTCATGCCTTCGCCTCCTGTCGTGGGGTGCCTCGCGGGAACGGTAGGACCGCCGGCCGAGCCGTGATCACGTGCGTCGGATCCGGTCTACCAGCGACCTCCGACAGCGTCGGCGCCGGTCGTCCGGACGCCTCGACCCGCTCCCCTCGCGGGGCGCTGCGCCACCCTACGTACCGCTCGCCGCCACGGTCAAACCGCCCTGTGGAGGAGACTGTGGACAACTGTGGTGAAACGCCGGACCACGTGTGGGGAACATGTGGAGAACCCTGTGGAATCGCGAGCCCTCGTGATCTTTTTTCCACCCTTTGACCTGGGCTTTCCCTCATTCCACAGGTGTGTGTGGAAAAGAGTCTCCAGACCACGTTGAAGGTTGTCCCCGCGATTGGGTGTATGTGGATGGAGCTGTGGAGAACGGGACGACGAAGGGCGGTGCAGCAGGACCCGGAGATCCCGCCGCACCGCCCTTCGAGGCGTGTCTCGCGGCCTTACTTGGCCGCGACCACCTGGAGCTTCACGGTGGCCTGGATGTCGTCGCGCAGACGCACCACGGCCTCGTGCTCGCCGACCGTCTTGATCGCGTTCGCGATGACGATCTTGCGCTTGTCGAGGTCGCCGAAGCCGGCGGCCGCCACAGCGGTGGCGATGTCGCTCGTCTTGACCGAGCCGAACAGGCGGCCGTCGCGGCCCGCCTTGACGGTGAGCTTCACCCGGTTGGCCTCGAGGACCTGCTTGGTGTGCTGCGCCTCTTCGATCGTCTTGTGCTCGCGCGCGGCGCGGGCCGACTTGATCTGCTCGACCTGCTTCTCGCCTCCACGGGTCCACGCGACGCCGAAGCCCTGCGGGATGAGGAAGTTGCGGGCGTAGCCGTTCTTGACGTCGACGACGTCACCGGCGGAGCCGAGACCGTCGACCTCGTGGGTCAGGATGACCTTGGACATACCGTTACCTACCTTCCGCTGCCGGCGTAGGGCAGGAGCGCCATCTCGCGGGCGTTCTTGACGGCACGGGCGATGAGGCGCTGCTCCTGGACGGAGACGCCGGTGATACGACGGGCGCGGATCTTCCCGCGCTCCGAGATGAACTTGCGGAGGGTCGCGACATCCTTGTAGTCGATGACACCCACGCGGACCGACTTCGCGGGGGCCGCGTTCTTCGCGCCCTTGCCGCGGATCGGCTTGCGGCGGTCGCCGCTGCTCTTTCCAGCCATAGTGGTTTCCTTAGATTCTGGTTCGCCCCCCTCCGCGGCCGCTCGTGCGGCGTGCGGAGAGAGCGTGATTCAGGTGAGGTCGCGTCCGAGCCCGAGGCTCAGAACGGAGTCTCGTCGTTGTAGCTGCCCGGCGTGCTCCAGACGTCGCCACCGGCCGGCGCGCTCGGCGCCCACGGCTCCTCGGCCTGGCCACCGCGGTTGCCTCCCGCGTTGCCGCCGGAGCCCCCCTGGTTGCCGCCGAAGCCGCCCTGTCCGCCCTGGCTCGCGCCCTGACCTCCGCCGACCTGTCCGCGTCCGCCGCCCGCGCCTCCACCGGAGGCACGCGTGACCTGTGCGGTCGCGTAGCGGAGCGAGGGACCGATCTCGTCGATCTCGAGCTCGATGCTGGTGCGCTTCTCGCCTTCCTTCGTCTCGTACGAGCGCTGCTTCAGGCGGCCGGTCGCGATGACGCGGCTCCCCTTGGTCAGCGATCCCGCGACGTGCTCGGCGAACTCGCGCCAGACGGAGGCCCGGAGGAACAGCGCTTCGCCGTCCTTCCAGTCGTTCGCCTGACGGTCGAAGGTGCGCGGAGTGGAGGCGATGGTGAAGTTCGCGACCGCGAGCCCGTTCTGCGTGTAGCGCAGCTCGGGGTCGGAGGTGAGGTTCCCCACCACGGTGATGATCGTCTCGCCGGCCATGAGCGCTACGCCTTGGGAGCGGCCGAGGCCTTGGCAGCCTTGCGGGCGGCCTTCTCGTCGGCGAGCTTCGCAGCGGCGGCGACCTGGGCGATGCCCTCTTCGGCCCGCAGCACCTTGGTGCGCATGACGGCCTCGGACAGCTTCAGCTGACGGTCGAGCTCGTTCGCAGCGGCAGAGGTCGACGTGAAGTCGACGACGGCGTAGATGCCCTCGGACTTCTTGTTGATCTCGTACGCCAGACGACGACGGCCCCAGACGTCCACCTTGTCGATGGATCCACCATCGGTGCGGATGACGTTGAGGAACTTGTCGAGACTCGGAGCGACGGTGCGCTCATCGATCTCGGGGTCCAGGATGACCATGATTTCGTACTGATGCGTCACTAACCCACCTCCTTCGGACTGAACGGCCACGGTATTTCCGTGACAGGAGGGTATGTAGCATCTGCCCACTCCCGCGGACGCGAGTGCGTCTGGTCGTGGACAACCTGGACACCCTACCACCGCGGCCGTTCCCGCGGTCGGGAGATCTGCGCCCGATCCGGCGGCCCGACCGGGCATCCCGGGCCGGCGGCTCAGCGATGCGGCTCAGCGCGCCGCCCACCACTCCTTCAGCCGCTGCGTCGCGAGCTCCTCGCCCAGCGGTCCCTCCTCGAGCCGCAGCTCGAGCAGGAAGCGGTACGCCGCACCGACCTCCGGCCCCGGCGGCAGGTCGAGGATCCGCATGATCGCGGTGCCGTCGAGGTCGGGCCGCTTGGACGCGAGCTCCTCCTTCTCGGCGAGCTCGGCGATGCGCGTCTCGAGGTCGTCGTACGCGTGCGCCAGCCGGTCGGCCTTGCGCTTGTTGCGCGTGGTCACGTCGGCCCGCGTGAGGATGTGCAGCCGCTCGAGCAGGGGCCCGGCGTCCGTCACGTAGCGGCGCACGGCGGAGTCGGTCCAGGCTCCGTCGGTGTAGCCGAAGAACCGCAGGTGCAGCTCGATCAGCCGGGCCACCTCGGTCGTCGACTGCTTGTCGAACTTGAGCGCGCGCATCCGCTTGATCGCCAGCTTGGACCCGACGAGGTCGTGGTGGTGGAAGCTCACGGCACCGCCGGCTTCGAGGCGGCGCGTCGCGGGCTTGCCGATGTCGTGCAGCAGCGCGGCGAGGCGCAGCACGACGTCCGGGGCCGCCCCGGGGTTCCGCGACTGCTCGAGCGAGATCGCCTGCTCCAGCACGGTCAGGCTGTGCACGTAGACGTCTTTGTGGTGGTGGTGCTCGTCCTGCTCCAGGCGCAGGGCGGGCAGTTCCGGGAGGAAATGACCGGCCAGACCGGTGTCGACGAGGAGCTCCAGGCCCGCTCGCGGAGACGCGGTGGACAGCAGCTTGCGCAGCTCCTCCTGCACCCGCTCGGCCGAGACGTCCCGGATGCGCGGCGCGAGCTCGGCCATCGCCCACTCGACCTCCTCGGTGGTGCGGAACCCGAGCTGCGACGTGAAGCGGGCGCCCCGCATCATGCGGAGCGGATCGTCGCCGAACGAGACGTCGGCATCGGCAGGCGTCCGCAGGCGGCCGGCCAGCAGGTCCTCCACACCCCCGGAAGGATCGACGAGGACGACCTCCGGGATCCGGAGCGCCATCGCGTTCACCGTGAAGTCCCGCCGCACCAGGTCGCCCTCGAGGGTGTCGCCGAACTCGACCTCGGGCTTGCGGCTGACTCCGTCGTAGCTGTCGCTGCGATAGGTCGTGATCTCGACCGTCTCGCCCGCGATCCGCGCGCCGATGGTGCCGAACGCTCGACCGATGTCCCAGTGCGCCTCCGCGATGGGAGCGACGATGCGCACGATGTCGTCGGGGCGCGCGGAGGTGGTGAAGTCGAGGTCGTGCACTCCGTGCCCCAGGAACGCGTCGCGGACGGGTCCGCCCACCAGCGCGAGCTCGTGCCCCTGGGCGGCGAACGCCTCCGCCAGTCGCGCCACGGTCGGCGTCGCCGCCAGAGCACGGAGGGTCTCGAGTGCGGCCTGGACGCTGTGCATTCGCACGAGTGTAGTCGCGGCGCACGGCCGGAGAAGGGGGCCGGGAGAGGCCCTAACCGGTCTGACCGGTTACCGGTCCCGTTGCGCCCGCCGCCGACCGCCGCGGGCCTGCACGTAGAATCAGCCGCATGGAGGCCGAGTGAGTTCGATGCATCGGCGCGGCCTCACTCTCTCCGACCGCCTCGCGGTCCCGCAGCTGCTCCGCGCCGTCGGTGCGGCGGCTCTCGCCGTCGCGCTCGTGGGGGTCGCGCCGCCGGTTCTCGCGACCACGCCCACGCCCGGTACAACCGCCTCGCCCCTGGCCGAGGAGCCCGCCGAGGGGATCGTGACCGCCACCGTCGGCGCCGCGGACGACGGAGTCCTGCTCCTGGGCCAGGACCTGCAGTTGTCGGTCTCGGTGCGCAACGGCACGACCGAGACGATCGACGGCGCCCGCATCGAGGTGACGATCGACTCCGACACTCTCGACTCGCGGGCCGAGCTCGCCGACTGGCTCGGGGGAGAGGACGACGACGCGGGCTCGCCCGTCGGCGACGGCGCCGACATCCGCCTGCTGCCGTCGAGCTCCGCGCAGGTACCGCTGACGGTGCCCGCGGCGGGCATCCCCTTCTCCTCCGATCCGAGCGCCCGGGGCACCCACGCCGTCGCCGTCACCGTGATCGGTCCGGGCGGCACGGTCGCCACGGCGCGCACGGCGGTCGAGCTGACCGACGGCGTGCCGTCCGGAGAGGAGACGGGCGTCGACGTCCTCGTCCCCCTCACCGTGCCCGGCAGCAGCGACGGCCTCATCCCCGCCGACGCGCTCCAGGACTACACGCAGTCCACCGGCACCCTGTCGCGCCAGCTCGACTCCGTCATCGGCCGCGGAGTCGCGATCGGGGTCGACCCGCGGATCCTCGCGTCGATCCGGATCCTCGGCGAATCGGCACCCGAGTCGGCCGTCTCGTGGCTCGACCGCCTGGAGGCCGCGCCCAACGAGGTGTTCCCCCTGGCCTACGCCGATGCGGACGTCGCGGCCCAGGCCCAGTCGGGCCTGTCGACGCTCCTCACCCCCACCTCGTTCGAGTACGGCATCGACGCCGCCCTCTTCGCCGAGCCCGCGACCACACCCGCTCCGGGAGCCACCCCCGAGCCGACGCCGACCGAGGCGCCCGCCGGCGAGGAGCTCGAGCCGCGTCCCACAGCGGAGTCGCTCCTCGACTTCCGCTGGTCGCCCACCGTCGGCAGCCTCGCCTGGCCCGACGATCTGACCGTCCGCGCCGAGGACCTCGGGGTCTATGCCACGAGCGGCATGAACCGCACCGTCGTGGCGTCGGCGAATCTCGAGCTCCCGTCCTCGACGGGGACCGCCACGCGCGCGGTCGTCGACGGGCACGACGTCGTCGTCAGCGACAGCACCCTCTCGACCGCCCTCGACGGGGCGGCGACGGCGACGACCGACGCGGAGTGGCGCGCGCACATGACAGCGCTCACCGTCGATCTCGCCCAGGTCCAGCGCGAAGGGGAGGTTCCCCGCGTCGTCCTCGCGCTCGAGCGCGGGGCGGCGGTCGACGGCGTCCGGCTCGCGCAGACGCTCGACGCTCTCGACCGGCTGCCCTGGGCCGAGGGCACCTCGCTCGGCGCCGCCCTCGCCGTCCCCGCGACCGACGACGTGGTCCTCGTCGACGCACCGGAGTCCGAGGAGCGTCTCGAGCGGGTCTCCGACCTCCTCACCGCCGCCTCCCGCGTCGAGGCCTTCTCGGCGGTGCTCACCGACCCGCAGCTGTTGAGCGGGAAGCGCCGCAACGACCTGCTCGCCCTCCTCGCCGTCGTCTGGCGCGAGGACGAGGCAGGCTGGGACGAGGCCGTCACCGGGAGCGTCGACATGGCCGACACGACGCTCGGCTCGGTCTCGATCGAGGCGACCAGCACCCTCCTCCAGGTCTCCCGCGACTCGAGCATCCCCGTGTACGTCCGCAACGACCTGCCGTGGCCCGTCTCGGTCGAGATCAGCGCCTCCACGTCGAACGCCGTGCTCGACATCGACGAGAGCTCGGTCGAGCCCACCGCCATCGACGGCCGCTCCCAGGGCCGGGTGCTCATCCCCGTGAAGGCCCGGGTCGGCAGTGGCGAGACGACGCTCCGGATGCAGCTCACCGCCCTCGACGGCACGCCGATCGGCGCCCCGGCGAGCGTCGGGACGAGCGTGAGGGCCGACTGGGAGACCGTCGGGACCCTCGTCCTGGGTCTCGTCCTCGTCGTGGTCTTCGGCGCCGGCATCCTCCGCAACATCCGCCGCCGCCGCCGTGGCGGCGCAGCTCCGGAGGAGGACGACGAGGACCCCAACGCCCCCCTCGCCGTCCAACCCGGCCTCGACGAACGAACGGACCCGCGTGGCTAGCTTCTCCCTCGGACGCGCGAGCGCCGTCCTCGCCTCCGGCACGATGGTCTCGCGCATCCTCGGCTTCGTCATGTCGCTGGTCTTCACCCAGACCATCGGACTCACGGGTCAGGGATCGGATGCGTTCACCGTCGCCAACGGGCTGCCCAACACGATCTACGCGATCCTCGCGGGCGGTGCTCTGAACGCCGTCCTGGTGCCGCAGATCGTGCGGGCGGGCCTGCAGGCCGACGGCGGGCGCAAGTACATCGACAAGCTCCTGACGCTCGCTCTTCTCGTGCTCGTCGCCGCGGCCGCCGTCGCCACGCTCGCGGCTCCGCTGCTCGTCCAGCTCGCCGCGGGGCAGTTCGGACCGGAGCAGACCCGGCTCGCGGTCACGTTCGCCTACTGGTGCCTCCCGCAGGTCTTCTTCTACGGGCTCTACACGATCCTCGGCGAGGTCCTGAACGCCCGCGGGTCCTTCGGTCCGTTCACCTGGACCCCGGTCGTCAACAACGTCGTGACCATCGCCGGCCTGATCGCCTTCCAGCAGCTGTTCGGATCGGACACCGAGGGCGATCTCCTCGCCACCGACTGGACTCCGGCGATGATCACGCTCCTCGCCGGCTCCGCGACCCTCGGAGTCGCACTGCA
This sequence comes from Rathayibacter sp. SD072, assembly GCF_017355185.1. Taxonomy (GTDB): domain Bacteria; phylum Actinomycetota; class Actinomycetes; order Actinomycetales; family Microbacteriaceae; genus Rathayibacter. Next base: position 92,550 of record NZ_JADILJ010000008.1, on the reverse strand, counting down.
GGCGATCCTGCTGGTCTTCTTCTGGAAGCGGGTGGGGCTGCGCTACCGCCCCGACTTCCACTTCCGCGGCGTCGGGCTCAGCCGCGCGGGCCGCATCGCCGGCTGGACCTTCGCGACCCTCCTGCTGACCGTCGCCGTCGGATTCCTCGAGAACAACGTGGTCAGCGGCGCCTCCGGTGAGAACGCCTCCGCCACCGCCCTGCAGAAGGCCTGGCTGGTCTTCATGCTGCCGCACTCCATCGTCGCCGTGTCGATCGCGACGGCGTACTTCACCAAGATGAGCGGGCACGCCTCGCGCGGCGAGATGACCGACTTCCGCCGCGACGTCTCGACGTCGATCCGCGTGGTCGGCCTGCTGCTCTTCTTCTGCGCCGCCGCCCTCGTGGTCTGCGCCACCTCGTTCGCCAGGATGTTCTCCTCGGATCCCGGCGACACCTTCCAGATGGCCCAGATCATCACCGCCCACGTGGTCGTCCTCCCCCTTTTCTCCACGCTCGCGATCGTCCAGCGCGCGTTCTACGCCCTCAACGACGGTCGGACGCCGTTCTTCTACACGCTCGTGCAGGCGGTGGTGATCACCATCGGCTGCCTCCTCGCCTTCGGGCTCCCGCCGGAGTTCACGACGATCTTCGTCGCGTCCTCGATCTCGGTCGGAGTCGCCGTGCAGTCGCTGCTCGCCTGCGTCCTCCTCCGCCGCAAGCTCGGCGGCTGGGGCGGCACCCGGATCGTCTTCCGCTTCGCGCAGTTCACCCTCGCGACGCTCCCTGCGATCGGTGCGGGAGTGCTCGTCATGTTCGTCCTCGCGCAGAACGACGGCTACCCGACGAGCGGTGTGCTGGAGGCGCTCCTGTCGATGATCCTCACCGGCGTCGCGATGGCGGTCGTCTACTTCGGGATCCTCTGGGTCGTCCGCAACCCGGAGCTGCGCCTGATGGCCGCTCCCGTCCTCCGCCGCCTGGGCCGCTAGCCGCAGCGGAGAGGGGTCGCGGGGCCGCCGCCGAGCAGGTGCACGGCGCCGCGCCACGTGCAAGGGTGGAGGCGTCCGGCAGAGCCGCTCCTCCTCACCCGCCGATCCGGAAGGCGCGATGCGCTCCACCTTCGTCCTCGTCCGACTGCTCGTCGCCGTCGCGATCCTCGCGGCGACCGTCGTGAGCTTCCTCGACTCTTACTCCTTCTGGGTCGAGGCCCGGTTCCGCGACCGCGCGACCCTCGTCGTGAACTTCTTCAGCTACATCACGGTCGAGACCTGTCTGGCGGCGGCCGTCGTGCTCCTGATCGGAGCGGTCCTCCTCGCGCGGGATCGGCTCCCGGACCCGCGCTGGTTCTCGTGGCTGCGGGCGGGCGTGGTCGCCTGCATGGTGGTCATCGGAGTGGTCTACAACCTGCTCCTGCGCGGCACGGTGGTCACCGGTGCCGGCGCACCGCAGGAGTGGACGAACGAGGTGATGCACGTCGTCGCCCCGCTCGCGCTCGTGCTCGACTGGCTGTTCGCTCCGGGCCGCCGCCGGTTGTCCTGGGGAGTGATCCCGGGTGTCCTGGCGGTCCCGATCGCCTGGTTCGCCTACACGGTGCTGCGGGCCCCGCTCGTCTACGACCAGATGAAGCACGAGCAGGTCTGGTACCCGTACCCGTTCCTCGACCCCCGCCTGGCGGATCCGCCGATCCTCCCCGGGGGAGGCATCGCGGTGGTGTTCTACGTCGTCGCCCTGACGTCACTCTTCGCGGCCTCGGCCTGGTTCACCGTGTGGATCTCGCGTCGTCCGAGCCGCCGGCAGGGGCCGGCTGTGACGAGGAGAGAGGAAAACCAGGTCAGAGCTCGGATCGGTGGATCCGCGAAGAAGGGTCTCCCTCGACCCTGATCGGCGGCCGAGTGCCCGCCCGGGGGTGGAATAGCCCCCGCCTAGGATGTGTTGTAGCCCGTGGAGCCGGGAACGACCGAGCGACCGGATCCGGGCTCCGCAGGCGAGACCAACACGGTGCACCGCGCAGGCGGTGCACGACGAAGACCAGCAAGACGACGGCGCAGCACTTCGGGCGCCGTCCCCCGATCAGCCCCCGCTCAGCACAGACCTCAGGAGTTGCCGTGCAGGACATCGTCATCATCGGATCCGGCCCCGCCGGCTGGACCGCCGCCATCTACGCGGCCCGCGCCGACCTGAAGCCGATCGTGGTCGCCTCCTCGGTCGAGATCGGCGGCGACCTCATGAACACCACCGAGGTCGAGAACTTCCCCGGCTTCCCCCAGGGCATCCTCGGACCCGAGCTCATGGCCGCCATGCAGGCTCAGGCCGAGCGCTTCGGAGCGACGACGTTCTACGACGACGTCGCCGGGCTCGACCTCGAGGGAGAGACGAAGACGGTCCACCTCGGATCGGGTGAGAGCATCCAGGCGAAGACGGTCGTCGTCGCCACCGGCTCCGCCTACCGCAAGCTGGGCCTCCACGACGAGGAGCGCCTGTCGGGACACGGTGTCTCATGGTGCGCCACCTGCGACGGCTTCTTCTTCAAGGGCAAGACGATCGCGGTCGTGGGCGGAGGCGACTCCGCGATGGAGGAGGCGACCTTCCTCACCAAGTTCGCCGAGAAGGTCTACGTCATCCATCGCAAGGACACTCTCCGCGCGTCGAAGGTCATGCAGAAGCGCGCCCACGACAACGAGAAGATCGAGTTCGTCTGGAACTCCGAGGTGACCGGCATCGCCGGCGAGAGCCACGTCAACGGCGTGAAGCTGCGCAACACGGTCGACGGCACCGAGTCGCGACTCGACATCGACGGGCTCTTCATCGCGATCGGCAACGACCCGCGGACCCACATCGTCCACGGGAAGCTCGACCTGACGACCGACGGCACCATCTCGGTCGTCGGCCGCTCCTCGCAGACCTCCGTTCCCGGCGTCTTCGCCGCGGGCGACGTCATCGACCCGACCTACCGTCAGGCCGTCACCGCCGCCGCCTCCGGAACGGTCGCCGCCCTCGACGCGGAGCACTACCTCGCCGCGCTCGCCGACGGCACCGCCCACACCGAGGGCACCCCCCAGGTCGACGCATCGGTCGAAGCCGAACTCGTCACCCGCTGACCCACCCCATCACCACGAGTGGAACCGGCTCGTCCGGCTCACGAAGGAGAATCCCTATGTCCACCGCGAAGAGCGTCACCGACGCCTCGTTCCAGTCCGACGTCCTCGACTCCGAGAAGACCGTCCTCGTCGACTTCTGGGCCGAGTGGTGCGGCCCCTGCCGCATGGTCTCGCCGATCCTCGACCAGATCTCGGCCGAGCACGGCGACAAGATCGAGATCGTCAAGCTGAACGTCGACGAGAACCCGCAGACCGCGGCCAAGTACCAGATCACGTCGATCCCCGCGATGAAGGTCTACCAGAAGGGTGAGGTCGTCAAGACCGTCATCGGCGCCAAGCCGAAGCCGGCCCTCGAGGCCGACCTCGCCGCCTTCCTCTGATCATTCCCGATCGGATCGCCGAAGCCCTCGTCTCCTCCGGGAGACGGGGGCTTCGTGCCGTTCGAGAGCGTTTCACGTGAAACACCGGACGGTCCACCCGCACCGGAGTGGAGCCGCCGTGACCTGACCCGCCGTCGGACCTCCCGGATAGGGTGGATCAACCCCGGCCTCCGCACCGGACTCCCCGCCCGACGACCGAAGCGACGTGATCGTGATCAACCACGGAACCACTCTCGACCCCTGGTACGACTCCTACGCGGAGCGCACAGCCGGCCTCGCCGCCAGCGAGGTCCGAGCACTGTTCGCTGTGGCATCCCGACCCGAGGTCGTCTCGCTCGCGGGCGGCATGCCGTACGTCGCCGCACTCCCGCAGGATCTCGTCAGCAGTGCCATCGACTCCGTCATGCGCGAGCAGGGCCCGGTCGCGCTGCAGTACGGATCGGGCCAGGGGGTGCCGAAGCTGCGCGAGCAGATCCTCGAGGTCATGGCGCTCGAGGGCATCTCGGCCGGCGCGGACGACGTGGTCGTCATGACCGGATCGCAGCACGCCCTCGAGCTCTTCTCGAAGATCTTCCTCGATCCCGGCGATGTCGTCCTGTCCGAGGGACCCAGCTATGTGACCGCCATGGTGATCTTCCGGTCCTATCAGGCCGAGATCGAGCACGTCGCCATGGACGAGCACGGCCTGATCCCCGCGGCCCTGCGGGAGCACATCGCTCGCGTGCGTTCCTCCGGCAAGCGGATCAAGTTCCTGTACACGATCCCCACCTTCCACAATCCCGCGGGTGTCACCCTCAGCTGGAAGCGACGGGTCGAGATCCTCGAGATCTGCAAGAGCGAGGAGATCCTCGTCCTCGAGGACAACCCGTACGGACTCCTGTACTTCGACGGGGCGCCACCCAAAGCGATGCGGTCGCTCGAGGAGGACGGCGTCGTCTACCTGGGGACCTTCTCGAAGACCCTCGCCCCCGGCTTCCGAGTCGGTTGGGCCCTCGCGCCGCACGCCATCCGCGAGCGTCTGATCCTCGCGAACGAGGCCGCGGTACTCAGTCCCTCGTCGTTCAGTCAACTGGTCATCTCGAAGTACCTCGACTCCGCGGACTGGAAGGGTCAGATCGACATCTTCCGGGGCGTGTACCGGGAGCGCAAGGAAGCGATGCTGCGCGGACTCGAGACCCACCTGCCGTCTCTCACCTGGACGGATCCGAGCGGCGGCTTCTACGTCTGGGTGACGCTTCCCGAGGGGCTCGACTCGAAGGCCATGCTGCCCCGCGCCGTGAAGGAGCTCGTGGCTTACACACCCGGTACCGCTTTCTACGGGAACGGAGACGGACGCGGCAACATCCGACTCTCCTTCTGCTACCCGACGCCGGACCGTATCACCGAAGGGATCAAGCGGCTCGCCAAGGTCATCGACGGCGAACTCGACCTCCTCACGACGTTCGCCGGCACGGGGGCTCTGCGGACCGTCGACGCCGGCCGTCCGGCGCACACCCTTCCTCCGAGCGTCGCGTGACGATGCCCGTCCGCCTCGCGATCCCGAAAAAGGCCTGGTCATGACCGATTTCTCCATCGGCTCCCGCGCACTCGACATCGTCGTGGTCAGCGGAGGCATCAGCCACGAGCGGGACGTCTCGCTCCGCTCCGGGCGCCGCGTCAGAGATCGGCTCGTCGCCATGGGCCACCGTGTCGTGACGCGCGAGCCCGACGCCGAGCTGCTGCCGTTCCTCGTCTCCCGCCGACCAGATCTCGTTTGGCCGGCCGTCCACGGGGCCAGCGGAGAAGATGGAGCCCTGCTGGGGCTTCTCGAGGCTGCAGGCCTGCCCTACGTCGGGTCCGACGCGGACTCCGCCCGACTCGCCTGGTTCAAGCCCACCGCGAAGACCCTGGTGCGTCGTTCCGGACTCGCCACGCCGGACTCACTCACGCTCCCCCGCGACACCTTCCGCGAACTCGGCGCAGCGGCGATCCTCTCCCAGGTCCGGGCGATGCTGCCCGACGCCCTCGTGGTCAAGCCCGCACAAGGCGGGTCCGCACAGGGGGTGACCCTCGTCGACGAGGACTCCGAACTCCCCCAAGCCATGGTTGCGGCGTACACCTACGGAGATGTCGTCCTCATCGAGCAGCGCATCCACGGCACGGAGGTCGCTGTCGGTGTCATCGATCTCGGAGACGGGCCCCTCGCGCTTCCGCCAGTCGAGATCGAGCCCGTCACAGGCTCCTACACGTTCGACGCCCGGTACAACGCCGGCGAGACACGGTTCTTCACGCCGGCTCGGCTCGACGCCTCGACGACCGCCGAAGTCTCCCGTGCCGCAGTGCAGATCCACGAACTGCTCGGCCTGCGTCATCTCTCCCGCATCGACTTCGTCGTCGCTGAAGACGGCACCCCCTGGTTCTTCGATGCAAACGTACTGCCCGGGATGACCGAGACCTCCCTCGTCCCTCAGGCCATCGAGGCGTCGGGCCGATTCCTCGGCGACGTCTACTCGACGCTTGCACATCTCGCTGCTGCGCCGACCACTTCGCGCGACTGAGCGCCCTTCGAGCTGTGATCCCCGGTGCCGATGTTTCACGTGAAACGGTACCTCAACCGGGCATACTTCGTGTGCGAATTGGGACAGCCGCGGCGCTCTATTGTTTCACGTGAAACATTGGTCTGGCGATGGCTCCCGAGCGTCCTAGTCGGGAACCACGAAACATCCTCCAGATCGCTTGTGTGCAACCGCGGACCGCTGTGCACCGTCCGATGTGAGGGAGGAGCCGATCGGTCAAGGCGCCATGAGGCCGATCCATTGCAGATCTCGGGATGCGCTGCATCTATCCGAACGTTTCACGTGAAACGGAGATGAAGGAGTCTCTCACCAGCTTGGCGCGGAAGCCTTATAGGATCCGCGCACGCGGGAGCTCCCTTCAACGAGGCGTCGGCTCTGTGAGCAAGCCTCTCTGACGCATCGGGCGAATCTGCTCAGAGCAAAGAAAAGCCCCGGCGGGGGAGACCACCGGGGCGTTTCACGTGAAACATCAGAGAGCTACGGGGCAAGAGACACTTCGGACGGCTCGCCGATCTCGGCCAGAATGCGGTTCAAGTCCTGAATAGTGGCGAAGTCGATGACCATCTGGCCTTTGCGAGCCCCCAGAGTCACCTTCACGCGAGTGTTCAGGCGATCCCCGAGGTGATCCGCGATCGAGCTGAGGTGTCCAGCGTGTCCCCCGCGCTCCTCGGGCAACTCCCGGACCGACGTCCGCGGCTTCTTCATCTGCGCGGCCGCAGCCTCCGCGGCCCGCACCGACAGGTCTTCGTTCACGATCTTGTCCGCGAGCCGGCGCATCTGATCGACATCCTCGAGCGACAGCACCGCACGAGCGTGTCCCGCGGTGAGCACTCCGGCAGCCACCCGCGCCTGCACATCCGCAGGCAGGCGGAGCAACCGGAGCGTGTTCGAGATCTGCGGGCGGGATCGCCCGAGCCGGGACGCGAGCGCCTCCTGCGTGATCCCGAAGTCACTGAGGAGCTGCTGGTAGGCCGACGCCTCCTCGAGGGGGTTCAGCTCCGCCCTGTGCAGATTCTCGAGCAGAGCATCCCGGAGCATGTTCTCGTCCGCGGTGTCCTTGATGACGGCCGGGATCGTCGTCAGTCCTGCCGCCTTCGACGCACGGAACCGACGCTCCCCCATGACGAGCTCGAACTTCGCACCACCGCGGCCCGACACCGGACGCACGACGATCGGCTGCAGCACCCCGAACTCGCGGACACTGTGGACCAGCTCGGCGAGATCGTCCTGGTCGAAGACCGCACGGGGCTGCGCAGCATTCGGCACGATGTCCTCGAGGGGGAGTCGTGCCAACCGCGCACCGGGGACATCCAGCAGATCGTCGGCCGGCTCCACGCCGAGGTTCTGGTCCGGGAAGAAGACGTCGACGGGTCGCGACCGCGTCTCGTCGCTGGTCGGGATCAGCGAGCCGATTCCACGGCCCAGTCCTGTGCGCTTCGTCGCCATCAGCGTGCCTGCCCTTCGTTCTCGGTGGTAGCGGCCTTCCGTGCACCTCGGCGTGCGATCTCCGCAGCTGCCTCCAGGTAGGCCAGCGAGCCGGAGGACTGCGGGTCGTACGTGATCACGCTCTGCCCGTAGCTCGGCGCCTCCGAGATGCGCACATTCCGGGGGATGACCGCCCTCAGCACCTCCTTCGGGAAGTGCTCGCGCACGTCTGCGGCGACCTGGTGCGAGAGGTTGGTTCTGCCGTCGAACATGGTCAGCAGGATCGTCGAGACCGCGAGGTTGGGATTGAGGTGACGCTCGATCAGGTCGATGTTCTTCAACAGCTGACTGAGACCCTCGAGTGCGTAGTACTCGCACTGGATCGGGATCAGCACCTCTCGGGCGGCGACGAAGGCGTTGATCGTCAGGAGCCCCAGCGACGGCGGGCAGTCGATGAACACGTAGTCGAACGGCTCGTCCATGCCCTCGAGCATCCGATCGAGCGCTCGACGGAGGCGCTGCTCGCGCGCCACGAGGGACACGAGCTCGATCTCGGCGCCGGCGAGATGGATCGTCGCCGGAACGCCGTACAGAGAATCGAACTCCGGGCTCTTCTGGACCACCTCGGCCAGCGGGGTGTCGTTCACGATGACGTCGTAGACGCTGCGCGTGTCCGCGCGGTGCTCGATGCCCAGCGCAGTCGATGCATTGCCCTGGGGATCGAGGTCGATGACGAGAACCTTGGCGTCACCGCGCGCCAGCCCCGCCGCCAGGTTGACGGTGGTCGTCGTCTTGCCGACCCCGCCCTTCTGGTTCGAGATCGTGATCACCCTGGTCGACTCCGGCTTCGGCAGAGGCTGTGCGTTGAGCAGCGCTCGTCGACGGGTCATATCGGCGATCTCGCGGGCCAGGGGAGTGGAGGAGTCGAAACCCCCGGCCTGTCCGGTCACGTCGGAATCGGGTCGTTTCACGTGAAACCTTCGCTCAGCAGATGGATCAGGGCGGGTGCCACCGAGGCCGGGAGTCGAGGATCCGAGACGGATCGCGCGCGACAGGGCCGGATCAACCCACTGTAGCCCGGACCACGCGCGTGACCTCGGAGAGCACGCCGTCGCCGAGCACGACGACCTCGGGCGTCGCGACCTTGAACCGTCGGAGCACCTTCTCGGCCGCCAGGATCTCCTTCTCGGCGTTGATCCCCTTGAGGAGCACGAGCTCGCCACCCGGTCGCAGCAGCGGCGCTGTGAGAGGGATGAGCTTCGAGAGAGCGCTGACGGCGCGTGCCGTCACCTGATCGAGCGGTTCCGGAAGGCGGACCTCCTCGGCCCGGGCACGCAGAACCGAGACATTCTCGAGTTCGAGCACCTCGACCTGCTCGCGGAGCCAGAGGATGCGCCGCTCCATCGGTTCGATCAGCACGAAGCGCACGTCCGGCCGCACGATGCCCAGGACGAGGCCGGGAAGACCCGCACCACTACCGACGTCACCCACCAGCCCCGGACGCAGCAGAGGCGCCACCAGGGCGCTGTTGAGCACGTGCCGGGTCCAGAGGCGGGGAAGCTCCAGCGGGCCGATGAGGCCGCGCTCCTCGCCCTGCGCGGCGAGCGACTGAGTGAACCGGCGCAGGACCGGCAGTCGGTCGCCGGCGATCGCGGCTGCCGCGGCGGGTTCGGCCTCGAGGGTCGGCTCCACGGGTCTCAGCCGCGGGTGATGACGGTGTGGCGCTCGCGCGCCTCGCCGCGCGACTCCGACACGAAGCCGCGCTCGCCCACCATGTCGTGCACCAGCTTGCGCTCGTAGGAGGACATCGGAGGCAGGGACGCCGACGTCGCGCCCTCCTCGATGCGCTCGATCGCCCGGTCGACGAGCTGCGCGAGCTCGGTCTCGCGGGCATCGCGCGAGCCGCCGATGTCGAGGATGAGGCGCGAGAAGGCACCGGTGCGGGTCTGCACTGCGAGGCGGGTCAGTTCCTGGAGGGCCTGAACGGCATCGGGGCGCGACAGCACGCGGAGGTTGGAATCTCCGGACGCGGTGACGGACAGGTAGGCGCGGCCGTTCCGCACCTCGATGTCGATGTCGCCGTCGAGGTCGCAGATGTCGAGGAACTCCTCGATGTAGTCCGCAGCGACGTCGCCCTCGTCCTCGAGCTGCTTGAGGGTCGACTCCGGAGCCGGCGCGGCGCTCTCGCCGGCGGGCACGATCGTGGACTCGTCCACGGCGGGTGCACCGTCGAACGACGGTGCCTGCGCGGGGACGGCGGTGGTCTGCGTCGAGTCGGTCATGACGGTCCTACTTCTTTCCGGCTTGCTTCTTGGCGCGGTTCTTTCCGACGGGCTGCTGGCGCTGAACGGCCTTCTTCTCGACGAGCGTGGTCTCGCCGGCGACGTTCGTCTCCTCGACGAGCTTGCCCTTGCGGCGCAGGCGCTCCTCGCGGGCCTTGGCGGCCTCGCTGCCCGGGGTGGGCATGTTCCGGATGACGATGAACTGCTGGACCATCGTCCAGATGTTCGAGGTCAGCCAGTAGAACATCACGCCGAGGGGGAACGCGAAGCCCGAGAAGGCGAACACGAGGGGGAGGATGTACAGCAGGATCCGCTGCTGCTTGAAGGTCGGCGAGGCCTTGGCCTCGGGCGACATGTTCTTCGAGACGATCTGCAGCTGCGTGATGAACTGCGAGGCGGTCATCAGGACCACCATGATGACGGCGATCACGACGACGAGCTCCTGGCCGCCCTCCTGGAGGGCGCCCTGGATCGACTGGTGCAGGGGCGCGATGCCGAAGAGGTTCGCCTCGCCGAACTGGCGGGCGAGGGCCGCATCGAGGGGTCCGACGCCCCGCTCGCTCCGCTGAGCGTCGTTCAGCACAGAGAAGAGGCTGAAGAAGATCGGCATCTGGATCAGCAGCGGCAGGCAGGAGGCGAGCGGGTTGGTGCCCGTGCGCTTGTAGAGCTCCATGGTCTCGCGCGACATCGCCTCGCGGGAGAGCTGGTCGCGCTTGCCCTTGTACTTGTCCTGGATCTTCTTGAGCTGCGGCGCCACCTCCATCATGCGGCGCTGGCTCTTGATCTGCTTCACGAAGATCGGGATCAGAGCGGCACGGATGACGAGGACGAGGCCCACGATCGACAGCACCCAGGTGATGCCGGCCGCCGCCTCCAGACCGGTCAGCGTCAGCAGCTGATGGAAGGCGACGAGGATCAGCTCGACGACCCATTTGAGGGGCCAGAGGATCGTGCCAAGGAGGTCCATGGGAGGGGGTCAGTCCTTTCGAGGGCCCGCGACGAACCCGAGACGCGTCACAGCGAATCGGATGCGACCCGGAGCCGGCCGGTGCAGAGGGATCGAGGTCGGTACGTCATCGACGCCGCCGGCCGCCCACGGGTGGCAGCGGAGGAGTCGACGCGCAGCGAGGACGGAGCCGAGTACGAGTCCGTGGAGCTGGACGGCCTGCAGCGCGTACGAGGAGCACGAGGGGTAGTAGCGGCAGACGTCGCCGTACAGAGGGGAGACGACGGTTCGGTAGACCAGCAGGAGCAGGATCCCGAGATTGCGGGGGAGGAGGAGCAGGCCCCAGCCCAGTCGCGCCGGCCAGGAGAGCGGTCGGTCGACGACGGCAGTGGTCACGAGCGGACCTCGGACGACCGACCGGAGCGCGAGTTCCGCGACATCGCGCCCACGACCTCCCGGCGGAGATCCGCCCACGGAGCCGTCGCGCTGCTGGGCAGCGCGCGGATCACGACGTCGGTCCCGTGCTCGGTCTGCGCCACCAGCTCGAACGCGATCGCCTTCAGGCGCCGGCGCACGGTGTTGCGCGTCACGGCCGATCCGACGGTCTTGGCCACGATGAAACCGAATCGCGGGGGAGTCGCCGAAGACGACCTCCGGACATACGTGACGGTGTGCGGTCCTGTGGACCGCACACCGCGACGGACGACTGCCCGGTACTCGTCACCTCGGACGATGCGATGGGCTCTGGCCAGCACCGCTGGTCGGTACCAGTGGGCTCTACGCCGAGAGCTCGGTGCGGCCCTTGGCGCGGCGTGCGCTCAGGATGCCGCGGCCGGCGCGGGTGCGCATGCGCAGGCGGAAGCCGTGCACCTTGGCGCGACGACGGTTGTTCGGCTGGAAGGTTCGCTTGCTCATAGTTCAATCTCCACGTACGTGTTCCTCGGTACCGGCGGGGCGACCGCCGGGGCGGTGCTCCGGTCTCCCGGGAAGAAAGGGAGCCCGGCTCCGATCAGGACGTGTCCCTGAGGACCGACCGAGCGACCCCGGGCAGGCGTCAACTGATTAAAACTACGGCCTGTCCCGCCACCGGTCAAATGGGACCGGGCCGAAACCTCGATTCTGCCCGCGCGACGGCGTGTTCCGCGCATTGACACGCGGAGTCGGCTGTGGTGGATTTGTCTCCCGTCGGCTCCTTCGTTACCGTGTTGAGCCGCAGTTATCCACAGGCCCAGGCCGCCCGTTCCCGCGTCCGCGCTGGCATCGGCTCCCTCCTGTGGAGGGCCCTGTGGACGACGTTCGACCCCCGGACGGGCCGGATCACCGACGGACTCCGCGCGTTCGCACTGCGAACGGCGCCGCCGCACGGCGATGAGCATTTCGACAGCGACCGAGGACCGGAGACAGATGCCAGAGGACACGTCGATCGTCGACGCGTGGAAGGTGATCCTCGGGGCCCTTTCGCAGGACGATCGCATCACGGCTCCGCTCTACGGATTCGTCTCGCTCGTGGAGCCCAAGGGCATCATGGCGGGCACCTTCTACCTGGAGGTCCCGAACGAGTTCACCCGCGGCATGCTCGAGCAGCGCGTGCGCGTGCCGCTCCTCAGCGCGATCGGCACCCTCGACGACTCCTTCGGCGTCTCCACCTTCGCCTTCGTCGTGAACCCGGACATCGAGCACGAGCCGTTGAGCTCGCCCGCCTCGTCCGAGTCGCTGAACCCGTTCGAGCCGATCACCGGTTCCTCCCCCGCCCTCACCCCGGTGCGCGTGGTCGAGGAGATGCGGACCGTCCCGGCAACGGACACCCGGCTGAACCCCAAGTACAGCTTCGACAACTTCGTCATCGGCGGATCCAACCGGTTCGCGCACGCCGCGGCGGTCGCGGTCGCGGAGGCGCCGGCCAAGGCGTACAACCCGCTCTTCGTCTACGGCGACTCCGGACTGGGCAAGACCCACCTCCTGCACGCCATCGGCCACTACGCGATGAGTCTCTACCCGGGCATCCGCGTGCGCTACGTGTCATCCGAGGAGTTCACCAACGACTTCATCAACTCGATCGCCAACAACCGGGGCAACGCGTTCCACGGCCGGTACCGCAACGTCGACATCCTCCTGATCGACGACATCCAGTTCCTGCAGGGCAAGGCGGAGACGCAGGAGGCGTTCTTCCACACCTTCAACCAGCTGCACGATCACAACAAGCAGGTCGTGATCACGTCGGATCTGCCGCCGAAGGCCCTGACGGGGTTCGAGGACCGGATGCGCTCGCGCTTCGAGTGGGGCCTGATCACGGACGTCCAGGCGCCCGACCTCGAGACGCGCATCGCGATCCTCCGGAAGAAGGCCGTCAGCGAGAAGCTGCTCGTGCCCGACGACATCCTCGAGTTCATGGCGTCGAAGGTGTCGAGCAACATCCGCGAGCTCGAGGGGACGCTCATCCGCGTCACCGCGTTCGCGAGCCTCAACCGCACTCCGGTCGACATGTCGCTCGTGCAGACGGTGCTGAAGGACCTGATCACGCTCGACGAGGACAACGTCATCTCGCCGGTCGACATCATCAATCACACCGCGGACTACTTCAAGCTCACCGTCGACGACCTCTACGGCTCGTCCCGCTCGCAGGCCGTCGCCACCGCACGTCAGATCGCCATGTACCTCTGCCGCGAGCTGACCAACCTGTCGCTGCCCAAGATCGGCCAGCTCTTCGGCAACCGCGACCACACGACGGTCATGTACGCGAACAAGAAGATCTCGGAGCTCATGAAGGAGCGCCGCAGCATCTACAACCAGGTCACCGAGCTGACCACCCGCATCAAGACGAACCGCTAGCGGCCCTCCACGGCTCACTCCTCTGCCGGTCGAGCACCCGCGCTACGGGCCCCGAGCTGCTCGTCGGACCCCCTTCCTGCTGGTCGAGTAGCCGCACCGCGGCGTATCGAGACCCGCCGACCCTGTGACGGGGATCTCGATACGCGCCCTGCGGCCGCTACTCGATCAGCAAGCAGAGGGTGCAGGCCGTCTCCGGTCGGCACCGCGAATTCCTCCCGCTGGTCGAGTAGCCGCACCGCGGCGTCTCGAGACCCTGCCCTCGACGACTCCGACACGCCGTCGCCCCCCTCCGCGTTCGACGCATCGAACGGATTCCGACGCTTTCCACACGTGTGCAGAACCTGTGGATAACTGTGGACAACCGAGCTCGAACTGTGCGGCCGATCGGCCCGCCTGTGGAATCCGGTCGACGCGCTCGGATCTCTCAACAGGGCGTCCACCGGCGCGCTCACAACTCCTCCACAGAGGCAGGGGGTCCGGATGCCAGCGGGGAGTAGGGGCCACCAGCGCTTTCCACAGTTTCCACACGTGTTAACACTGTTAACGCAGTTCTCTCTTTAATCAGGGCGCGAACGACAACCTTGTGGAAGGCGCGAGGAGAGGTCGGAGGAGTCCACCCCTTCTGAGCGCGGCGAGACACCCGGGTACGATGGGCGACGGTCTTCGTCCGCGACTCGTCAGGGGTGTTCTCGTGAGGTTCCAAGCCAACCGCGATGTCTTCAGCGAGGCCGTGTCCTTCGCGGTCAAGCTGCTGCCGCAGCGCACCACCCTGCCGATCCTCTCCGGCGTCCTCATCGAGGCGACGAGCGAGGGCCTCACGCTCTCCTCGTTCGACTACGAGGTCTCGGCGCAGACGCAGATCGCGGCCGACGTCGAGGAGCCCGGCACTGTCCTCGTCTCGGGACGCCTTCTCGCCGACATCGCCAACCGTCTGCCCAACGCCCCCGTCCGCATCGCGACGGAGGAGTCCCGCGTGACGGTCTCGGCCGGATCCGCGCGCTTCACCTTGCTGCAGATGCCCGTGGAGGAGTACCCGTCGATCCCCGAGATCGACGCGTCGACCGGGCTGGTCCCCGCCGATGCCTTCTCGGCCGCCATCTCGCAGGTCGCCGTCGCCGCCTCCCGCGACGACGTGACTCCGGTGATCACCGGCGTGCAGCTCGAGATCACCGAGAACACCATCGGCCTCGTCGCGACGGACCGCTACCGCGTCGCCGTCCGCGAGATCGACTGGGACAACGGCGACAACCCCGCTCCGAGCCAGCCGCTCACCGCTCTCGTGCCGGCGCGGACCCTGCAGGAGGTCGGCAAGACGTTCGGCCACTCCGGCACTGTCTCGGTCGCGATCACGCAACGTGACGAGCGCGAGCTCATCGCCTTCACGGCCGACCGCAAGACGGTCACGTCGCTCCTGATCAAGGGGAACTTCCCTCCGGTCAAGCGCCTCTTCCCCGCCTCGGTCGAGAACTACGCGGTCATGGCGACCAGCGACCTCATCGAGGCCACGCGCCGCGTCTCGCTCGTCCTCGAGCGCGAGGCCGCCCTCCGCTTCAGCTTCAGCAGCGACGGCCTCACCCTCGAGGCCATCGGATCGGAGCAGGCGCAGGCGTCCGAGAGCATCGACGCGATCCTGACGGGCGGCGACGTCGTCGTCTCGCTCAAACCGCAGTTCCTGCTCGACGGGCTCGCCGCGGTGCACTCGGAGTTCGTGCGCATCGCGTTCACGAAGACCGAGAACCCCAACAAGCCCGGTCCGGTCCTGCTCACGGCCCAGACCTCGCGCGAGCAGCCCGGCAACGACAGCTACCGCTACCTGCTGCAGCCCAACCTGCTCCTGCGCTGACCCCCCTCTTCGATCGCACCGTCGCGACCCTCCCCGCTCCCGACGAGCGCCCGCCCGCCGGCTCATGAATCCAGGAAGGTTCACCATGCACATCGGACTCGTCGGACTCGGCAAGATGGGCGACAACATGCGCTCCCGCCTCCGTGAGAAGGGGGTGGAGGTGACCGGATACGACCGCAACCCGGACGTCTCCGACGCCGCCTCCCTCGACGACATGATCGCCGCCCTGCCCGCGCCCCGCGTGGTGTGGGTCATGGTCCCCGCCGGAGAGATCACCGACAGCGTCATCACCGACCTGTCCGAGAAGCTCTCGGAGGGCGACCTCGTCATCGACGGCGGCAACTCCCGTTTCACCGAGGACTTCAAGCACGACGCGCTGCTGAAGCCCAAGGGGATCCACTACATCGACGCCGGCGTCTCGGGCGGCGTCTGGGGTCTCGAGAACGGCTACGGCCTCATGGTCGGCGGTCCGAGCGAGCTCGTCGAGTACGCGATGCCCGTCTTCGACGCACTGCGCCCCGAGGGACCCCGCGAGGAGGGCTTCGTCCACGTGGGCGAGGTCGGCGCGGGTCACTACGCGAAGATGGTGCACAACGGCATCGAGTACGCGCTCATGCAGGCGTTCGCCGAGGGCTACGAGTTGCTCGACACCCGCAAGGACATCATCAAGGACGTCACCGGCACCTTCAAGGCATGGCAGCGCGGCACGGTCGTGCGCTCCTGGCTCCTCGAGCTCCTCGTGCGTGCGCTCGAGCAGGACCCGGAGTTCGAGCACATCGAGGGCTACGTCCAGGACTCCGGCGAGGGCCGCTGGACCATCGAGGAGGCCATCAACAACGCCGTCCCGGTGCCCACGATCAGCGCCTCGATCTTCGCGCGCTTCGTCTCACGCCAGGAGGACTCCCCCGCGATGAAGGCCGTGGCGGCGCTGCGGAACCAGTTCGGCGGGCACAGCGTCAAAGCCGTCGACTGAGTCGACGGGCTCGGACCGGCTGTGCCGGTCCTCGCGGCGGTCGGCTTCCTGAGGCGGTCACGTTCCGCAGAGCCGGTCGCGTCCGGCGACCTGCGGACGGCGGCGCTCGATGCTTGCTGGTCGAGTAGCCCCGCAGGGGCGTATCGAGACCCACGTGATCCAGCAGCCGGGCCGATCGTCGGGTCGGTGTCACGGACACGGGGCGGCGGGGATCCCGGCTGATCCCTCCGCTGGTCGAGGGGCCCCGGAGGGCCGAGTGCTCCAGCGGAGGAGGGCACAGGCGCATCGGGCAGAGTGGGACGGAGGAGGTGGTGACGTGCACGTGGTGCAGCTGGCGCTGAGCGACTTCCGGAACTACGGATCCGTCGACGTCGCGCTCGTGCCCGGGCCGAACCTCTTCGTGGGGCGCAACGGGCAGGGCAAGACGAACCTGGTCGAGTCGCTCGGGTACCTCTCCACCCTGGGGTCGCACCGGGTCTCGAGCGATCAGGCGCTCATCCGGGCCGGCCGGGACAGCGCCGTGGTGCGGGCCCGACTCCGCAACGGCGATCGCGAGCTGCTGGCCGAGGTGCAGATCAACCGCTCCTCCCCCAACCGCGCCCAGATCAACCGCGGCGGCATCAAGCCGCGCGAGCTGCCGCGCTTCTTCTCCAGCGTCCTCTTCGCACCGGAGGACCTCCTCCTGATCCGCGGCGACCCGTCGGCCCGGCGCCGCTTCCTCGACCAGCTGGTGATCCTGCTCTCCCCCCGGATGAGCGCGGTGCAGGCCGACTACGAGCGGGTGCTGCGCCAGCGCAACTCGCTGCTGAAGTCGGCGCGGGCGAGCGGCATCCGCGACGTCTCCAAGCTGAGCACCCTCGACATCTGGGACGAGCGGCTGATCGCCCTCGGCTCCGAGATCATGCAGTCGCGCCTCGCTCTCGTCGACGAGCTGAGCGGACCGGTGCGTCGCGCCTACGAGGCGGTGGCCGGGGCGGACCAGCGGCCGGTCCTGCGCTCGCGCCTGAGCATCGAGGGCGCGGTCGATGACGACGGCGAGCCCGTCGAGAGCGCCGAGCCGGGCTCACCCGTCGAGCGCGCAGGGCTGACCGATGCCTTCGCCGCAGCCCTGACGGCGGTGCGCCGCAAGGAGCTCGACCGCGGGATCTCGCTGGTCGGACCGCACCGCGACGACGTGCAGTTCGAGCTGAACGACCTGCCGGCCAAGGGGTACGCGAGCCACGGCGAGAGCTGGTCGTTCGCCCTCGCCCTCAAGCTGGGCGCCGCGGAGCTGCTGCGCCGCGACTCCCCCATGGGCGATCCCGTCCTGATGCTCGACGACGTGTTCGCGGAGCTGGACTCGCGCCGCCGCGAGCGGCTCGCCTCCGTCGTCGCCGACTACGAGCAGGTGCTCATCACCGCGGCGGTCTTCGACGACGTGCCGGCCGCACTGGCGGCGCACACCGTGAGGATCGAGGCGGGCAGCATCGTCGAGCCCGAGACCCCGGGTGGCGCGGCGATCGCACCCGAGCCGGGGGTCTCCGGTTCGGAGCGGTCGGCCGACGCGACGGATCCGGACCTCGCGCACTCCGAGCAGTCGGCCGACGCGGCACCCGAGGCCCAGCCCGCCGCCGAGGAGCCGGCCCGTGGCTGACACCCCTCGTCGCGGCTCCCCCGCGCCCGAGACCGAGGCCGCGCGCGTCTACCGGCACCTCAAGGAGGTGTTCGGCGGCGACGGTCCGCGCCGCGTCCGCAGGACAGTCGAGCGCGCGGAGCCCAAGGGCGACGCGATCCCGTTCGGCAAGGGACGCGACCCGCACGACCTCGGCGACGTGCTCGAGTCGCTCACCCGCAAGATGGACTGGACCGCTCCGCTCGCCCAGGGCGACCTCATCTCGTCGTGGACGGCGATCGCCGGCGAGGAGACCGCGAAGCACTCCACTCCACTGGGCGTCGTCGACGGAGTGCTGAGCGTCGCGTGCGAGTCGACGGCCTGGGCGACGCAGCTGCGGCTCATGCGGATCGAGATCATGAACCACATCGCGGTGAACTACCCCGAGGCGGGGATCGCGTCGATCCGATTCCAGGGCCCTGACGTACCGAACTGGAAAAAGGGCCCCAGGTCGATTCCAGGGCGTGGTCCGCGCGACACCTACGGCTGAGGACGCATTTTCGGTCGACCCCGCCGATCCAGGGCGTCAGATCGCCGCAGAGCGCCGCGGATCGTCCTCCCGCGCGGTAGAATGGAGGGCCGCCGAACCGCAGTGACGCCGCTCCCGAGTCCGTTCGGGAGCAGCGCGGTCCACCACTCGTGGGACCTCGCGCAGCGGGAGCGATCTCCAGATCCTCCCCCGCGTCGCATCGGACCGTCAGAGGAGAACTCCACAGCTATGACATCTGAGCCGACCGACTCCACGTCAGCCCCCGCAGCGAACGACCTGGACGCGAACGGCTCCACCGACGCACCGTCCTCCGGGATGTCGACCAAGTCCTCCGGCGACTACGGCGCCAGCCAGATCCAGGTCCTCGAGGGCCTCGAGGCGGTGCGCAAGCGCCCCGGCATGTACATCGGATCCACGGGGCCGCGCGGTCTGCACCACCTGGTCTACGAGATCGTCGACAACGCCGTCGACGAGGCGCTCGCCGGGTACTGCGACAACATCGAGGTCGTCATGCGGGCCGACGGAGGCGTGACGGTCGCCGACAACGGCCGCGGCATCCCCGTCGACATGCACCCGACCGAGGGCATCTCGACCGTCGAGCTCGTCCTGACCGTGCTGCACGCCGGCGGCAAGTTCGGCGGCGGCGGCTACGCGGTGTCCGGCGGACTGCACGGCGTCGGCTCGTCCGTCGTCAACGCCCTCTCGACGAAGCTCGAGGTCGAGGTCAAGCGCCAGGGCAGCGTCTACCGGATGTCCTTCGCTGACGGCGTGCCCGTCGCGCCCCTCGAGAAGGGCGAGGCGAGCGACGAGACCGGCACCACGATCACCTTCTGGCCCAACGGCGAGATCTTCGAGACCACCGAGTTCGACTACGAGACCCTCCGTGCCCGCTTCCAGCAGATGGCGTTCCTCAACAAGGGCCTGCGGATCGCGCTGACCGACCAGAACGAGGTCGAGTTCGACGGCGAGGGGGAGGACGAGACCGTGGGCGTCCGCGGCGACGTCTTCCACTACGAGAAGGGCCTCGTCGACTACGTCGAGTACATCAACTCGCTCAAGAAGTCCGACCTCGTGCACTCCGAGATCATCGACTTCGAGAGCGAGGACAAGGAGCGCCGCATCTCGCTCGAGGTCGCGATGCAGTGGACGACGGCCTACACCGAGAGCGTCCACACCTACGCGAACACCATCAACACCCACGAGGGCGGCACCCACGAGGAGGGCTTCCGCGCGGCGCTCACGACCCTCGTGAACAAGTACGCCCGCGCGAAGAACCTCCTGAAGGAGAAGGACGACAACCTCTCCGGCGAGGACATCCGCGAAGGCCTCACCGCGGTCGTCTCGATCAAGCTCGGCGAGCCGCAGTTCGAAGGCCAGACGAAGACCAAGCTCGGCAACACCGAGGCCAAGGCGTTCGTGCAGCGCGTGACCGGCGAGCAGCTCGCCGACTGGTTCGACCGCAACCCCACCCAGGCCAGGGACATCATCAGCAAGTCGATCCAGGCCGCGTCGGCCCGGATGGCGGCCCGCAAGGCGCGCGAGACCGCCCGCCGCAAGGGCCTGCTCGAGGGCGGCGGCATGCCCGGCAAGCTCAAGGACTGCCAGTCGAAGGACCCGTCGCTCTCCGAGATCTTCATCGTCGAGGGCGACTCGGCGGGCGGATCCGCGGTGCAGGGCCGCAATCCCGAGACGCAGGCGATCCTCCCCCTCCGCGGCAAGATCCTGAACGTCGAGAAGGCGCGCCTCGATCGCGCACTCGGCAACAACGAGGTCCAGGCCATGATCACGGCCTTCGGCGCCGGCATCGGGGAGGACTTCAACCCCGACAAGGCCCGGTACCACAAGATCATCCTGATGGCCGACGCCGACGTCGACGGCCAGCACATCACGACGCTGCTGCTGACGCTGCTGTTCCGCTACATGCGACCGCTGATCGACCTCGGCTACGTCTACCTCGCGCAGCCGCCGCTGTACCGCCTCAAGTGGTCGAACTCGCCGCACGAGTACGTCTACAGCGACCGCGAGCGCGACGCCCTGATCGCGCACGGCGCCGCGTCGAACAAGCGCATGCCGAAGGAGAACGGGATCCAGCGCTACAAGGGTCTCGGCGAGATGGACTACAAGGAGCTGTGGGAGACCACGATGGATCCGGCCACCCGGACCCTCCTCCAGGTCACGCTCGACGACGCGGCCGCCGCCGACGAGATCTTCTCGACCCTGATGGGCGAGGACGTCGAGTCGCGGCGCTCCTTCATCCAGAAGAACGCCAAGGACGTGCGCTTCCTCGACATCTAGATCGCATCGCGATCTACAAGGCGGCAGCCCCGCGGCATATGGCCGCGGCGAGCGACCATCTCGACAACGTGACGGCGGCCCTCAATGGGCCGCATCAGCCCTATAACGACTGACACCCAGCGCGACCGCCGCCCCCGTCCACCCGGGGCCCGGACCCACCTGAGAGACCAGAGATCATGGCAGACGAACCCACCACCCCCACCGGTCCGGACGACAGCGAGGACATCGTCACCGAGACCGGTGTGGTGATCCACGGGCACGACAAGATCGAGCCCGTCGATCTGCAGCTCGAGATGCAGCGCTCGTACCTCGACTACGCGATGAGCGTCATCGTGGGTCGCGCGCTGCCGGAGGTGCGCGACGGCCTGAAGCCCGTGCACCGCCGCGTCATCTACGCCATGTACGACGGCGGCTACCGCCCCGACAAGGCGTTCTCGAAGTGCTCGCGCGTCGTCGGCGACGTGATGGGCCAGTTCCACCCCCACGGCGACTCCGCCATCTACGACGCACTCGTGCGCCTGGTCCAGCCGTGGAGCCTCCGCTACCCGCTCGCGCTCGGCCAGGGCAACTTCGGCTCCCCCGGCAACGACGGCGCCGCAGCACCCCGGTACACCGAGACTAAGATGGCCCCGCTGGCCCTCGAGATGGTCCGCGACATCGACAAGAACACCGTCGACTTCCAGGACAACTACGACGGACGCACCCGCGAGCCCGCCATCCTGCCGGCGCGATTCCCCAACCTGCTCGTCAACGGATCGGTCGGCATCGCGGTCGGCATGGCCACGAACATCCCGCCGCACAACCTCCGCGAGGTCGCGTCGGGTGCGAAGTGGGCGCTCGAGCACCCGGAGGCATCGCGCGAGGAGCTGCTCGAGGCGCTGCTGCAGCGCATCAAGGGCCCCGACTTCCCCACCGGCGCCCAGATCCTCGGCGTCCGCGGCATCCAGGACGCGTACCGGACCGGTCGCGGCTCGATCACCATGCGCGCCGTCGTCTCGATCGAGGAGATCCAGGGCCGCACCTGCCTCGTCGTCACCGAGCTCCCGTACCAGGTGAACCCCGACAACCTCGCGATCAAGATCGCCGAGCTCGTCAAGGACGGCCGTGTCTCGGGCATCGCCGACATCCGCGACGAGACCTCGGGACGCACCGGTCAGCGCCTCGTCGTCGTGCTCAAGCGCGATGCCGTCGCCAAGGTCGTGCTGAACAACCTCTACAAGCACACGCCGCTGCAGGAGAACTTCGGCGCGAACATGCTCGCGATCGTCGACGGCATCCCGCGCACGCTCTCGCTCGACGGCTTCATCCGCGCGTGGGTCGACCACCAGGTCGAGGTCATCGTGCGGCGCACCCAGTTCCTCCTCGACGAGGCCGAGGCGCGCATCCACATCCTGCGCGGCTACCTCAAGGCGCTCGACGCGCTCGACGAGGTCATCGCCCTCATCCGCCGCTCCCCCACGGTAGAGGAGGCGCGCGACGGCCTGATGGAGCTCCTCGACATCGACGAGGTGCAGTCGCGGGCGATCCTCGACATGCAGCTGCGCCGCCTCGCCGCGCTCGAGCGCCAGAAGATCATCGACGAGCACGACCGAATCCAGGCCGAGATCGAGGACTACAAGTCGATCCTCGCGAGCCCGGAGCGCCAGCGCAGCATCATCTCGGACGAGCTCGACGAGATCGTCGACCGCTTCGGCGACGACCGCCGCACCGAGATCCTCTTCGGCTTCGACGGCGACATGAGTGTCGAGGACCTGATCCCCGAGGAGGAGATGGTCGTCACCGTCACCCGCGGCGGCTACCTCAAGCGCACCCGGAGCGACTCGTACCGCGCGCAGCACCGCGGCGGTCGGGGGGTCCGTGGCGCCCAGCTGAAGGCCGACGACATCGTCGAGCACTTCTTCGTGACCACCACGCACCACTGGCTCCTCTTCTTCACGAACACCGGACGCGTGTACCGCGCCAAGACGTACGAGCTGCAGGAGGCGAGTCGCGACGCGAAGGGTCAGCACATCGCGAACCTGCTCGCACTGGAGCCGGGCGAGCAGATCGCGCAGATCCTCGACATCCGCGACTACGAGGCGGCGCGCTACCTGGTGCTCGCCACCCGCGACGGACTGGTGAAGAAGACCGCGCTCGCGGAGTACGACACCAACCGCTCCGGCGGCATCATCGCGATCAAGCTCCGTGAGGGCGACGAGCTCGTCTCGGCGCTGCTGGTCGACGAGGACAGCGACGTGCTGCTGGTCTCGCGCAAGGGCATGTCGATCCGCTTCACCGCCTCCGACGAGGCGCTGCGGCCCATGGGCCGCTCGACCTCGGGAGTGCGCGGGATGTCGTTCCGCGGCGAGGACCGTCTGCTCGACGCGAACGTCGTGAGCGACGAGGGCTTCGTCTTCATCGTGACCGAGGGCGGCTACGCGAAGCGCACCGCGGTCGACCAGTACCGCCTGCAGGGCCGGGGCGGACTGGGCATCAAGGTGGCCAAGCTGGAGGAGAAGCGCGGCGACCTGGTGGGCGCGATCATCACGGGGGAGGACGACGAGGTGCTCGTCGTCCTCGCCGGAGGCAAGGTGGTACGCTCTGCCGTGGCCGAGGTACCGGCCAAGGGTCGCGACACCATGGGAGTCGTCTTCGCACGATTCGCAGAGGACGACCGCATCATCGCACTCGCCAAGAACACCGAACGCAATCTCGACGCCCCGGACGAGGATCCCGACGCCGCAGCGGCGTCCCCCGAATCCGACACGGTGTCGGAGGAGGATGGGTCCGTAGATGAGTAGCACGGTCGCCGAGAAGCTCGCCAGGAAGTCCGCGAAGAGCCCGGCGGCGAAGCAGGTCCGCCTGAAGCTCGTCTACGTCGACTTCTGGTCGGCGGTGAAGCTCTCGTTCCTGCTCGGGCTCACGCTCGCGATCATCACGATCGTCGTCGTCTACCTGGTCTACACGGTGCTCGCGCAGACCGGAGTCTTCGACCAGGTCAACGGCCTCGTCCAGGACATCGCCGGCGCGGAGGCGTTCGATCTCAACACGATCATCTCGCTCCCCCAGATCATGGGCTTCGCGGTCGTCGTGGCCGTGCTCAACACCATCGTCACCACTGCGCTGGGTGCGATCGTGGCGCTGCTGTACAACCTCAGCGTCAAGATCACGGGTGGTCTGCTCGTCGGCTTCACCAACCAGTGAGCCGCACGGGTCCCGGTACGCGCCGGGACCCGAGGCCCGATTGGGATTCTGGCGGTTCGTCAGGTAGAGTCTCATCTGGCCATTTCGGGGGTATAGCTCAGGCGGTTAGAGCGCTTCACTGATAATGAAGAGGTCCCAGGTTCAAGTCCTGGTACCCCCACCCGTGCCGATCGGCCCGTCACCTCGCGGTGGCGGGCCGTTCAGCTCTCGGAGACGGATCGCCCCGTCTCCGGCCCGGGGCCTTAGCTCAGTTGGTAGAGCGCCTGCTTTGCAAGCAGGATGTCGGGAGTTCGATTCTCCCAGGCTCCACATTCCTCATCGTCTGTTGTTCCCGGACATGCGCTCCCTAGCCCGCAGATCGCCTGGAGCGGGATCGACGTCATCCGCAGCGTGACGATCTCTCGGCGCAGACAGCATGCTCGATCATTCACTGCCCTGGGCGTTGTCGGCGTGCGCGAGCGCCGAAGTCATCCAGCGCCTGGAGCACCTCCGACGATTGGAAGTGCCTATTGCGTCGGCCCGCGCTCGATTGGGTCAGGATGTCGGCTTGCACGAGTTTCTGAACTGAGGCGTCTGCTGCTGGGAAGCTCACGTTCAACTCATTCGCGACGATTCCGGTCGTGACGACCGGTTGTCGCAGGAGGAGGCGCTTGAGGGCGTGAACCGAGGAATCCCGTCGGGCTCGGACAAGTTCATCCCAGCGCGCCGCAATCCGCGTGATGTCCTTCTCCAGAGTGCGACCGTTGGAGATCGCGGAGAAGGCTGCTTCTGAGAGGGTTTCGATGATCGGGCGAAGATCGCCCGCCCTGTAGGCAGTCAGAGCGTCGAAATAATGCTCCGTGCTTCCGAGCAGGCCGGCAGACACGGGAACAGTGACGTTGGTGGTCACGCCACCGGCGCGGAGCATGCCCTGAATGAGGGCACGACCTGTACGACCGTTGCCGTCCGGAAACGGATGGATCGTCTCGAACTGGGCGTGCGCGATGGCGAGTTGTGCGATGACGGGAAGATCGACTCTTCTCGAGAACTCCATGACATCGTCCATCAATTCGGGCACGAGGTCGTGGTGCGGCGGGACGAAAGAAGCTCCGTGCGGGGACACGCTTCCTCCTCCGATCCAGACCTGCTCCCTGCGCCACATTCCGACGGTCTCAGGATTCGTCTTCTCAAGCAGCACTCGGTGCATCGTGAGGATCGCTTCCGCGTCGAGATCGTCGGAAAGCGCTATGGCGGCCTTCATCGCTTCAGCATTTCTCATTACGAGTCTCGCGTCGGCTGACGTCGAATCACCGATCTCCGCAAGGGCGACCTGCTTCGCGCTCGACGTGAGATTCTCTACTTCCGAGCTTGATGCGCTCTCCGTGCGGAGCAGGATCGACGCGAAAGGCGCAGCCAGGCTTCCGACTTCTGTGTCGAACCTTGTTAGTTCGCGGCCTGCGTCCTCGCTGAGAGCCACGAGGTCGGCAGGGAGCGTCACATCACGGGCTGCGATGAGAGGCGGTACTGCGGCGAGGTACGGTCCGTGAGCAGCTCGTATGCGTCGCCGGGATCCGACTTCGTCGCCTGTGGGCGTCCACGGCCTGGTCTCGTAGGAAGTGGACGGCCACGCCGTCATGACTCCGGCCGATTCTGCATCACTGGACATGACACCATCATATTAAAGGATCAGGTCCTAACATAGAATATAAACGGGTTCGCACCAGCCCTTGTCGGTGGGGCGGGTGGGGGACCATGGCCGTCACGCGCCCTCGCAGGCCAGTCCGAGGAAGTTCTCGACCGACAGGACCTCCGACGTCTCGTCACGGACGTCGCCGACGATGATCTCGCCGACCGACAGGGTGTCGAACTGCTCCGCGCGGAACACCACGGGTCGCGCCGACATCGGACGGTCCTCCGCATAGGCGCTCAGCGCGTAGTCGACACCGGGAGCGAACCGCTCGACGACCGGGTCGGCCGGCCAGACCGTGCGACCGACGAGATCCGTGGCTCCGAGATCGACGATCGTGTCCGGCGACTCCCACCGGGTGATGCGGCGCAGCCCGTCTCCGAGGATCAGCGGGGCTGAGTCGTCGACCGCGAGATCCAGGCCGTCCACCACTCCGGAGCAGACGACGACCACGCCGATGACCTCGCCGCGCTGGCCCCCGCGTCCGAGTCCGACGACGGCGCTGGCCTCCTCGGCGCTCGAGCACCCGGCGAGGGCCGCCGCGGCCATCGAGGCGAGCACGACCGTGCCGCTCACGACCGCGAGGCGATGCCGCATGAGACCTCCTCCGGCCACCCTACGGCGCGTCGGCTGCAGCGGACTCCGGCAGGGCCCGGGCGAGGGCGGCGAGGGCCTGGGGGAGCGACGGCGCCCCCTCGGCGCGGAACACGGCACTGCCGTCGGACGACCGGACGACCACGGTCGGAGTCGAGCGGACCTGCTCCGCCTCGGCCAGATCGGCCCGGAACGCCACGTCGTACTCGCGCAACTCGGCCGCCGGCACCAGCTCGACGGCGTGCTCCAGGACCGCGCGAGCCGCGTGGCAGGCGCCGCAGAAGGCGGAGGAGTACAGCTCGACGATCACACGGGGGACAACGTGCCGGCGGAGCGTGCGATTCCCGTCAGCGGACGAGCCAGGCCTCGTTCATGCCGAGCGCGACGTCGACGAGCTCGACCCGCTCGAGAGCCTCGACGTCGCCGAGGGGGAACCAGGATGCGGCGTCCGTGGATCCGTCGACCTCGTGGGTCAGCTCTCCGCCGGTGATGCGGGCGCGGTAGACGATGCGGATGGCGTGCAGCGGGCCGGCCTCGGGGTCGCTGCGGCGGTGCGCCGGGATCACGTGGGAGTCGACCCCGATGAGGGCCTCGAGCTCGGAGTGGTAGCCGGTCTCCTCGAAGATCTCGCGCACGGCGGCGTCGGCCGGGGACTCGCCCTCGTCGATGCCGCCGCCGGGCAGCGTCCACGCCTGCCAGGGTCCCTGGCTCCAGTGCGCGAGGAGCATGCGGTCCCCGTCGATGATCACGCCGTACGCGGCGACACGGATATCCACGGCAGAAGCCTAACTCCGGACGCTTCCGGACATGCGGCAGGCCCGGACCCCGCGAGGCGGAGTCCGGGCCGGACGGGGAGGATCAGGAGGCGGTCGATGCCGCGGACTGCGCGGCGCTGGCCGGCTCGTCCTCGGCGACCCACAGCTCGTCGTCCGCGCGGAACGTCTGCCAGACGGCGTAGCCGATGCCGCCGACCGCGACGAGCGCAGCGCCGATGGCGAAGACCGTGCCGGCGCCCGACTTCTTCTTGGGGGGAGTGGTCAGCTCCTCCCAGCGCGCCTTCGAGATCTCGCCCAGCTTGGCGCGGTTCTTCGAGTCCTTGGCCGCCTCGAACGCGGCAGCGGCGGTTCCTCCGACAGCGGCGAAGGTCGGGACGACCTTGTGCAGCACGGTGTCGCGAGCCGAGGAGTAGGTGCCCTCGACCGCGTGGACGCCGTTGTCGTACACGGGCTTCACCCGCGACTGGTAGGTGTCCTTCGCGAAGGGGACGAGCTCCTTCTTCGCGTACTTGGCGGCGTGAGCGCGGCTCTTCTCGAGAACGGAGGCCGCGTGCGCCAGCACCTCCTGCTGCTCACTCCAGACCGCCTCGGCGTTCTTGCGGAGGCGCTTGAGATCCTTCTTGTGCTTACGTGACAGACCCATGTGTGGTCCTCCATCGGCTACGAGCAGCGAACTCCTCAATACTGCCACTCATCGATCCGGCTCCGCATCGCGCACCCAGCGCATTGACACCGGGCACAGGGGACCCCTACATACGCGCTGTGCGAGAATCCCCCCATGCCTTTGCACACCGCAGTCGCGACGTTCCACACCAACAAGGGCGACATCGTCGTCAACCTCTACGGGAATCACGCTCCCAAGACGGTCCGCAACTTCGTCGGTCTCGCGACCGGCGACATCGAGTGGACCCACCCGGCCACCGGCGCGAAGACGAAGGAGCCGCTCTACAACGGCACCGTCTTCCACCGCGTGATCCCGGACTTCATGCTCCAGGGCGGCGACCCGCTCGGCCAGGGCATCGGAGGCCCGGGCTTCCAGTTCGACGACGAGATCAACCCCGAGCTCGACTTCACGCAGCCGTACATCCTCGCGATGGCCAACGCCGGCAAGCAGGCGGGGCGCGGGACCAACGGCTCGCAGTTCTTCATCACCGTGGCGCCGACGACCTGGCTCCAGGGCAAGCACACGATCTTCGGCGCGGTCGCCGACGACGCGTCGAAGCAGCTGGTGCAGTCCCTGTCGACCGTGGCCACCGACGGCCGCGACAAGCCGCTCGAGGACGTCGTCATCGAGAGCGTCGAGATCACCGAGGTCTGATCCCCTCTTCCACCTTCTCCTCGAGGGCCGGGTCCGTCTGGATCCGGCCCTCGTTCTCCCCGGAGGCGAATCCGTGACCCAGGTCCCGCCGACCAGCGCGTACGCGTGCTACCGCCACCCCGACCGGCAGAGCTTCGTGCGCTGCCAGCGGTGCGGCCGCACCATCTGCGGCGAGTGCCAGACGCCGGCTCCGGTGGGAGTGATCTGCCCCGACGACATGGCGCAGCAACGCGCGGAGGCCCCCCGCACGCGCAGCCCGCTGGTCTCGAGGGTCCGCGCCATGACCCGCGCCGATCAGCCGACCGTCACGTACGCGATCATCGCCCTCTGCGTGTTCCTCTGGATCCTCGAGGTCCTCCCCGTCGTCGGCAACCTCGTCATCGGCGGGCTGGCGTACGTCCCCGCCTACACGCTCCCCGGTTTCGGCGCCGGATTCGAGCCATGGCGGATGCTCACCTCGGTCTTCCTCCACAGCACGTCCGTCTTCTTCGTCATCCCGTTCCATCTGGCGCTGAACATGTACACGCTGTGGATCTTCGGCATGGCGCTCGAGCGGATGCTCGGCCGCGGCCGGTATCTCGCGCTCTTCCTGCTCAGCGGCTTCGCGGGATCCGTGGGCGTCCTCCTGCTGGCCGGCCCGCTCACCACGGTCATCGGCGCCTCCGGAGCGATCTTCGGCCTGATGGGGGCCTATCTGGTGATCCTCCGGCACCTCGGCGGCCAGGCGTCGCAGCTGCTGGTGCTCGTCGGCCTCAACCTCGTCATCGGATTCCTGCCCGGGATGAACGTGGCGTGGCAGGCGCACGTCGGCGGCCTCGTGGCCGGCGCGCTCATCGGTCTCGTGTTCACGAAGACGCGGCAGCGTGCGCAGCGCCGGACGCAGAACCTGCTCGTCGGCCTGATCGGCGCCGGCCTGGTCGCGATCACCGCGGGAGCGTACCTCCTGGGCTGAGGCGCTCGTCGGCCGCGATCCGCGAGGGCGGGGCGGGGTCTCTGAGGAGAAGTCACCACCCGGGTCGGCTGCAGCCTGCTGATCGACCATCCCGCGCAGCGGGCGTCTCGAGATCCACCGGAAGGCCGGACGATGACCCGGATCCGCGTGCGGACGCGGGTCCCGGGACGCCCCTGCGGTGCTACTCGGCCGACGAGCTGACGGGCAGGCACTCCTTCGCCCACTCACCGGGACGCGACGCGGCTCCTCCGCTCGACACGTGCTCGGGGCGGCTGCCTGACCAGCAGGAGGATGCTTGTCGCCGGTCGTAACCGCATCGTGCGGTTAGTGCCGGAACAGCGGAGTAACCGGTCGAAGTGGTTGCGGCGCGAGGCGACGTAACCGGCTCGAGAGGTTCTTCCACAGGCACCCTCCCCAGGTGGGGAGAAAGTTATCCACAGGGTTGTTAACAATGGGGAGAACTACGCGGCTGTCATTCCGCGGACCCCGAGCGAGGTGGTCGGGGGCCCTCGATCCTGCCGCGTCCTGATGCGGATCGCTCTCGGGAGCCGCGGGATCCCGGGGATGCGCGCGCCGCCCCCGTCTTTCCACAGGAGTTTGCACAGCTGGGGATAATTACAGGCGTGTAGTTCGGACGAGCCGAGCCACGACGACCGTCGCGTCCCGCTCGTCGTCCCTCCGCACCTCAGCGGTGAAGCGCGCGTCGGCGAACGCCGCGGCGCTGACGGAGGCCTGCTCCCGGCCGACCTCGATCACGACCGCACCGCCCGGAGAGAGCCACGCGGGCGCCTCCCGGGCGATGCGTCGGTGCAGCACCAGGCCGTCGCTCCCACCGTCGAGCGAGACGGTCGGCTCGTGCAGACGCGCCTCCGGCGGCATCAGCGCGATCGCCTCCGTCGGCACGTAGGGGGCGTTGACGACGACGAGGTCGAGAAGGCCGCGCTCACCCGTGGGCAGGGCATCGAAGAGATCGCCCTCGACGACCGTCGCGAGTCCGGCGAGATTCGCTCGCGCACACGCCACGGCCTCGGGGGAGACGTCGGCTGCCAGCAGGCGCAGACCGCTCCGCTCGTCGAGGAGGGCGCGACCGATGGCGCCGGAGCCGCAGCACAGGTCGAGCACCGTGGTACCGCCTCCGACGGCGTCCCCGAGGACGGTCAGGGCCGCATCCACGACGAACGCGGTGCGCTGCCGGGGGACGAAGACGCCCGGAGCGATCCCGATCCGCAGACCGCGGAACTCGACCCACCCCAGGATCTGCTCGAGGGGCTCGCCCGTCTCGCGGCGCCGCAGGAGCGGCTCGAGCTCCTCCTCGGAGTGCGCCGCCTCCTCGAGGAGTGCGGCCTCCTCCTCGGCGAAGACGCAGCCGGCGGCCCGCAACCGCGCCACCGACGACGAACGCCCCGTCGGAGGTCCGGACGGGGCGTCGTTCACGCGAGGGGCGCGGTCAGCGCCAGCGGGTCGTCATCAGGAAGCCGATGAAGGCGATCCCGAAGCCGATGAGGATGTTGACGTTGCCGAGATCGGGGATGGGCAGGAGGCCCTGGCTCACGTAGAAGACGATGATCCAGGCGAGTCCGAGCAGCATGAAGCCGAACATCACCGGCTTGAACCAGACCGGGTTGGGGGAGTTCTCTCCGGTCCGGGCCTCGTCGCGCTCCGGCTTCGGGCTCTTCGTCGCTCGTGCCATGGGGAACACTGTACCGGGCCGAGCCCTCGGACCGGGAGCGGGGTGCCCTCGACGAGCCGCGGCACCGGTTCTCCACAGGGCGCGGAGGGCGTCTCCCCAGGCGGCCGAGGAGGCCGGAGCCCGCGGGAACTGCCCGATTAGACTCGAGCCATGTCCGCCCCGCAGCCCTCCGACGCCCCTCGGCGGCGTCGATCGACGCGCACCGCCGCCCGTCCGCGGCGCCGCCTCTCGTTCTTCGGAGTCGTGGGTGAGCTCCTGATGACCGCCGGGGTGCTGGTGCTCCTCTTCCTCGGCTGGCAGCTGTGGTGGAACGACGCCGTCATCGCCAATCAGCAGACCTCCGAGGCCGCGGAGCTGCGGCAGAGCTGGGGAGGACCGCAGTCGTCGGAGCTGCCCTCCGCGGAGCTCCCGCCCGCTGCCGAGGGTGCTCCGGTCGACTTCGGGGCGCCCGTCGTCTCTCCGGCGTCGGCGATCGACGCCTCGTTCGGCAATCTGTACATCCCGAGGTACGGCGAGGGATGGGTGCGCACGATCGCCGAGGGCGTCGACGCGGCGAACGTCCTCGACGAGGGCAGCATCGGCCACTACCCGACCACGCAGATGCCGGGCGAGGTGGGCAACTTCGCCCTCGCCGCGCACCGCAGCGCCTACGGCGGCGGGATGCACCTGATCGACGAGCTGCAGCTGGGCGATGCGATCTACATCGAGACCGCCGACGGCTGGTACACCTACCGCTTCCGCAACCTCGAGTACGTGCAGCCGTCGGACGTGCAGGTCATCGACCCGGTGCCGTGGACGACAGACGTCGCTCCCACCGACCGGCTGATCACGCTGACCAGCTGCAACCCGCTCTACTCGACGGCCGAGCGGATCATCGCCTACGGCGTGCTCGAGTCGTGGCAGCCCCGTTCCGCGGGTCCGCCCGCCGAGATCGCGGCCACGGTCGCCGAGGAGGGCTGACGTGTATGCGGCACTGTGGCGGGTCCTGCCCGGACCCTGGTGGGTCCGGCTCCTGATCGTCCTCGTCCTGGTGGCGGCGGTCCTCGTCGCCCTCGCCGAGTGGGTGTTCCCGTGGGTGCAGTCGCTGGTCCTGGACCGGGACGTCACCGTCCAGGAGTGAGCAGGCCGAGGAGCGCGCGGTGATCCGGATCCTCGTCGTCGACAACTACGACAGCTTCGTCTTCACCCTGGTCGCGTACCTGCGCGAGCTGGGGGCCGAGGTCGAGGTGGTCGAGGGCGCCGAACTCGCGGCGCCCGAGGCGATCCGCCGTGCCGAGGCGGTCGACGCCGTGCTCGTCTCTCCGGGGCCGGGACGACCCGAGGACGTGCCGACGTCGGTCGCCCTCGTGAGGCACGCGGTCGAGCACGCGCATCCGCTGCTGGGCGTGTGCCTCGGCCATCAGGTGATCGCGCACGCGCTCGGCGCGCGCGTCGGCGAGGCGCCCGAGCCGCTCCACGGGCGCACCTCGCCCGTCGAGCACAGGGGGGATGCGCTCTTCGCGGGCATCCCCTCCGTATTCGACGCCATGCGCTACCACTCGCTGGCCGTCGAGCGCACCTCGCTGCCCGCGGAGCTCGAGGTGACCGCGACGTCGTCCGAGGGCGTCGTGATGGCCCTCCGGCACCGTTCCGCGCCGGTGGTGGGCGTGCAGTTCCATCCGGAATCGGTCCTCACGCCCCACGGGCGCGCGCTCCTGGAGAACTGGCTGACGGAGGTGGGAGCACGGCGCTCGGCTCCTCCCGTGGCGGACCTCCCGGCGTAGAAGCCCTCGGCGCCCCGTCCGTTCGCGACGTGCGCGGCGAGGTCCCGGTCATCGAATTGCCCCCCACAGTGGGGACGCGTTCGCCCGCCACGACCCGAGCGGATTGCGCCTGAAATGCGCTATGGATGTCGGATAGAGGGGAGCGATCCGCGGATCTACAGGCGTCGTCCCGCACGATGCGAGGCTCCGTCGACCGGCCTGCTGGCGTGTTTTGACGGGCCTCCGGCGGAGGATGCGGTAGTCCTTCCCGGCATAATCGGAGGACATCCGGCAAGGGGATCGACTGCCGGAACGACACATCCGGGGGCGCAGATGGTGGAACAGATCTCCTGGGCGTACACGGGCATACGGGAACTCGAGAGCCTCGGACCGCGCATCGTCGTGAAGCCGGGAACGGTGCCTCGCATCACGGGCTCGGGCTTCGGCTCCCAGGACGTCAGCGTCGTCCTGATCACCTCCTCCCCGCTCCGGGTCCTGCGCGGAACCTGGGGGGCCGATGACTCCTCGGTGCTCACCTTCTCGTTCCTCCTCGAGGGCTTCGTGCGGATGGTCGGTCCGGAGCGCACCACTCTGCTGCGTCCGGGCTCGATCTCGTACCAGCCCGGCACGACCACCTTCACCACGGAGTCGACGACGCCCGTGAGCCTGCTGCAGGTCTCCCTCCGCGCGGACGAGATGCGCCGCTACGGCTTCGACACGAGCTCGGGCGTGCACGCGCTCGATCCCGATGCGCGGACCACGCGCGCGGCCGCCGCGTTCACGACGGCGTTCGCGCTCGCGGCGGAGTCGGGAACGGGCGTCCCCGGCGAGGCCGAGCTCGCGAACTTCGCCCACGTCGTGAAGCAGCTGCTGGTGAGCGCGTTCCTCGCCTCGCACGGCGCGCAGTCGGGTGCGACGAGCATCCGGGCCGCGACCCTGGGGCGGGCGAGGACCGTGATCGACCGCACGCACCGCACCCCGCGCTGCACCCCTGAGGCGGTGGCCGACGCGGTGAACGTCTCGACCCGCTCGCTGCAGCGCCTGTTCGAGGACGCCGGCACCACGGTCGCGAGCGAGATCGAGCGCGCCCGCGTGGCCAGTGCGGTCGAGCTGCTGCGGCGTCGTCCGCGCGAGGTGCCGCTCGAGACCATCGCGGCCTCCTCCGGGTTCTCCTCGGCCGATCATCTGCGCCGGGCTCTGAAGCGCCGCGAAGGGCTCACTCCGAGCGACATCCGGGGCAGGATCTCGCCTGCGGCGGAGTCGGCGGCGTCGAGCGACCTGCTCCGCCTCGAGCAGCCGCTGGTCGACGCCCGCCGCGCCTGAGACCGGGCGCAGTCGTCTGGGCACGCCTCCGACTCGGGTGATGCGGAATGTCTGCTCGTCGCGGCCCCTCCGAGGAGCGGCGGCCGGGGCCGGCCCCGTGCTCCTCGGTCGGCCCGACTCCGTCAGCCGGCGCAGTACCCGAGCTCGACGGTGGAGCCCTGCGGCACCTCGCCGGGGGCGAGCGACTGCGTGATGATCGGCGGGTTCGCCCGCACCGACTCGCACGACTCGTCGGGCGCCTCGACGCCGACGAGCTGCAGCTCCTCGGCCTCGAGGGCCGCCAGAGCCGCGCTGAGCGACTGGCCGACCAGATCGGGCAGGACGACCGTGCCGGAGGAGACGACGAGATCGACCGGCGTGCCGGGGACGACCTGCTCGCCCGCCGACGGAGTGGTGGAGAGCACCACGTCGGCGGCGATCGTCGGGGAGTTCTGGCGCGTCTGCGACCCCTCCGCGAGGCCCGCCCCGGTGAGAGCGGCGATCGCCTCGCCGAGGCTCGTGCCGGCGGTGCCCGGAACGGCGACGGGCTGGACGCCCTGCGAGACGTAGACGCGGATCACGGTGTCCGGAGCGACGATGGTGCCGGATCCGGGATCGGTGCGGACCACCTCGCCCTCCGGGACGGAGTCGCTGAACTCGGTGACCTGACTCGGGACGAGATCGAGCGCCGTCAGTGTCGACTGCGCGCTGTCGTAGCTCGTGCCCGTGAGGGTCGGCACCTCGCGCGACTGCGAGGGGAGCGTGGTCGTGGGCTGGAGGGTGAGCACCCAGATCACCAGGGCGGCCACGATCACCGCGAGCACGACGATCGACGACCAGATCCAGAGGACCGGCGGGCGGCGCTGCGTGCGCACGGCCGAGTTGTCCTCGGCGAGCTGACGCAGCGCGAGCTCGGAGTCGTTCATGCCGCCCTGGCTGCGCGCGGCGAAGAGCGAGGTGGTGAGCTCGTCGATCGGCCGGTGCTCGGCGAGGCGGCCGGCCGCGGCGTCGCGGAGGTCGTCGCGGAACTCGGCCGCCCCCTGGAACCGCTCGTAGCGGTCCTTCGACAGCGCCCGGGCCACGATCGAGTCGAGGGCGGGGCTGACGGCGGGGTTGATGGAGCTCGGCGCGGGAGGCGTCTCGCTGACGTGCTGGTAGGCGACGGCCACCGGGGTGTCGCCGCGGAACGGCGCCCGCCCGGTGAGGAGCTCGAAGAGCACGATGCCCGCGGAGTAGAGGTCGCTGCGCGCGTCGACCTGCTCGCCCTTCGCCTGCTCGGGCGAGAAGTAGGCGGCGGTGCCGAGGATCGCGGTCGTCTGGGCGACGGTCGCCGCCGAATCGGAGACGGCGCGGGCGATGCCGAAGTCCATCACCTTCACCTGGCCCGACGGGGTCAGCATGATGTTGCCGGGCTTGATGTCGCGGTGGACCACACCGGCGCGGTGGGAGTACTCGAGCGCGGTGAGGATGCCCTCGGTGATGCGGACGGCCTCGTCCACGTCGACCGGGCCCTCGGCGATGACGTCCTTGAGCAGGCGTCCCTCGATGTGCTCCATCACGATGAACGGGCGGCGCGACTCGGCGCCCTGCTCGTCGACGGTGACCTCCTCGCCGGCGTCGAAGACGCGGACGATGGTGGGGTGCGACATGCGCGAGGCGGACTGGGCCTCCTGTCGGAACCGCAGGCGGAACGCGGAGTCGGAGGACAGCGAGAGCTTGAGCTCCTTGATCGCCACGGTGCGTCCGAGCCGGGTGTCGGTGCCGAGGTAGACCTCGGACATGCCGCCGCGTCCGAGCCGGGGCCCGACCTGATACCGTCCCGCGATCAGGCGACCCTCTTCCGTCACGCGTGCGCTCCCGCCCTGAATCCCGTATGGCCCTGCCCCCGCAGGAGCCACGGCAAGTGTACCCGCGGGTCCGACGTGATCCCGCTGGACGCGTCGGGCACGACGACGGGCCCGGAGGATCGCTCCTCCGGGCCCGTCGCGGACTCGCTCCTGCGGCTTACTCCTCGGGCGGGCTGGAGGGCGACGAGGTGGCCGAGTTCGATCCGGTCGGGGTCGGCGTCGGAGTCGGAGCGGGGGCGTCGACGGTGACCGTCAGGGTCGGCGAGGCGGCCGACTCCGTCTCTCCGCAGATCACCGTGTAGGTGATGTCGATCGAGCCGGCGGCGGGCCCGGCCTGGATCGCCGCCGTGGTGGAGTTCGACGGGTTGGTGCTCGTGACGGAGGCGCCCTCGCCGGTCGCGGTCACGCGGTAGCCGGAGACCGAGGTGCCGCTCGGGCACTGGTTGTAGTTGCTCCAGGTGACGTTGAACGTCGCACCGGCGTCGACGCTCGACGCGGCCGGAGTCACGGTCGGCACCGCCGTCGGAGCATCCGGAGTCGCGACCTCGAGGAACACCGAGACCCGGATCGTGGTGCCCCGCGCGACGTTGGCCGTGGGGGTGAGGCTCGATACGGTTCCCACCTGCTCGCTGGTCTCGGCGTTCGGGCCGTCGACCCGTTCGACGCCCATGCCCAGCGCGCCGAGTTCCGCCTCGACGTCCTCGAAGGGACGGTTCGTGAAGTCGTCCTCGTTGATGGGGACGAGATTCGAGGTCTGCGTGGGGGTCGGCGTCGGAGTGGGTGTCGGTGTCGGGGAGGGGGCCTGGGTCTGCGTGACGGTGGGCGTCGGCTCGGCCTGGTCGCCGTCGCCTGTGGTCAGCGCGAAGATCGTGCCGCCGATGACGATGGCGAGGATCACGATGAGCGCGATCAGCGGCCAGGTCCACGGGCTGCGCTTGCGCGGCTCCTCGACCTCGTCCTGGAGGAGCTCGGGGGCGCCGACGAGCGAGCCGGCGGCGACGGCCGCCGTGTTGGAGGGCAGCACGGTGGTGGCCTGGGTGGCGCCCGCGGCCGAGGGCAGGACCGTGGTCGCCTGCGTGGTCGGCAGGTCGCCCGCGACGGCGGGGACCGCGAGGGCCGCACCGCGGACGTCTCCGGTGCGCAGCGCCTGCGCGGCCCGCGCCAGGTGCGCGGCGGTGGCCGGACGATCGGCGGGCTTCTTGGCGATGCACGAGTAGACGAGGTTGCGCACCGGCTCGGCCACCGTGACGGGCAGCTCCGGGGGAGTGTCGTTGATCTGCGCCATCGCGATGGCGACCTGCGACTCGCCCGTGAACGGACGGCGCCCGGCGAGGCACTCGTAGGCGACGATCCCCAGCGAGTAGATGTCGGTGGCGGGCGACGCGGGCTGGCCGCTCGCCTGCTCCGGCGACAGGTACTGGACCGTGCCCATGACCTGGCCGGTCGCGGTGAGGGGGACCTGGTCGGCGATGCGGGCGATGCCGAAGTCGGTGATCTTGACGCGGCCGTCGGGCGTGATGAGCAGGTTGCCCGGCTTCACGTCGCGGTGGACCAGGCCGGCGGCGTGGGCCGCGTGCAGCGCGAGCGCGGTCTGCGCGACGATGTCGAGGACCTTGTCGGTCGAGAGCACGCGCTCGCGCTCGAGCACGGTCGAGAGGGCCTCGCCGGGCACGAGCTCCATGACGAGGTACGCG
The DNA here is from genome assembly GCF_017355185.1 of Rathayibacter sp. SD072. Classification (GTDB taxonomy): domain Bacteria; phylum Actinomycetota; class Actinomycetes; order Actinomycetales; family Microbacteriaceae; genus Rathayibacter. The sequence goes on along the minus strand of NZ_JADILJ010000008.1, from coordinate 55,041 downwards.
GAGCCGTCCTCCTCGCCGTAGTCGTAGACGTTGGCGATGCCCTCGTGGTTGACGAGCGCGGCGTGGCGGGCCTCGGCGCGGAAGCGCTCGAGGAAGCCCGGATCGCCGAGGTACTCGTCCTTCAGGATCTTGATCGCGATGGTCCGGCCGATCACCAGGTCCGTCGCCTGCCACACCTCGCCCATGCCGCCGATGGCGATCCTGGACTGCAGTTCGTAGCGTCCCCCGAAGGTGAGGCCTGTGGTGGGTCTCATTTGTTCAGCACCGCCTCTAGTACCTGTTGTGCGATGGGTGCGGCGAGAAGATTGCCGTACCCGTTCTGTCCGAGTCCTCCGCCGTTCTCGACGAGGACGGTGATGGCGTACTGCGGATCGTCCGCAGGAGCGAATCCGGTGAACCAGAGGGTGTAGGGGTCGTCCCCGCCGTTCTCGGCTGTGCCGGTCTTGCCGGCCACGGTGACGCCACCTATTGTCGCATTGGTCGCGGCGCCGTCCTCGACGCTGGCGACCATCATCGCCTTCACGGCGTCCGCCGTCTCCTCGCTCACGGCGCGGCCCAGCGGGTTCTCCTCGAACTGCTCCAGCACGCTCAGATCCTGCGAGCGGATGACGTCGACGAGACTCGGCTCCATCACCTCGCCGCCGTTCGCGATCGCCGCCGAGACCATCGCGATCTGCAGCGGAGTGGCGCGCACCTCGTACTGGCCGAACGCGGTGAGCGCGGTCTGCGCGTCGTCCGTCGTCGCGGGGTAGGTGCTGGCCTCGACCGACATCGGGATCTCGAGCTCGGTGTCGAAGCCGAACTTCTCGGCCGTCTCGCGGATCGCGGAGGCGCCCAGCTGCACGCCCATCTCGGCCATCGGCACGTTGCAGGAGAGCTTCACCGCGGTGGCGAGCGTGACCGTGTCCCCGGGGCCGCAGAGGCCCCCTCCGGAGTTCGTGACCTGGGTGCTGGTGCCGGGCAGGGTGAACGCCTGCTGGTTCGGGAAGCTCGAGTCGGGCGTGAAGCGACCGGACTCGAGCGCCGCCGAGGCGACGACGAGCTTGAAGACGGAGCCGGGCGGGTTCAGCGAGCCGCCGATGGCGCGGTTGATCAACGGATCGCCCGGGTCGTCGTTCAGCGCCTGGTACGCGGCCAGCACGTCGTTCGTGTCGTGCGACGCGAGGGAGGTGGGGTCGAAGGTGGGCTTGGAGACCATCGCGAGGATGCGGCCGGTGGCCGGCTCCGTCACGACGACCGCGCCGGTGTAGTCGCCGAGCGCGTCGAAGGCCGCCTGCTGCGCGACCGGGTCGATCGAGAGCTCGACGGACGCGCCGGTGGGGTCCTGGCCCGAGACGAGATTGTCGATCTCGTCGAAGAACTGCGAGTTCGAGGTGCCGGAGAGGTAGTCGTTGAGCGAGCGCTCGATGCCGGTCGTCCCCTGGTTCAGGGTGAAGTAGCCCGTGACGCCCGAGTAGAGGGGCCCGTTCGCGTACTGGCGCTGGAACTTGTACAGGTCGTCGCTCGGCACGGAGGAGGCGATCGGCTGGCCGTCGACCAGGATCGCTCCGCGCTCGGTCGAGAAGCTCTCGTAGAGCGTGCGGGTGTTGCGCGAGTCCTCGGACAGCGCGTCCGCCTGGATCACCTGGATCGTGGTCGTGGAGAGGAAGAGGGCGACGAACATCGTCAGGACGACGATGCTCACGCGCTTGAGTTCACGGTTCATCGACGGATCACACCACCAGACGGGGCTGGCTGCGGACTGTGTCCGAGAGGCGGAGGAGGACCGCGACGATCATCCAGTTGGCGACGAGGGAGGAGCCTCCCGCGGCGAGGAACGGCGTCGTGAGGCCGGTCAGCGGGATCACCCGGGTGACGCCTCCGATCACGATGAAGCACTGCAGGGCGATGACGAACGAGAGGCCGACGCCCAGCAGGCGGCCGAAGTCGTCCTGCCCGGCGAAGCCGATGCGGAAGCCGCGCGAGACGAGCAGCAGGTAGAGGCCGAAGATCGCGAAGAGACCGGCGAGGCCGAGCTCCTCGCCGAGGCTCGCGATGATGTAGTCCGACTGGGGGACCGGCGTGATGTCGGGCATGCCCTGACCGAGTCCGGTGCCCAGCAGGCCGCCGTGCGCGAGTCCGAACAGGCCCTGCACGAGCTGGAAGCTGCCGCCCGGGTCGGCGCCGTAGCGGTCGGGGTTGAAGGGGTCGAGCCAGTTCGCGAAGCGGTTGCCGACGTAGCCCAGCGTCTGGCTCGCGAGGATCGCGCCGCCGAGGAAGAGGCCGACGCCGATGATCACCCAGCTGGTGCGGCCCGTGGCGACGTAGAGCATCACGAGGAACAGGCCGAAGTAGAGCAGCGCGGTACCGAGATCGCGCTGGAAGACGATGACCGACATCGAGACGGCCCAGACCACGAGGATCGGGCCGAGATCGCGCAGACGCGGGAACCGCATCCGGAGGAACGTCCTGCCGACCATCGAGAGGGAGTCGCGGTTGCGCACCAGGTAGCCCGCGAAGAAGACCGCGAGCGCGATCTTCGCGATCTCACCGGGCTGGAAGCTGAAGAAGTCGCCGATGCCGATCCAGACGCGCGCGCCGCTGACCTCGCGGCCGATGAACGGCAGCAGAGGCAGCAGGAGCAGCACGATCGCGGCGAAGCCGGCCACGTAGGTGTACCGGAAGAGGATGCGGTGGTTGCGGATGACGACGAGCACCACGACGGCCGCGACGATCGCGAGGCCGCTCCAGATGATCTGGCGCACCGCGACCGACTCCCAGCCGGTGGCGCCGTCGGCGATGTCGATCCGGTAGATCTCGGCGACGCCGAGGCCGTTGAGGACCGTCGCGATGGGGAGGAGGAACGGGTCCGCCTCCGGAGCCGCGAAGCGCAGCACCACGTGCACCACCAGCACGAGCGCCGAGAGGCCGGCGCCGAGCGAGACGAGCGTGGTGTCGACGGCGCCGAGGGCGCCGAGCTGGACCAGCAGGATCGCGGAGGCGTCGATCAGGCAGGCGCCGATCAGGAGCAGGAGCTCGAGGTTGCGCATCTTCTGCTTGTGGAGGCGGGGGCGTCGGCGCTCGACGGCCGCGGGGGCGGGGGGCGCGGTCACGGTGCTCCGTTCGCGTCGGTCAGGCGCTCGACGATGTCGACCGCTCCGGCGTAGGACTCGGCGCTGATGGTCTGCTCCAGCTGCTCCACGTCGTACTCGCGGAGGGAGTCGAGGGGGATGCCCGTGTCCTCCTTCACGCTGGAGAGCGAGAGCGGGCCCACGGACTGCTGGATGCCCTGGTAGATGATCACGGTGTCGCCGTCGGTGCCGACGTAGAAGCGCGACTGCGTCCAGTCGTAGGCGAGCAGGACGCCGAGGAAGCCGGCGATCAGGACGAGCGAGAGGCCGACGAGCCAGGTGATCCGGCGGCGCAGGTGGCGTCGGCGGTCCTCCTCGATCAGCTCGTCGAGGTAGTCCTCGGATTCCGGCTCGAAGTGGGTCGGACCCTGCGCGGCCGGGGCGCGCGTGTGCAGGCGCAGGCCGGGGATGCGGAGGCGGTTCTGCGAGTCGTCCGTGCTGATCGGCGTCGGTGCCGCGGCCGACCCGACGACGACCGGCTCCGGGGTCGGCGCGAGCGCCTGCGCGGTGTCGTTCTCGCCGGGGACGTCGAGGATCACGACGGTCACGTTGTCGGGAGCTCCGTGGGAGAGGCTGTCGCGGATCAGGCGGTCGGCGACCTGCTGGGCGGTCTCGCTGCGCGACAGCTCCTTGAGGATCTCGTCGTGCGGCACCACTCCCGAGAGGCCGTCGGAGCAGATCAGCCAGCGGTCGCCGGGCTCGGTCTCGAGCGTGAGCGTGTCGATCTCGGGGTTCGTGTGGACGTCGCCGAGCACCCGCATGAGGACGGAGCGGCGCGGGTGCGTCATCGCCTCCTCCTCGGTGATGCGACCGGAGTCGACGAGGCGCTGCACGAAGGTGTGGTCGGTGGTGACCTGCTCGAGCTTGCCGTCGCGCAGCACGTAGATGCGGGAGTCGCCGATGTGGGCGATCGCGACGGAGGCGCCGACGCGCACGATCGCGCTGACCGTGGTGCCCATGCCGGTGAGCTCGGGACGGTCGATCACGGCCTCGGCGAGGAGGGTGTTCGCGGCGAGGAGGGTGCGCTTGAGCTCGTCCTCGGCCTCGTAGGTCGACGCGTAGGTGCGGTCGGCCTGGGCGATGCGCTTGATCGCGATGGAGGAGGCGACGTCGCCTCCCGCGTGCCCGCCCATGCCGTCGGCGACGACGAAGAGCTGCCGGCCCGCGTAGCCGGAGTCCTGGTTGTTGGAGCGGATGCGGCCGACGTGCGACACGGCGGCGCTCTCGCGCGCCGCGCCGACGGCGCTGTCAGGAGTGGGGGTCACAGGTCGCCTACGACCGTCGCAGTTCGAAGGTGGTCGTGCCGACCTTGACGGGGGTGTTCAGCGGCACCTTGGTCGGCGCGCCCACGCGGCGGCCGTCGAGGAACGTGCCGTTGGTGGAGTCGAGATCCTGGATCATCCACTCGTCGTTCCAGATCAGGAGGCGCGCGTGGTGCGTGGAGGTGTAGTCGTCGCGGATCACGAGGGCCGACTCGGAGGAGCGGCCGATGGTGAGCGGCTCGCCGTTCAACTCGAGCTCGGTGCCGCGCTTGGGGCCCGAGGTGATGACGAGGCGCTGCGCCGTGTGGACCGTGGCGACGCCTCCGGAATCGGTGCGCTCGGCCGCGGCCTCGCGGGAGCGGCGGGCCGAGGGCGCCTGCTGCTGCACGGGCGCCGGCTGCTGCGGGGGAGCCGAGGCCGCCACGACCGGCTGGGCCGCGGTGACGAACGGAGCGTCGTCGGTGCCCGCCTGCGCGGCGGTCGGGAGCTTGCGCACCCGCTGCCCGAACAGGTCGGAGCGCAGCGCGTAGACGATGCCGAACACGAAGAACCACAGCAGCGCGAGGAACGCGATGCGCAGGAGGAAGAGGGTGAGCTCGCTCATAGCCGGTCGTCCCAGAATCCGTCGGAGGCGCGTCCGGAGCGACCGGACGGCGAGCGGTCGGCGCGCGCGGGTGCGGCGCCCTGAACGATGCGGAACACGATCGACGTGCGCCCGATCGTGATGGTCTGCTCGGGGGAGAGGACGGCCTGCGTCACGGGCTTGCCGTCGAGCTTGGAGCCGTTCGTCGATCCGAGGTCGTGCACCTGGGCGCGGGAGCCGTCCCAGAGGATCTCGACGTGCTTGCGGGAGGTGCCGGAGTCGTCGACGGTGATGTCGGCGTCCGCTCCCCGGCCGATGACGGTGCGGGACTTGGTGATCGGGTGGCGACGGCCGGCGATGTCGAGGACCGGCGTGTAGGCGACGGTGCCCTTGACGCTGCGGGAATCGACCTCGACCATGCCGTCGCTGAGCGAGGCGTCCTCGGCGAGGCGGACGTCGATGGGACCGGGGAAGCGGAAGCCCTGCTTCTTCGCGTGCTCGGTGGCGACGGTCGTGAGCTCGTCGATCAGCGTGGCCCCCATCCGCTCCATGCGGGCGAGATCTGCGGCGGACATGCGCAGGGTCAGGCTGTTCGGCACGAGGATGCGGTCGCGGGTGACGACGGCGGCCGTGGTGTCGAGCTCCCTGCGGAGAGCGGACGCGAGCTCGACCGGCTGCAGCCCCGATTTGAAGGTCCTCGCGAACGCGCCGTTGACGACGCGCTCGAGTCCCTTCTCGAAGTTGTCCAGTATGCCCACAGTCTTCCGATCTCCCGTTTCGTCGCCTTCTCGGCGGTCGCGCACGGATCGAGCTGTCTGCGCGCTCACGTGGCTTCCGATGTCGTCTGCGCCGCGCACGGCTACGGGCATGTTACTGGGATGCTCTGGATACGGGCGCCTCGGGGCGTTTTCGCGGGGTTGTCGGAGGGTGCGGGGGTCGCCCGGCCGAGGCGCGCGCCTCCGATCGACGCCTCGATCCGTCGCGAACGGATGACCGCTGCCGCTGATCCGTCGGGGACGGTCGTCGTCTGCGCCGGTGGGGAGCGTTCTCCGACGGATCAGGGGGCGCGAGGCGGGTCGACGAGGTCGAGTTCACGGGCGGGCTCGGAGGGTGGTAGTCTTTCTCGTCGGTGCTCAGGCATCGTGGTGAGCGCGAGTGGCGGAATAGGCAGACGCGCACGGTTCAGGTCCGTGTGCCCGAAAGGGCGTGGGGGTTCAACTCCCCCCTCGCGCACCAGCAGAAGATGAAGCCCCCGATCGGATGTCCGGTCGGGGGCTTCGTCGTTCGCCGACTCCTGCCGGTCAGGAGTCGCCGCGGACGCGGTGGACCCGGGCGGTGCGGGGGTAGGCGGCGGGGTCGCGCGTGCCCTCCTCCGGGAACTCGAAGAGGTCGATCATGAGCTGCAGGGGGTAGGGGAGCGACTGGGCGACGCGGTGCACGACGGTGCCGTCGACCGAGAGGGCCACTCCGTCCTCGGACCAGTCGGCGGAGTAGAGGTGCGGCTCGGCAGTGTCGATCGGGAGCTCGACGTCGACGACGTCGGCGCGCAGGCGCGGGTCGTTCACGGCTTTCACTCCGGTGCGGACGATCGAGCGGCGCTCGCCGCGGAGGGAGCCGAGGAGCTCGGCGACGGTGATCTCGCCGGAGTCGTCGGGGCCTGCCTCCTCGGTGCCGACCAGCCAGATCGCGAGCATGCACGAGGGGTCGGGGCTCGCCGAGAGGAGCGCCTCGACGTGTCCGCCGGTGGGGGTCCAGAGGCGGCGGGTCGGCACCTCGGTGCGCACGCGCAGGTCGGGGCGGTGGCGGTGGGTGCCGCGGGTGCTGCCGAGCGGACCCGCGAACGCCGCGGTCTGCAGGTTCGAGACGCGCATCGCTCCGTCGTCCTCGTGCCACGGCGGCTGATCGGCGTCGATGCGGAGCAGCAGCCCGTCGTCGTCGAGGGACCAGCGGGCACGGGAGCGCTCGGGCTCGGTCCACTGGGGGAGGTAGTGGTCGATCCAGCGCTCGGGGTCGAGGCGGCCCTCGTCGAAGCCGTCGGTGAAACGGGTCATGGCGGTCATCCTGCCGTGGTGCGCCGCCGCGGGCCGCTCAGTGCGGCGCGTCCTGTGCTGAGCCGGTGACTCGTGGAGCGGAGCAGGGGTGAGGGGACGCCGGAGGGACACCGGGGGAGGGGCCGGCGTTCACCCGGTGGACGTCGGCGGGCGCGACGCTTCGCGGGTGATCCCGCTGCGTGCCGATGTGACTCCGCTCGATGCCCTCGCTCTGCCCGTGCTGCTGCGCCGGCTGCGCGACCACCGGCACGTGCAGGTCGATGCGCAGCGGTTCCTCGCCCTGATCCCGGGAGTGGGATCGACGCTCGTCACCGACGCGGGAGTGCTCGCGATCGACGTGATGGTCGAGCACCGCGGGCTGGCCCCGCTCGTGATCGACGCGCTCGAGACGGAGCTGCGGCGCGACGGGTTCCGCGAGCGGATCGCGCTGCGCTGGAGCACGCCGGACATCGTGCCGGTGCCCTTCCGCTGATCGCGACCTCGTCTCCTCCGGACGAGATGCCACTCCGGTGCGCCTTCTCCGGCGCGTCGCGCACCGGAGAGGCATCTCGCGGCGGGGGTCAGCGGCGGGTGAGCTCCACGACGGGGATGACGCGGGTCGTCGTGCGCTCGTAGCCGGCGAAGCCCTCGGAGGCGTCGGTGACGAGCGTCCAGCCCGCGTCGCGCTCGGCGCCCTCGAGGACGCGGGCGCGGACGGGGACCGTTCCGTCGTCGGGGGTCTCGATCGCGGTGTCGGGCTCGGCGACGAGGTCGTGGAACCAGGCGGGGTGCTTCGGCGCGCCCGCGGCGGAGGCGGCCAGAAACCGGACGTCGGCGGAGGGGTGCAGCGCCATGAGGGGGGCGACGCGCTCCTCTCCGGAGCGCGCGCCGACGTGGTGCAGGAGCGCGAGCGAGCGGCCGAAGCCGGCGGTCGTCACCGTTCCGCCGTTCGCGCGGAACTCCTCGATGATCATCTCGTCGACGTCGGCCACGGCGTTCCCCTTCTTCTGCGGCGAGCGGCGCTCACCGGTCCCGGGCGCCGGGCGGCGCTCACCAGCGGGCGTCGACGGAAGCGGTCGCGTCGACCGCATCCGACTCGGGGGATCCGGCGCCGACGGCGGCGGGATCCGCGAGTGCCCGCCGCCAGGGCAGCTCCGCCGCGCCCACGAGCTCCAGGCGCGATCGGAGCGCCGCGCGCTCGATCCGGACCCCGCGGGCCAGGTCGCTGAGGGCGCGCGCCGACACTCGGGCGGCGAGGCGCTCGCGGTCGACGGTGAGGAGGGAGCCGAGGAAGCCGCCGAGGACGACGGAGGTGGGGTTGAAGAGGTTGACGAAGGTGGACAGGCCCTCGGCCAGCAGGTCGACCTGGCGGGCGACCTCGGCGAGGACGGCGGGGTCGCGGGAGGTGCCCAGCGCGATGTCGAGCTCGTCCTGGTCGAGGACCCGCGCGCCGAGGACGTCGAGGAGGGAGCGCATCCGCACCTCGGCCTCGAGGCAGCCGTGGCGGCCGCAGCCGCAGCGGGTCCCCCCGGCCGCGACGAGGGTGTGGCCGAGCTCGGCCGCGAAACCGGAGGAGCCGCGCAGCGGGAGGCCGTCGATGATCACTCCGCCGCCGATGCCGCTCGCGCCCCCGGTGACGTAGACGACGTCGGCGACGCCGCGTGCGGCTCCGAAGAGCGACTCGCCGATCGCGCCCAGGCTCGCGTCGTTGCCGACCGAGACGGGCAGAGCGAGTGCGCGGCCCAGGCGCTTCGCGAGATCGACGTCCCTCCAGCCCAGGTGGGGCGCGATCTGCACGAATCCGGAGTCGGCGTGCACCAGGCCGGGTACCGCGACTCCCGCGCCGACCAGGATGCGGTGCCCCTCCTTCTCGGAGCGGAAGCCGTCGACGATGCCCGAGACGACGCGCGCGACGGTGTCGGGGGTGGCCGGAGTGGGAGTGTCGAAGCGCACGCGGCGCAGGAGGTCGCCGTTCATCCCGACGAGGCCGACGACGATCGCGTCGGTGTCGAGGTGCACTCCGACGACGGCGAAGGCCCGGCCGGGGACGACGGTGGCGCTCGGGCGGCCGATGCGTCCGGTGGGGGCGGTCGTCTCCTCCTCCACCCAGCCCAGGCCGGTCAGCTCGCCGACCAGGTTCGCGACGGCGGATCGGTTGAGGCCGGTCCGCTGACCGAGCTCGGCGCGGCTGAGGGGCCCTGAGCGGTGGACGAGCGTCGCGATCGCGGCGAGGTTGTGGCGGCGGAGCAGAGCGTTGCTCGACGCGCCGACTGCTCCTGCCATGCTGATCCGTCTCTCGTCGGTGCGGCCCGCGGCGCGGTCGGACGACTCGGGCGGGCCCCGTCATAGTAGAGGGCCCCGCCCGAGGCGGTCCGGGAGCGGCTAGCGGCCGCCCGCCCGCCGCTTGTTGAAGATGTCGAACGCGACGGCGAGGAGCAGCACGAAGCCCTTGATGGCCATCTGCCAGGCGGCGTCGACCGACAGGATCGACAGTCCCATGTTGAGCACGCCCATCACGAGTCCGCCGATGACCGCGCCGACCACGGTGCCGACTCCGCCCTGCACCGCCGCGCCTCCGATGAAGACGGCCGCGATCGCGTCGAGCTCGTAGTTCTGACCGGCGGAGGCGACGGCGCCGCCCGCGCGGGCCGTGCTCACGACGCCCGCGACTCCGGCCAGCACGCCCATGTTCACGAAGATGAAGAAGTTGACCCACTTCGTCTTCACGCCGGACATCATCGCGGCGAAGAGGTTGCCGCCCATCGCGTAGATGTGGCGGCCGAACACGGTGCGGCCCAGGACGAAGCTGTAGGCGAGGATCAGCACGGCGAGCACGATCAGGATGATCGGGGTGCCGCTGTAGCCCGCGAGCAGCCAGGCGAGGGCCATGATCGCGACGACCGCGATGCCGGCCTTGATCCAGAAGGACGCGACCGGCTCGCGCGGGAGCTCGAGGCGGCGGAGCGTCGCGCGGGTGCGCAGCTGCTGCACGACGAGGACCGCCGAGACGACCACTCCGAGCAGCAGGGTGAGCGCATCGCGGCCGAGGATGCCGCCGAGCACGCCCGGGAGCCAGCCGGCCCCGATGGCGGTGAAGGCGGTCGGGAGGCCGTTGATCGTGCCGCCGGTGAGCAGCACCAGCGTGAATCCGCGGAAGATCAGCATGCCCGCGAGGGTCACGATGAATGCGGGTATGCCCACGAAGGCCACCCAGAATCCCTGCCAGGCACCGACCAGCGCTCCGGTGAGCAGCGCCACCACGACGGCGACTCCCCAGGGCAGGCCCCAGTTGTTCATCGCGATCGCCGAGATCGCTCCGACCATCGCCACGACCGAGCCGACGGAGAGGTCGATGTGGCCGGCGATGATCACCATCACCATGCCGATCGCGAGGATCAGCACGTAGGCGTTCTGCTGGATCAGGTTGTTGACGTTGCCGGGCAGCAGCAGGCGCCCGCCGGTCAGGAGCTGGAAGAGCAGGATGATGACGCCGAGCGCGGCGAGGATGCCGTACTGCCGCAGGTTGACGTTCATCCGGAGCCCGCGCCGCGGCGGCGTGGACGGCGTGTTCGCGGGCGTGCCGCTCGGCGCTGTGGTGGTCGTGGCGCTCATCGGGCCTGGTCCTTCCCTGCGGTCATGAAGTGCATGAGGTGCTCCTGGGTCGCATCGGCGCGGGCGACCTCGCCCGAGATGCGGCCTTCGGAGATGGTGTAGATGCGGTCGGAGAGCCCGATCAGCTCGGGCAGCTCGGACGAGATCACGACGACGGCCTTGCCCTGGGCCGCGAGCTCGTTGATGATGCCGTAGATCTCGTACTTGGCACCCACGTCGATGCCGCGGGTGGGCTCGTCGAGGATCAGCACGTCGGGACCCGAGAAGATCCACTTCGAGAGGACGACCTTCTGCTGGTTGCCGCCCGAGAGCTTGCCGGTGACGGCCGAGACGCTCGGGGCCTTGATGTTCATCTTCGAGCGGTACGAATCCGCGACCTTGTACTCGCGGTGCTTGTCGATCACTCCGAGACGGGCCAGGCGCGAGAGCGCGGCGGCCGAGACGTTGACGGTGATGTCGCCGATGAGGTTCAGGCCGTAGCGCTTGCGGTCCTCGGTCGCGTAGGCGAGGCCGTTGCGGATCGCCTCGTCGACGGTGCGGGTCTGGATCTCCTTCCCGTCCTTGAAGACGCGGCCCGAGATGCCGGTGCCGTAGCTGCGGCCGAAGATGCTCATCGCTAGCTCGGTGCGGCCGGCGCCCATCAGCCCCGCGAATCCGACGATCTCGCCGGCGCGCACGGTGAAGGAGGCGTTCTCGACGACCACGCGGTCGACGTCGACGGGGTGGTGCACGGTCCAGTTCTCGACGCGGAGCTTCTCCTCGCCGATCTGCGGATCGCGCGGCGGGAACATGCTGTTGAGGTCGCGGCCGACCATCGCGCGGATGATGCGGCTCTCGCTCGCCTGCTCCGCCGTCATCGCGAAGCTCTCGATCGTGCGGCCGTCGCGGATGATCGTGACGGTGTCCGCGATCGCTCGGATCTCCTTCAGCTTGTGGCTGATGATGATGCAGGTGATGCCCTGGCGGCGCAGCTGGTCGATCAGCCCGAGCAGGTGGTCGCTGTCGCCCTCGTTCAGGGCCGCCGTGGGCTCGTCGAGGATGAGGAGCTTCACGCGCTTGGCGAGGGCCTTGGCGATCTCGACGAGCTGCTGCTTGCCGACTCCGAGCTCGAGGATCTTGGTGGCGGGGTTCTCGGCGAGGCCGACGCGCGCGAGCAGCGCCGCCGCCTCGGCGTTGGTCGCGTTCCAGTCGATGACTCCGCGCTTGGACTTCTCGTTGCCGAGGAAGATGTTCTCGGCGATGGAGAGGTAGGGGCTGAGGGCGAGCTCCTGGTGGATGATCACGATGCCGTCGGCCTCGCTGTCGTTGATCGAGCGGTACTGCGCCGCCCGGCCCTCGAACTCGATCGTGCCCTCGAAGCTGCCGGTGGGGTAGACGCCGGAGAGGACTTTCATCAGCGTCGACTTGCCGGCGCCGTTCTCGCCGCAGATCGCGTGCACCTCGCCGGGCTGCACCGAGAGCGAGACGCCGTCGAGGGCGCGGACGCCGCCGCCGAACTCCTTGACGATGTCGCGCATGATGAGGATGGGACTGGCCAACGGGGCCTCGCTTCGTGGTCGTGGTGGGTGAGGGCGGGGTGGGCGGGAGCGGGGAGGACGTCGCTCCCCCGCCCCCGCCTCGGGATCAGAGCCCGACGTCACCGGCCTTCAGGAAGCCGGAGTCGACGAGGGTCGACTGCACGTCGTCCTTCACGACGACCTGCGGCTCGAGGAGGTAGGAGGGGACGACCTTCTCGCCGTTGTCGTACGTCTCGGTGTCGTTCACCTCGGGCTCCTCGCCCGCGACGATCGACTGCACCATCTGGAAGACGCGGTCGCCCAGGGTGCGGGTGTCCTTCCACACGGTCATCGACTGCTCGTCGGCGAGGATCGCCTTGACGTTGGCCTTGTCGGCGTCCTGACCGGTGATCACCGGGTAGTCGGCGCCCGGCGCGTAGCCGGCCGACTTCAGCGAGGCCTCGATGCCGATCGCGAGGCTGTCGTTGGGCGAGAGCACGACGTCGACCTTCTGGTCTCCCGTGTAGAAGGAGGAGAGGCGGTTGTCCATCTCGGACTGCGCCTTGTCGGAGGCCCAGCCCTGGATGCCGATGGAGGCCCAGTCGTCGTTCGAGGCGGGCGACTTGCCCGAGGGGACGACGAGCTTGCCGCTCTCGACGTAGGGCTGCAGGACGTCCCACGCACCCGAGAAGAAGAACTTGGCGTTGTTGTCGTCGGGGCTGCCGGCGAAGGGCTCGAGGGTGAAGGGACCCGCGGCGTTCGCGAGGTCGAGGGTCTCCTCGATGTACTGGCCCTGGAGCTGGCCGACCTTGTAGTTGTCGAACGTCGCGTAGTAGTCGACGTCGGCGGTGCCGTTGATGAGGCGGTCGTACGCGATGACGGTCGCGTTCTGCTTCTTCGCCTCGGACAGGACCGGCGCGAGCGCCTCTCCGTCGATGGCCGCGATCACGAGGATCTTGGAGCCGCCGGCGATCTGGTTCTGGATCTGCGAGATCTGCTGGTCGGTCTTGTTGTCGGCGTACTGGAGGTCGACGGTGCAGCCCTCGTCCTCGAGCTGGGACTGGAGCCCCTCGCCGTCGTTGATCCAGCGCTCGAGGCTGCGGGTGGGCATCGAGATGCCGACGGTGCAGTCGCCTTCGGCGCTCTCGCCGCTCGCGGCGCCGCCGGAGTTGGCGGGGCTGGCCGAGCAGGCGGCGAGGCCGAGGGAGATGATGCCGGCGGTGGCCAGCGTCGTGAGTCCACGCGAGAACTTCATGGAGTGCATTCCTCTCTGAAAGCAGTGTCCGAGTGAGAAGGACGGCGCGAGAGCGTGCACGGATGGATGCACGCCGTCGTGTCGTCGCCCGGGAGGGGCGGGGAGCCCCGAGGGGCTTTGTCCACGGAGACAACATATTGCGCAGTGTGTCCTCTGTAAAGCGCGCAGGGGACCGATGCGAAACCGTGACCTTCGCGGCAGCACCCCCGCTGCTGCAGGGGGAGACCGCTCTCACGGTCGTTGCCGTAGGGGAACCGTGAGCATTCGGCGGCGGGCCGTAGGGAAACCGTGAGGAGCGGATCCGGGGGCCTCGGGCGGGTGTTGCATCGGGACTCGTGCGCTCGATCGAGCGCCGTCCGCCTCCGGATGGAGTCCTCCGTGCTCGACCTCGCCTACCTCCTCGGCGTGCTCGCCCTGTTCCTCGTCATCGGCCTCGCGGCGAAGGGGGTCGAGAAGATCGGCCCTCCTGTCCGCTCCGCCGACCCCCGTGCGGCCCGCGTGCCGGAGGAGTCCCGGTGATCGTCTTCGATGTCCTCGCCGTGGTCCTCGCGATCGGCGCCGTGGTGCTCCTGCTCGTCGCCCTCGTCCGACCGGAGCGCTTCTGATGGACACACTCCTCGCCGTCCTCCAGGTCGCGACCGTCGGCCTCGCCCTGGCCCTGCTGCACCGCCCGCTGGGCGACGGCATGGCCCGCCTCTACACGTCGAGCCGCGACCTCGCCCTCGAGCGCGGCCTCTACCGGGTGATCGGAGTCGACTCCTCGTCCGAGCAGAGCTGGCGCGCGTACCTGCGCGCCGTGCTCGCGTTCTCGCTGGTCGGGATCCTCCTCCTGTACGGGATGCAGCGGCTGCAGGCCGTGCTGCCCGGCTCGCTCGGTCTGCCCGCCGTGCCCGAGGGGCTCGCGTTCAACACGGCGGTCTCGTTCGTCACCAACACGAACTGGCAGTCGTACTCCCCCGAGCTCACCCTCGGCTACGCCGTGCAGCTCGGCGGGCTCGCGGTGCAGAACTTCGTCTCGGCCGCGGTGGGCCTGGCCGTCGCGGTGGCGCTGATCCGCGGCTTCGCGCGGCGCTCCTCCGGCACGCTCGGCAACTTCTGGGTCGACCTGACCCGCGGCGTCCTGCGCCTGCTGCTGCCGCTGTCGGTCGTCGGCGCGATCGTCCTCGTCGCGGGCGGAGTGGTGCAGAACCTCTCGTCGCCCCTCGAGGTCGAGACGCTCACCGGCGGAGCGCAGAGCATCCCGGGCGGGATGGTCGCGTCGCAGGAGGCGATCAAGATGCTGGGGACGAACGGCGGCGGGTACTTCAACGCCAACTCCGCGCATCCGTTCGAGAACCCCTCCGCCTGGACGAATCTCCTGCAGATCGTGCTCATGCTGGCGATCCCGTTCAGCCTGCCCCGCACCTTCGGCCGCATGGTCGGCGACGTGCGGCAGGGGCGCGCGATCCTCGCCGCGATGGCCGTGGTCTTCACCGTGTCGCTCGGCGCCTTCACCGCGCTCGAGCTGGCCGGCGGCGGATCCGCGGCGCAGGCCGCAGGAGCCGCGATGGAGGGCAAGGAGACGCGCTTCGGCATCGTCGGCTCGACGCTGTTCGGCAGCGCGAGCACGCTCACCTCGACCGGTGCGGTGAACGCGATGCACGACTCCGCGACTCCGCTGGGCGGCATGATGCCGATGCTGAACATGATGCTCGGAGAGGTCGCGCCGGGCGGGGTCGGCTCGGGGCTCTACGGGATGCTCGTGCTCGCGATCCTCGCCGTGTTCGTCGGCGGGCTGCTCGTCGGCCGCACGCCCGAGTACCTCGGCAAGAAGCTCGGTCCGCGCGAGATCACCCTCGCGAGCCTGTACATCCTCGTCACTCCGACCCTCGTGCTCGCCGGAACGGCGCTGAGCTTCGCGATCCCCGGAGTGCGCGAGGACGTCGAGAGCACGTCGATCTGGAACCCCGGACTGCACGGGCTGTCGGAGGTGCTCTACGCGTTCACGTCGGCCGCGAACAACAACGGCTCGGCGTTCGCGGGGCTCACCGCGAACACCCCGTGGCTGAACACGGCGCTCGGAGTCGCGATGCTGCTCGGCCGGTTCCTGCCGATGGTGCTGGTCCTCGCGCTCGCCGGATCGCTCGCCGCGCAGAAGGCGGTGCCCGCGAGTGCGGGCACCCTGCCGACCGCACGGCCGCAGTTCGTCGGCCTCCTCGTAGGCGTGACGGTCGTCGTCACCGCTCTCACCTACTTCCCCGTACTCGCGCTGGGACCCCTGGCGGAAGGGCTCTGATCATGTCGTCCACTCTCACCGCACCGCCTGTCGAGCCGGCCCCGGCTCCCCGATCGGCGCGTGCCGCGTTCGGCCCGCGCCAGCTCGCCGCGGCACTCCCCGGTGCCGTCCGCAAGCTCGATCCGCGCCTGATGCGGCACAACCCGGTGATGCTCCTCGTCGAGGTCGGCGCGGTGCTGCTCACCCTGCTCGCGATCGCCGAGCCGTTCCTCGGCGGGCCGGAGCCGTCCGGCGGCTCGGCCGTGCCCGTCACCTTCACCGCGGGCATCGCCCTGTGGCTCTGGCTCACCGTGGTCTTCGCGAACCTCGCGGAGTCGGTGACCGAGGGCCGCGGCAAGGCGCAGGCCGAGAGCCTGCGGAGGACGCGCACCAGCACTCCGGCTCGCCGCGTCCTGGACTACGACCCGGCCGATCCGTCGGCGGCGTCGGCGGAGCTGCGCGAGGTGCCGTCCTCGTCGCTGCAGCTCGGCGACGTGGTCGTGGCGGAGGCCGGCGACCTCGTGCCCGGCGACGGCGACATCGTCTGGGGCATCGCCTCCCTGGACGAATCCGCGATCACGGGAGAGTCGGCTACGGTCGTCCGCGAGAGCGGTGGGGACCGCAGCGCGGTCACCGGCGGTACCCGGGTGCTCTCGGACCGCATCGTCGTGCGCATCACCTCGAAGCCTGGCGAGACCTTCGTCGACCGCATGATCGGACTCGTCGAAGGCGCCTCCCGGCAGAAGACGCCGAACGAGATCGCGCTCGACATCCTGCTGGCGAGCCTGTCGATCGTGTTCCTGATCGTCGTGCTGACCCTGAATCCGATCGCGTCGTACGCGGCGGCGCCGGTCAGTGTTCCCGTGCTCGTGGCGCTGCTCGTCTGCCTCATCCCGACCACCATCGGAGCGCTGCTCTCGGCGATCGGCATCGCCGGGATGGACCGCCTCGTGCAGCGCAACGTGCTCGCGATGTCGGGCCGCGCGGTCGAGGCGGCGGGCGACGTGACGACGCTGCTGCTCGACAAGACCGGCACCATCACGTACGGCAACCGTCGGGCCACCGAGTTCCTCCCGGTGGCGGGAGTGGCGCAGGCCGCGCTCGCGGACGCCGCGGCGTCGTCCTCGCTCAGCGATCCGACTCCGGAGGGCCGGTCGATCGTGGACCTGGCGATCGCCTCCGGTCGTGTCGTCCTCGAGCCCGAGCGCGCGGTCGTCGTGCCGTTCACGGCGCAGACCCGGATGAGCGGGCTCGACCTGCTCGACGGGACCGCGATCCGCAAGGGCGCCGCCTCGGCGGTCCGCGCCTGGGTGGAGCAGGAGGGGCCGCTCGCCGCGCCCCTGGCCGAGCAGCTCGCGCAGACGGTCGACGCGGTCTCGGGCAGCGGAGGCACTCCGCTCGTCGTCGCCGTGAAGGACGCCTCGGGCGCCCGGGTGCTGGGCGTCGTGCACCTCAAGGACGTCGTCAAGGACGGTCTCGCGGAGCGTTTCGCGGAGCTGCGCGAGATGGGCATCCGCACCGTGATGATCACGGGCGACAACCCGCTGACCGCGCGGGCGATCGCGGCCGAGGCGGGGGTCGACGATTTCCTCGCCGAGGCGACTCCCGAGGACAAGCTCGCCCTGATCAGGCGCGAGCAGGAGGGCGGGAGCCTCGTCGCGATGACCGGCGACGGCACGAACGACGCGCCCGCGCTCGCGCAGGCCGACGTGGGCGTGGCGATGAACACGGGCACCTCGGCGGCGAAGGAGGCCGGCAACATGGTCGACCTCGACTCCGACCCGACCAAGCTCATCGACATCGTGCGGATCGGCAAGCAGCTGCTGATCACGCGCGGGGCGCTCACCACGTTCTCCATCGCGAACGACGTGGCGAAGTACTTCGCGATCATCCCGGCGATGTTCGCGGGGGTGTTCCCGGGTCTCGCGGTGCTCAACGTGATGCAGCTGCACTCGCCCGCCTCGGCGATCCTCTCGGCGATCGTGTTCAACGCCCTCGTGATCGTGGCCCTCATCCCTCTGGCGCTGCGGGGTGTCGCCTACCGGCCGCTGTCGGCCTCGAAGGTGCTCGGCCGCAACCTGCTCGTCTACGGGCTCGGCGGCGTCGTCGCCCCGTTCGTCGGGATCAAGCTCATCGACCTCGTGGTCGCGACGATCCCCGGGTTCTGACACCCGTTCCTTCCCGCGAGATGCCACTCGCGTCCGCCCTCACCGGGGTGTCGCTCACTGGAGTGGCATCTCGCGGGGCCCACCCACTGCTTCCGGAAGAAGAGAGACCATGACACTCCGCCCCTACTCCGTCGCCCTGCGCGCGATGATCGTGATGACCGCGGTCCTCGGGCTCGGGTACCCCCTGGTCGTCCTCGGCGTCGGTCAGCTCGCCCTGCCCGCTCAGGCGAACGGCTCGCTCGTGTCCGCCGACGGGCGGGTCGTCGGCTCGTCGCTGATCGGCCAGTCGTTCATGGACGCCGACGGCGCTCCGCTGCCGGAGTGGTTCCAGTCGCGGCCGTCCGCCGCCGGCGACGGCTACGACGCGGGCGCCTCCAGCGGCAGCAACCTCGGCCCCGAGAACGCCGACCTGGTCGCCGCGATCCAGGAGCGCCGCGCCTCGATCGCCGCGGTCGAGGGTGTCGACCCGGCCGAGGTGCCCGCCTCCGCGCTGACCGCCTCCGCCTCGGGCCTCGACCCCGACATCAGCCCCGAGTACGCCCTGCTGCAGGCACCGCGGGTCGCCCAGGCGCGCGGACTCGCCGTCGACGACGTCCGCGAGCTCGTCGAGAGCTCGGTGCAGCCGCGTGCGCTCGGCTACCTGGGCGAGCCCACCGTGAACGTGCTCGAGCTGAACCTCGCGCTGGCCCGGCTGTGACGCGCCGCGCCACGGCTCGTAGACTCGCGACCGGCCCGCTGGTTCCCGCGAGCCGGGGCCGGTCCGGCGAGCCGAAGGTGAGGCCTGGAGCATGACGAAGGGCCGCCTGCGCGTGCTGCTCGGGGCGGCGCCCGGCGTCGGCAAGACCTACACGATGCTCGAGGAGGGCCGCCGGCTCGCCGACGAGGGCCGCGACGTCGTGGTCGCCGTGGTCGAGACGCACGGCCGCTCGGCCACCGCCGCCGTGCTCGAGGGCCTCGAGGTGGTGCCGCGCCGCCGCCTCGAGCACCGCGGAGTCGCGCTCGAGGAGATGGATCTGGAGGCGGTGCTCGAGCGCCGCCCGGACATCGCGCTGGTCGACGAGCTCGCGCACACCAACGCCCCCGGTTCGCGGAACACCAAGCGCTGGGAGGACGTCCGCACCCTGCTCGAGGCCGGCATCACCGTGTTCTCGACGGTCAACATCCAGCACATCGAGTCGCTCAACGACGTGGTCCACGCGATCACCGGGGCACCGCAGCGAGAGACGATCCCGGATGCGGTGCTCCGCTCCGCCGACCAGATCGAGGTCGTCGACTTGGCGCCGCAGGCCCTGCGCGATCGGCTCGCCGACGGCCGCGTCTACCCGCCGGAGCGCATCGACGCGGCGCTCTCGAACTACTTCCGCCTCGGCAACCTCACCGCGCTGCGCGAGCTCGCCCTGCTCTGGCTCGCGGACGAGGTCGACAGCGCGCTGCGCGACTACCGCGTCGAGAACGGCATCGACAGCACCTGGGAGGCGCGCGAGCGCGTGGTCGTGACGCTCACCGGAGGGCCGGAGGGCGAGACGCTGCTGCGGCGCGGGGCGCGGATCGCGGCGCGCTCCTCCGGGGGCGACCTGCTGGCCGTGCACGTGGTGACGCCGGACGGACTGCGCACCCCTCGGCCGGACCTGCTCGAGGCGCAGCGCGCGCTGGTCGAGTCGCTCGGTGGCAGCTACCACCAGGTCGTCGGCGAGGACGTGCCGCGCGCGCTCGTCGAGTTCGCCCGCTCGGTCAACGCGACCCAGCTGGTGCTGGGAGTCAGCCGCCGCAGCCGACTCGCGGCGGCCCTCACTCCGGGCATCGGCGCGACGGTCATCCGGGAGTCCGGCAACATCGACGTGCACATCGTCAGCCACTCGGCCGCGGGGCGCAGCGCACTGCTCCCCCGGCGCGCGGGCGCGCTGACGCTGCGGCGCCGGCTGGCCGGGGCGGGCCTCGCCCTCGTCGGCGGACCGCTGCTCACGTGGCTCCTGTCGATGCTGAGGAACGACGAGTCGATCACGAGCGACGTGCTCTCGTACCAGCTGCTCGTGGTGCTCGTCGCGCTCGTCGGCGGCATCTGGCCCGCGCTGTTCGCGGCCGTGCTCTCGGGATTGACGCTCGACTTCTTCTTCGTCGATCCGCTCTACACGATCACCGTCGACGAGCCGCTGCACGCGCTCGCGCTGGTCCTCTACGTGGTCAACGCGGTGCTGGTGAGCTCGGTGGTCGACGTGGCGGCACGGCGCTCGCGGGCGGCGAAGCGCTCGGGGGCGGAGTCGGAGCTGCTCGCGACGATCGCCGGCGGGGTCATCCGCGGCCAGGGAGCGGTGCAGGCGATCCTCGAGCGCGCGCGCGAGGCCTTCGGGCTGACGGGCGTGCGGCTCGTGCGCGACGGAGCGACCGTGGCCGTGGACGGGGAGCCGCAGGAGGAGCCGGTGTCGGTGCCGGTCGGACGCAGCGCCGTGCTCGAGCTGCACGGCCGCGAGCTCGAGGCGAGCGAGCGGAGGCTGCTGCAGGTGATCGCGGCGCAGCTCGACTCCGTCCTCGAGAACGCGGCCCTGACCGAGACGGCGAGCGAGCTCGCTCCGCTGGCCGAGACC
This sequence comes from Rathayibacter sp. SD072, assembly GCF_017355185.1. Classification (GTDB taxonomy): domain Bacteria; phylum Actinomycetota; class Actinomycetes; order Actinomycetales; family Microbacteriaceae; genus Rathayibacter. Next base: position 34,689 of record NZ_JADILJ010000008.1, on the reverse strand, counting down.
GACCGGGTGCGCAGCGCCCTGCTGTCGGCGGTCAGCCACGACCTGCGCCGTCCGCTCGCCGCCGCGACCGCCGCGGTCAGCGGGCTGCGCTCGCCCGATATCGCGTGGAGCGACCGCGACCGGCAGGAGCTGCTCGCCACCGCCGACGAGAGCCTGACCGTGCTGGCGGCCCTCGTCACCGATCTGCTCGACGTCACGCGTCTCGAGGCGGGGGCGCTCGCCGTGGCGCTCGCTCCGCTGGACGCGGCCGACGTGGTGCTGCCGGCGCTGGACGAGCTGGGGCTCGGACCCGGCGAGGTCGATCTCGACCTGGACTTCGACGCGCCGGAGCTGCTCGCCGACGCGGGGCTGCTGCAGCGCGTGATCGTGAACCTGCTGGCGAACGCCTCGCGCTACGCGCCTCCCGGGACCCGCGTGCGCATCGCGACCAGCGCCTTCGGCCGCTCGGGGCAGATCCGCATCGTCGACCACGGTCCTGGTGTGGCTCCGGAGCGCCGGGAGGAGATCTTCGTGCCGTTCCAGCGCCTGGGCGACGACGACAACCTGACCGGGCTGGGGCTGGGGCTCGCGCTGTCGAAGGGGTTCACGGAGGGGATGGGCGGCACGCTCGAGACCGAGGACACTCCGGGGGGCGGGCTGACGATGGTGGTGACGCTGCCGCTGGCTCCGGCCGCTCCTGCTCCCATCGCTCCTGAGGAGGACGCGTGAAGATCCTGATCGCCGACGACGACCCGCAGATCCTGCGGGCGCTGCGCATCACCCTCATGGCGCGCGGCTACGAGGTCGTCACCGCGGGCGACGGCACGGAGGCGGTCAACCGGGCGGTGGACGAGCATCCGGACCTCTACATGATCGATCTGGGCATGCCGCGGCTCGACGGCGTGGAGGTGATCCACGCGCTGCGCGGCTGGACGAGTGCGCCGATCCTCGTGGTGTCGGGGCGGACGGGGGCGGCCGACAAGGTCGACGCGCTCGACGCCGGAGCGGACGACTACGTGACCAAGCCGTTCTCGATGGACGAGGTGCTCGCGCGCATCCGGGCCCTGTCGCGGCGTGTGCAGCCGGCCGACGGCGAGCCGCTCGTGGTGATCGGCGACGTGACGATCGACCTTGTCGCCAAGAGCGCGACGCGGGCGGGCGCGGGGGTGCGGCTCACTCCGACGGAGTGGCAGGTGCTCGAGATCCTGGTGAGGAACGCGGGGAAGCTGGTGACGCGACGCTCGCTCCTGGACGAGATCTGGGGGCCCGCGCACGTCACCGACACGGGCTACCTGCGGCTGTACCTCGCGCAGCTGAGGAAGAAGCTCGAGCCGGATCCGTCGCATCCGCGGTACCTGCTGACGGAGGCGGGGATGGGGTACCGGTTCGTTCCGGGGGTCTGAGGGGGGTCTCGATACGCCCCTTCGGCCTGATCGACCAGCGCCGACGGTGCTCGACATGCGGTTCTCCGGTGATCGAGTAGCCCGCGCATCGAGATCCACCCGCCCCGGTACAGGCGTCAGCCGGCGTGCGGGAGCAGCACTTCCACGACGCCGTCGGTGACGCGGGTCTCGAACCTCGGCTGGGGCGACGTGGCGGGGCCGCGGAGCACCTCGCCCGACTCCAGGGAGAAGGAGCTGCCGTGCCAGGGGCACGAGACGCAGGCCTCGCCGTCCTTCGCCTCCTGCAGCTCGCCCTCGTCGAGAGGGCCGGAGAGGTGGCTGCAGACGTTCGACAGCACGTTCACCTTCCCGCCGTGGCGGAAGGCGAGCAGCGGAGTGCCGGCGACGACCTTCTTCACGAGCTCCTTCTCGGGCAGCTCGCTCAGCGGGCCGAGCTCCTGCCAGCCGGCGGGGAAGCGGTGCGGCACGTCCTCGGTGTGGTTCGCTCCGGACGCCTGCCGGTAGCTGAGGTGCCCGCCGAGGTACCCGCCGCCCGAGACGACGGCCAGGCCCAGCATGCCCAGGACCTTCCCGCTCGTGCGGTGGCCGCGCCCGCGCTCGACGAAGGAGGCCGCGTAGAGGGCCGTCGCGACGATGTTGGCGGTGGCGTGGACGAGTCCGACGCGGGTCTGCTGCTCGTGCAGCTCCGACCAGTCCGTCCAGCCCGTCGCGGCGGTCGGCAGGACGCTGACCACTCCCAGCCCGACCAGGGCGCGGGCGGCGCGGTCGTTGCCGGGCAGGAGGTCGAGGACCGCGGCCGACACCCAGGCGCCGGTAGGGACGAGGACGAGCAGCGGATGCACGGGGTGCCCGACCGGGACGCCGTGCAGAACGTCGCGTACCGGCTGAGGGCGGACGACCGCGTTCACGACGTTCTTCACGCGCCCGACGAGCGGGTCGAGGGCGGCGGCGTTCTCGAGGCGGCTGACGAGCTTGACGAACTTCATTTCGCGCATGCCCCCAGCGCACTCCGCCGGGGCCCGCGACAACAGGGGTTGCGGTGTGCGCCGTGAGGGAACCCCGGACCGTCGAGGGAACCGGCTGTTGCGGGATGTCTCGACGGTTCGGGGTTCCCCCGGTGCGGGCGGAGGAGAATGGGAGGACCCCCAGCGAAGGAGAACCCGTGGATCAGCCGCGCATGAACGTCGAGTCGTTCAACCTCGATCACCGCACCGTCGCCGCGCCGTACGTGCGCCTCGCCGACGCCAAGACGCTGCCGGGCGGCGACCACCTCGTGAAGTACGACGTGCGCTTCACCCAGCCCAACCGCGCCCACCTCGAGATGCCGACCGTGCACTCCCTCGAGCACCTGTTCGCCGAGAAGTCGCGCAACCACTCCGACCGCGTCGTCGACTTCTCGCCGATGGGCTGCCAGACCGGCTTCTACCTGATCCTCTCGGGCGAGCCCGAGCTGCCCGAGGTGCTCTCGCTCGTCGAGGACACCCTCCGCGACATCACCGAGGCCGACGAGGTCCCCGCCGCCAACGAGACGCAGTGCGGCTGGGGGGCCAACCACTCGCTCGAGGGCGCTCAGGAGGCGGCGCGCGCGTTCCTCGCGCAGCGCTCCGAGTGGGAGACGGTGACCGCGTGAGCGACGCGATCGTCCTGGTGGCGATGGACGAGGAGGCGCAGCCGTTCCTCGAGAAGGCCGAGCGCGCCTCCGAGCCGCGGACCGTCGGCAACGCTCTGCAGTACGACCTCGAGATCGACGGCGGCACCGTGCTGCTCGTGCGCACGGGCGTGGGCCTCGTGAACGCGGCGGGCGGACTGACGGCCGCGGTCCTCCAGGATCCGTCGCCGCTGGTGATCAGCGCCGGCTCGGCCGGCGGGCTGGGCGCGGAGGTGCGGGTCGGCGATGTGGTCGTCGGCGACGAGTACGTGCAGACGGACGCCGACGCCCGGGCCTTCGGCTACGAGCTGGGGCAGGTCCCCGGCATGCCGGCGCGCTACTCCGGGCACGCCCCCGCCCTCGCGGCCGAGCTGGTCGCGGAGGTGCCGAACGGTGCCGTCCCGGTGCGTCGCGGGTTGATCGTGTCGGGGGACGTCTTCGTCTCGGGCGACCACGTCGAGCGGGTGCGCGGCGCGTTCCCCGCGGCGCTCGCGACCGACATGGAGTCGGTGTCGCTCGCGCAGACGGCGCACGTGCACGGCGTGCCGTTCGTGTCGGTGCGCGGGATCTCGGACCTCTGCGCTCCGGGGCAGTTCGAGGCGCACGTCGACGACGCGGCGGACCGCTCGGCGGTCGTCGTGCTGGCACTGCTGCGGGCGCTGCGCGCGGCCTGAGACGGCCACCGCTCGCGAGTCGACCCCCTCCGGGGTCTGCGTGAACTGCAGGCCCCGTTCCGCGCCGACTCGGTCGAGCGGTCAGGACCGGGTGGACTCGGAACGGGGCCCGCGCCGTGCGCAGGGCCCCGTTCGCGTCGAGTCGACGGAGGCGCTACTCGTCGCCGATGCGCTGGTCGGCGGCCTTCTCGGCACCGTCGATCTGGCCGTCGAACTTCCCGCCGGAGGCCTTGCCCGCGGCGTCGCCCGCCTTGTCCAGACCCTGATCGGTCATCTTCTCGCCCTTGTCGCTGTTCGCGAAGTCCTTGGCCTTGTCGCCGAGTCCGCCGAGGTCCATGGTCGTTCCTTCCATCGGAGAGCGCCCGCCGGTCGGCGGGTCCAGGCCAGTCTGCGCGCGCTGAGGGGGCGTCCCCCAGGGGTTGCCGCGGGCCCGCCGCCGGGTGCACCCTCGGCGCCGACGTCCTGCTGCCGGCGCGGGTTGCGACTCGACGCGGATCGGGCGCGCCTACGGCATCAGCGGCAGCCGCCCCACGATCTTGTCGACGCGGTTCCGCGGGCCGACCAGGCTCACGGCCAGGTACTCGACCACGTCCGACCCGCTGCCCGCGACCGAGGCGAGGAACTCGTCGTACACCCGCGTCGCCTGCGCGGCGACCGGCACGTCCGCGACGAACACGTCGGGGTGCGCCTCGGCCTTCGTGCGGAGGGAGGCGAGCGCCGCCGCGTCGGCGACCAGGATCGAGCAGCCCGCCCAGGGCAGTCCGACGTGCACCGAGCCGTCGGCGTCGGGAGCATCCGGACCGAGCAGGCCCGCGACTCCGGACGACGTGGCCGCCGCCGCGCAGACGGCCGCGTTGACCGCGCGGCCCGCGGGCAGCGACCCGTCGACGACGATCACCCACTTCAGTCGGGCGGAGCGGGTGGATGCGGCGGTGTCGATCTCGTCGGGCGCGAATCCGATGGGCATGGTGGTCTCCTCCTGAGCGGTGTGCGGGGTCGATGCTAGGGGGATGTGCGGAGCAGCTGCGCGATGACCGTACGAAGTACGGAGGCGACCCTAGAATCGCCCCCATGGACGAACTCGATGCGGCGATCCTCCGCGAACTGCAGTCGGATGCACGGAAGTCGAACCGCGACGTCGCGGCCGCCGTCGGGGTCTCGCCCACCACGGCGCTGGATCGCACGCGGGCGCTCCGGGCCCGCGGGGTGATCCGCGGGGCGGTGCTCGACGTCGATCTCGGAGCGATCGGCCGTCCCGTCCAGGCCCTGATCGCGGTCCGCATCCGCCCGCCGTCGCGCGTCGCGATCGAGGCGTTCCGCGACTGGGTGTCGGCGCTGCCCGAGACGATCGGCCTGTTCGTCACCGCGGGCACCGACGACTTCGTGATCCACGTCGCCGTGCCCGACAACGAGGCTCTGTACGCGTTCGTCATCGATCGGCTGACCCAGCGGCGCGAGGTCGCGGACGTGCGCACCTCGGTGGTCTACGAGCACCTGCGGAGCACTCCGGCGATCCCGTGACGGGAATTCCTCCGGAGATGTCGATATCCGTCCTCGCCGTTCGACGCCACAGTAGGAGGACGCATCCGGCGCCCCGGACACGAAGGAGAGAACCGTGAAGTACATGCTCATCATGCGCGCGACCGACGAGGCCAAGAAGGCCTACGAGTCGATCCCGTTCGACGAGATCATCACCCGGATGGGCCAGTACAACGAGGCCCTGATGACCGCTGGCGTCCTGCTCGCCGGAGAGGGCCTCGCGGACGACGTCGACACGACGGGCTTCGTCGTCGACTTCTCGTCCGAGCCGCCCGCCGTCACCGACGGCCCGTACGGCGAGACCCACGAGCTGTTCAACGGCTTCTGGATGATCCAGGTCTCGTCCAAGGAGGAGGCGAAGGAGTGGGCGCTGCGCTGCCCGCTCGTCCCCGGCAACAAGCTCGAGGTGCGCCGCGTCACCGACGAGAGCGACTTCGCGGACTTCGCCGACAACGAATTCCTCCAGAAGGAGGAGGGCTGGCGCGACGAGCTCGGGCAGGCCCGCTGACGATGGACGCGAGCAGGGCGGCCGTCGACGCGGTCTGGCGCATCGAGAGCGCCAGGATCGTCGCGACGCTCGTGCGGACGACCGGCGACGTCGGCCTCGCCGAGGACCTCGCCCAGGAGGCCCTCGTCGAAGCGCTGAAGCAGTGGCCGGAGTCGGGGGTGCCGCGGAACCCGGGCGCGTGGCTGACCGCGGTCGCGAAGCGCCGGGCGGTCGACGGCTGGCGGCGGCGCGAGCGGCTCGACGAGCGGTACCGCGCGCTGGCCCACGACCTGCAGGAGGGCGCGGAGGACGAGTGGGAGCCGATCGGCGACGACGTCCTCCGCCTCGTCTTCGTCGCGTGCCACCCGGTGCTCTCGCGCGAGGCGAGCATCGCGCTGACCCTGCGACTGGTCGGGGGCCTCAGTGCCGAGGCGATCGCGCGGCTGTTCCTCGTACCCGTCGCGACGGTGCAGCAGCGCATCGTCCGGGCGAAGAAGTCGCTGGCCGCGGCCGACGTGCCGTTCGAGACTCCCGAGCCGGCGGAGTGGAAGGGGCGGCTCTCCGCCGTGCTCGGCGTGGTCTACCTGATCTTCACCGAGGGGTACGCCGCCACCTCCGGCGACCGCTGGGTGCGGAGCGAGGTGGCGCAGGAGGCGCTGCGGCTGGGCCGCGTCCTCGCCGGCCTGCTGCCGCGCGAGCCGGAGGTGCTGGGGCTGCTCGCCCTGATGGAGCTGCAGGCGTCGCGCCTCGCCGCGCGCACCGCGGCCGACGGCACTCCGGTGCTGCTCGAGGACCAGGACCGCACGCGCTGGGACCGCGCGCAGATCACTCGGGGCCGCGAGGCGCTGCTCCGCTCGGATCGGCTGGGCCGCGGCCGCGGCTCCTACGCGCTGCAGGCGGCGATCGCCGAGTGCCACGCCGTCGCCCCGAGCGTCGCCGCGACCGAATGGGAGCGGATCGCGCTGCTCTACGAGGTGCTGGGGCGCATCGCTCCGAGCCCCGTCGTGGAGCTCAACCGCGCGGTGGCGGTGTCGATGGCGACGGGTCCCGCGTCGGCCCTGCTGATCGTCGACCGTCTGGCGTCGGAGGGGGCGCTGCGGGGATCGCACCTGCTGCCGAGCGTGCGGGGGGAGCTGCTCGCGCGCCTGGACCGGAGGGAGGAGGCGCGCTCGGAGTTCGCGACGGCCGCCGCCCTGGCCGGCAACGACCGTACGCGCGCGCTGCTGGAGGCGCGAGCGGCGTCGCTGTGATGCCGCACCTGCCCGCCCCGCGAACCGGGTCCAGTTCCACTCCTCAAAAGTTGTCGTACTCGAGTGCCGAGTACGACAACTTTTGAGGACTCGCTTCTTCGGCCGGAAACCAGTGTCCAAGAGTCGTCGTACTCGAGCTCGAGTACGACGACTTTCGAGGAGTGGTGTGGAGCGGGGCGGGGCGGGGCTACGCCTCCGTCACCACGCCGCCCTCGACCCGCCACTGCCGGTTCAGCTGCACCGTCTCGAGCATGCGCCGGTCGTGGGTGACCAGCAGCAGCGTGCCCTCGTACGACTCCAGGGCCTGCTCGAGCTGCTCGATCGCCGGCAGGTCGAGGTGGTTCGTCGGCTCGTCGAGCACCAGCAGGTTCGTGCCGCGCGCCTGGAGCAGCGCCAGCGCCGCGCGGGTGCGCTCGCCGGGCGACAGCTCGCCCACCGGCCGTCCCACGTGGTCCGCCTTCAGCCCGAACTTCGCCAGCAGTGTGCGCACCTCGGCGGTCGGGTACTCCGGAACGAGCGCCTCGAAGGCGTCGGCGAGCGGTGCGTCGGAGGCGAGCATCGCCCTCGCCTGGTCGATCTCGCCGATCGCGACGCTGGTGCCGAGCGAGGCCGACCCGTCCTCGGGCGCGGCGCGGCCGAGCAGCAGCGACAGGAGGGTCGACTTGCCGGCGCCGTTGGGTCCGGTGATCCCGATCCGGTCCCCCGCGTCGACCTGCAGCGAGACGGGGCCGAGCGTGAAGGAGCCGCGGCGCGCGACCGCTCCGCTCAGCGTCGACACGACCGAGCTCGAGCGCGGCGCCGTGCCGATCGTGAAGGCCAGCTGCCACTCCTTGCGCGGCTCCTCGACCTCCTCGAGGCGCGCGATGCGGCTCTCCATCTGGCGCACCTTCTGCGCCTGCTTCTCGCTCGACTCCGACGACGCCTTGCGCCGGATCTTGTCGTTGTCGGGCGCCTTCTTCATCGCGTTCCGGACGCCCTGACTCGACCACTCGCGCTGCGTGCGGGCCCGCGAGACCAGGTCGGACTTCTGCTCCGCGAAGTCCTCGTACTTCTCGCGGCGCTGGCGGCGCGCGGTCTCGCGCTCCTCGAGGTACGACTCGTAGCCGCCGCCGAACACGGTCGTGGTGCCCTGCGCGAGATCGAGCTCGAGCACGCGCGTGACGCTGCGGCGCAGGAACTCCCGGTCGTGGCTGACCAGCACGACCCCTCCGCGCAGGCCGCGGACGAACGCCTCGAGGCGCTCGAGCCCGTCGAGGTCGAGGTCGTTCGTCGGCTCGTCCAGCAGCACGACGTCGAACCGCGACAGGAGGAGCGCTGCGAGTCCCACGCGCGCCGCCTGCCCGCCCGACAGGGAGGTCATGAGGGAGGAGGCCGCCACTCCGCCCTGCCCCAGTGCGAGGCCGAGGTCGGCGAGGACCACGGGGGTCCGCTCGTCGAGGTCGGCCGCGCCGCTCGCGAGCCAGCGGTCGAGCGCGAGGGCGTAGCGGTCGGCGATGCTGCCGTCCGGATCGGGGTCGGCGAGAGCGGAGGCGGCCGCGTCCAGCTCGGCCGACGCCTCGGCGCAGCCCGTGCGGCGGGCCAGGTACGCCGAGACGGTCTCGCCCTCGCGCCGCTCGTGCTCCTGGGGCAGCCAGCCGACGAACGCGTCGCCCGGGGCCAGCACGACCCGGCCGTCCAGCGGAGCGGTCTCGCCCGCGAGGATGCGCAGCAGGGTGGACTTGCCGGCTCCGTTCGCTCCCACGACGCCGACCACGTCCCCGGGGGCGACCGTGAGGTCGAGTCCGTCGAACAGGGTGCGGTGCGCATAGCCTCCGGAGAGGCCCTTGGCGACGAGGGTGGCGGTCACCGGTCCAGCGTAGGCGGCGCCGGGAGGTCGGTCCGGATCGCTAGAGGCTCTGATAGCACGCGCGTCTAGGATGGCCGGATGAGCGAGACGACCCAGAGGAGCGGCGCCGGGTACTGGTATCCCGACGAGTCCTCCACCCGGCGCGCCGTCGAGGTGCTCAGCGCGATGCGCACCTACCGCGTCTCGGAGGTGGCGATGCGCCGCCGCACCCGCGAGAAGATGGCGATGGGCGAGACCGATCTGATCGCCATCCAGTACCTCCTGCGGCGCCAGCGGAGCGACGAGATCGTGAGCGCGAAGGACCTCGCTGCGCACCTCTCCATCTCCTCCGCCTCGACCACCGTGCTGATCGACCGGCTCGTCCGCAGCGGCCACCTCGTGCGGAAGCCGCACCCCACCGACCGGCGCGGCATCGTCGTCGAGGCCACCGTGGACAGCGACCGCGAGGTGCGCGAGACGCTCGAGCACATGCACCGGCGCATGCTCGAGATCGCCGAGGGCCTCGAGGCCGGCGAGGCCGAGGTCGTCGTCAACTTCCTCCGCCGGATGAGCTCCGCGGTCGACGAGATCGACGCCGAGATCGAGGATGAGGACGCCGATCAGCCGCATTCCGAGAGTTAGCTAGATTCTCTAGTAGAAAGTCTGTCTAGAGATAGGCTGAGGCCATGGGTCAATTCCTCTACGGCACGCCGCCGGCCGTCATCGAGATCGAGGACCGGACCCTGGCTCATCTCCAGATCGTGATCTACGCCAAGTTCCGCCGCGACGAGCGCTTCCCGCTCACCCTCGACGCCATGCCCGAGGGTGCCCGCGGCCGCCACTCCTTCTGGATGAACCCCAACATCGCTCTGCAGTTCCACTTCGCGGGCAGCCGCCAGCCGACGATCAACCCGGCCTGGGTCGAGCTGCTCATGGACGCGGCGAACGGCGGAGGCGGCCTGCGCATGCTGCCCGAGCCGCACGCCTGAGCCGGACGCGGCGCGTCCGACGCCGGCGCCCGTCTCCTAGGGTGGACCCGAGTGCCCGGGGCGGGGGCTCGACGAGGGGCGGGGACACATGCGGGCAGCACGGGCGGGATCGGCACGGAGCCACGCGGCACGGAGCCACGCGGTACGGAGCCACGCGGTACGGAGCGGGGGCGCGCTGCTGGCGCTCGCCGCGGCCCTCGCGCTCACCGGCTGCTCGGCGCCGAGCCCGACCCCGACGGTCACCGTCACGGTCTTCGCGGAGGCGACTCCGACTCCCGACCCCACCGTGACCGCCGCGCTGCCACAGGCCACGGCCACCGTGTTCGTGCCGCAGCCGGAGGTCACCGTGACCATCACTCCGAATCCCGTTCCCGAGATCCCCGAGACCGCCTTCGCGACCGACTTCGGCTCGGCTCCGGGAGCGACCGGCACGCCGACCACGAACGGCGCGGGCGCGATCGTCGGCTACACGGTCGTGGCGGGCGACACGTTCTTCGACATCGCGCAGCGCTTCGGGATCCCCGTGCAGCAGCTGCTCCGGATGAACACGGAGGTGGCGGGGGCCGGCGAGGCCGTCTACATCGGGCGCGTGATCAACCTCGACGCGAGCACGCTCGGCTGACCGGCCGAGGGGGCAGAGGCGACCGGTACGGACGGACCGGCTGAGCCGACCGGTCCGCTACTGCGATTTCGGCAGGATGTGGAACGCGACGGCCAGCGACAGCGAGATCGCCGCGATGCCGCCGAAGAAGATGAACCCGGCCAGCTCGGGGAACAGGAAGGCGTTCCCGAGGGCGAGGATCCCGCCGAGGAACAGCGCGAACGCGAGGACGACGCCCAGACCAGTCATTCCCTCATCGTACCGGGCTCACGGGAGCAGGAGGGTCGCGAGCTCCTCCGCCTCGGACACCACGGCCACCGTGCCGGCCGCCTCGGCGGGGGACCCGTAGCCCCACTCGACCATGATCGTCGGGATCCCGTGCGCCGCGGCGCCGTGCACGTCGTGCTCGCGGTCGCCGACCATGACCGGCGCCGAGAGGTCGACGTCGAGCTCGCGGAGGCGGCGGAGCGCCTCCTCGACGACGTCGGCCTTGGCGCTGCGAACCTCGTCCTCCGAGGCGCCGCAGATGACCGTGAAGTACTGCGCGAGACCGTAGTGCTCGAGGACCCGGCGCGCGGCCGACTCCGGCTTCGACGTCGCCAGCGACAGGGGCACGCCCGCCTCGGCGATGCGGGCGAGGACGTCGGGGACGCCGGGGTAGACGGAGGAGTCGAAGAGACCGCCGGCGTTGTAGCGGCGGCGGTACACGGCGAGGGCGGCCTGCGCCTCCTCGGCGCTCATCCCGCCGAGCGCGCGGAACGCGTCGAGCAGGGGCGGGCCGACGTAGGCCAGGAGCTCGACGGGGGTGGGGACGGGGCGGCCCAGCTCGACGAAGGTGTCGACGAGCGTCCCGGTGATGCCGGGCGCCGAGTCGGTGATCGTGCCGTCGAGGTCGAAGAGGATGCAGGTCCAGGTTCCGGCGCGTTCGCCGAGGCCGGTCGGGGCGAGTGTCGTGTCGGACATGGCGGGGCTCCTGACCTCGGGTGACGCGGGGGACGCCGACGCTGCCCCGTCGGGGGAGAACACTCTACGGGCGCTCGGTGCTCTCGAGTGCGTTCTCGATGAACGAGCGGGTCACGACCTGGGCGATCGAGCCGGCGTCGAGCTGCACGGCGACGAAGTCGGCGGTGCGGATGAGCGCGAACGCCTCGCGCCCGGGCAGCACCAGCATCTGCACGCGGGGGTGCTGCTGGCGCGGGATCGCGGTGCGGACCTCGTCGGTCGAGGTGAAGAGCGGGAGCACCTGCTCGCCGGTCGTCGTCGCGACCGTCCGCACGTGCGGCACGCCTCCGGGCTGCGAGCCCGTGACGTCGACCACGAGCGAGCCCTCGAGGCAGGCGGTGAGGAGGCGATCGACGGCCTCCGTGGACGGAGCGGCGACCAGTGCCTCCAGAGCCTCGCGCGCCGGGGCGTTGCGGTAGGGCCCGGGCCGTGCCGGGCGGGCGGGGGGTCCGACTCTCCGTGCCATGCCTCTCACGCTATCCGGGATCGCTTCGCACTCCGAATCGGCGGATCGGTTCTGATCGGCGCCTTTCCCGCATGAATCCCCCGTCGTGAAGTCGTCCTCTGAGAGGAATGCCGTCACCGACGAATGCAGTGTCCGACGATTGCTGTGCAAGTCGTGGGAGTACGCTATTGCGGCGATTCTTCGCGACAAGGGACCGGATAAAGAGCGCGACGGGCTCGAATCATCACCGAGAATGATCTCTGCTCGGGAGAAAGGGGGTAATGTCTTCTCTCGTCCAGTACTTAACAGGAGGAAAAGTGGCTCAGAAGATCACTCTCGTCGACGACATCGACGGAACGCCCATCGATTCCGGAGAAGGCGGAACCGTCCGCTTCAGCATCGACGGTGCCAACTACGAGATCGATCTCGGCCCCGACAACATCGAGGCTCTGCACTCCGCTCTCGAGAAGTTCGTCTCCAGCGCCCGTCGGGTCGGCTCCCGCCCCGCGGCCGCCTCCTCCGTCGCCTCGGCGTCCAAGAGCGACCCCAAGCAGCTCAAGGCGATCCGCGAGTGGGCGAACGCCAACGGGCACCAGGTGTCCGACCGTGGCCGCATCCCGGCCGAGGTCCAGGCGGCGTACGCCGCCGCCAACAAGTAGAGCGTCCCGCTCGAACGGTGAAGGCCCCCGCGGAATCCCGCGGGGGCCTTTCCCGTGAACGCTAGAACAATCGGGTGTGCGAATCGTCCACGCCGCGCATGGACTCGTAATCGAGGACGACGCAGCGGATACCGCGGTCCTGCGCCAGAGTCCGCGCCTGCGGCTTGATCTCCTGCGCGGCGAACACTCCGGTGACGGGCGCGAGATGGGGATCGCGATTCATCAGCTCGAGATAGCGGGTGAGCTGCTCGACTCCGTCGATGTCTCCGCGGCGCTTGATCTCGACCGCCACACTCGCTCCGCGGGAATCCCTCGCGAGGATGTCGACGGGGCCGATAGCGGTCATGTACTCGCGGCGGACGAGGGTGTGACCGTCGCCGAGGAGATCGATCTGCTCGGCGAGCAGGCGCTGCAGGTGCGCCTCCACTCCGTCCTTCACCAGACCCGGATCCACGCCCAGTTCGTGGGCGGAGTCGTGCAGCACCTCGTGGATCGAGACGACGAGGGCGTCTCCTGTCTTCTTGTGCGCGACCGTCCACTGCTCGACGACGCCCGACTCCCGGGCGGTCTCGTCCGGCTCCGTGGAGATCAGCGTGCACGGCGGGCTCATCCAGTTCAGCGGCTTGTAGGAGCCGCCGTCGGAGTGGACGAGCACGCTGCCGTCGGCCTTGACCAGCAGCAGTCGGGTGGCGAGGGGGAGGTGGGCGCTGAGACGGCCGGTGTAGTCGACGGAGCAGCGCGCGATGACGAGACGCACCCGTCGAGGATAGACGCGGGCGCGGGCGGCCGCTCGGGGTTCAGGCCATGCGGACGACGTTGCCGGTGACGCGCCGGCCGGCCGGGGACACGAGGTACGAGACGAGGTCGCCGACCTCCTCCGGCTCGGCGACGTCGAAGAACGAGTCGTTCGCGGCGACGGCCTCGCGGACGTCGTCGGTCACCCAGCCCGTGTCGGTGACGGGCGGGTGGACGGCGTTGGCCGTGATGCCCAGGGGGCTCAGCTCGAGCGACGCCGAGATCGTGTAGTTCACGAGGGCGGCCTTGGCGGCTCCGTAGGAGACCTCGCCGGGGAAGCCCCGCTCGCCGCCGGAGGTGAGCGAGACGATGCGGCCGCCGTGGCCGCCGCGGGCCTCGAGCCGCGCGGCGAGCTCCGAGATCAGCAGGGCGGCGGCGCGGGCGTCGACCGAGAGGACGGCGTCGATGCTCGCGGCGTCGACCCGGCGCTGCGGGCGCCCCATCCAGTCGCTCTCGCGGGCGCGGAAGGTGTCGATGACCGATCCGGTCGCGTTGTTGACGAGCACGTCGACCGGGCCGAGCGCCTGCTCCGCGGCGTCGAACAGCGCGGCGGCCGAGGCGGCGTCGCGCAGGTCGGCCGAGACGGCGATCGCCCGCCCGCCCGCGGCGCGGATCCGCTCGGCTACCCTCTCGCCGTCGCTCGCGTGGGCGCGGCGCTGGCGCTCGGGCTCGTACTCGGGCAGGTCCTCGGCGAGGAACGCGACCAGCACGGCGAGGCCGTCGGCCGCGAGGCGCTCGGCGATCGCGGCTCCGATGCCGTGGTTCGCCCCGGTGACCAGGGCGACCCGGCAGGGCTCGGGGCTCGGGGTGGTCATGCGGACTCCGTCACGCGCGCGGGACGAGCCGCGGGGGAGGCGAGGCCGGCGACGACCACGAGCGTCAGCACCAGGAAGAGGGCGTTCAGGAGGCCGAAGTGCTCGCCGAGGAAGCCGATCGCGGGCGGTCCCACGAGGAAGGCGACGTAGCCGAGCATCGCGACCGCGCTGACCCGGGCGGCCGAGTGGGCGCCCTCCGCGGCGGCCGACATGCCCACGGGGAAGCCGAGCGAGCAGCCCAGGCCCCAGGCGACGGCTCCGGCGATCACCAGCGCGTCGACGGGAGCGAGGATGAAGAGCAGGATGCCCACCACGGCCAGCAGCGCGGAGGCGCGCAGCACCGGCACGCGGCCGAAGCGGTCGAGCACGGGCCCGCCGATCACGCGGCCGACCGTCATCGCGGCCACGAAGACCCCGAAGACGACGGCGGCCGTGGTCTGGTCGGTGCCGTGGCCGTCGACCATCGCCAGCGTCATCCAGTCGTTCGCCGACCCCTCGGCGAAGGCCATGCCGAGCATGATCAGGCCGATGAAGACCAGGCGCGGATCGCGCCAGACGCCGAGCGAGGCGGCCACGCGCTCGCGCACCGGCGCCTTCGCGGTGGCGACGCCCTGCGTGTCGAGATCGGTGCGCACGGGCACGGAGCGGATCGCGACGAGGACGGTCGCGACGATGACCACGGCGACGCCGACGAGGTGCGCGGCCACGGGGATGCCGAGGGCGGAGGCCGCGGCGCCGATCAGCGCGCCCGCGACGGTGCCGAGGCTGAAGAAGGCGTGGAAGAGCGGGAGGAGGGTCGTGCCGAAGGCCTTCTCGTTCGCGGCTCCCTCCACGTTCATCATCACGTCGACCGCGCCGTTGCCGAAGCCGAGCAGCGCCATGCCCGCGAAGGCGAGGGGGAGGGTGCCGAGCGAGTCGGCGGCGACGCCGAGGATCGCGACTCCCGAGGCGCACACGGTGAGGCCCGCGACCATGCCGCGTCGGGCGCCGAGCATCGACATGATCGCCGTCGAGAGCGCCAGGCCGACGATCGCGCCGATCGACATCGCCAGGATCAGCACGCCGACGTCGGCGGTGCTGAGGCCCAGCGCGTCGCGGATCGCGGGGGTGCGCGACACCCAGGTCGCGACGGCGAGACCGCTCAGCACGAAGATCGTGAAGACGGCGTTGCGCCACGCGACGAGCTGTCGGCGGGTGAGGTCGGAGGTGCTGGTCATGATCGTGTTCCTGGAGCGGGCGCGGCCCGAGTGCCCGCTGCGGCGTCTCGGGCCCGCGAAGCGGGACGTGGGCCCTGTCGAATCGATTCGAGCCGGGCCGGACTAAGCTATCCAGAACCTGCGGGACGGTCAAGGACACGGTCGCGGCGGTGGAGTCGAGGAGGATCGTGGAGTCGCAGAAGCCCCGCGCCGAGGAGCGCCCCGGACGTCCGACGCTGGCCCGGGTGGCGAGCCTCGCCGGAGTCTCGGCCTCGACCGCCTCGCTCGTGTTCAGCGGCGCCGGCCCCGTCTCGGCCTCGACCCGCGAGCGGGTGCTGAAGGCGGCGGCCGACCTCGACTACGCCGGTCCGGATCCGCGCGCGCAGTCGCTCCGCCGCGGCCGCTCGGGCATCGTCGGCGTCGTCGTCGACGAGCGCGTGCTGCACGCGTTCCGCGATCCGATCAAGATCGCGATGCTCGACGGCATCGCCGACGTGCTGGGCGGCGCGGACGCCGGGATCCTGCTGCTCACCGAGACCGGCGACGGGTCGGGGCTGATGGCGACGGCGCCCGTCGACGCCATGATCCTGATCGGCTGCAGCCCGACCGTCGACGAGTCGGTGGCGCTGCTGCAGCGCCGTCGTGTCCCGGTCGTGGTGGTGGAGGGGGTGTCCGAGTTCGGCTCGGCGATCGTCACCCTCGACAACCGCGACGCCACGCGTGCCCTGGCCGAGCACCTCCGCGACCTCGGGCACGAGCGCCCGGCGACGGTGACGCTCCCGTTCTCGAAGGACCGCCGCCGCGGGCCCGTGCCGGACGACTGGCGCTCGAGCTCGAGCATCACGGCCGTCGAGCGGCTGCTCGGGGCGCGCGACGTGTTCGACGGGCTCGAGGCCGTGGCGGCGTCGGCCAGCACGGTCGACGAGGGGGTGGCCGCCGGGCGGGTGCTGCTCGATGTGCCGGAGCCGCCGACCGCGGTCCTCGCCCAGAGCGATCTGCTGGCGGCGGGCGTGATCCTGGCCGCCGAGCAGCTGGGGCTGCGGGTGCCGGAGGACGTGTCGGTCGTCGGCTTCGACGGAGTGCAGGTGCCGGGGCTCGCGGCGGGCTACGACCTCACGACCATGGTGCAGCCGGCGGTCGAGAAGGGACGGGCGGCGGGACGAGCGGCGCTGGCGCTGCTCGCGGGCGACGAGGCGGCTCCGGTGTGCTTCCACGCGGTCTTCCACCGCGGGAACACGAGCGCGGCGCCGCGCTGATCCGGGCCTCCCCGCCGGAGTTGTCCACAGGGTTCTCCACAGCCTGTTCGAAACTTCGTTCGAGCGCTCAGCGGAGCCACGCCTCGCCCCGGACGCGCAGTCCGAGGGTCAGCGCACGGGCCCCCAGGTAGCCCACGGCGAAGGCGATCCAGAGCGCCAGCAGGCGCCCGTCCGCCGGCGCCGAGGACGCCAGGGCGGCCAGCGGCACGAACACGGCCAGGTTCACGAGCCCGCTGAGGGCGAGGTAGCGGCCGTCCCCGGCGCCGATCAGGACCCCGTCGAGTACGAACACGTAGCCCCCCAGCGGAGCGGTGACGCCGACCACCGCGATCAGCGCGGGCAGCAGCCGCAGCACCTCCGGGTCGCTCGAGAAGGCGAACGGCAGCACTCCGCTCAGTCCCGCGACCACCGCGCCCAGCACGAGACCGGCGCCGATTCCCCAGGTCACACAGCGTTTCGTGACCGCGCGGGCCTGTGCGCGATCGCCCGCTCCGAGCAGCCGTCCGAGCAGCGCCTGCGCGGCGATCGCGACGGCGTCGAGGGCGAACGCGACCGCGCTGAAGAGCGTCATCGCCACCTGGAACGCGCCGAGCTCCTCCGCCCCGAGGGAGCCGGCGACGGCCACGGCGAGCAGGATCGCGGCCCGGAGGCTCGCGGTGCGCAGCAGCATCCACCCGCCCGACCCCGCGGAGCCGAGAACGCCCCCGAGGTGGGGACGCAGCGGTGCGCCGACCCGCCGCGCGAGCCGCGCCGCGATCAGCGCGTAGGCGGCGAACATGGCCCACTGGGCGATGACCGTCCCCAGAGCGGACCCGGTTATCCCCAGGCCCGCCGGGTAGATCAGCACGGCGTTCAGGCCCGCGTTGAGCGCGAATCCGGCCACCGCGATGACGAGCGGAGTGCGGGTGTCCTGGAAGCCCCGGAGCAGGCCCGTGAGCGCGAAGACGCCGAGCATCGCGGGGATCCCGGCCATGCTGACGGCGAGGTAGCGCACGCCCGCCTCCGTGACGGCGGGCTCGCCTCCGAAGAGGCCGATGACGGCCGGGGCGCTCACCGCGCCGGCCACCGCGAGCACGGCTCCGAGCGCCAGCGCGAGCCAGCCGCCGTCGATCCCGGCCGCGACCGCTCGGCGCTCGTCGCCCTCGCCGAGGGCTCGGCCGACCCGGGGAGTCGTGCTGTAGGCGAGGAACACCATCAGCCCGACGACCGTCTGCAGCACCGCCGCGCCGAGTGCGAGGCCCGCCAGCGGCACCGCGCCGAGGTGCCCGACCAGCGCCGAGTCGGTGAGGAGGAACAGCGGCTCGGCGACGAGGGAGCCGAGCGCGGGCACGGCGAGCCGCAGGATCCTGCGGTCCAGGGTGCGGCGATCGGGCGAGGTCACCGTCCGACGCTACGCGAGCGGCGTCGGCGGCGCTCCCGCCCGATCCGGAGTCAGCCGCCCTCGCGCCCCGCGGTCTCGCGGAGCTTGCGGCCGTCGGCGACGTCCTCGGCGTGCTTCTCGGCCTTCTTGTCGCTGGAGCGGGTGTCGCGCGGCGGGAGCTGGATGTGCTCCTCCGCCTCGATGCCCGCCTGCAGCTGGCGGCCGCGCTCGAGCTCGGCGTCGAACTCGGCCCCGAAGAGCAGTGCGAGGTTCGTGATCCAGATCCACAGGAGGAAGACGATCACGCCACCGAGGGCGCCGTAGGTCTTGTTGTAGTTGCCGAAGTTGGCGACGTAGAACGCGAAGCCGGCGGACGCGAGCGCCCACACCACGAGCGCGAGGATCGAACCCAGGCTGGTCCAGCGGAACTTCGGCTGCTTCACGTTGGGCGACCAGTGGTAGAGCACCGCGATGATGACGATCATCAGCGCGATGAGCACGGGCCATTTCACGATGCTCCACACGGTGAGCGCGACCTCGCCGAGGCCGATCGCCTCGCCGATCGTCTCCGCGACCGGGCCGCTGAGCACCAGGAGCAGCCCCGCGATCACGAGCAGCGCGACGGTGAAGAGGGTGATGCCGAGCATCGTCGGGCGCAGCTTCCAGACCGGCCGGCCCTCGTCGATCTCGTAGACGCGGTTCATGGCGCGGCCGAACGCGCCGACGTAGCCGGAGGCGGACCACAGGGCGCCCAGCAGACCGGTCACGAACGCGACACCGGCGGCCGGGGAGGAGGTCAGCTCCTGCACCGGGCCGCGGATCGTGTCGAGCACCTCGGGCGACGCGAATCCGCCGAGGATGTCGAGGACCGTGTCGGTGGTCGTCTCGGCCTGGCCGAAGAGGCCCAGGATCGACACCACGGCCAGCAGGCCCGGGAACAGCGCGAGGACCGCGTAGTAGGTGAGTGCCGCGGCGAGGTCGGTGCACTGATCGGCCCCGAACTCGCGCAGCGTCTTCTTGAGGACGTAGCCCCAGGAGCGCTTGGTGACGTCGGTGGGGTCGTCGGGCTTGCGGGTGTCGTCGGGGTCGGGCGCGGTGCGCTCGCGCTCGGTGCTGGTCTGGGCCACGGGGATCCTCCGATGCTGGCTGCTCGCGCCGGAGCATGCGGGAACCGGCGCGAGGACGTAGGGGCGTCCTCGCCTTCGACGGTAGGGCGGGACGTCGCGGAAGGGACGGAGGTTGACAGGCCGCCGCACGGCGCGGGATCCTCCGCGGGCGCGCGGGCCTCCGCGGCCGGCGCGCGGGTCCGCGCGGGGTCGGCGCTCCGCAGTCAGCGCTCCGGGATCACACGCGGCACGATCCGCACCAGCAGCACCATCGCGATCAGCTCCACGAGCGTCTGCGTGACCACGACGACCGGCGCCACCGACAGCGCAGGAGGCAGCGCCAGCGCGAGCGGCAGCACCACCAGCGAGTTGCGGGTGACTCCGCTGAACAGCAGGGCGCGACGCGCGGGCACGTCCAGACGGGCGACCCGACCCGCCCCCGCACCGAGCGCGGTCATGATCACGACGAAGGCCGCGTACAGCAGCGCGAGCAGCCCGAGCCGCGGCAGGGCGTCGGCGACGGCTCCGGCCTGGGACGCGACCACCGTGAACAGGGTCGCGACCATCAGCGGCACCATCGAGCCCAGCACCGCGTCCCGGAGGCGCCGCCCGAGCGCCGACCGGGTGGCGAGCAGCTGCAGCCCCGCCGCCGCGGCCAGCGGCAGCACGATCAGCAGCACGAAGGCCTCGGCGAACGGCCTGATCTCGACCGCGGCCGCTCCGGTCGGCCCGAGGAAGAGCAGCAGGAGCAGGGGCAGCAGGAGGATCTGCACGAGCATCAGGAGCGGCGCGGCGGCGAGCAGCCGGGCCGACGCCCCTCCCGCCAGAGCGCTGAACACGATCACGTAGTCGATGCAGGGCGTCAGCAGCACGAGCAGCACCCCGATCAGCAGGGCGGGCTCGCCCGCGATCGGCCGGGTGAGCACGAAGACGACCGCGGGCACGACGCCGAAGTTCAGCACGAGCACCGAGGCGAGGAAGCGGCGGTCGCGCAACGCCCGCAGCACCGAGCCGAACGGCACGCCGAGGAACGTCGCGAACAGCAGCAGGGCGAGCACCGGAGTCACGGCCGCGTCGAGCTCCTCGGCCGCCGGCACCAGCGCTCCCACGCCGAGGGCGACCGCGAGGGCCAGCAGGTACAGCGCGATCTGGTGCCGCTCGAGGGCGGCGACCAGGGTCTGTCCGCCACCGCTCACGGGTCGATTCTCCCGTGCGAGCACCGGCGCCTCGTACTGTGAGCGGATGAGCGGCCCCGAGCACGAGCACCGGACGGTGCGCCTGCTGCTGCGTCCCCTCCGCCTCGACGACGAGTCGGCCGTGACGGCCTACCGGGGGGATGCGCGCGCCGCGCGGTTCCTCCGCCACCCGCCGCTGGCACCCGGCGGCTACCCCGCGTGGTTCGCCGAGCGCTCGGCGGAGTGGGAGCTCGCGCAGCCGGGGCACCGGCGCGTCCTCGGCATCGAGGAGCTCGCGACCGGACGGCTCGTCGGAGACGCGGTCGTCGTGCGGCGGACGGACGAGTGCGAGCTCGGGATGTTCCTGCATCCGGACACCGCGGGTCTGGGCTACTCGCTCGAGGCCGGACGCGCGCTGCTCCGCCTGGTCTTCGAGACCCTCGGCTCCCGGCGGGTCGTCGGACGGGCCGACCCGCGCAATCGCGGCTCGGTGAGAGCGATGGAGCTGCTGGGGCTGCGGCGTCGCGAGCAGGCGGAGGGCGACGCCTCGGTCGAGTACGCGGTGACGGTGGAGGCCTGGCGGGCCGGACTGCAGCGCGCGCCGCGTCCCGCCGCGTCTACGGTGGGGGCACCCCTCCCGGACGGAACGAGCACCATGGCACCCAGCACCGCGAGCATCGGACTCGGCCTGGCGGCCGTCGGCCGGCCGGCCTACATCACCGCGGGTCGCGACGGCGACCTGGGCCCGCCCGGCCTGCGCAGCGTCGACGCCCTCCGCGCCCGCACGCACGAGCTGCTCGACACGGCCTGGAGCGAGGGCGTGCGGTTCGTCGACGTCGCCCGCTCGTACGGCCGTGCGGAGGAGTTCCTCGGGAGCTGGCTCGCCGCGCATCCCGAGCGTCGAGCCGGGCTGACCGTCGAGTCGAAGTGGGGCTACGAGTACGTCGGCGACTGGGCGATGGACGCGCCGGTGCACGAGCGCAAGGAGCACTCGGTGGCGATGTTCGAGCGGCAGTGGTCGTCGACGCTCGAGGCGCTGGGCTCGGCCCCCGACTGCTACCTCGTGCACTCGATCACGCCCGAGAGCCCGGCGCTGACCGACCGGGCGCTCCTCGACCGGCTGCGGGTCCTCGCGGCGTCAGGGGTCCGGGTGGGCCTCTCGACCAGCGGACCCGGGCAGGGCAGGACGATCGCGCTCGCGCTCGCGATCCCGGAGACGCCCTTCAGCGCTGTGCAGACCACCTGGAACCTGCTCGAGCGGTCGGCGGAGGCGGCGCTCGCCGACGCGCACGACGCCGGGTGGCTCGTGGTGGTGAAGGAGGCGCTCGCCAACGGTCGGCTGGTGGGCGAGCGCGCTCCCGAGTCGGTGCGCCGACTGGTCGACGCGCCCGAGGACCGGGCGCTCGGCGCCGCACTCGCCCAGCCGTGGGCCGACCGGGTGCTCAGCGGTGCGGCGACCCCGGCGCAGCTCCTCGAGAACCTGCGCGCACGTCCGGCGGCGCTGCCGGAGGGTCTGGAGCCGCAGGATCCCGAGCAGTACTGGGCCGAGCGGTCGGCTCTCGCCTGGCGGTGATGCAGAACCTCGGCTGAGACCCTCCCTCAGCCGCGATCGTGGCCGGCGCTCGCTCTCGGCAGAGGTTCTGCAGAGGCCGATCCGGTCGGACGTCGGGACCCGCCGCGCGAACGGGCCTGCCGGATCAGACCGGAGGGGCCACCAGGAGCAGCGCACCGGCGGCCGCGCTGATCGCCGCGAGGACGCACCAGCGGTCGGCGCGCGTGCCGCAACCGCCGGCCCGCGCGAGGGCGGCGAGGCCGGTGGCGAGCACCGCGACTCCGATCTGCAGGGTCGACGACGTGCGCATCAGCGACCACGCCTCGAACGCGGGCACCGGCGCGGGGACGGGCAGCAGGCCGGCGAGGCTCGCGGACACCGCGAGCAGCAGCAGCGATCCCATGACCAGGGCCACCACGAGGTGCGCCAGGACCTCCGCTGCGGCGCGCTGGCGGGCGCGGACGGCGGAGGAGCGCGGAGCTGCGGAGTGGACGATCGCGACGCTGCGGAGGTGCATGCGCCGAGAGTAGATCCGGGTGCCTCCCCGCCGGACCCCTTGTCGGTCCCCCGTCCGGGAGTGATCCGAGTGGGACTTCCTCCCGAACTGTCCCCGAGTGATCGCTGAGCGCTGCCGAGTGGGATCGACCCGCTGCGCGAGCCCGATCTAGCCTGGAGGGACGGAGGTGACCGATGTCCGAGGCCAGGAACCACGCCGCCCGCTACCTCGCGAAGCGGGCGGAGGGCGAGTCGTCGCCCGACACCTCCGAGGAGAACGAGGCGACGATCCCGGAGGATCCCGCCGAGCGCGCCGCCTTCATCGAGACGACGATCCAGCAGGCCATCCGTCGCGGGGACTTCGACGACCTGCCCGGCGCGGGCAAGCCGCTGGAGGGGCTGAACGGCGGCCACGACCCCGACTGGTGGATCCGCCGCAAGATCGAGCGCGAGAACCTCACCGGCATCGGACCGGCCGCGTTCCTCCTCCGTGCCGAGGACCGTCAGCTCGACGAGCGCCTCGACCGACTGCACCGCGAGTCGGAGGTGCGAGCGCACCTCGAGGAGTTCAACACGCGCGTCGTCGAGGCGCGTCGGCAGCTGCTGGGCGGGCCCCCGGTCGTGACGCCGCTGCGCGACATCGACGTCGAGATCGCCCGCTGGGCCGAGCGGCGCACCGCCCGTGCGACTCCGGCACCGGAGCCCGAGCGGCCGCGCCGACGCTGGTGGCGCGGCCGCTAGGACGTGGTGCCCCTGCGCAGCCGCAGCCGCGTCTCCTCG
Organism: Rathayibacter sp. SD072; assembly: GCF_017355185.1. GTDB lineage: Bacteria > Actinomycetota > Actinomycetes > Actinomycetales > Microbacteriaceae > Rathayibacter. The sequence continues at coordinate 11,658 of NZ_JADILJ010000008.1, read as the reverse complement.
AGGTCGAGCAGCGACTGCGCCTGGGTCAGGATCCGCTGCGGGTAGGCGCGGCGCGAGCGCGCGTCGAGCAGGGCCTCCCGCTCGGCGGTGACGACGGCGAGCCGCAGAGCTCGGTAGAGGCGGTGCGGAGTGTCGACGACGTCGCGCTCCGCTCCGCGCGCCCGCTCCCAGGCGGCCTCGGAGCGGAGGAACGAGGTCTGCCGCACCCGCTCGAGGACGTCCGGATCGACGTCCGTCGCGCCCTCCACGACGTCGGCCGGGTGCTCGAGGATCGAGAGCCCCTTCTCGGTGATCTCGTCGAGCAGCCCCGCCAGGTAGCGCTGGTCCTCCGGCTCGTCGACGCCGCGGATCCCCGTCGCCTTGATGAGCAGCGGCAGGGTGCTGCCCTGGATCAGGAGCGTCGCGACCGCGACCGTGAAGGCGATCAGCACGAGCTGATTGCGGTACGGGATGTCCTCGGGCAGGGACTGCGCGGCCGCGAGGGTCACCACTCCGCGCATCCCCGACCAGCCCAGCACGAGCCCGCCGCGCCAGCCGAGGCCGCTGGTGCTGAAGTGGCGGTAGTCGGCGCGGCGCAGCTGGTAGCGGCGGCGCGCTTTCGTCCGCTCCTCCCGGGGGAGCTCGGCGGACGAGTCGAGCACCTCCTTCTGCTCACGGGCCCGACGCTCCGCTCGACGGGTCTGCCAGCGCTCGCCGACCAGCACCGGCCCGACCCAGAGGAAACGGACCACGATGAGCCCGACCGTGGCGATGAGGCCGATGCCGACCGCGGCGGGGACCGTGAGTGCGGCGTCGTCCGCATCCTGGATCAGACCGCGGATCTCGAGCCCGATCAGGAGGAACACGCCGTTCTCGAGGAGGAACTGCACGGTGCGCCAGTTGACGCGGTCGTTCACCCGCGACTGGGCCGTGAAGGAGCGGGAGGACGCGTGGCCCGTGTGCAGCCCCGCGACGACCACCGCCAGCACGCCCGAGGCGCCCAGGCCTTCGGCCGGGATGAACGCCACGAACGGCACGGTGAAGGAGACGACGGTGTTGAGCACCGGGTCCTCGAGGCGCGAGCGCACGAAGACGGTGAGGATGCTCGCCACGAGGCCGACGACGACCGCGACGACGACCGCGTAGAGGAAGTCGCCGATCGCGGCCCAGGGGGTGGCGAGCGTGCCGGCGGCCGCGGCGAGGGCCGAGCGCAGCAGCACCAGCGCGGTCGCGTCGTTGATCAGGCCCTCGCCCTCGAGCAGGGTGAGCAGTCGCGGCGGGAGGCCCAGGCGCCGGCCGACCGAGGTGGCGGCCACGGCGTCGGGCGGGCTGATGACGGCTCCGACGGCGATCGCGAGCGGGAGGCCCAGCTCGGGCAGGAGGACGTACAGCAGAGCGCCGACGCCGGCGGCCGAGATGACGACCAGCACGACCGAGAGGCCGGTGATGGTGGTCAGGTTCCGGCGGAAGTCGATGAACGGGACGCTGATCGCGGCGGCGTAGAGCAGCGGCGGCAGCACTCCGTCGAGCACCCACTCGTGCGGGACCACGACCTCCGGCACGCCGGGGAGGTACGAGAGGGCGACTCCGGCGAGCACGAGGACGATCGGAGCGGCGACGCCCAGCCGCCGCGCGAACACGGCGACCGAGACCAGGACCGCCACGGCCACGATCCCCGCGATCCCGAGCATCATCGGGGATCGCTCCGGCGGGCGCGGGGCGGGCGGTGGTCGGGCATCGGTCTCGTCTCCGGTCGTCCCGCGCCGTGCCCGGGAGGGGCGGGCGTCGGGGACCGTCGTCGAGTCTGCGCCCGGCACCCGCCGCCGACCAGGGGGTTGCGGGCTACCGCCGGTCGAGCACCCGCTCGAGGCCGATCAGCAGCGCCAGCCCGCCGAGGGCGGCGACGACGACGGCGGTGACGGCCCCCGGCGAGAGAGTCAGGGCGGCGTCGACCAGCTCGGATCGCAGCCGCTCGTCGCCCGTGGTCATCAGGAGCCCGACGGCGACCGCGCCGGCGAACAGACCCCAGACGATCGCGCCGAGGCGGATCCGCGGGCGCTTCGGCGTCAGCGCGCCGGGAAGGGGAGTGGTCTCGGTGCTGCTCATCGCGGGTCCTCCGTCGTGGTCTGCGGGATGCCGGCCTCGCCGGTGCCGGTGGTGCTGTCGTCGGTGGTGCTGTCGTCGGCAGTGCTCTCGTCGGCGGGCTCGGCGTCGGTGGTCTGGTCGTGCACGGTGATCGTCCCGGCGCCCTGCTCGATCCGGACGACGGTCGGCTCGGCGGTCGGATCACCGAAGGTCTGCGTCCAGCGGGAGCGGCCGTCGACGATCGGGACGTCCTCGGGCGCCGTCACGTTACGGCCGTCCGCCGAGACGATCTGGAGCTGCCCGCTCGCGGAGACGGCCTCGACCCGGACGGTCGTCCCGGCCAGCGGCCAGACCGAGACCTCGCCGGCGCCCTGCCAGACGTCGATGACCGCACCGTCCTCGCCCGCACCGGGGACGACCGTCACGTCGAGGAGACCGGAGAGCATCGCGTAGTCCCCGGAGCGCTGGTTCGAGAGGCCGTACGTCCCGCTCAGGGGCAGGATCTCGCGATCCGGAGGCAGCATCGCCGCGATCAGGGCCGTCGCCAGCGCGAGCACCGATGCGGCGACCAGGAGGACCGCCCTCCTGCGCACGAGGCCAGCCAGCACGATCGCCGCGGCGAGCACGAGCGCGGCGGCGGCGAAGCCGGACGCCACCGCGGTGGTGCCCGTCGCGGTGAGCGAGACGATCGCTCCGACCACCGCCGCGGCGCCCAGCACGACGAGGGTGACGCTCGCCCGCAGGCGCGGGTTCTGCGCCCGGCGCACCCGGCGGCGCTCGTCGCGCACCGCGGCGACCGCGCGGGACCGAGCCCGCGCCTCCTCCGCGCGCTGACGGGCCGTCTCGCGCGCCGACGCCGACTGCTGGGCGCGGAACGCCTCGCGCTCGGTCTTCCAGGCGTCCTGCCGGGCGCGCCAGGCGGCGACGTCCTCGGGCGACTCGGGGCGCACATCGGTGGGACGAGGCGGCGGGAAGAGGGGGACGGAGCCGGGACGGTCGTCGGTGGTCGCGGGCGCCTCCTCCGGGCCGGCGCCGCGGGCGGAGCGGCCGGAGTTGCGCGCCACCCAGACGACGAGGGCGATGACGAGCCCGATGACCACGAGCGTCCAGATCGTGCGGCCGGCGGCGGGGGACCAGGGGGAGGCGCCGGTGTAGGCGCCGCCGAGCGACCAGAACCCCTGCGCGAGGGGGAGCATCGACGCGAGGACCATCGCTCCGATGCCCGCGTGGACGCGGTCGATCCGGCCGCGGAGCAGCCGCTCGATCGGCAGCACGTCGTCCTCGTCGGGGAGCAGGAGCCAGGCGGCGGCGTAGAAGAGGAGCGCGGGGCCGCCGAGGACCGCCACGACGGCGAAGATCCCGCGGACGATCAGGGGGTCGATGCCGAGGCGCTCCGAGATGCCGGCGCAGACGCCGCCGATCCAGCCGGGGCGGCGGGTGAGGCCGAGGCCGCGCAGCCAGAGGAGGAAGCGGTTGTCCGTGCAGGGCTCGGTGCCGTCGCCGGCCGCGGGGTCGGGCGCCGCTCCGGAGCGCTCCTGCTCCTCGGAGTCGGGAGCCGTCGTGGTGCGGGCGGAGTCGTCGCCGCCCGGTCCGTCCGCGCCGCCGATCGGCGGGGGAGTGCTCGCTGCTGTCATGGTGAGAGTGTCCCGCTCCTCCCCAGGCGGCGACCATCGGGGGAACCCCTGACTCGACCCTCGTTTCCTCCCCGGCGACCCCGACGACCTGTTTGGATGCACGTGTGAGCATCTCGAGCACCGCGGTCAGACCGCCGTTGCGACGCCCCAGGAGGGTCGTCCTCGGCGGTGTCTGCGCCGCGCTCGCCGAGCACCTCGGCTGGACCCTCTCCTCCACCCGGTTCTTCACGATCGTCGCCGCTCTGCTGGGCGGGGGCGGCGTGCTCCTCTACCTGTGGCTGTGGGCCCTCGTGCCGCTCGCCCCGTCCGAGGGCGAGTCCGACCGGGCCGTCCGCCGCGTCGTCCCCGTCGCCGGGCTGCTGTCGGTCGCCGCCGTCGTGGCGGCCGGAGCCGTGCTCCTCGCGCTCGAGGCGCGCGACGACGTCGCGGTGACGCGCGCGCTGGCGGCGGTCGCGGCGCTCGCCGGATCGGCGGTCGCCTGGGCGCTCGGGCCGGGCCGCGACGATCCGTCCGCGACGGCCCGCGCCTCGCTGCAGGTGCGCCTCGCCTCCTGCGCCGCCCTGCTCGTCGCCGGAGTCGCGGTGCTCGTCGCCCGGCCGAGCGCCGTCAACGCGGTCCTCGCGGTGGGCCTGCTGATCGCCGTCGCGGGCGTCCTCGCCGCACCGGGCGTCGTCCGGCTCTGGACCGAGCTGATGGGCGAGCGGGCGGCCCGGGTGCGCGAGGAGCAGCGCGCCGAGATCGCCGCGCACCTGCACGACTCCGTGCTGCAGACCCTCGCCCTCATCCAGAACCGCGCCGGAGCCTCGAGCGAGGTCGCCCGCATCGCCCGCGCCCAGGAGCGCGAGCTGCGCGACTGGCTGTTCGAGCGCGACGTGCCGGTCGCCAACGATCTCGCCGCCGAGATCCGCGCCATCGCGTCCGCCGTCGAGCTCGACTACCCCGCCACCATCGAGGTCGTGGCGGTCGGGGTCTCGGTGCCGGGCGCCGCTCCGCTGCTCGCCGCGACCCGCGAGGCCGTGCTCAACGCGGCACGCCACGCGGGCGGCGAGATCTCGGTCTACGTCGAGTCGGCCGTCGACGGCGTCGACGTCTTCGTGCGCGACCGGGGCCCGGGCGTCGATCTGGGCGCGCTGCCCGGCGACCGGCTCGGCATCCGCGAGTCGATCATCGGCCGGATGACCCGCGCCGGCGGCAGCGCCGTCGTGCGCCCGGGGGTCGGCGGCTCGGGCACCGAGGTGCACCTGCGGCTGGGGGCCGCGTCGTGACGCGCGTCGTGCTGGTCGACGACCACTCCATCTTCCGGTCGGGGCTGCGCGCCGATCTGGCGCCGGATCTCGAGGTCGTCGGCGAGGCGGCCGACGTCGACTCGGCCGTGCGCCTGGTCGCCGAGACGCGGCCCGAGGTGGTGCTGCTCGACGTGCACCTGCCGGGCGGTGCGGGCGGGGGCGGCGCCGAGGTCCTCCGGCGCAGCGCCGCGCTCCTCGACTCGGTGCGGTTCCTCGCGCTCAGCGTCTCGGACGCGGCCGAGGACGTGGTGGGCGTGATCCGCGCGGGGGCCCGCGGCTACATCACCAAGACGAGCTCCGGCGCCGAGGTGAGCCGCGCGGTCGAGGCGGTCGCGGGCGGCGACGCCGTGTTCTCCCCGCGTCTCGCCGGGTTCGTCCTCGATGCGTTCGGCGCTCTCGCGGGCGAGCAGGCCGAGTCGGTCGACGAGCTCGACCGGCTCTCGGCCCGCGAGCGCGAGGTGATGCGCCTGATCGCCCGCGGCTACGCCTACAAGGAGGCGGCCGCCGAGCTCTTCATCTCGGTCAAGACCGTCGAGTCCCACGTGTCCGCGGTACTGCGGAAGCTCCAGCTCTCGTCGCGGTACGAGCTCACGGCCTGGGCGTCGGCGCGGCGCCTGCTCTGACGCGCCCGAGCTCCATCCCGACTGCTGACGCGCCCTGCGAGATGCGCTCTCCTGGAGAAGCCGCCTCCCTCGTACGGCCCCCTCCACCGTGCTGATCGAGTAGCCCGCCTTGCGGGCGCATCGAGATCCACCACTACCAGAAGGCCCGGTCGGAGGCGCGATCTGCTGGCTGCGGCCGGTCTCGATACGCCCCCCCGCGGGACTAGTCGACCAGTGGGCGTTCCGCCACCGAGACGCGGAGTGGCTTCGCCGTTGATACTCGACCCGCGAGGGCGCCAGGGTGCATCGAGTGGCCGCGAAGCGGGGTCCGCCGTGGGTGCAGGCCCCGACGCGGGTCCAGTCGCGGCATGCCGGGACCCCCGGTCGCCGCGAAGCGGGGTCCGACGCATGCGCCAGGCCCGGCTCGCGTCGACTCGCGGGACGAGCGACTCCCCCGGCCCCGCTGATCGAGTAGGCCGCGCAGCGGCCGTATCGAGATCTGCACCACCCGGGCACGGGGTCTCGATACGCGGCCTGCGGCCGCTACTCGACCAGCGAGGGCGCGGGGGTCTCTCAGGAGAAGTCACGTCGTGTGTGCGGTGATCGGATCGGCTGCGGGCAGCCGACTCCTCCCTCACCACCGAGACGCGAGGGGGTTCCACCGCTCGAGACGACCGCGAGCGGACCTCGCAGAGACCGTCAGTCGCGCGAGACCAGCACCCGCACGTCCCAGGGTCCGAGCTCCAGCACGTCCCCGGCCGCAGACGCCTCACCCGAGAGCACGTCCTCGACCGCCTCGGGCAGCGCGAACGTCGACGGCTCCCACGACCAGTTGTGCACGAAGCGCACGCGCTCGCCGTGCCGGTTGGTCGCGCTCGTCACGGTCTGCGTCGGCGAGGCCGCACGCCACGGGGTCGTCGCCGCGGACGACTCCGACACCGCCCACTCCATCAGCGCCTTCGCGAGCGCGAGGTCGGGCACCGTGCCCACGTAGGTCACGCGTCCGGCTCCGTGCGAGCGGGTCGTGACCGCCGCGAAGCGCCCGTAGTGCGGGTGCCGGTAGCGCACGAGCACGGTCGCGTCGTCGACCTGCACCCCGTCGGCCCAGACCGTCGCGCGGGCGCCGTCGGGCAGCGGGAAGCCCGACTCCGCCTCCACCGGCAGGGGCACCGCGAGGTTCGCGAACTCGTCGTAGTGCACGCCGGCGGCCGCGTCGAGGAACGCGGGCTTGCGCTGCAGGCGGGCCCGGCCCTCCTCGTCCTCGTAGCCGGTGCGGACGCCCACGACGAGGTGGCCGCCCGCTGCCGCGTAGGCCTCGAGCCACTGCAGCTGCGCGTCGTCCGCGATCGTGAACGCCGCGGCGACGAGGACCGGATGCGCGGCCGCGTACTCTGCGGCCGACACGGCGGTCAGCTGCGACGGGTGCACGGTCGAGGCCTGCAGCCCCGCGTCGAAGGCACCGCGCGCGAAGGCGTCGCGGGCCGTCTGGAAGCTTCGGCGGTCCGGCACCGGCATGCCGCTCGCCGCGTCGGCACCGAGGGCGGAGTCGCTGAAGGCGGGGTGCTCCTCCAGCGCCCACTTGCTCTCGTTCGAGAACAGGATCGCGACGTCGGAGTCGGGCACCAGCTCGGTCACCCGGTCGCCCGCCGCGGCGAAGTCGGCGCCCAGCGCGGCGATCTGCTCGTAGGCGCGGCCGGGCTCCTGCGAGTGCGGCAGCACCCCGCCCCAGTACGTCTCCGCGCCGTGGTGGAGCGTGTGCCAGTGCCAGTACTCGATCATCGTCGCGCCGCGCGAGACCAGCGCCCAGGCCGCCTGGCGCCACTGGCCGTCGTAGGCGGGCTCGTTCGACCACGACATGCCGATCGCCTGCGCGTCGGTCTCGGTGACGAGGAACGGCGCCTGCTTCGAGCCGTACATCCGGTCGGCGGTCGCGTAGAGCGCCCAGGTGCCGGAGGTGGTCCAGTGCTGGTCGAACGGACGCGCGTCAGGCAGTTCGAGGCCGTCCTGCATCCGGTAGTACGGGTTGCCGGCGGTCACGTCGAGGCGGCGCACCAGCTCCTCGTCCTGCACGGTCGTCCGCTCGTACGAGATGCAGGTGGTGACGAACTGGTCGTCGCGCCCGATCCGCTCGGTGATGCCGCGCACCAGGTCGGCCTGCCAGCCGATGAAGTCCGTCGTCAGCGCGGCCTGGAAGCGGCGCCACGCGAGGTCGTACTGCGGCTGCGCGTTCGCATCCGGGGTCCACAGGTCGGACCAGGTCGAGAGCCGGTGCGACCAGTAGGTCAGCCCCCATTCGTCGTTGAGCGCCTCGACCGTGCCGTACGTGGCGCGCAGGTGGTCGACGAAGCGCTCGAAGACCTGCCGGTTGTGGAAGATCTCGTTGCCCGGCTCGTTGTCGACCTGGAAACCGATGACCGCGGGGTGCGCGGCGTAGCGCTCGACGATGCGGCGGATCACGCGCTCGGCGTGGAAGAGGAACGCGGGGTGCGTGTAGTCGATCTCCTGGCGGGCGCCCCAGCCGATCGGCTGCCCGGTCGCGCGGTGCGCGTTGATCTCGGGGTACAGCCGCGCGAGCCACATCGGCACCGCGTAGGTCGGCGTGCCCAGCACGACCGAGATGCCGTGCTCGTGCGCCCCGTCGAGCACCGGCTGCAGCCAGTCGAGGTCGAAGACGCCGTTCTCGGGCTCCCAGGTCGACCAGACGGACTCGCCCACGCGGATCACGGTGAACCCGGCGGCCTTCATGAGCCGGAGGTCCTCGGCCAGGTCGCGGCTGCCGAGCCGCGAGGTGGGCTGGTACTCGTGGTAGTAGGCCGCGCCGAACAGGATGCGATCGGTGAGGTGCTGCATGGTCGCCTTTCAGTGGTGGGGAGGTGGTGGGCGTCAGCCCTTGACGGCGCCCGCGGTCAGACCGTCGAGCAGCTGCCTGCGCAGGAGGAAGAAGACCAGGATGGTCGGTACCGAGGCCAGCACCGCGCCGGCGAGGACGAGATCGTACGAGCGGTTCTCGGAGGCGAAGAGGATGTTGAGCCCCAGCGGGATCGTGTACTGCGACGAGTCCGAGAGCAGCACGAGCGGCCAGAGGAAGCTGTTGTAGCTCTGCAGGAACCCCCAGACTCCCAGCGCGCCGAGCGAGGGGCGCAGCAGCGGCAGCACCACCCGCCAGAAGATCCCGAACTCCGAGTTGCCGTCGATGCGGGCCGCCTCGATGATCTCGTCCGGGATCGACTGCACGATGAACTGCTGCATCATGAAGATCCCGAACGCGGGAGCCACCCAGGGCACGATCAGCGCGAACCACGGGTTCGAGAGTCCCGCCTTCACGACCAGGATGAACAGCGGCACGAGGATCACGACGAACGGCACCGACAGCGACGAGAACATGATCGTGAACAGCACCCGCTTGCCGCGGAAGGCGAACTTCGCGAAGCCGTAGCCGGCCATCGCGCAGACGAACACCGAGACGGCGGTCGCGATCAGCGAGGTGCCGATGCTCATCCCGAACCAGTTCCAGAACGGCTGGGTGGTGAGCAGATTCGTGTAGTTCTCGGTTGTCGCGGGGTTCGGGAGGAGCGACGGCGGCGTCGAGAAGATGTCACCGCGGTCCTTGAACGAGCCGCTGAGCGCCCAGACCAGGGGCAGGACGAACACCAGCAGCAGTGCCGAGAGGGTGACGTAGAGCAGCCCGCGGCGGGCGCGCTCGCCGCCGGACGCCTTCCGCTGCCGAGGACCGGGGGTGCGTCCGGAGCGGGCGGTGACGATTCCCGTGGTGGCGGTCATGAGGTTCTCCCGATGGCGAGGGCGCGATTGAGGATCTGGCTGACGGCGAAGACGAGCACGAAGAGCACGACTCCGGCAGCGGCGGCGTAGCCGAACTGCTGGCGCTCGAATGCGGCGCGGTAGATGAACATCGAGACCGAGAGCGTCGCCTCTCCGGGTCCGCCTCGGGTCAGCAGGTACGGCTCGTCGAAGAGCTGGGCCGCGCTGATGAACGAGGTGACGACGACGAACGCCGTCACCGGTCGGATCGCGGGCAGGGTGACGGTGCGGAACTTGGCGAGGACTCCGGCGCCGTCCAGCTCGGCGGCCTCGTACAGCTCCTTCGGCACCGCCTGCAGAGCGGCGAGGAAGAAGATCGTGAGGTAGCCGACCGTGCGCCAGAGCAGCACGAAGCCGATCGCGACCTTCGCGAGCGAGGGGTCGCCGAGCCAGTCGATGTCGCCCAGGCCGAAGAGGGCCCGCAGGAGCGAGTTCAGCAGTCCGTAGCTGCGGTCGAAGATCAGGCTGTAGATCAGCGCGATCACGATCGGCGAGAGCACCATCGGGATGAAGAAGGTGAGCCGGAACAGGTCGCGCGCCTTGAGCCCGCGGGCGTTCAGGCCCTGCGCGATCATCAGCGAGCACGGCACGATCACGAACACCGCGATGAGCGTGTAGATCAGCGTGTTGACGAGGGCGACGCCGAAGCTGGTGTCGCCGAGCAGGTCGGCGTAGTTGCCCAGCCCGATGAACTCCGGCGATCCCAGGCCCACCCACTCGGTGAGGCTGAGCCAGATCGCCGCGCCGACCGGCACGATCATGAACAGTGCGTAGAGCACGTAGAACGGCGCGATGAAGACGTACGGAGCGTTCCCGCCCGTCGTGTTCAGGCGCTTGCGCTTCGATCCGCGCGCCTCGAGCGGGGAGCCGCCGCGGCCGTCCTGGGCGGAGGCGGGCGCCCCGGCCGTGGTGAGAGTCGACATCATCGATCCTTAGCTGCGGGCCTGGCCGCGGAAGTCCTCGGCTGTCGCGCGGAGCGCCTGCGCCGGGGAGAGGGTGCCCTTGTAGGCCTGGAGGAGGTAGCCCGACAGCACGGTCGTGAGGATCTGCTGGTCCTGGCTCTGGTACAGCGACGGGACCTCGTCGATGATCTCGCCGTAGACGTCGAACAGCGCCTGGCCGCCGAAGTACTCGTCGGTGATCACGGCCAGCTCCGGGTCGTCGAAGACCGAGCGGAGGGTCGGGAGGTAGCCGAGATCGCGGTAGCGCTTCACCTGCTGCGCCGGGTCGAGGTACGCCGCGAGGATCAGCTCGACCGCCGCGTCGCTGTTCGCCTTGCCGGTGACCGCCGCGAAGCCGGTGCCGCCTCCGACGGCCGTGCGGCCGCCTCCGTTCGCGAAGCGCGGCAGCGCCTTCACGCGCCAGAGCCCCGCCTGCTCGGGCACGTTGGGCTTGATGCCGTAGCTCGAGTACCAGGTGGGCATGTCGACGCCGAGGATCGTGCCGTCCTTGAGCCCGCTCTGCATGCTCGGGCCGTAGTAGTCGGCGACGGTCGTGAGGAACCCGGAGGCGAGGCCGTCGACCGCGAATCGCAGCGCCTCCTCCGCCTCGGGGGTCTCGAGGTCGAGCCGGCCGTCGCGGTCGAAGAGCTGCCCGCCGCGCTGCATCAGCAGCAGCTGGTAGCCCTGCACGACCTGCGGCAGGTCGCTGCCGACCGAGAGTGCACCGAACGAGACGCCCTCGCGGGCGCTGATCTCGCCGCCGACCCGGGCGAACTCCTCCCAGGTCTCGACGTCGACGGGCACCCCCAGGCGCTCGAACTCGTCGGCGCGGTAGTAGTAGACGGCCAGCGGGGTGTCGGAGTCGAGCGCGTAGAGGCTGCCGTCCTTGCTGAACGCGTCGACCCGCGCGGCGATCAGGTCGTCGCGGTAGGGCGCGGTCGCCTCGGTCAGATCGACGAGCAGCTCGGGAGCGATGGAGCCGCGCAGCGTGCGGGCGAAGTTCGCGACCTCGAGGCCGACGACGTCCGGAGTGCCGGTGCCGGCGACGGCCTGAGCGATCAGCTTGGTCACGATGTCGGTCGCGCCGATCTTGGTGACGTCGAGCGAGTACTCGAACGCGCCGCGCTGCGCGGCGAGGGGGAGCGCCTCCGTGAAGAACGAGACGTAGCCGTCGTCGTGCGTCCAGAACGAGAGGTCGACGGCGCCGGACTCGAGGGCGGCCTGCGGGCCCTGGGTCGAGCAGGCGGCGAGGAGGGACGCGAGGGCGGCCGATCCGCCGGCGGCTGCTCCGAGGCGCAGGAGGCCCCGGCGC
>NZ_JADILJ010000079.1 GCF_017355185.1 Rathayibacter sp. SD072 | reverse complement strand
CGCGCCGCCGCGCCGCGCTCAGCGCCCTCGCCGTCGCCCTGGCCACCACCACCGCCCTCACCGCCTGCTCGAGCGGCTCCGACGCGAGCGCCTCCGGGACCGGCGAGGAGGGCTCGTTCGGCGAGGCCGCGATGCAGCTCTCCTGGGTCCCCCACGTGGAGTTCGCCGGCGAGTACCTCGCCGACGCGAACGGCCACTTCACCGACGCCGGCTTCGACTCCGTCACCCTGACCCCCGGCGGCACCGGCGCGACCGGCGCCGAGACCGCCATCGCGAGCGGATCCGCGTTCGCGGGCGTCTCCTCCCCGCTGATCACCGGCCCCGCGATCTCGGAGGGCGCCGAGATGAAGATCGTCGGAGCGACCTACCAGAAGAACCCGTTCGCGATCGTGTCGCTCACCGACGCCCCGATCGAGACCCCCGAGGACATGGTCGGCAAGACCATCGGAGTCAGCGACAGCAACGACCTCGTCTGGCGCGCGTTCCTCGCCGCCAACGACATCGACGAGTCCGACGTGAACCGCGTGCCCCTCACCGACTCCACGCTGCTCACCACCGGCCAGGTCGACGGCTACATCGGCTACGCGACCGCCGGAGCGAACACGCTCAACCAGCGCGGCTTCTCGGCGCAGCAGTTCCTGCTCGCCGACACGGGCCTGCCGATGGTGGGCGAGACGATCGTGGTCGCGCAGGCGAGCATCGACGACGAGCGCGAGAAGGTGAAGGCGCTGCTGCTCGCCCTCGTGCAGGGCTGGCAGGACGCCGTCGCCGATCCCGAGGCCACCGCCGAGACCGTCGTCGCCGACTACGCGGCCGACCAGAACTACAAGGTCGAGGAGCAGGCGCAGGTCATGGTCACCCAGACCGAGCTGATCAGCACCCCCGAGACCGACGAGAACGGCCTGCTCACCATCAGCGACGAGCTGCAGGAGCAGTCGGTCGCCTCCCTCGCGCTGACCGGCATCGAGCTCGACGCCGACGAGCTCTTCGACACCACCCTGATCGACGAGGTCTACGAGGAGCACCCGGAGCTGCTCGAGGGCTAGGCCCCGAGCACCCGGAGCTGCTCGAGGGCCGAGCCCCGAGCACCCCCCCTGACGACCCGCGCGAGAGGACGAGACGTTGACCACCACCGAGAACGGCACCGAGGGCATCCGCTTGTCGGGCCTGAGCAAGCGCTTCGACCTGGGCTCCCGGTCGGTGCAGGCGCTCGCCGAGGTCGACCTCGTCACTCCGCGCGGGTCGTTCCTGTCGCTGCTGGGGCCCTCCGGCTGCGGCAAGTCGACGATCCTGCGGATGCTGGCCGGGCTCGAGAAGCCGACGACCGGCTCCGTCTCGATCCACGGCACGCCCGTCGTCGGCACGAAGCGGAAGGCCGAGCTGGGCATCGCGTTCCAGGACTCGGCGCTGCTGCCCTGGCGCTCGGTGCGCTCCAACGTGCGCCTGCCGCTCGAACTGACGCGGCAGGCGTCCAAGCGCGACAGCATCCCCGACCTGCTCGACCTGGTCGGGCTGACCGGCTTCGAGGACGCCTACCCGTCGCAGCTCTCGGGCGGCATGCGCCAGCGCACCTCGATAGCGCGGGCCCTCGTGGTGCAACCCGATCTGCTCCTGCTCGACGAGCCGTTCGGCGCGCTGGACGACATGACGCGCCAGCGCCTCAACCTCGAGCTGCAGCGCATCTGGACCGCGCGACCGGCGACCACCCTGATGGTGACGCACGGCATCGCCGAGGCGATCCTCCTCTCGGACACGGTGGCCGTGATGTCGCCCCGGCCCGGCCGGATCGTCGAGGTCATCGACATCGATCTCCCGCGCCCGCGCACGGTCGAGATGCTCCGCAGCCCCGAGTTCCACGCGATCGAGGACCGCATCACCGACCTCCTGTTCTCGCAGCACGGCGTGGCGATGGAGGACGAGGGGTGACCCGGCTGCGCACGAACTGGCGCGTCCTCGCCGGCCTCGCGGTCTTCGTCGCGGTCTGGTGGATCCTCGCCGAGACCGTGTACCGCGAGAGCCGGGCCGTGCCGAGCCCGGGCGCGATCGTCGCCGCGTTCCTCCGCGACGGTCCCCTCTTCTACCTCCGCAACGTCGGCGACACCGTGCTCGCGGCCGGCTGGGGCTACCTCTGGGGCACCCTCGCGGCGCTGGCGCTCGCCGTCGTCGCGCTGCTGCTGCCGTGGACCCACCGCGTGATCGAGCAGATCGGCGTGATCAGCCACTGCCTCCCGCTGACGGCGGTCGGACCGGTGATCCTCGTGATCTTCGGCGGTCGGACCACCTCGATCTTCCTCGCCGCGCTGCTGGTCTTCTTCACCACCCTCATCGGCGCGCTGCTGGGCGTCCGCTCGGCGCCGCGCACCGCGCTCGACCTCGTCGCGGCCTACCGCGGCGGCCGCTGGGCGCAGATCGTGAAGGTGCAGGCCGTCGCGGCCGTGCCCGCGACGCTCACGGCGCTGCAGGTCGGCGTGCCCGCGGCGATCCTCGGCGCCGTGCTCGGGGAGTACCTCGGCGGAGTGACGACGGGCCTCGGAGTCGCGCTCGCGGTCGCGCAGCGCCAGATGGACGTCGAGCGCGCCTGGGCCTTCGCGGTGCTGAGCGGAGTGGTCACGATCCTCGGCTACGCCCTCATCGCGGCCGTCGGACGCTGGGTCATGCCGCGCGTGACCGGCACTCCGCGCGCCACCCGCCGCTCGATCCTGCGCCGCACCGGAGGAGTCGTATGACCGCCACCGCCACCGCCACCCGCATCCCCGCGCGCCGCGCCCGCGACCTCACGCCGCGCCTGGCGCTCCGCATCGTCCGCGCCGAGCTGGTGCCCCTCGCCCTCGCTGCGCTGCTCGCGATCGGCTTCTGGTACGCGTTCCTCGCGATCGCCGACGTCTCGCCGCTGCTGGGCAAGACGCCGACCGACGTCGCGACCTACCTCTTCGTCGAGGAGGAGGCCGCCGCGAACCGCGCCGTCGTCTTCGGCAACCTCGGCGTCACCGCGCTCGACGCCCTGATCGGCTACGCCGCGGGCATGCTCGTCGCCCTCGCGATCGCGGTGCTCTTCGTGCTCGTCCGCTCGCTCGAGGCCACGGTGATGCCGATCGCGATGCTGCTCAAGTCGATGCCGCTGATCGTGATCACCCCGCTGATCACGCTCGCGATCGGCAACGGGCTCGCGGCGGTCGCCGTGGTCGGAGCGGTCGCGGTCTTCTTCCCGGCGCTCGTGACCGTGGTGTTCGGGCTGCGCTCGCTCTCGCGCGAGTCGTTCGAGCTGGTGACGGTCTACGGAGGCTCGCCACTGGACGTGCTGCTCAAGGTCGCCCTGCCGACCGCGGTGCCGGCGATCTTCGCGGCGGCCAAGGTGGCGGTCCCCTCCGCTCTGAGCGGGGCGATGCTGGCCGAGTGGCTGGCGACCGGGAAGGGCCTGGGCGGAGCCGTGCAGCGCGCGTCGGCGGGCTTCCGCTACGACGAGCTGTGGGCGTCGCTCGCGGTGATCACGGCGCTGGGAGTCGTGGCCTACGCGGTCGTGGCGATCGGCGAGAGACTGGCGGCCGTCCGCTTCGGCGGACAGAACTGAGGAACGGCATGAGCAGCAACGGAACCATCACCGGCACGGTCTGGGACGGGCAGCGCGCCCTCGGCACCGCGACCCTCGCGTGGAGCGGCGACGAGATCGTCTCCGTCGACCCCTCCGGCGGGCAGGCGCCCGGTGGCGAGGAGGCCCTCTCGATCATCCCGGGCCTCGTCGACACCCACGTGCACCTCGGCGCCTACTCCGGCGCGGGCACGGCCGACTTCGCCTCCTGGCCGCTGATCACCCCGCGCGAGGAGCGGGTGTTCCACATCGCCAACAACGCCCGCAAGGCGGCCCGCGCCGGAGTCACGACTCTGCGCGATCTCGGCGCCGACGAGCTGCAGATGACGGTCGCGCGGATGTTCGAGCAGGGCATCGCCGACGGGCCGCGGCTCGTGACGCACGGCGCGGTCGGCATGACGGCCGGTCACGGCGACCTCTTCGTGCCTCCGCACTATCCGCACCGCGACCGCGTCGCCGACAGCCCTGACGAGTGCCGACGGCTGGTCCGCACCTGGGCGCGGGCGGGCGCCGACGGCATCAAGATCTACACGAGCGGCGGAGTGCTCTCGATGGGCGACCGGGTCGGCTGGCGCAATCAGACCGACGCCGAGATCGCCGCGACGATCGACGAGGCGCACGCGCTGGGCATGCCCGTCGCCGCGCACACCCACTCCGTCGAGGGCCTCGACCGTGCGCTCGCGCTGGGCGTCGACTCGATCGAGCACGGCACCGCGATCGGTCCGCAGCACTGGGCGACGCTGGTCGAGCGGAACCTGCCGGTCGCCCCCACTCTCTTCATCAACGACGTGATCGCCGCCGGTCGTGCGCCGTCGTCTCCGGAGGCGTCGCTCAAGGCGCAGGACGTCGTCGCCACCCGCGACGCCGGCTTCCTCGCGGCGGGCGAGGCCGGGGTGCGCTTCGTGCTCGGCACCGACGCCAACGGGGTCTACGTCGACTGGGGTGAGCAGCTCGACGAGGTGCGGCGGATGCGCACGGCGTTCGGCTGGAGCTCCGAGCGCGCCTTGATCGCGGCGACGTCCGACGCGGCCGCCGTCGTCGGGCTCGGCTCCCGCGTGGGCCGTCTCGCCGCCGGGTTCGGCGCCGACTTCGTCGTGCTGCGCGGGCGCCCGTGGGAGAGCATCGACGACCTGCGGGCCGAGAGCATCGTGGCCGTCGTGTCCCGCGGCCGGGTCGTGTCGGGCGCGCTGCCGGAGTCGCTCCGATGACCGCCGCACCCCGCCGGTTCGTCTCGGCCGAGGCGCTCGGCGCGCCCCGCGGGGCCTACAGCCACGCGGTCGAGGCGCACGGAGTGGTCTACGGATCCGCCATCGGCCCCTTCGCGCCGGGCGACGGCTCGGTGCCCGAGGGCGTCGCGGCGCAGACCGCGGCCGCGCTCGACAACATCGAGCGGCTGCTCGGCACCGAGTTCGGCCTGGAGCTGCGCGACGTGGTGCGGATCACGATGATCCTCGCCGACTTCGAGCGCGACTTCGCCGCCTCCTCGGCCGTCTACGCCGAGCGCTTCCCCGTCGATCCGCCCGCCCGCACCGTGCTCGGCGCGGCACTGCCCGGACCCCTCGTCGCGATGGACTTCATCGCGGCGGCCCGCTGAACCGGAAGGCCCCCGTGACCCTCGACTCCTTCGTCCGCGGCCTCCCCAAGGCCGAGCTCCACGTGCACCTCGAGGGGACGCTCGAGCCGGAGCTGCGCGCCCGCCTCGCCGAGCGGAACGGCCTGCCGGTGCCCGCCGCGCTCTCGTACGACTTCGACTCGCTCGCCTCGTTCCTCGCCGTCTACTACCCGGCGATGGACGTGCTGCGCGAGGAGCAGGACTTCTACGACCTGGCGACGGAGTACTTCCGCCGCGCCGCCGCCGACGGAGTGGTGCGCGCCGAGGTCTTCTTCGACCCCCAGGCCCACACCTCGCGCGGCGTGCCGTTCGAGTCGGTGATCGGCGGCTACCACCGCGCCGCCGTCGACGCGGCCGAGCTCGGGATCGACGCCGCGCTCATCCTCTGCTTCCTCCGCGACCTCTCGGCCGAGAGCGCCCGCGAGACTCTCGAGCGCGCCCTGCCGTTCGCCGACCGCCTGATCGGCGTGGGGCTCGACTCCGACGAGCGCGGCAACCCGCCGGCCAAGTTCCGCGAGGTGTTCGCGCTCGCCCGCGAGGCGGGGCTGCGCCTGACCATGCACTGCGACGTGGACCAGCCCAACAGCATCGAGCACCTGCGCCAGGTGCTCGAGGAGATCGGCGTCGACCGGATCGACCACGGCACGAACATCGTCGAGGCACCCGAGCTCGTCGAGCGCGTGCTCGAGCGCGGGCTCGCGCTGACCTGCTGCCCCCTGTCGAACTCGTTCGTCTCGAGCGACATGAAGGCGGTCGAGCTGCGCGCGCTGCTCGAGCGCGGCGTGCGGGTGACGGTCAACTCCGACGACCCGGCCTACTTCGGCGGGTACCTCGCGGACAACTACCTCGCGCTGGCCTCCCGCGCCGGCTTCACCCGCGACGAGCTGGTGCAGCTGGCGCGCAACTCGGTGCTCGGCTCCTGGGCGCCGCCCGAGGCCCAGGAGGAGCTGCTCGCGCGGATCGACGCGCACGCGGCGACGGCTTAGGGGCTTCGGCGCGACTGCTCCGAACCCGCAGAGCGCGCCGCGTGACGTGTCCCGTTTTGCGCGTCGCAGGAGCGTGTGAGAGTCGCCGGGTCGGTCCATCGCGGTGGATCCGGAAGTGGACCCCGGGAGATTCCGTACGACGGGGCCCGGGGTTCCGCGCTCTCAGGAGAGTCCCTCGGGTCGCTCGCCTCCAGCTCAGAGGTAGCGCAGAGCCAGGTGCAGGTCGACGCGGTCGGACATGGAGCCGAGGTCGCGGCCGGTCAGCGCCTCGATGCGCTGCACCCGGTAGCGCAGCGTGCTCGCGTGCAGGTGCAGGCGGTCGGCGGCTTGCCGCCATGCGCCTCCGCTCTCGAGGAACACGCGAAGGGTCTCGACCATGTCGGAGCGGTGCTCGTCGTCGTAGCGGACCAGCTCGCCGAGCACCGCGCGGGCGAAGGCGGCGCGGGTGCGCGGGGCGACCGCTTCGAGCAGGGCGTCGCTGGACAGGGGGACCGTGTGCGCGAGGACCGAGACGGGCTCCGGTGACGCGGCGGCCGCGGTCGTCCGCGCGCGAGCCTGGAGGAGGGAGGGACCGAGCTGCGCGACGGAGCGGGACGCGTCGCCGACTCCGATCGCGACCCGGCGGCCGGCGAGCAGCCACGGTGCGCCCTCGACGGCGTCCCGGAGCGAGCCCCCGGGCTCCCGTTCCGCGTCCTGCGGGTCGCCCAGCAGCAGCACGGCCGCGCCGTCGAGCACCGCGCCCGCGGCCAGAGCGTGCTCGCGCTCGGCGGCCTCGAGCAGCGGCCGCAGCAGGGCCTCGGGAGGCAGGCCCGGATCGTCGGAGCGCGCCAGGACCACGCGCACCGGGGTCCCCAGCCGGGCGCCGAGCAGTCGCAGGCGCACCGAGACCTCGGTCTCGGGGAGCTCGTCGTGCTCGACGGCCCGCAGCAGGTCGAGCAGCGGACCCGCCGCCTCCTGCTCGCGGCGGAGGGCGACGGCGAGGCGGCCGGCCACCGCGCTCGCGAGCAGGTCGGCGGCGTCGGCCGACTCCTCCGACCAGCCCCTCTGATCGCCGGTCACCACGAGCACGCCGAGGCGCTCGCCGGAGGGGGAGAACAGGGCCTTCCCGGACAGGGTGCGGCTGCCGGGCGCGACGTCCCAGCGGTCGTCGGTGGAGGCGAGCGACGCCTCCCAGGCCGAGCCGGACTCGGCGGGGGACGGCATGCCGCCCGCCGACGCGACGAGCGTGCCCGCGCGGTCGATCGCCCAGCTGCCGTGCGCGAACTCCTCGAAGAACGCGCGGAGGGCGGCGTGCACTCCCTCGCCCGAGGCGAGGTCCTGGAGCAGCCGGCGGGCGAAGCGCGCGTCGCGGCCGAGCGTGGGCAGGTCGGCCTGCGCGAGCACGCCCGCGACGGTCTGGCCGATCGTCTTGAACGACACCTCGGGCGAGACGGTCAGCAGCGCGACTCCGTGCCGCCGGCAGACCTCGATCATGCCGGCCGGGAGGGTGCCGACGGCGATCAGACCGACGACGATCGCCACGACTCCGCGATCGGCCACCTGGCCGACGAACCGCTCGACGCTCTCCCGCCCCGAGGTCCACAGCGCGCTCGTGAGCACGACGTCGCCGGGGGAGAGGAAGCGGCCGGGATCGGGGAGGTCGATCGTGTAGGTGCCCGAGATCGCGCGGGCGAGCTGCACCTCGTCGCCGGTCACCAGGGTCAGCTGGAGCTCGGGATGGGTGAGGAGCTCGCGGACGTTCACGCTGGGGCGGCCTCTTCGATCGGGGGACCCGCGACCGGGCGGGGGCTCCAGACTACGGGGGCGGCGGAGGCGTGCTGCGGAACGTCGGCTGAGAGAGGGGTCTCTCCGCTGTCAGGCGACAGACCCCCTTCCCGGCTGATGTTCTGCGCGGGTCTCGGCCGGAGCGGCGCCTCCACGACGGAGGAGCCGACCCCCGGGGACGCGCAGGGCGTCTCGCGGGGGCCGGCTCCTCGGCTCAGTGCTGTCAGCGCGCGGTGCGGCGGCGTCCGAGTCCGAGTGCGACGGCGCCGGCGGCCAGCAGGCCGAGGGCCGCGGCCGAGAGCCAGCCGCCCTCGACGCCGGTGCTGGCG
>NZ_JADILJ010000078.1 GCF_017355185.1 Rathayibacter sp. SD072 | reverse complement strand
CGTCGCCGAAGGTCGCCCGCAGCGGGGCGACGCCGGTGAGCCCGAGGATCAGCAGGATCCCCGCGCCGACCGTCATCGCCCCGGCGGTGAGCGCGATCGGCGGCAGCTCCGGGTCGACTCGTCCCGCGATGACGTAGTACACGCAGAGGCCGAGGGAGGCGGTGAGCGCCCAGGCGATGCCGATCAGCTCGGGAGTGGACTCGCCCGACAGGTCCAGGACCAGCACGAGTCCCGCGAGGGCGACGGCCGAGCCGGCGAGGGTGAAGCGGCCGGGGTGCCGCCGGGTGCGCGCCCACGCGAAGAGGACGAGGAAGACGGGGGCCAGGTACTCGATCAGCAGGGCGATGCCGACCGACATGTGCTCGATCGCGCTGTAGAAGCAGAGCTGCGCGGCGACGACGGCGAAGACGCCGTAGAGGCCGATCGTGCCGAGGTTGCGCCGCAGGACGTGCCCCTTGCCGCGGAGGGAGAGGGCGGCGGGGATCGCGAGGACGAGCGCCGCGCCTCCGGCCCGCCACAGGACCGCGGCGGAGGGGGTCCATCCCGCTTCGAGGAGGGGCTTCACGAACGGACCGCCGAGGCCGAAGGCCGCCGCGGCGGCGAGGGCCAGCGCGAGGCCGGAGCCCAGTCGGCGCGGGGGTGTGCTGGCGGTCATGCGCGCATCCTTCGAGACGAGGGGAGGACGAGAAGTCAGGAGTCACACTCGTTATGCTCGTGACAGTCTCCCGTCATCCAGACGGTAGCGGCTCGCCCTGTCAGGAGTCAACATGGTTTTCGCTCATGACGTCGAAGCGTCGCTGACCTCGACCGCTTTCCTCGTCAACACGCTGCCCGAGCTCTCGCACTCGGGGGAGGACGAGCTCGCGACGCTGGAGCAGCTCGACGAGTTCGTGCGCGTCAACCGCTACACCGGCAGCCGCGAGCACTCGACGGCCGAGCTCGAGGCGATCCGGTCGGTCCGCTCCTCCCTCCGCTCGCTCTGGCTGACCAGCGCCGAGGAGGATCTCGTCGCCCTCGTCAACGCCATGCTCGAGGACGGACGCGCCCTGCCGCAGCTCGTGCGCCACGGCCTCTGGGGGTGGCACCTGCACGCGACGCGGGACGAGAGCCCGCTCGCGACGCGCATCGTCGTGGAGGCGGCGATGGCGTTCGTCGACGTCGTGCGCGGCGACGAGCGCGACCGCATCCGGATCTGCGCGGCCGAGGACTGCGAGGCGGTGCTCGTCGACTTCTCGCGCAACCGCTCGAAGCGCTACTGCGACACCGGCAACTGCGGCAACCGGGCGAACGTCGCGGCGTACCGGGCGCGGCGCGCGACGTCGGAGGGGTGAGCGGCCGGGCATCCTAGCCTGGAGGAGCACCTCGCCCTAGCCAGGGCGCGCGGGCGCGTGTAGACTCCTTCGGTCGGCTCTTGACACCGTGCGTTCAGCGCGCGGATGGGTTTGTTAGTCAAGCGGGCCGGATCTCCGACAGTCGTCGTGAGAGACATCACATGTGTGAATCGGCCCCGGTCAAAGACTCGCCCGGGTTCCAGCAGGCTGCGTTCGGACGCGCCCCACGAGGGCGCTCTCCGGCGTGCGCCTGCCCGCGCAGAAACCGAACCCAGGAAGACAGCCATGCCCAAGAACAAGAAGCCCGCCGGCGGACGCCCCGCCAAGAACTTCGAGCCCAACCGCTTCGGCGCGTCCAGCGGCAAGTCGCAGCTCGGAGGCCGCTCGCGCTTCCCCGCGGCCAAGCCCGGCGCGCGCAGCGAGGGCCACCGCGGCTACCGCCCCGTCGACGAGAACGCGCCCAAGAAGGCGCGCTGGAACGCCGACGAGCGCGCCGCCCGCGCCGACGAGCGCACCGAGCGTCCGGCGCGGTCCTACGACCGCGACGACCGTCCCGCGCGCTCGTACGACCGCAGCGAGCGCCCGGCGCGCTCGTTCGACCGCGACGACCGTCCGGCTCGTTCGGCGGACCGCGGCGAGCGTCCCGTCCGCTCCTACGACCGCAGCGAGCGCCCCGCGCGCTCGTTCGATCGCACGGACCGCCCGGCGCGCTCGTTCGACCGCGACGACCGTCCCGCGCGCTCGGCCGACCGTGGTGAGCGCCCCGCCCGCTCCTACGACCGCAACGAGCGTCCTGCCCGTTCGTCCGACCGCACCGAGCGCCCCACCCGCTCCTACGACCGCACCGAGCGCAATGACCGTCCTGCGCGTTCGTTCGACCGCAGCGACCGTCCGGCCCGCTCCTTCGACCGCAGCGACCGTCCGGCCCGCTCCTTCGACCGCACCGACCGTCCGGCTCGCTCGTTCGACCGCGACGAGCGCCCCGCCCGCACCGAGCGCCCCGCCCGCACGTCGTACGACCGCAACGACCGGAGCGACCGCGGCCCCCGCCGTGACTCCTCGGACTTCTACCCCTCGCGCGACACCCGCGGCTCGCACCAGGTCGACGACGTCGTCCTCGAGCGCCTCGAGGCGACCGCGACCCTGGCCGTCGACGTCGAGGGCGTGTCGTTCGGCGACCTCGGCCTCGGCGCCAACATCGTCCGTCAGCTGACCTCGATGGGAGCGGCCGCGCCGTTCCCGATCCAGGCCGCCACGATCCCCGAGGTGCTCCGCGGCAAGGACGTCCTCGGCCGCGGCAAGACCGGCTCCGGCAAGACCATCGCGTTCGGCGCGCCGGTCGTCGAGCGCCTGATGGAGAACAACGGAGGCAAGGACCGCAAGCAGGGCCGCGCCCCCCGCGCCCTCATCCTCGCCCCCACCCGCGAGCTCGCGATGCAGATCGACCGCACGGTGCAGCCCATCGCGCGCTCCGTCGGCCTCTTCACCACGACGATCTTCGGCGGCGTGCCCCAGTACAAGCAGGTCGGCGCCCTCCAGCGCGGAGTCGACATCGTCATCGCGACGCCGGGCCGTCTCGAGGACCTCGTCGAGCAGGGCCGCCTCGACCTCTCGAAGGTGACCATCACGGTCCTCGACGAGGCCGACCACATGTGCGACCTCGGCTTCCTCGAGCCGGTGCAGCGGATCCTCCGCCGCACCGCGACCGGCGGACAGCGCCTGCTCTTCTCGGCCACCCTCGACAAGGGCGTCGCGACGCTCGTCGACGAGTTCCTCGTCGAGCCGAGCGTGCACGAGGTCGCAGGCGAGGACCAGGCGTCCTCCACCATCGACCACCGCGTCCTGGTCATCGAGCACCGCGACAAGGGCGCGATCATCGAGCAGCTCGCCGCGCGCGAGGGCAAGACGCTGATCTTCGCCCGCACCCGCGCGTTCGCCGAGCAGCTCGCGGAGCAGCTGGAGCACGCGGACATCCCCGCGACCAGCCTCCACGGCGACCTCAACCAGTCGCGCCGCACGCGCAACCTGGCGATGCTCACCAGCGGACGCGTCGACGTGCTCGTCGCCACCGACGTCGCCGCCCGCGGCATCCACGTCGACGACATCGACCTGGTGATCCAGGCCGACGCCCCCGACGAGTACAAGACGTACCTGCACCGCTCCGGCCGCACCGGCCGCGCGGGCAAGAAGGGCACCGTCGTGACCCTCATCACGCGCAACCGCCGCCACCGCATGGAGGAGCTGCTCGAGCGCGCCGAGATCGAGGCGGACATGGAGCAGGCCTTCCCCGGCGACCGCGTCCTCGCCGAGATCAGCGCCGCCGCCGAGTAGGGCGTCGCACGACGAAGAGGCGCGGACTCCCCACGGGGTCCGCGCCTCTTCTGGTCGGTGCGGACACCGGTGCGCTCCGGATCGCGGCGCGCGGGAACGCCGAAGGGCGGACACCTGACGGTGCCCGCCCTTCGGCATTCTCAGCAGTCGGAGACTGCGGGCGGCTTACGCAGCCGGCATCAGGACCGTGTCGATGAGGTACACGGTCGCGTTGGCGGTCTGGACGCCACCGCAGATGACGGACGCGTCGTTGACCTTGATGTCGTCGCCGGAACCGGTGACGGTGAGGTCGGTGCCCTGAACGGTGGTCTGGGTGCCGTCGATGTCATCGGGGGCGATCTGGCCGGGGACGACGTGGTAGGTCAGGACCGACGAGAGCGTCTCGGCGCCCTCGGGGGTCGCCAGCAGCTCGAGGGTCGCGGCGTCGAGCTTCGCGAACGCGTCGTCGACCGGGGCGAAGACGGTGAACTCGCTGCCGTTCAGCGTGTCGACGAGGTTGACGTCGGGGTTGAGCTGACCCGAGACCGCAGCGGTGAGGGTCTTGAGGAGCGGGTTGTTCGACGCGGCGGTCGCGACCGGGTCGAGGGCCATGCCGGCGACCGAGCCGGCGCCGTCGGGGACGGTCTCGGCGTAGGTGGCGCAGCCGGGGCCGACGAGGTTGGCGGCCGGGTCCATGGTCTCCATGGGCGTCGAGGACTCCATCGGCGTGGAGGACGACATCGACTCCTCGGTGGACTCGGTGGTCGAGCCGCTGCCGCTGGAGCAGGCGGTGAGGCCGAGGGTCGCGATGCTGATGAGGGCGAATGCGGCGAAAGTGGTGCGCTTGGTGGTTCGCATGATGTTTCTCCTTCATGAGACGGTCCCGGTGACGGGTTCCGTTGTCCTGGTCGTACAAGGGGGGTTGTTGCTGTGTGGACCGTTTCGCGGCCGTTGACATGTCTTCGGAGCCCTGCCCGGGGGGGTTTGGAACGGATCGGAGAAGTTCGGTAACGGCTTCGTAACGGCGCCGCAGAGCCTCGTCGTCCGCCCGAACTTCGTCTCGGCGTGCAGGCGCGTCGATTACCCTGAAAGCCGCTCGCGCTCGCGGGCGCTGGCGCGCGGTCCCCACCAGGGGCCGCCCGGACGAGGAACGGGGCCGCAGGTGCACACCAGGTGGGCGCGAGTCGCGCGGGGCCTCGCCGCCGCCGTCGCCGCGACCGTCACCGCCGCCGCCTCGCACACCCTCGCGGGAGCCCACGCGCCGTCGCCGGCGATCCTCGCGCTGACCTCCGCGTTCGCCGCGGTCGTCTGCGTGCTCCTCGCGGGACGCACCCTCTCGCTCCTGCGGCTGTCCGTCTCCGTCCTGCTCAGCCAGCTCGCCTTCCACGGGCTCTTCCTCACGGGCGGCGGCGAGGTGAGCGTCGTCGGCACCACCGCATCGGGAGCGCACTTCCACGACGGATCGACGCTCGAGCTCGTCGCGGCCGGGAGCGCTCATGCCGCCCACTCCGTCCCGATGACCCTCGCGCACCTCGTCGCGGCCGTCCTCACCATCGCCGCCGTGCGTCGCGGCGAGGCCCTCTTCTTCTCGCTCGGCGAGCGGCTCGTCCGCATCGTCGTGCGCGCCGTGGCCCGCGCCTCGGCGGTCCTGCTCGGACCCGTCGGCCCCTCGGTCGCCGTCGCGGGCGCCCCGGAGCCGCGGTCCCCGCGTCCGCTCGACGCGGTGCTGACGCACCTGCGGCACCGCGGTCCGCCGCGGGGCGTCCTGCACGCCGTCTGACACCGCTCCGTCCCGGGGCGCGTGCTCGGCCGGCGTCCACCCGCGCGCACCGCATCCCCGCGCTGCGCATCCGGACGCCCGGCGATCGCCGGCACCCTCAAGGACCCGAGATCATGAACTCCTCCACCCGCACCTCCTCGACCCGCACCTCTTCCACCCGCATCTCTTCCACCCGCACCTCGGCCGCGCGCCCCTCCTCCCGTCTCCGCCTCGTCGGCAGCGGCGCGCTGGTGGCCGCCGGTTCCGTCGCACTGGCACTCGCCGCACCGACCGCCGCCAGCGCCCATGTGAGCGCCACGGCGAGCACCACGGCCGCCGGCGCGTACACCGTCGTCACGTTCTCCCTCGCGCACGGCTGCGAGGGATCGCCGACGACGGGCCTCACCATCACGATCCCGGACGGGATCAACTCGGTCAGCCCGACCGTGAACCCCAACTGGGACGTCGCGAAGAACGAGGTGCAGCTCGCCGAGCCGATCACCGACTCGCACGGCGCCTCCGTCACCGAGCGCGTCTCGGACGTCGTCTACACCGCGAAGACCCCGCTCGTGGACGGCTTCCGCGACACCGTCTCGCTGCAGCTGCAGCTCCCGGAGGACGCGGCCGGCGACACCCTCGCGTTCCCGGTCCTGCAGACCTGCGAGACCGGCTCGACCGCGTGGGACCAGCCGACCGTCGAGGGTGAGGACGAGCCCGAGCTGCCCGCCCCCGTCGTCGCGGTGACCGCGGCGGAGGAGGGCGCAGGCCACCACGGCAGCGGCTCCGACTCGCACGAGGACGAGGAGACCGCCGAGGCCACGACGGCGTCCTCGACCAGCGCAGCGGGCGGGGCCGACGTCGTCGCCCGCGTCCTCGGAGTCGGCGGTCTCGTCGTCGGCGCGGTCGGAGTCGCCGTCGCGCTCGCGTCGCGTCGTCGCGGCCCGAAGGCGTCCGCGTGATCCTGCGCCGCACCTCCCGTGCCGCCGCCGCCGCGATCGCACTGGGCCTCGCCGGTGCGGTCGCGGTGGCGGCGCCCGCCAGCGCCCACAACTACCTCGTCTCGAGCTCGCCCGCGGCGGACGCCGTCGTGACGGAGCAGCCCGGGACGCTGAGCGTCACCACCAACGACGACCTGCTCGTCCTCGGAGACGACGGACGCGCGGCGGGGCTGCGCGTCGTCGGTCCCGACGGGCTGTACTACGGCGACGGCTGCGTCACGGTCCTCGGACCCGAGGCCTCCATGCCGCTCGAGCTCGGCGCCGCGGGCACCTACGACGTGACCTGGCAGGTCGTGTCGACCGACGGCCATCCGGTGTCGGGCGAGTACTCGTTCGACTGGCAGCCGGCGGACGGAGTGGCCGTCGCCGACGGCTCCGAGACGGTGCCGGACTGCAACGGCACCGTCGACGTCTCGGGCGCCGCCGCTCCTGCCGAGGACGGTTCCGACGCGGCGGCGCCCTCCGGAGCCGATGCGGTGCCGATCGGCGACGTGCTCTGGATCGGCGGTGCGCTCGTCGCGGTCGTCGCCGCCGTCGGAGTGACGCTGCTGGTGCTGCGCCGCCGCCCGCAGGCGTAGGGGACGTCCCCGGGCAGGGTGCTCAGCGCCGGGCGCCGGATGCTGCGCTCAGCGCAGCAGAGCCGCCAGCGGGCTCCCGTCGAGGTCGGCCAGGACCGCCGCGGCGTCCTCGTAGACCGCGACGGCGCCCGCCTCGCGGAGCTCGTGCTCGCCCGTTCCGCCCGACAGCACGGCGACCGTCGCGAGGCCCGCCCGCTCGGCCGACAGCACGTCCCAGGAGGCGTCGCCCACCATGATCGCGTCGTCCGGGCCGGCGCCCGCCCGCTCCAGGGCGATCGCGATGATGCCCGGGTCGGGCTTCGCCGTGTCGACGTCCTCCCCGCTCGTCACCGCGTGCACGGCGTCGCCGAGGTCGAGGACCTCGAGCAGCAGGTCGAGCTCCTGCTGGGGAGCGGAGGTCGCGAGGACCACGTGCACGCCGCGTCCCGCGATCTCCCGGATCAGCTCCCGCGCCCCGGGGAGGAGGGTCAAGCGTGCGCCGAGCTCGGCGTAGTTCTTCGCGTGCAGGGTCTTCAGCTGCGAGCGGGTGGCGTCGTCGACGTCGTCCTCGGTGAGCATGCCGATCAGCTCCGAGGAGTCGGCGCCGATCGCGCGCTGGATGCGCCAAGCCGGCACCTCGAGATCGCACTGCCAGAACGCTCGCGCCCACGCCTCGATGTGCAGGAAGTTGGAGTCGACGAGCGTGCCGTCGATGTCGAAGAGGACCGCGGTGGTGCGCGGGGTACCGGTGCTCGTGCCTGTGCTCGTGCCTGTGCTCGTGCCTGTGCTCGTGCCGGAGCCGGTGCCGGTGCCGGTGCTCGTGCTGTTCTCGCTCATGCTCGTGTCGTCCTCCGGAGTCGTCGGACCCGGCGTCGTCACCAGGCGGAGATCGGCACGCTACTCCCCGACAAGGGTCGGGCAGGACCCCCTTGCCACAGACGTCTTCCCACAGACTCATCCGCACCGCACCGCACCGCACCGCACCGCACCGCTCTGCTCTGCTCTGCTCCGCGCCGCTCCGCACCGCTCTGCGTCGGTCGCCTCGCACACCACCGCGCGCACACACCGTGGTCCTCATAGGTTCTGCGCGCGCCGACTAGAACCGTGGAGGCCCCTCCACAGCAGTGCTGACCTGTTCGCGCCAGAGGTCGGCCGGCGGCTCCGGTTCCTCCGGTCGGGTGAGGTACCGCCGTCCCGTCGGGCTCGTCCACTCGAGGATGCCGCCCGGACCGTGGCGGAGGGACCACCTGCTCGTGTGCCGGAGTCGGTGATGGTGTCGGCAGAGGTGGGCGAGGTTGTCGACGTCGGTGCGTCCGCCGTGCTGCCACTCGACGCCGTGGTCGACGTCGCTGTCCGAGGCCGAGCGGGTGCAGCCGGGGAAGCGGCAGGTCCGATCACGCAGCACGAGCGCCCGGCGGAGGTCGGCGGGGGGCCGGTAGGAGGTGCGCCCGACCGAGAGGACCGCTCCGCTCTCGGGGTGGGTGAGGATGCGGGTGAAGGAGGGAGCCTGTGCAGCGAGGCGTCTCGCGGTCCGGGCATCGACGGGTCCGTACCCCTCGAGCACGCCGGGTTCCTCCGAGCGGCCGAGCAGGGTCAGGACGGGGACCGTCACCGCGACGCGGGGACGGATGCCTCGGGGGACAGCGGCCGCCGGCCGTGAGCCGTCGGGACGCTCGTCGATCTCGCCGTCGAGCAGGAGCGCCGTGCCGACGTCTGCGCGCAGCTGCGGGAGGGAGCGCGACTCCTCCGGCGCCTCCTCCAGTGCGCGGGCAGCGCGGTCGATGCGGTCGAAGGCGCCGTGCGCTTCGGGTGCCGGCAGGTGCAGGTGCAGCGTCGCCATGCCGTCGAGCTCTCCGTCGAGCCAGACCCC
>NZ_JADILJ010000077.1 GCF_017355185.1 Rathayibacter sp. SD072 | reverse complement strand
GCACCCCTTACGCTCGTCTCACCCATGCGCGAGCCCACCCGACCCACGCGACTGATCGCCCTGTGTGCGGCGACCCTCGGGCTCGTCGCGGCGGCCCTCACCGGGTGCGCGAGCACCACTCCCGTGTCGGAGCCGATCGCCCAGGCGGCGGGCGCGGCAGCGGTCCCCGCCTACGCCGACATCCCCGTCACCGCCGACGTCGTCTACGACGAGGAGACGGGTCAGGCCGTCGACGTCTGCTCGCCGACCGACGCACTCCTCACCGGCGCTCTACCGGCCGTCCTCGTCGTGCACGGCGGCAGCTGGGCCCGGGGCGACAAGGCCGACGCGAACTGGCGGCCGCTCTGCCAGTGGCTGGCGTCCGAGGGCTTCGTCGCCGTCTCGGTGAACTACCGCCTCGCTCCCGCCGCGGTCTTCCCCGCCCAGATCGACGACGTCTCGGCGGCGCTCGACTGGCTCCTCGCCCCCGAGCAGACGGAGCGGTTCGGCATCGACCCGGATCGCGTCGCCGCGTTCGGCGGGTCGGCCGGCGGCAACCTCGTCTCGCTCCTCGGCACGCGTGACGACACCTCCTCGCAGCTGGCCGCGGTCGTCGACCTCAGCGGCCCCTCCGACCTGACCGCCGCGGGCATGGCCGACGACGACCCGGCCGTCGGAGTCGCGCCGGCCGTGAGGACCTACCTCGGCTGCCCCGATCTCGCCGCCTGCAGTGCCGCCGCGGAGGCGTCGCCGATCACGCACGTCGACGGCAGCGAGCCCGCGTTCCTGATCGCCCACTCCGGCGAGGCTCGGGTCGCCCGGTCGCAGTCGACCGCCTTCGCGGACGCACTCGAGACCGCCGGCGCACCGGTCGAGCTCCTCGTGCTGCCGGGCACTCAGCACTCGATCGCCATGCTCGACGAGAGCCTGCGCACGTCGGTCGTCGAGTTCCTGCACGCGCACCTCGACGCTCCCGTCGTGCAGAACCTCTCCCTCGAGCCGGCGGGAGCGGCGGAGCCGACCTCGTGACCGGGCCGGTCGCCGTGCGGCTCGAGCACTCCGACTCCCCCGGTGCCGCCGCGCTGCTCGCCCTCACCGATCGCGGGACGTCCCTCGACCGCGAGCACGCGCGGCTCTTCGTCGCCCGAGCCGAGGGCGCCCTCGACGACCGCCCGCTCGGCCTCGTCACCCTCGCTCCGGGGCCCGACGACTTCGCCGAGCTCGTGCGCCTCGTCGTGCTGCCCGAGGCGCGCCGTCGGGGCGTCGCCCGCCGCCTGGTCGCCGCCGCCGAGTCGTGGGCGAGGGTCCAGCGGATCCGCACCCTGCGGTTCCGGGTCGACGCGGCCGACGACGCGGTGCGGTCCGCCGCCCGAGCGCTCGGGTACGTCGAGGTCGACGGCTTCGGCGCGCACGTCGGCGACGACTCCGGCGCGTGCTTCGCGAAAGGGCTCTGACCGACAGGCCGCTCCGACGGCGTCGCACCGCTCGCGTCAGACCCCGAGCGCCCGCAGCCCGGCCGCCGTTCCCGCCGCCGCGATCACCACGACGACCAGCGGAGCCTTCAGGAGCGCCGCCGCCGCACCGACCGCGACCCCCGCCACCCGCGAGACCGGCGCCGCCCCCGCGCCGTCGGTCAGGGCTGAGACGAGGGCGACCGCCACCAGCAGGACGACCGTGCCGCGCTCGACGAGCCGCTCCGCCTCGTCGCCCAGGGGCATCCGGTCGCGCAGCAGCACGCCGCCCGCCCGCAGTGCGAAGCTGCCGACCGCGAGGACGACGATGCCCACCGTGACGGCCGCGGTGCTCACGAGCGTCCCCGTCGCGCCGTCGCGGCGACGGCGGCCAGAGCGAGCACCGGAGCCAGCCCGAGCGGCACCACCGGCACCGCCGCGAGCGCCACCGCTCCCCCGAGCAGCGCGGCGGCGAGCGTCGGCGCTCCCCGCAGCCCCGGCAGCGCGAGCGCCAGCAGCACCGCGGGGAACACCGCGTCGAGACCGAAGACGGACGGATCCGCGACCACGCCGCCCAGGAGCGCCCCGACGAGCGCCCCCAGCGGCCAGGCCGCCAGCACGACCGCGCCGGCCGCCCAGAACAGCACGCGGCGGCGCTCGGGAGTGCGGCTCGAGAGCGCGAAGGCGATCGTCTCGTCGTTCGCGAGGTGCGCGGCGAGGAGCCTGCGCCCGCCGCGGCGGACGATCCCGCCGGCCGCCATCCCGTAGGGCAGCGCTCGGGCGTTCACGAGGAGGGCGGCGAGAGCGGCGGCCAGGGGGGCGCCTCCCGCGGCGACGACGCCGACGAACAGGATCTCGGCCGAGGCCCCGAAGACCGCGACCGCGAGCAGCAGGATCTGCCAGAGCGGGAATCCAGCCCCGGTCGCGCCCAGGCCGTACGACACTCCGATGACGGCGACCGAGACGCCGACGAGCCCCAGTGCGCGAGCGTCCGCCACTCCGACCGTTCGAAGCATCGAACGAAGGGACGGCATACTGGTCATGCGGGCCAGTGTGGCGGCCCTCCCTCCGTTCGTCAAGTCGAACGGCTGAGCGATAGGACGAACATGACCGACGGCCCCACTCCTCGCGACCTCGTCGCCTCCTCCCTGCGGCGCGAGCGCGCGCGGCTCGGGCTGAGCATCTCCGAGATCGCGCGCCGGGCCGGCATCGCGAAGTCGACCCTCTCGCAGCTCGAGGCCGGCGAGGGGAACCCGAACCTCGAGACGCTGTGGGCGCTCGGCGGTGCGCTGGGCGTGCCCTTCTCGCACCTCGTCGAGCCGCCGCGGCGCACTGTGCAGCTGATCCGCGCGGGCGACGGACCCCGGGTCGCGTCCGCCACCGCGGACTACGCGGCGACCCTCCTGAGCGCCTGCCCGCCCGGGGCGCGCCGCGACCTCTACGTCCTCGCAGCCGAGCCCGGCGCCGCGCGCGACTCCGCTCCGCACGCGCGCGGCACTCTCGAGCACCTCGTGATCACCGCCGGCCGCGCACTCGCGGGCCCGTCGGACGCACCGGTGGAGCTGAACGTAGGCGACTACCTCGCCTATCCCGGCGACGAGCCGCACGTGTTCGACGCGCTCGAGGCGGGGACCACGGCCGTGCTCGTCTCGGAGCACGTCTGAGAGCTCGGGCGGAGCGCGGCGAGCGGACCGCTCAGTCGAACGAGCAGGCCGGGTCGGCCGACAGCGCCCGCTCGATGCGCGCGCGGTGCTCGTCGGACATCGGCGGCAGCGCGTCGAGCGCGAACCAGCCGACCTCGCTCGACTCCTCGTCGGCCACGTGCGCCTCGCCCGACACCCAGCGCGCCCGCACGACGTGGTCGAGGTACTGCGCGCGGTCGCCGTTCGGATACGTCATCGGCGGGAGGGTGCGCACCTGCACGAGGCGCTCCACCTCGATCTCGACGCCCGCCTCCTCCAGCGCCTCGCGCCGGGCCGTGCCGGCGACCGTCTCGCCCGGGTCGATGACGCCGGTCACCGCGGTCCACGCCCCGGTGTCGGAGCGGCGCACCAGCAGCACCCGCCGCACCGGCTCGCGCGCGTCGAGACCGCCGCGGAGGATCACCGCGGTGACGCCGGTGAGCCAGAGCAGCTCCGTGCCGACGCGCTCGCGCAGCCGCAGGATGAACTCCGGAGTCGCCATCAGCCCGCGAGTGCTCCGGCGTCGAACGGCTCTGGTCGGAAGTCGAACGTCACGACGCCCGCCGTGTCGAGCACCGGTCCGACGAAGCCCTTGAAGGCGTCGTGCGCCGGGTCGAACATCCCGTCGCCGTCGACCGCCGGGCGGCCGAGGTAGTAGTTGAGGTCGCCCTCCGACGCGAAGGTCAGCAGGAACGCACGGTCGAAGCCCTCGCCCGCGCCCTCCGTGCTGATCTGCGGTCCGGTCTCGATCGAGACGATGTACGGCTCCCCGTCGCGCACGCACTCGTCGGCGAGCGAGAGGAAGCGCGCGGTGACGGCGTCCACCTCCGAGACGAGCGCGGTGGGGCGGAAGCGGAAGAGGACGATGTGGCGGATCGTCCCCGGGCGGTAGCCGCGCGAGACGAAGGCCTCGGCCCCCACCTCGGCGAGCGCCGCCTCGGCGCGCTCGGGACCGCTGCGCCAGCGCGAGCCGATGGTCAGAGCCTCGTCGGGAGGAGTGGTGTCCTGATCGATCGTCATGCCGACGCCTTCCCGGCGCGAGCGGCACGCCGCCGCTCACGATACCCCTCGACCAGGTTGTAGATGACGGGCAGGACGACCAGGGTCAGCACCGTGGACGAGACGAGTCCGCCGATCACGACGATCGCCAGCGGCTGCGAGATGAAGCCGCCGTGCCCGGTGATGCCGAGGGCCATCGGGAGCAGCGCGAAGATCGTCGCGAGCGCGGTCATCAGGATCGGGCGCAGTCGCCGCTCGGTGCCGTGCAGCAGCGCCTCGCGCACCGGCATCCCCCGCTCGCGGTACTGGTTCACGAGGTCGACGAGCACGATCGCGTTCGTCACCACGATGCCGATCAGCATCAGCACGCCGATGAGCGAGGGGACGCCCAGCGGGACGCCCGTGATCACCTGGAGCAGGATCGCTCCGGTCGCCGCGAACGGCACCGACACGAGCAGGAGCAGCGGCTGGAGCAGCGATCGGAACGTCGCCACCATCACCACGTAGACGATCAGGATCGCGACCAGGAGCGCGATGCCCAGCTGCGAGAAGGCCTCGGTCTGGTCGGCGGTGACTCCGCCCAGCTCGGCCGAGACCCCGGCGGGCAGGTCGGTGCCGTCGATCGCGCTCTGCACCGCGACGTTGGCCGAGGCCAGGTCGTCGCCCTGGGGGGTCACGGTGATCGTGGCCGTGCGCTGACCGCGCTCGGTGGTGATGCTCGCCGGTCCGTTCGTCTGCTCGACGGTCGCCAGGGTCGAGAGGGCGACCGGCCCGGCGAGTGTGGGGATCTCGAGCGCCGCGAGCTCGTCGATCGTCGCCGGCGGCTGCGCGTCGGCCAGGTAGATCGAGAGCGTGCGGTCCTCGATGACGACCGAGCCCGCCTGCGAAGGCTGCAGCGCCTGGCTGACGAGGGTGCCGATCGCGACCTCGCTGAGCCCCGCCTGCGCCGCGGCGGCGCGATCGACGCGCACCGCGACGTACGGCAGGGAGGAGGACAGGTTCGACTCGGCCTGGCTGATGCCGTCGGCTCCGCGCAGCGCCTCGAGCAGCGCGTCGTTCGCGCTCTGCAGGTCGGACTGCGACGCGGTCGTCAGGTCGACCTCGATGTCCGAGGAGGCGCCGAAGCCGGAGGAGGCCGAGACGCTGATGTCCTCGGGGTCGGCGATCGCGCCCAGCGCGTCGCGGACCTCGGACTGCACGACCTCCTGGTCGGCGGAGTCGTCGGTGGTGACGGAGTAGCTGATGGAGTCGCCGCCCCCGCCGCCGAACGCGCTCTGCAGGCCGCCGCCCGAGGACCCGATCGAGAGCTGCACGGTCTCGACGCCCTCGACGTCGAGGATCGCGGTGCTCGAGGCCTGGGCGGTGACGTCCTGCGCGTCGAGGCTCTGGCCCACCGGCACCGTCTGGGTCACCGTGAAGGTATCCTGACCGCTGGCTCCGAGGAAGTTGGTCTTCATCAGCGGGTAGAGCGCTCCGGTGCCGACCAGCACGAGCAGGGAGAGCAGGACCGTGACGACGGAGTGCTTGAGCGTCCAGGCGATGATCGGGCCGTAGACGCGCTGCAGGGCGGAGGCCCTGCGCGGCGCTGCGTGGGCGGCGTGGTGGCCGTGGGGCTGCCCCTCCTGCTGCCCCTCCTGCTGCGCCGCCCGCTGCACGATGGGCGCGACCGCGGTCTCACCCGAGGCCGTCCGCTCCTCGTCGAGTGCGGCCCGCGCGGCCTCGCGGACGCCCGGCCGCTTCGAGGGTCGGAGGAACCAGTACGCGAGCACCGGCACGATCGTGAGCGCCACGAGCAGCGACGCGAGCAGCGCGATCGTCACGGTCAGCGCGAACGGGCGGAACAGCTCGCCGGTGGTGCCGCCGACGAACGAGATCGGCAGGAACACCGCGACGGTCGTGATGGTCGAGGCGGTGATCGCTCCGGAGACCTCGCGGACGGCGCGCACGATGGTGCCCGCCCGCTCCTCCCCGGCGTCGAGGTGCCGCTTGATGTTCTCGATCACGACGATGGAGTCGTCCACGACGCGGCCGATCGCGATGGTCAGCGCGCCGAGGGTGAGGATGTTCAGGGTGTAGCCGGCGGTCTGCAGGCCGATGAAGGTGATCAGGACCGAGGTCGGGATCGAGATCGCGGTGACGAGCGTCGAGCGGACCGACAGCAGGAACACGAGGATCACGAGCACGGCGAAGACGAGGCCCAGGGCGCCCTCCTGGGCGAGCGCCGCGATCG
The DNA here is from genome assembly GCF_017355185.1 of Rathayibacter sp. SD072. Lineage (GTDB taxonomy): Bacteria > Actinomycetota > Actinomycetes > Actinomycetales > Microbacteriaceae > Rathayibacter. Next base: position 2,641 of record NZ_JADILJ010000077.1, on the reverse strand, counting down.
ACTCCTGGATGTAGGGGGCCTGGTCGAAGACCGAGGTGAAGGTCGCCCCGTCGCCGAGCGACGCCTCGAGATCCGGCAGGAGCGCGGTGACTCCGGTCGAGACGTCGACCGTGTTGGCGGCCGGCAGCTTCGTGATCGAGAGCGTGAGCGCGGGCTGGCCGTTGACGCGGGAGATCGAGGTGATGGGGGCGTCCGTCACGGCGACCGAGGCGACGGAGCCGATGGTCGGGAGGGCGGCGGGGACGGCGGGCACGGCTCCGGGGGCGGCTCCTGCTCCCGGAGCGGCAGCTCCCGGTGCGGCTCCGGCGGAGGCCGCCGACGACGGCAGCAGCGGCAGCGACGCGATGTCGTCGGTCGAGCCGAGCTTCTGACCGGACTGCACCGAGAACGTCGATCCGTCCTGGGTGATCTCGCCGCCCGCCACGAGCACGCCGTTCTGCTGCAGGGCCGTGCGGATGTCGTTCGCGGTCGCTCCGGTGGCGGCGAGCTGCGCGTCGTCGGGAGTGATCGTCACGCGCTGGGCGCTCTCGCCGACCAGCGCGACCTCGCGGACCCCGTCGACCTTCTCGAGGTCGGGGATCACGCTCGCGCGCAGGCGGCTCGCGAGCGCCTTCGCATCGCCGTCGCTCGAGACGGCGAGCTGCAGCACCGGCAGATCGTCGAACGACCCCGTGACGACCTGCGGGTCCACGCCCTCGGGCAGGGTGCTCCTGATGCGGTTGATCGCCTGCAGGATCTTCTGCTCGGCGGTCGCCAGGTCGGTGCCGTACGTGAAGGAGGCCGAGATGAGCGACGAGTTCGTCGAGGAGGTCGCGCTGGTGGTCTCCAGGCCCGGCACTCCCTGGATCGCCGTCTCGATCGGCGTCGAGACGTCGTCGTTGACCACCTCCGGCGCGGCGCCCGGGTAGCTGGACACGACCGCGAGCTGCGGGAACGAGATCGAGGGCGCCAGCTCCTGCTTCAAGCCGGTGAGCGCGACGCCTCCGAACACGGCGACGACGACGGTGACGAGGGCGATGAGAGCCCGGTTCTTCATGCTGAGGACCGCGAGGAGATGCACCCCTCGAGTGTTCCATCAGCCGACTGAGTGTTCGTCGTTCCTCAGGATGATGCGGGTGTGCTCCCAGCCGGTGGGAGCGCTCCCCACGGCGCCCTCGCACGACAGCGCCCTCACACGACGTCGGCCAGGTACCCCGTGTCGGCCACCGGGTGCCGCGCGACCTGCGCCCACGCCTCGGCGAGCGCCTCGACCGCACGGTCCGTCGTCTCGGGCGAGTAGCCGATGGGGATGCGGAGGAACCGCTCGAACGCTCCGTCGATCCCGAATCTCGGGCCCGCCGTGATGAGCAGCCCCGAGGTGCGGGCGGCGAGGGCCAGCTGCGAGCTCGCGGGGCGGCCGAGACCGACCCAGGTCGAGAGCCCGCCCGAGACGCGCGGGACGCTCCACTCCGGGATCGCCCGCGCGAGCGCCGCCTCGAGGTGGTCGCGCCCGGCGCGCAGCTGGGCGCGGCGCAGCTCGAGCACGCCCTCCATCCGGCCGAGCATGTCGGTGACGAGGAGCTGCTCGAGGATGGGGCTGCCGAGATCGCCGGCCGAGCGGGCCGCGACGAGCTTGCGGATGGTGCCGCGGTCGGCGCGGATCCAGCCGATGCGGATGCCGCCCCACAGCGTCTTGCCGACGGAGCCGATCGAGATCACCGTGCCCTCCGGCCCGTACGAAGCGAACGGCAGCGGCGACATGCGGCGGTCGATGTCGAGCTCGGCGGTGGTCTCGTCGGCGATGATCACCGTGCCCTGCCGGGCGGCGGCGGCGATCGCGCGCTCGCGCAGCTCCGGAGCCATCGACCGGCCCGTCGGGTTGTGGAAGTCGGGCATGAGGTAGGCGAGCGTCGGGCTGGTGCCGCGCAGCGCGGCGATCAGCCCCTCGTCGTCCCAGCCGTCGGCGCCGTCGACGTTGACCGGGACGAGCCGGGCGCCCGCGAGGCGGAGCGCCTCGTAGGCGTGCGGATAGGTGGGCGCCTCGATCAGCGCACGATCGCCGCGCGAGAGCAGGGTGCGCGCGACCAGGGCGATCGCGTGCTGCGCTCCGATGGTCACCATGATCTGGCCGGGCTCGGTGCGCAGGCCCCTCTTCGTGTAGCGCTCGGCGATCGCGCGGCGCAGCGACGGCAGTCCGACGGTGTCGTAGGAACCGTCGTCGAAGTGCTCGGGCACGAGACGGGCGGCGCGGACGTAGGCCTCGCCGAGCTCGGGGACCGCCGGCAGCGCGGCCTTGGTGAAGTCGAGGAAGTCGGGTGCGAGGGTCGGCACCGCGTGCACCGCGGCTCCGGGGAGGCGGGTCACGCTGCCGGAGCCGCGCACGCTCACCAGGTAGCCGCTCTCGCGCAGCTCGCGGTACGCGGCCGCGACCGTGGTGCGGCTCACCCCGAGGCGGGCCGAGAGCTCGCGCTCGGCGGGGAGGCGGCTGTCGGCCGGGATGCGGCCGTCGATGCCGAGCAGGCGGATGCGGTCGGCGAGCGCCAGGTACGCGGGGCGCGTGCCGCGTTGCTCCCGCCAGTCGCCGAGGAGGGTCTGCAGGGCGCGCACGCCGAAGTGGACATCAGCCATGCGTCCAAGGTAGCCGGATTGGACCGCGCGCGGG
>NZ_JADILJ010000076.1 GCF_017355185.1 Rathayibacter sp. SD072 | reverse complement strand
GCGCGACTCTCGCCGCACTGCTGGTCGTGATCGCCGCGTTCTTCGCGGCCGCGCCCAGCTTCGCGGCGGCGAACCGCTACGCCTCCCCCACCGGGACCAGCACGGTCTGCACCGCCGCCGCGCCCTGCTCACTCGTGACCGCGGTGCAGAACGCCGCCCCCGGCGACACCGTGCTGCTCACCTCCGGCACCTACCCGACGGTGACCATCAAGGCCGGGAAGGCGACCGTCGCCGCTCCCGTCGTCGTCAAGCCCGCGCCCGGCGCCTCGCCGGTGCTCGGGTCGACGAAGGTCTACGCGGCGAACACGGTGTGGAACGACATCTACTCCCGCAGCACCTTCTACACCTACGGCTCGGGCATCACGGTCGACCGCATGCACATCGACGGCTCCGGCATCTTCGTGCGCAGCGCGAACGTGATCGTGCGGAACTCGACCTTCGAGAACGGCTCGTCGATCGACGGCATCCAGGTCGGCGGCACCACCAACGGCCTGATCGAGAACAACCGGGTCCAGAACTACGACCAGAACATCGACAACGGCCTGCACGCCGACTGCATCCAGGTCTTCGAGAGCACCAAGGTGACGCTGCGCGGCAACGTCCTGAAGAACTGCTACAACGCGGGCATCCAGTTCTCGCCGGGCGCCGGCGACGGGATGAGCGACATCACGGTCGAGTCGAACTTCGTCTCGGGTTGCATCGTCGTCACGGCCGACTGCCGCGGAGGCTCCGTGGCCGACTTCCGCGAGGTCACCGCCAGCAACCTCTCCATCCGCAACAACACCTTCGAGAACGGCGCGCTGCGCGTGGGCGGAGCGGCGAACACCGTCTTCGACCGCAACATCGTCAGCTACCTCTCCTCCTGCACCAGCCCGATGACGAACACCATCGTCGAGGCGTGGAACACGAAGCTCTGCAAGACGCCCACGCTGCTGAACCAGCAGGGCAACGTGCAGGGCGCACCGGCCTTCGTCTCCTCCGCCGCGGGCGACCTGCACGTGCTCGACGGCGCGCAGACCCAGATCCCGGGATGGGGCTCGCTGACCGGCGCCCGCACCGACATCGACGGCCAGACCTTCGGCAGCCGCACCGCGGGCGCCGACCAGGTCGGCGGGACCGTCGCTCCGACGCCCAGCGCCACGCCGACCGCGACCGCGACGCCCACGGCCACCCCCACCGCGACGCCGACCGCGACCCCCGTGCCCACCGCGACCGCGACGCCGACGCCGACGCCGACCGCGACTCCCGCCCCGACCGCGACTGCGACCGCCACTCCGGCGCCGACCGCCACTCCGGCGCCGACCGCGACGCCGACCACCGCCCCGGTGGCCGACCGCACCGCGCCGACCGTCGCGATCGTGTCGCCGACGTCGGGCTCGTCGGTGTCCGGCACGATCGTGCTGGCCGCGCGCGCCTCGGACAACGTGGGCGTCACCGGAGTGAGCTACTGGGTGGGCACGACGAAGCTCGGCGACGCGACCCTCGCCGCCGACGGCACGTGGCAGCTCCCGGTCAACACCGCGGCGTTCGGAGTGGGCACCTACCCGGTGACCGCCAAGGCGACCGACGCGGCGGGCAACTCCACCACGAGCGCGACGATCGCGCTCAAGCGGGTCTGATCCTCCGCTGAGCACGACGAGGGCCCCGGTGCAGTGCACCGGGGCCCTCGTCGTTCCCGCGGGAGCGGGGTCAGTCGGCGAAGATCTCGCCGACCGGCTCGCGCTTCTCGGCCTGGAAGCGGTCCTCCGCCCGGCCGAGCGCCCAGTAGGCCGACAGCGACAGCGAGCGGCGCTCCAGACCCCAGTCGTCCTGGAGGATCCGCCGCAGCTCCTTCATCGCCCCGCGCTCGCCGTGCGCGAAGACGTCGAGCACCCCGGAGGGACGCGGCTCGGCGCGCACGGCCGCGACGAGCGCCCGCCCCGCCTCGAGCACGCCGCGGTGCAGCCAGCGCAGCTCGACCCCGGCGGGAACGGCGAGCGGCTGCTCATCGGCGGCTCCCGGCACCTCGAGCAGCACCAGCCCGCGCGCGTCGGCGGGCACGGCCTCGAGCGCCGCGGCGATCGCGGGGAGGGCGGAGTCGTCGCCCAGCAGCAGGTGGAACGCGCCGGGCTCCGCGCTCGGCGCCCACGCGCCTCCGGGCCCGTTGAACGCGAGGCGGTCGCCGGGAGCGGCGGAGGCGGCCCACGGGCCCGCCACCCCGTCGTCGCCGTGCACGACGAAGTCGATCGCGAGGCTCCGCCGGTCGAGGTCGACGGAGCGCACGGTGTAGGTGCGGCGGACGGGCAGGTCCTCGGGGGCGAGGGTCGCCCGGAGCGCGTCGAGGTCGTACGGCGGCTCCACGTCGACGCCGGCACGGGGCAGCAGGAGCTTCACGTACTTGTCGGTCGTGGCGAGCGTCGCGGGATCGGCCTCCGCGGCGAACGCGTCGAAGCCGGGTCCGCCCAGGTGCACGCGCACGAGGTGCTCGGTCAGCCGTTGCGTCCGCAGCACGGTCAGCACGTGCTGGGTGCGGACGGGGCGCTCCCCGCGGGGACGGGTGGGAGCGGTCGGGACGGCGGAGGCGGTGGCGTCGGTCATCCCTCCAGCATGCCCGCCGAGCCCGGGAGCCCTCTAGGGATCGGCGCGGAGCGCGCCACGGGCTCACCCGTCGCCGCCCCGCGCCTGGACGCGGACCGCGACCTGCGACTCGACGCCGAGCGGGCTCCGCGCACGCCCCCGCCCCCGAGTCGAGACGACTCGCCCCCGGCTCCGGCCACGAGTGGACGCGGAACGGTCTGTGGGATGCGCCTCCAGCCCGTTCCGCGTCCGTTCGTGCAGAACCGTCGCGGGGGCCCGCCGACGAGCCGCTAGGAGGGGTCCGGCGATCGGAGAGCGCGCCGGAGACTCGAGGTCGACGCGAAACCCGACCGGCGGGCGAGCTCGGCGACGTCCACGCGGTCCCCGGCGTCGCGCTCCTCCTCGAGGAGTGCGAGCGCGTGAGCGCGCCGGAGCGCCCGCAGCGCTCTGCCCGGAGTCACCGATCCGGTGCTCCTGAACGCTCGGGAGAGGTAGGCCGGCGTGACATCGAGCTCCCCGGCGAGCTCGTGCACGCTGAACGCCGGATCCCGCGCTCGGCTCTCGAGCAGCGCGACGGCCCTGCGGGCGAGCGCCTCGGGGGACGAGACGGTCCTGACGGCGCGGCGGTCGTCGACGTGCTCGAAGAACGCGGCCGCGCACGACCGGAACGCGTTCCGCAGGTGAGCCGTATCCTCCAGCTCGGTGCCGAGCTCGAGATTCAGCACGATGTTGGTCAGCGAGACGAGGGCCGAGCGCGACCACTCCGCCCCGCCCCGGCTCCAGAGAGCGGCGGGGGATCGACGGGCGTCGAGGAGGAACTCGGCGTCGGCCGGCAGCTCGATCTCGATCCGGGCGACGGCCGTCGAGGCGGTGATGCGGGCGCCCTGCCCTGCGGCGAGGGCGAAGGAGTCGCCCGCCGCGACGACGAGGCCGTCCGCGCCGTCGTCCGCCGGCGCCAGGCGCACGTCGCCGTCGAGCTGCAGGACGAGGAGGATGGACCGATCCGGCGCTCGCAGAGCGCCCTGCGCAGGACCGTGCCAGGCGCGGGTGATGCCGAGGCCCGCGACGGACCGCTCGTCGACCGCGACCTGCGGCTCCCCCTCGCCGACGAGGCCCCGCGCTGCGAACCACCGAGCGGCCGCCTCGTCGCGCAGGATCACGGGCACTCGCTTCAGGAGGACGCCGCTGCTCCCCGGGGATCGAGGGCGGAGCACATCGGCGGAGGGACGGCATCACCTCGGCGGGAAGGGCGACATCCCCAATCAAAGGGGGCGCGGCGGGCGCGCTCAAGGCGGCGCTCCAGTTCCGGAACGAACAGCTCCAAGAAGTGACCATCCGGCCGATCGGATGGACGCGGCACTGAGGGATCATCACCATTCTCGTGACCCGTTCTCTCTCGAAAGGCCCTCATGACCTCCCGTGATCTCCTCCCCTCGTCCGGCTCCGCGGACGGCGTCCAGCGCCGCACCCTCGTCGCCGGCGCCGCCTGGACCATCCCCGTCGTCGCGACGGCGATCGGTGCGCCGCTCGCTGCGGCCTCCCCCTCCCCGACCCTCGTCTTCACCAACGGGCCCTACGCCGCCGCGGCCTGCGGCACTCTGAAGGACGTCGTGGTGGCTGTCACGACCGACGGCACCACGGCCGCACCGGACGGGACACTCGTGACCGTGACGCTGCCCGCCGGACTCGCCTGGTCCGACGGCGGCAGCGGCTCGCGAGCAGTCGCCGTGGGAGCGAACGGCGAGCTGGTCCTCTCGGGCATCACCGCAACCCAGGGCTCGGGAACCCGCACGATCCAGGCGGCGCTCGGATCGGGGGCCGCGTCGGCACCGGTCGCGGTCAGCTCCACCGGCTCCACCTTCCAGTGGACGACGTTCGGCGGCACCGTGAACCCCGCCGGTGCTCCCGCAGGCTCCACCCCGATCACCTACAACACCTACATCGACCCCGCCGGGAACCTCTGGATCAACGGCACCCAGCGCGCGAGCGGCCTCGACCCGGCCACCACCGTCGCCACCACCACCGACACCGCCCAGATGGTGAACTGGATCGACCCGACGACCGGCCAGGGCTACCAGTGGCTGTTCACCCAGAACGCCTCCCCCTCCCCCGTCGCCATGCCCGCCGGATCCAAGTGGCTCACCTACAACATCTGGCTCGACCCCTCCGGCAACCTCATCGTCAACGGCAACCAGGTCGCCGGGGGCATCGACCCCGACAAGGTCGTGGCCGTCACCACCGACACCGCCCAGCTGGTCACCTGGACCGACGCCACCACCGGCGCCACGTTCCAGTGGACGACGTTCGGCGGAACGGTCAACCCGGCCGGCGCGCCCGCAGGCTCCACCCCGATCACCTACAACACCTACATCGACCCCGCCGGCAACCTCTGGATCAACGGCACCCAGCGCGCGAGCGGCCTCGACCCGGCCACCACCGTCGCCGTCACCACCGACACCGCGCAGATGGTGAACTGGATCGACCCGACGACCGGTCAGGGCTACCAGTGGCTGTTCACCCAGAACGCCTCGCCCTCCCCGGTCACCATGCCCGCGGGATCGAAGTGGCTCACCTACAACATCTGGCTCGACCCCTCCGGCAACCTCATCGTCAACGGCAACCAGGTCGCCGGCGGCATCGACCCCGAGAAGGTCGTGGCCGTCACGAACGACAACGCCCAGGAGGTGACCTGGACGGCAGCCGGCTGCTCCTGATCGCCTCGCCCGGTCCTCGCCCCGCGCGGCGCGGACCGGGTCGGCGCGATCCGCTCTCCGGGTGGCGGGCCCGCCCTGCGCGTGTCCGTGCCGAGCCGTACTCTCTCCCCGTGACCGCGTCCTCGACACCCCTCCGCCCGACGAGCTCCGCCCCGCGCCTGCAGCCGGACCGCGTCGTGGTGCCCGACGTGCTCCGAGGCGTCGCGATCGTGGCGATGCTCGTGGCGCACGCGATGCCGCTGCTGCCCGCCGTGTCCGCCTCGCGTCCCGCGAGCTTCGTCGCCGGCAACGTGAACGACCTCGCCTCGCCCCTCTTCGCCCTCGTGATGGGCATGTCGGCCTCGATCGTGCTCGCCCGGCCGGGCGCCTCGCCCACTCGCGTCCTGGTGCAGAACCTGATCCGCGGGGCGGTCCTCGTGGCGCTGGGCCTCTGGCTCGCCACCTGGGGCAGCTGGATCGCGATCGTGCTCGCGTTCCTCGGGATCGTGCTCGTCGTCGGCACGCCGATCCTCCTGCTGTCCTCGCGGGTCGTGGCCGTCGTCGCCGTGGTGCTCGCGGTCGTCGGAGCGCCGGTGAACACCGCGGTCGCCTCGGCCGTCGACCCCGTCCTGCTCGGGCAGCAGTCGCCCCTCGGGTTCGCGGTGCGCTGGGTCTTCCTCGATCCGCACTACCGCGTGACGAGCCTGCTCCCCTTCTTCCTGCTCGGCGCCCTGCTGCTGCGGCACGGGTTCCGCCGCGACCGGCTCCTCGTCGCCCTCGCCGCCGTCGCACTGCCGGCCTACGCGGTGCGGCCGCTGGTCGAGCGCGCGTTCGGCGTCGACTCCGCGTCGGGCAGCCACGCCGACACGCTGCACGATCTGGGCCTGGTGCTGGCCGCACACGTGGCCGTCGTGCTGCTCACGACGGTCCGGTCGCCGCGCGCCCGCCCGATCATCGCCGCCGTGTTCACGCCGTTCCGCGCCGTCGGGTCGCTCGCCCTCTCGGTGTACGTGCTGCAGGTGGGCGTCGTGGTCGCCCTGCTCGCCTCGGGCGTGGTGCGCGGGGTGCAGGACCCGGCCGGGGCGCTCCTCCTGGTGCTCGGCGTCTGGGCGGTCGGAGTGCTGTGGTGGCGCTTCGTGGGATCGGGGCCGATCGAGTGGGCGACGCGGCTCGTGACCCGGTTCGCGACCGCGAGGATCCGATGAGGGGCCGGCGCACGCCCGCCGTGGCACTGCTCCTCCTGCTGGCGGCGACCGCGACGGGATGCTCGGGGAGCGGCGCCGAGGCTCCGTCGACGACCGCGGCCGCTCCGGCGCCGTCCTCCGCGCCCGCCTCCCCGGCCGCACCGGCGATCGGAGCCGCGCTCGACGCCCTCGAGGCCGAGTACGACGCCCGCATCGGGCTCGTCGCCGTCGACACGGGCGACGAGCGGATCCTCGAGCACCGCGCCGACGAGCGCTTCCGCTTCGCCTCCTCGAGCAAGGCCCTCGCGGCGGGCGCGCTGCTCGCGCGCACCGGGCCCGAGGATCTCGAGCGCGTCGTCACCTGGAGCGACGTCGTCGACCACTCCCCCGTCACGGGTCCGGCGACCGCCTCCGGTCTGCCGCTCGGCGAGGTGGCCGAGGCCGCCGTGCGCGTCAGCGACAACACCGCGCACAACGCGGTGCTCGAAGAGCTCGGCGGTCCGGCCGGACTGCAGGAGGCGCTGCGCGGGCTCGGCGACGACGTCACCCGCGTCGACCGCCTCGAGCCCGAGCTGAACACGAGCACCCCCGACGGGCTCGACACGGGCACGGCGCGCTCCCTGTCCGCGGACCTGCGCGCGCTCCTGCTCGGCGGCGCCCTCGATCCCGACGACCGCGACCTGCTCCGCGAGTGGATGAGCGGCAACACGACCGGGGACGCACTCGTGCGAGCGGGCGCACCCGCGGGCTGGACCGTCCTCGACAAGTCCGGAGGGGCGGGCGGGCTGCGCACCGACCTCGCCCTCGTCGAGCGGCCGGACGCCGCTCCGATCGTGATCGCGGTGCTGACGGAGCGGGACGATCCCGCCCAGGACTACGACGACGCCCTCGTCGCCCGGGCCGCGGCGATCGCCCTCGACGCGCTGGGCTGACCAGGCTCCCCGGCCCCCGCCGCGCCTACCCTGAACCCGTGCCTCCCGCTCTCGCTCCCGCCGCCGGCCTGTCCGCCTCGGCCGTGCTCCTCTTCGGACTGCGGCTGCCCCTCGCGGGCTACCTCGTGCTGGCCGCGAGCCTGCTGCTCGCCCTGGCGATCGACCGCGTCCTCGCCGTCGACCTCTCCCTCATCGCCGCGGGCCTCGTGATCGTCAGCACGATCTCGGTCGAGGCGAACCTCGACTACCCCAACATGGCGCTGATGGGGGTCGTGCTCTCGGCGGCCGTCGCCGTGCCCTGGGCGATCGACCGGTACGGCACGAAGCGGCGGCTCATCCGGTTCCCGATCCGCACCGGACAGAAGTGGACGCCGCTGGAGAAGTCGTACCTGCCGGCCGTGGTCGTGCTGGGCTGGATCCTGCTGCCGTTCTACTTCATCCGCTCGGGCGCCTACCTCAACTGGCCGGCGATCCACGCTCCGGACGAGATCGCGCGCCTGTTCGTCGGCGTCGGCTTCGTGGGCATCTGGGACGAGCTGTTCTTCATCTGCGTCGTCTTCGCGGTGCTGCGCCGCCACCTCCCGCTGTGGTGGGCCAACATCCTGCAGGCGGTGGTGTTCGTGTCGTTCCTCTGGGAGCTGGGCTACCGCGAGTGGGCGCCGGCGTTCACTATCCCGTTCGCCCTGCTGCAGGGCTGGATCTTCTCGAAGACGAAGTCGCTGACCTACGTGATCTGCGTGCACCTGCTCTTCGACGTCGTGGTGTTCCTGGCGCTGGTGCACGCCCACAACCGCGACTGGCTGCGCTGGTTCGTGTACTGAGCGAGACCCTTCCGGGGGTGGGCCGCCGCCCAGTGTTACGGCGGACGTCACGCGGCCGACGCGAGGCGACGACGATGCTCCATCATCGTCCCGTGCGCCGACGGCGCCCGCTCCGCACCGTCCCGGAAGGACACCAGGCATGATCCGCCTCGAGCAGCTCACCAAGGCCTACGGGCACGGCGACGCCGCCGTCACCGTGCTCGACCGCCTCGACTTCTCGGTCGCGACGGGCGAGATCTTCGCCGTCGTGGGGCCGAGCGGCGCCGGGAAGAGCACGCTCGCAGCGTGCGTGAACCTGCTCGAGCGCCCCACCTCGGGCTCGGTCGTCGTCAACGGGGACGCCCTCTCGCAGTTGTCCGAGCAGGAGCTGCGCGTCGCCCGCCGTCGCATCGGCACCGTCTTCCAGTCCGACGGGCTCTTCAGCCGCCGCACCGCGGCTCAGAACGTCGCCCTGCCGCTCGAGTACCTCGGAGTCACCGCGGCCGAGACGAAGCGCCGTGTCGCCGAGCTCCTCGACCGCGTCGGGCTCTCGGAGCGCGCCGGCCACTACCCGCACCAGCTCTCGGGCGGCCAGCGCCAGCGCGTCGGCATCGCCCGCGCCCTGGCACTGCGCCCCAGCGTGCTGCTCTCGGACGAGGCCACCTCGGGCCTGGACCCGGCGTCGACCACCGCGATCACCACGCTCCTCAAGGAGCTGCGCGACGACCTGGGGCTCTCGATCCTCTTCATCACGCACGAGATGGAGACGGTGCGCCAGGTCGCCGACTCCGCCGCCCTGCTCGATCACGGCCGCATCGTGGAGTCGGGGCGCCTCGTCGACCTGCTGCGCGACGCCTCCTCGCCGCTGGGCCTGGCCCTGAACCCGCTGCGACCCGCCGCCGCTCCGGCGCCCGGTCTCACCGAGTGGGTGCTCGGCTACGCGCGCCCCGACGTGCCGGCCGATTGGATCGCGCGGCTCGCCGCCTCCGTCGGACCGGTGTCGCTGCTGGGCGCCGCGATCGAGACCATCGGCGGGCGGGCCGTGGGCCACGCCACCGTGGCGCTGGACGGCGTCGACGAGCGCCGCCTCGTCGACGCGGCCGGCCTGCTCGGGCTCTCGGTCCGTCCCGCTCCCGCCCGCGGCGCCTCCGGTCCCGTCGCCCTCGCCGAGGAGGTCGCGGCATGAGCGCCCTGCACCTCGACAACCGCGTGCCGATCGCCGAGATCCCCGCCCTCGTCCTGCCCGCGCTCGGCGAGACGCTGATCATGGTCGGCATCGTGATGACGATCGTCGTGCTCGTCGGGATCCCGCTCGGGGCCGCCGTGCACAACCTGGCGCCCGGCGGGCTGTTCGAGAACCGCGCCGCGCACCAGACCCTGAGCTGGGTGATCAGCATCGGCCGCTCGCTGCCGTTCCTGATCCTGATGGCGTCGATCATGCCGTTCACCCGGCTGATCACCGGCACCAACATCGGGATCGCGGCCGCCGTCGTGCCGATGTCGATCGCCGGCATCGCGTTCTTCACCCGCATCGTCGAGAACGCGCTGCGGAGCGTGCCGATCGCGCTCACCCGCGTGGCCCGTGCCTCCGGAGCGTCGCGGCTGCAGGTCATCCGCTCGGCGCAGCTCAGCGAGGCGGTGCCGCAGATCATCGGCGGCCTGACCATCAACACCATCGCGATGATCGAGTACTCGGCCATCGCGGGCACGATCGGAGCCGGCGGCATCGGCTACGTCGCCGTCACCTACGGCTACCAGCGGTTCGACAACACGGTGATGCTCGCGACGATCGTGATCCTGGTCGCCACGGTCGCGCTCGTGCAGCTCACGGGCGACGCCCTCGTGAGCGCCACGACGCCGAGCGCCTCGCGCTCGCGGCG
>NZ_JADILJ010000075.1 GCF_017355185.1 Rathayibacter sp. SD072 | reverse complement strand
AGCGAGGCGGAGAGGTTCTGGTAGGTGTTGCCGGCGGAGTTGTCGAGGGTGACGGCGATGGTGAAGGGGGTGCTGGTGCCGGCGGCGACGGGGGCGGTGGCGAGCGACTTGGCGGCGGTGCCGGCGAGGGCGGCGGCGGTGCCGTTGTAGACGGTGGTGCTGCCGGAGGTGATGAGGACGTTCACCTTGGCGCAGAAGTCGGTGGCGGTGCCGGCCGGGCTGCCGTTGGCGCCCTGGGTGCAGGCAGAGCCGGGGGTCAGGGTGAAGGTGTTCGCCGCGACGGTGCCGGCGTTCTTGATCGTGATCGAGGTGCTGACGGTCTGGCCGGGGACCATCGTGGTCGAGCCGCCGAACTTGTTGATGGTCGAGCAGGTCGCGGTGTTGGTGCTGATCGAGCCGCCGTCGGTGCTGAGGCAGGTGACGGGGGTCGTGCCGGTCGACTTCTCCTCCATGATGAGGGAGCCGGAGGCGGCGGTGTTGTTCGAGTTGGTGATGCTGGCGACGAAGCCGGACAGGGTTCCGGACATCGAGACGGAGAGCAGAGCGGCTGCCGCGACGCTCGTCGCGATCACCAGCGGGGCGAAACGAACGCGCTTGGTCTTGGTGGTGGCGGTGTGGTTCGACATGACAGGACTCCTGATCGGGTAGAAGGTGAACTGCCGGGCAGTTCGTCTCGGTGCTGCTGATTGCTTGATGATTAAGCTACTCCGCGATAAAGATACTTTTCAAATAGACTATTACCCCCTGTTGGTGGGACGCCGCCCTCGAGGTGTCCCTCCCCGCTCGAGAAGGCTCCGCATGACTCCGACCCCCACCCCGCCCGACGGCGAGGCCGGCATCACGTCGGTGGCGCACCTGCGCCACGCGCTCCGGCTGCTCGAGACCGCGCAGAGGCAGCTGCGCAGCAGCATCGCGTCCGAGATCGGCGTGGGGCTCTCGGAGCTGACGGCCCTCGAGACGATCTCCGACCTGACCGGCCTCACCCCCAAGATGCTCGGCCTCGAGCTCGGCCTCACCACCGGCGCCGTGACGGCCCTGCTCGACCGGCTCGCCGCCTCCGGGCACGTCGACCGGCTCCCGAATCCGCGCGACCGGCGCAGCGTCCTGCTCGGGCTCACCGACTCCGGCGCCGCGCTGCTGTCCCGCGTCGAGGAGCGCTACGACGCCGTGAGCGCCGAGGTGCTGCGCGCCTCGCCGCGCCTGGGCGAGGAGGACATGGCCGAGGAGCTGGCGCGCGCCGCCGCCGTCATCACCGCGCACACCATCCGCTGACGCGGCGCGGGCGGTAGCGTCGGAGCGCCCTGCCGTCACGGGCTGCAGGAGGAGGAATCGTGAGCGAGCCCCGCGAGGTCCCGTCCGAGTCGCCGTTCGCGCTCCTCGGCGACGAGGAGGCGGCCGTCTGGTACTCCTACATGAAGGTGCACCTGCGCCTGCGCTACGAGCTCAACCACCAGCTCCGCACGGCGACCGGGCTGTCCCTGGCCGATTACGACGTGCTCGTCGCGCTGACGAGCGAACCCGACGGTCGGATGAGCGTCGCGGATCTCGCCGCGCGGATCGGCTGGGAGCGCAGCCGTGTCTCGCACCGGCTCCGGGGTCTGCGCGAGCGCGAGCTCGTCGAGACGCGGCCCGCACCCCGGGATCTGCGCAGCACCGAGGTCCTGCTCACCGACGTCGGGCGCACGGCGCTGCGGGAGGCCGGGCCCGGCCACATCGACTTCGTGCGCCGGGCGTTCCTCGACGCGCTCGACCCGGAGCGGATGGCGGCGATGCGCGAGTCCCTCGACGCCGTCTACGACCGGCTGATCGAGCACGGCACCCTTCCGCGACCGGCGGACCACCCCTGACGCCTCTTCCCTTCCGCGTGAAGTTTCACCTATTCTGAGCGCACCGACCCGAGGAGCGCTGTGGACGAGACTCTCGCGACCCTGATCGACCGCGTCGCGATCCGCGAGCTCGTCGACACCTACGCGCGCGGGGCCGACCGCCGGGATGCGGCGCTGGAGGCGTCGGTGTTCGCCGACGACGGCGAGGTGCTCGTCTTCGCCGGCGACCCGGAGGCGACGGAGCCGCTCGACACGATCCGCGGACGGGACGCACTCGTGCGGACCTTCGAGGGCCTGATCGCGCAGTACGAGGCGACCACCTACCTGAACGGGCAGTCGTCGATCCGCTTCGCCACCGCCGACGTCGCCGAGGGCGAGACGTACTGCCTCGCGCTCCACCTGCTGCACGACGCCGGGCAGCGGTACCTGGTGACCATGTCGATCCGCTACCTCGACCGCTTCGAGCGGATCGACGGCCGCTGGAGGATCGCGGTGCGCCGCCTCGTCATCGACTGGACCGACCGCTCGCCGTCGTCGCCGTGACACGCCCCACCACCACCGAAGGAGAACCATGCCCCTGGACACCCTGATGCACGCCAACCTCTTCGAGGTGTTCGGCGAGCGCGACTCCGAGAAGCGCCGCGCCGCGATCGCACGCACCTACACACCCGACGTCGAGTTCCTCGATCCCGAGGAGGTGGTCGTCGGCCACGACGCCCTGCACGCGAAGGCGCAGCGCCTGCTCGACGACGCCCCCGGCTTCGTCTTCTCGGCCGTCGGCCCCGTGTACGAGAACCACGACCTCGGCCACCTCGCCTGGAACTTCGGTCCCGAGGGAGCGCCTCCGGTCGTGTCCGGGCTCGACATCTGCCTCGTCGTCGACGGACGGATCGCGAAGATCTACACGACCCTCACCTGAGCGGACCTCAGACCGTCATGTCCCCCACCGGCGGCTCGGACCCGAGGACCCGGTAGCACAGCTGCACGACCCCGCGGGGCGAGGTGGCCGCCGGTTCGAGGAGTTCCAGCATCGCGGGGGCCGCACCGCCCTCGAAGACCCGCTTGCCCGCGCCGAGCACGATCGGATGGAGCCACAGCGTCAGCTCGTCGGCGAGGCGCTCGGCGAGGAGGGTCTGCACCAGGTCGAGGCTGCCGATCACGTGGATCCGCTCGTACCGCGTCCGCAGCTCCCGCACCGCCGCGGGCAGGTCGGGGCCGAGCCGGGCCGACCGCTCCCACGTCAGCGGGACTCCTCGAAGGGACGCCACGTGCTTGGGGATCGAGTTCAGCAGCCGTCCGATGCCGGAGTCGCCGTGCCGCGGCCAGTAGTCGGCGAAGATCTCGTAGGTCCTCCGGCCGAGCAGCAGCGCGTCCATCCCCTCCATGCCGGACTGCACCCAGGCGCCGGTGACCTCGTCGAGGAGCGGCGCCTGCCAGCCGCCGAACGCGAAGCCGCCCTGCTGATCCTCGTCCGGTCCGCCCGGCGACTGGGCGACGCCGTCGAGTGACGCGAACAGGTCGATGCGCACGAGTCCCACGGGCCGCTCCTCCGCTCAGGGCCGCCGTTGCCCGGCGGACGGGGAGACCGTCCCACACCGGCCGTCGGTCGGGCAAGGGCCGCGCGCGCCCTCCCGGCCGTAGGGTGGGCGCGTGGACGGGACCGGGGTGTTCGAGGCGGAGCGCGGCCGGCTGACCGGGCTCGCCTCACGGCTGCTCGGCGACCGGCACGAGGCCGAGGACATCGTCCAGCTGGCCTGGCTGCGACTGCACGGTAGCGACGCCGTGCTCGAGAACCCCGCCGCCTGGCTGACCACGGTGACCACGCGGCTCTGCCTCGACCGGCTCCGCGCCCGCATCCCCGAACCCATCGAGGCCCGAGAGGACGCCCCCGCGTCCGGTGTCGATCCCGCCGACTCCGTGGAGCGGAGCGAGGCGGTGGGGCGGGCGCTGCACGTCGTCGTCGACCGGCTCGCCCCGAACGAGCGGGTCGCGCTCGTGCTGCACGAGTCCTTCGGCTACTCCTTCGACACGATCGGCGGGATCCTCGACCGCTCGCCGGCCGCCGCGCGCAAGCTCGCCTCGAGGGCGCGCGAGAAGGTCGCGAGCGCCGGGCAGGACGGGCCGGTGTCCGAGCGGAGTGTCGTGGACGCGTTCATGGCGGCGGCTCGCGGCGGCGACCTTGCCCGGCTCCTCGCGCTGCTCGCCCCCGGCGCGACGGTCCGCGCCGATGCCTCCGCGATCGCGGCGGGCACCCCTGAGCGGATCGACGGACGTGAGGCCGTCGCTGCGTTCTTCGACGGCAGCGCCCACGCCGCCCTCCCGGTGCTCACCGCCGGACGGCCGGGGTTCGCCTGGTTCCACCTCGGCGAGGCCCGGGTGCTCTTCGACTTCGAGGTCGTGGACGGCCGGGTGGAGTCGATCGTGTTCCGCGCCGCTCCCGCGTCCCTGGCGGGCGTCGTGCGCCGGCCCCGCGACACGCCGGCGGTCACATCCGAGGGCCCCCGCCCGTCGTAGGAGCAGGAGCCGTCGCGCAGCGCGACGGCAGGAGGAGGACACCGTGAAGACCATGACGTGCCGCGACCTCGGCGGGCCGTGCGCCCTCGAGCACCGCGGAGCCACCGCCGACGAGATCATCAACGCCCAGGACCGCCACCTGAAGGACGCGGTGAAGGCGGGCGACGAGTCGCACCGCGAGGCGCGCGAGGCGATGAAGGGCCGCTGGATGCGGCCCAAGAAGGCGCTCGACTGGTACAACGGCGTCAAGCGCGCCTACGCCGAGCTGCCCGAGGACTGACCGCACGACGGCGCCCCTCCCTCCGCAGGGGAGGAAGGGGCGCCGTCGGTCAGCGGCGCGTCAGCAGGCGGCCGCCGCGTACGGCGCCGACCCGGAGAACAGGGGCTGGTCGACCGCGGTGCCCGTGACGGTGGCGGTCCCCGCCGGCACCGAGCGCAGGCGCGTGGTGAAGGCGGCCGAGGCGGAGGCGCCGGGGGCGACCGACGCGAACGACTTCGACCCGTAGGCGGTCTCGACCTGCACGGCGGCCGGAGCGGTGTCGGTGTTCCTCACCGTCACTGTGAGAACGACCTTGCCGGCGATGCAGCGCGTCGACGCCGACGGAGCGAGCTCCAGCGTGTCCAGGCTCACCGCAACCGAGGTCGAGGGGGTGACCAGGGCGTCGGTGTAGCCGTCGTACGAGGCGGTGACGCCCGTGACTCCGGCCGGGACCGTCGCCGTGGCGGTGCCGCCGCTCAGACGCACGGTCTGGCTCCAGCTGCCGCCGCGGAAGGTGACCGAGCCCACCACGTCGCCGGAGTCGGCGGCCGTCACCGTCGCGGTCGCGGTCCGGCCCTCGACGGCGAGCGTCGTGGTCGAGCCGACGGCCTTGACCGGCGCCCACTCCTTCATCGCGGTGAGCACCGTCTGCGGGACGCTGACGAACGCGCCGTGCCGGGGGCTGGCAGGCAGGCCGCCCTTGGTCGAGACGTTCCAGTCGGCCGACTTCGACAGGCGGGAGGCCTGCGAGCTGCCGGCGATCGCCGCGCCCGAGGTCACGAAGGCCTTGTAGCCGCCGCTGCCGTAGTTGTCGACGAGGAACGCGTAGCCGTCACCGGTGCCCGTCGTGTCGTTCGGGTCGCCGGCGTTGAGCTTGACGATCTCGGGGCCCTCGCCCTCCTGACCGGTCTCGAGGCGGGTCATGTTGGTGTCGGTGAGCTGCCAGGTCGTCGTGGGGTCGGCGCTCCAGTTCGACGCGGTCGTCGGGGCGGTCAGCACCGTCGACTTCTCGAGGAAGATGTCCTTCCCGGCCTCGAGGATCCCGGCCGCGCCACCCTCCTCGTTCTTGGTGAAGCGGTAGTAGTAGTCGCCGATCTTCGTGATCGTCGAGTCGATCCGCGCGTAGCCGGTGTCCTGCCAGGTGGCGGGCGGCTGCGTGAAGGTGCGGAAGTCGCGGGTGATCACCGAGAAGACGCGCGAGTAGAGCTTGTCGCCGTTCGATTTCGTGGCATCGGAGTAGAGGCGCGACGAGAAGAAGACGACGTACGACTGCAGCGCGTCGTCCCAGTACGCCTCCGGCGCCCACGTCATGCCGGCCGCGGGCTGGTTGACCGTGATGCCGGTGTCGGCGCCGTTCGTGCGGGTCCACTGCACCAGATCGGTCGACTCCCAGACCTCGATCTTCAGGCTGCCCTTGGACTGGGCGTCGCCCCAGCTCGTGCCGCAGGAGATGCAGAGGTCGGTGGCGACCATGTAGTACTTGTCGCCGTTGTGCGAGCGGAGGATGAACGGGTCGCGCAGTCCGCGGGTGTCGGTCGTCGACGTGATCACGGCCTTGCCGCCGTTGACGGGGGAGAAGGTGAAGAAGTCGTTGCCCGACGTCGCCGCCTGGTAGATCTTCTCGTCGCCGTCGGACTTGAAGTACGCCGAGGCGTAGCCCGCGTCGGGAGCGGTGCGGCCCAGCTCGGCCACCGTGAGCGCGAAGGTGCGCGACTCGGAGACACCGTTCAGCGTCGCGTTCGCGGTCAGGGTGACCGTCGCGTCGCCGCTGCCGTACGCGGGTCGCGTGACGACTCCGCCGCCCTGGTAGGGGTCGGCCGCGCCGACGGCCGGCGCCTGGTAGCCCGCGGTGGTCGGAGTGACGAGCGCCGGGTCCGAGGACGTCCAGGTGATCGCGGTGCCGTTCTTCGCGCCCTTCACGACGAGGGGCAGGTTCTCGGTGGTGCGCGGAGCGAGCACGATGGCGTCGAGGTCGTCGTTGATCCGCGGAGCGAGCACGACGAGATCGAAGGTGATCGGGCCGCCGGAGCTCGGCGTCGCGGTCACGGTGACCGGGGTGTCGGTCGTGATCGTGCGCGAGACGACTCCGGTGGTCGAGACGACCGCGGGGTTCGTCGACGCCCAGCTGAGGGCGATGCCGTTGCTCGTCGTGGGGAGGTTCAGGTTCCCCGAGACGGCGGTGAGCGACGGGTTGCCGTTCAGCACCACCGGCAGCAGGTCGGAGCGCAGCAGCCCCGCCGTCGCCGCCGACTTGGCCTCCGCGGTGGGCATGCTCGTGGCGACCTGTTCGGCGGTGAGCGAGGTGTCCCAGAACTTCACGTCCGTGACGTCGCCCGTGAAGAGTGCATCGCCCTGGTAGAGGGAGCGGCCGAGGTAGCCGAGCGTGGTCCCGGACGGGATGATGCTCGCCATCGACTTGGCGGCGGTGACCGTCGAGATCTGCGCACCGTCGCGGTAGAGCGTGAGCGTGGTGCTCGAGCCTGTGCCCGAGCCGACCATAGTGAGGGTCGTGAAGCCGGGGTTCAGCCCGCCGCCGGCCGGGAGCCGCGTCTCGCCGTTGCCGGTGTCCTTCACCCGCATGCCCGCCAGCACCTGGGCGTTGTACGCGCCCTCCGAGCTGCGCGGGTTCACGAACACGTGGTTGCCCAGAGTCGTCGTGTTCCAGGGGCCGACGCCGTCGCCGATGACCCAGCCGAACTGGTTCGCCGAGGTCTGCGTCTTCACGGTGTACTCGACCGCGAAGGCGTTGTCGGTGCCCGTGACGAGGTTCTTCGGCAGGGCCGCGTAGCCGTTGGCGCGGAACCGGGCGACCTGGTCGCCGCCCGCGTCCGCGAACGACGCGTCGGTCAGCCCGGTGAGCGTCGCGTTGCGGCCGTTGCCCGAGATGTCGAGGAGGGCCGAGCCCGCGTGCGACATGTCGTAGTGGGCCGTGGGCGCGGGGACGTCGACCGCCGAGGCGGCCGTCGGCACGAGCGCGCCGGTGAGGGCGACGCTCGTGCAGGCGAGGGTGGAGAGCAGGAGAGTGCGGGTCCGGCGCGGGGGCGCGGGGTGCTCCGAGGAGCGTCGTCTCATCATCGAGACCTTTCCGATCGGTGGAGTGGATCAGCGGGGCGGGGTGGCCGTCCCCGGTTCCCGTTCACGGGGCGAGCGGGAGTGTTCACGCTAACACGCGCGTGGTTCCGGGGAACAGGGCCGATCCGAGCGGATTCGCCGGGCGCGCGGCGGTGCAGACCGCCCCTAGTGTGTGACCGCACGCGAAGCAGCGGGCACCTGGAGGAGGCCGTCATGCCCGAGTGGTACACCCTCGGCGTCGTCGCACTGGTGATCGTCGTGGTCGTCGTCGTGATCGTGCGCTTCCGCATCAACCCGGTCATCGCGCTCGCGCTCGGAGCGGCCGCGATCGGCCTGCTGACCGGTCTCGGACCCGTCGACACCGTCTCGACCATGTCGACCGGCTTCGGCGAGGTGATGGCCGAGGCGGGCATCCTGATCGGCTGGGGCGTGCTGATCGGCGCGATGCTCAACGAGACGGGCGCCATCGTGCGGCTCGTCGAGGGTCTGATGCGCGTGTTCGGCCGCCGGGGGATCCCGTACGCGCTGGGCCTCTCGCTCGCCACCTACCTGCAGACGATCTTCGTCGACGTGCTGATCGTCATCGCCGCCCCGCTCGCCCGGAGGATCGCCCCGCGGCTGGGCCCGAACGGCACCGGCATCATCGGGGTCACCTTCGCCGTGGGCCTCGAGATGGGCATCGTGATGATGGTGCCCGGCTTCGCCGCGGTCGCCCTGGCCGGGCTCCTGGGAGTGCCGCTCGGAGTGATGATGCTCGGCGGCTTCGCGGTCGTCGCTCCCACGGTGGTGCTGACGATCCTGCTGATGTCGCTCGCCTTCCGGCTCGGCTTCTGGGATCCGGCGCGCGACCAGCAGGTCGTCGTGCGGGATGACGAGGAGGAGGTCGGTGCCGGCGGTGCCGCCGCTCCCGCTCCCGCTCCTGCTCCTGCGACCGGTACCGTGCGCACCGCCGTCGGGGGAGTGCCGCGCGGTCCGGCCGGTCTCCGCCCCGGGGCCGTCGAGGAGCGCGAGCGCCCCCTCCTGCTGCTGTTCGCGCCGATGCTGGTCGCGCTCCTCCTGATCGCGACGCAGGCCGTGCTGACCGTGGCCGGCGCCGAGGTGCCCGCGCTGCAGTTCCTCGGCAACCCGATCATCGCCCTGCTGCTCGCCGTCATCGCCACCGGAGTGATCGGCCGCATCGCGGTCGGCACCAAGCGCATCGAGAAGGCCGTGGTGAAGGGCTTCCAGGACGGCGGCCAGATCTTCCTCCTCACCGGGATCGGCGGCTCCCTCGCCGCCGTCATCGCGCAGGGCGATCTGGGCGACGTGCTCAAGGGCTACTTCTCCGCCTCCTCCTTCGCGCCCCTGCTGCTGGTGTGGCTGATGGCCGCGGTGCTGCACATCGCGGTCGGATCGGTGACGCTGTCGGCCATCACGGCGGCGGGAGTGATCGCGCCCGTCGCGGCCTCGCTCGGCCTGGATCCGCTGCTCATCGCGCTGGCCGCCGGCTCCGGGGCGCTCTTCTGCATCCACGTCACGTCGAACACCTTCTGGCTGCTGCAGACCTTCCTCGACCAGTCGGTCCGCGGGGCCCTGAAAACGGTGACGGTGGGCGTCTCGCTGGCGTCGGTCCTGGCGCTCGGGATGACGCTGGTGCTGTCGCTGTTCCTGTAGGGGCGGGCCCACCGGCTGGGCTGCGGATCGCGACACGGGCGCGCCGCGTCGGCGCAAGGACATGAGGGAATGTCAGTGGTCGCTGGTCGACTGCTCTCATGACGGATTCAGAAGAGGTCGCGGCGCTCGCCGCGGTGCGCGAGCACGGTGATCGAGCGGACGTGCTGGCTCGTTCGGCGGCGCCGGTGCTGCTGGCGGCGGCGGAGGAGCTGTATGAGGGGCATCGGGCGGCGCTGAGGTGTCCGGAGGCGTTCGCGCGGGGGCTGTCGCGGAGCGAGTCGGATGATCTGGTGGAGCGGTCGGTCCGGGCCGAGCTGGCGGTCGCGCTGGGGGTGTCGGAGCGGGTGGTGTCGCGGGAGCTGCTGCATGCGCAGCTGCTGGTGGAGGATCTGCCGTGCATGCGGGCGCTCCTCGAGTCGGCGCAGGTGCGGTGGGAGGCGGGTCAGGTGATCTGCGCGGTCGCAGCGACGCTGCCTCCGGAGTCGCGGGCGGAGTTCGATGCGCGGGCTGCGCCGCTGGCCGTCGAGCTGACGCCCACGCAGTTGCGGCGTCGGGTCGCGCGACTGCGGGACGAACTGCATGCGGAGCCTCTGACCGTGCGGCATGCGCGTGCTCGGGAGGATCGCGCGGTGTGGGTGGTGCCGGAGGTGGACGGCATGGCGATGCTGTGCGCGCTGCTGCCGGCTCCGGTGGCGGTGGGGGCGTTCGCGCGGCTGGACCGCATCGCCCGGTGTCTTCGGGGTGGAGGACGTAGGTCCAGCGGTCGCCGTGGCGGACGTGATGGTGGG
>NZ_JADILJ010000074.1 GCF_017355185.1 Rathayibacter sp. SD072 | reverse complement strand
TGGGCGCGGCGGGAGCGTCCCCGGCGGTCGACCACCCCTGGGGGACGAGCGCTCGAGCGCCCGCCTGGACCAACCGGAGCGGCGAACGCCCGCACCGGCGTAGGACGAGGACGGCTCCGAGACGGGGCCGGGAACGGCAGTGCTGTGAGCGGAACGGGTTCGCGAGTCCGGACGATCCTCGGAGGCGTGCGCAAGCGCACGGCTCCGCTCCTGAAGAGCCCGGCGGTGCTGTCGCTCGGCGCCCGGGCCGTCTTCGTCGACGCCGCCCGCCTGCGCCGGGCGCGCCGCGCTCCGCAGGCCGCGGCCCAGGGTCGCGCGATCCTGATCGCGCCCCCCGGTGCCGGCAACATCGGCGACGCCGCGCTCGTCGGCGCGTTCCTCGAGAACGTGGCCGGCCCGATCACGGTCATCACCCGCTACCCGGGCGACATCCGGGTTCCCGCCGAGCACGCCGACCGCGTCGAGATCGTCTCGCTGGGCACCCTGCTCTACGGCGGACTTCCGAGCTTCGTGCGCGACCTCCGCCGCTTCCGCTCCATGCTCCCGGGCACCGCGTCCGTCTCGATCGTCGGCGCCGACATCATGGACGGCGCCTACAACTTCCGCGCCTCGACCAGCCGCGCGGTCGTCGCGCGCAGCGCCGCCTCGGCGGGAGTCGACACGCGCGTCCTCGGCTTCAGCTGGAACGGCAAGGCGCACCCGGCGGCGCTCGCCGAGCTGCGGGCGGCCGACCGCGCCGGCACCACGCTCTTCCTCCGCGACCCGCTGTCGGTCGAGCGCGCTCGACGCGACGGACTCGACGCGCAGGCCTCCGCGGACATCGTCTTCTCGGCCCGCTCCGTCGACAGCGAGCGGGCGAGCACCGAGCTCGACGCCCTCGACACGAGCGCCGGCATCGCGATCGTCAACGTCTCGGGCCTGATCGACACCGATCAGACCGG
Source organism: Rathayibacter sp. SD072 (assembly GCF_017355185.1). Classification (GTDB taxonomy): domain Bacteria; phylum Actinomycetota; class Actinomycetes; order Actinomycetales; family Microbacteriaceae; genus Rathayibacter. Next base: position 10,764 of record NZ_JADILJ010000074.1, on the reverse strand, counting down.
CGCGTACGTCGAGATCATCGGCGGCCTGCGCGCGCGCGGCCTCGCCGTCGTGCTGCTCCCGCACGTGATCAAGCACGGTCCCGACGACCTCGCGGCCTGCCGCAAGGTCTACGCCGCGCTGCCCGACACGACCGGCGTCGCCTTCGTCGAGGACGTCCTGAGCCCGGCCGAGGTGCGCGGCTTCACCGAGCGCGCCACCGTGACCGTCACCGGTCGCATGCACCTGGCGATCATGTCCCTGATGAAGGGCGTGCCCGCGATCACCCTCGCCACGCAGGGCAAGGTCGAGGGCCTGATGGCCATGTTCGAGCTGCCCTACCTGTGCGTCGAGCCCGGCGACGGACTCGCGACGCGCGTCGGAGAGGCGCTCGAGCGCGTCCTCTCGGACCGCGACGCCGTCTCGTCCGCGATCCTCGCGAAGCTGCCCGCCGTGCAGGAGCTCAGCGCCGCGAACTTCGCCGGCCTGCCCCGCACCTGAGCGGTGCGGGCGGCGGCTCGCGGGGGTCGTCGGCACGGGGCGTCCTTCTGGGCGTCGAGGTCGGGCGGAGGACCGCTCCGATCCGCGGCACTGCGGGGACGTCGGGCCTCTGGGGCAACGGCCGGACACGTCTCCGGCGCTTCTGCAGCGACCATAATCGCGGCCTTCGAACGCATGTTCCCGATGAGTGTTCCTCCGGATCGCTGACCCCCTTGACGGGGCGCGGGCCGATCGGACGCGCCGTGGCTGCTCGGAGCGGCGCCGCGAGCAGGTGATCCGGACGGGCGCACGCGCCGTCGAGCCGCCCTCGGCCGGCGCGGTCCTCCCGGGCTCGCGGAACGGCGATCGGCTCGCGGAATCCGGGGATTCCTGCGAGCCGAACGGGTTCCTGCGAGCCGGAGGTGGGAGTCCGGTCGCGGCGTCAGACCAGGCGCCGCCCGCTGAAGCGGTCGATCGACGCCTCGCGCGCCATCGCCCGCTCGTACATCCGGTGGAACGGCTCCGTCAGCACCCCGTTGGAGGCGTCGAGCGAGTCCTGCCACGCGACGATGTCCCCGAGCTGCGCCGTCAGATCCGCGCGCAGCGCCCTCTCGTCGACGGTGGTCGACTCGCCGCCCGAGACCACGACGCGGCCCGCCACGATGACCGTGTCGATCGACGAGCCGTTCTCGGAGTAGACGAGCTGGTTCTCGAGTCGCTGGCGCGGCGTGAAGTTGAGCGTCTCGAGGTCGAACAGCACGAGGTCGGCCTGCTTGCCCACCTCGATGCTGCCGGTGACCCCGTCGAGAACGGCGCTCCGTGCGCCCCCGATCGTGCCCGCCGTCAGCACCTCGGCGACCGTCGGCCACGAGGCGAGATCGGGGTCGGTCACCTTGTGCAGCAGCGCCGCGGCCTTGATCACGTCGAGCATCCGCGGGGAGTCGCTGCTCGAGCAGCCGTCGGTGCCCAGGCCCAGGTTCACTCCGGCGTCGTGCAGGGCGCGCCAGGGCGCGATGCCCGAGCCGAGCTTGAGGTTCGAGAGCGGGTTGTGCGAGATCGAGGTCCCGGCGGCGGCGACGCGGTCCATGTCGGAGTCGGTGAGCCAGATGCCGTGCGCGAACGTGGTGTTCGGCGAGAGGGCCCCGATCCGCTCCATGTACTCGACGAGGGTGCCCCCGTACGACTCCTGCCCGGTGACCAGCTGGGTCTTCGTCTCGAGGACGTGGATGTGGCACTCCGCGCCGTGCTCGAGCGCAAGCTCGGTCGCTCCGACCAGCAGCTCGGGCGCGACCCGCTGGGGCGCGGAGGGGGCGACCATGTAGCGCAGCCGCCCGCCGCCCCGTCCGTGCTGGGTCGCGAAGGCCTCGCGGCTGAACGCAAGGTACCCGTCGGTCGTCGGCCGCGACGCCGCCCGCGCCGACTCGAGGACGTCGGCCGGCAGCAGCTCCTCGAGGAACGGCATGGTCTCGAAGAAGGGCTTGCTGATCACATGCCCCGAGATGTTCGCCCGGATCCCGATCTCGTCGTACGCGTCGAACACCGCGGCCAGCTGCGCCGCGTCCTGATCCGGGTTCTCGAGCACGTCGTCGACCAGCGTCGTCACGCCCGCCTTCAGCGACTCGAGCGCGAACAGCGACGAGCGCAGCCGCACCAGGTCAGGAGCGACGCGACTGTCGCCCAGGATCGGGTACGAGAGCAGCATCCACAGCTCGAGCGGCAGGTTGTCGTAGCGCCCCTTGTAGAGGTACTCCCACGAGTGGGTGTGCGTGTTGACGAAGCCGGGGGTGACCAGGCGGTCGCGGCCGTCGATCACCTCGTCGCCCGGCTCCGGCGCCAGCCCCGGACCGATCGCGACGATCACGTCGTCGACGATGCGGATGCTCGCCGTGATCGGCACGGCACCCGAGAGCGGGTCCATGGTGATGACGGAGGCGTCGGTGATGAGCAGCGGCATGGCGGTTCCGTTCGTGGTGCGGTGGTGCGGGTCGTGGAGGAGAGAGAAGAGAGGAGCGGAGTGACGGGGCCGGCTACCCGAGGACCGGCTCGGCCGCGCGCGGCGACCGCTCCAGGGCCTCGCGGCGCTGCACCCACTCGTCGGCGTCGCCGCGTCCGAGCAGCAGGTAGGCCAGACCGGCCGAGACGGCTCCCGCCAGCCACGAGACGTCGATGCCGCCGAGAGCGGTCGCGGCCGGGCCCTGCAGCGCCGGAACCGAGCCGTTCATGAACATCCAGGTCAGCGTCGCGCCGATGGCGAACGAGAGCAGGGCGCGCCAGCGCACGTCCGGGAGCAGCGGCGAGCCGACCGGGGCGAAGAGGTGGCCGAACGAGCGCACGCGCTTCTCGAAGACGGCGTAGTGCACGAGCACGATCGCGCCCCACGGAGCGACCCAGCCGACGAGTCCGACCAGCCAGGCGTCGAGCGTGGTCGCCAGGTCGTCCTGGAAGACGAAGAAGACGGAGGCGGCGAAGGCGAGCACGCCGACGATCAGGCTCAGGGTGCGGCGGCCCAGGCGCACGTCCAGGGCCTGGGTGGCCATGCTGAACGAGTAGATGTTGAGGACGTTGGTGGCGATGGGGCCGTGCACGACGAGCAGGAGCACCGGGATCGCGAGGGCGCCGAAGTTGTCGACGATGAGCTCGCCCGGGTCCACGCCGCCGTTCTTCGTCGCGAGCGTCGCGCCGAGCAGGCCGAGCCAGACGACCGGGATGAACTGGCCGAGCACGCTGGCGAAGTAGAGCTTGGGCCGCGAGGCGCGCGGGCTGACGAAGCGGGAGTAGTCGCCGGCGTAGGCGAGCCAGGTGAGGCCCCAGCCGATGCCGATGGCGGTCATCACGATGGACATCGCGGCCAGGCGGTCACCGCCGGTCAGAGCGCCCTCGGCGGGTCCGGCGTAGGACCAGTCGATGTCGAGGAAGAACCACGCGACGATCGACATCACCGCGAGGACCACCAGGGTCGGCGGCACGGTCCAGCGCTCGAACGCGGCGATCGCGCGGTAGCCCAGGAAAGAGATCGCGACCTGGATCGCCATGATCACGGCCGCGACGGCGATCCGCCAGCCGACGTTCGACGCCTCGGGATCGACCAGACCCACCGAGCCGAGCAGGGCGATCACGAGGTCGAGCACGATCCAGGTGTTGATGGCGCACCATCCGATCACCACGACCGCCTGCACGGCGGCGGGGGCGTAGTTGCCGCGGCGGCCGAAGACCGCCCGGCCCAGCAGCATGCCCGTCACGCCGGTGCGCTGCCCCAGGAGGACGAAGAAGCCGAAGACCGCCATGCCCACCACGTTGCCGAGCACGAGCACGGTGACGGTGTCCCAGAGGCCCAGGCCCATGTTCACGCCCAGTGCGCCGAGGACCCAGTTGATCGGGGCGATGTTCGCCCCGGCCCAGATCCAGAACTGGCCGTCGATCCGGGCGGTGCGCCGGGAGTCGGGGAGGGGCGCGAGCGCCTCCTCGGAATCGGTGGTGCCGTGCAGGGCGTCGGTGCTCATGGCGGGTCCTCTCGGAGTGAGGTGGAGCAGGAGTGGCCGGGCGGCGGGGGAGCGTGCACGCGGTCGGCGGATGAGCCCACTCTGCTCCCGAGCGGTTTCGCGCGCCGCGCACCCGTGTAAATTCGCCGTGACGCGAGAGGACGTTCTGCATGGCCTACCTGCTCGCGGATGCGCTCCGCGACCCCCGCCTGTCGGCCGCCCTGCCCGTCGTGGTCGCCGGGGGCCCCCAGGCGCAGCGCTCCCTGATCCGCTGGGCGCACGCGAGCGAGCAGCTCGACGTGGGGCCGCTCCTCCTGGGCGGGGAGCTCCTGCTCATGGAGGGCGTGAACCTCTCACTCGAGCAGGATCCGGCGGAGTGCCGGCGGTACGTGGAATCCCTGGTCGCGGCTCGGATCGGTGCCCTCGCCATCGAGCTGTCGACCCGGCTCCCCTCCGTGCCGGCACCGCTCGTGGCCGCCGCCCTCGAGCACGGCCTGCCCGTGCTCTCGCTCTCCCGCCGCGTCCCCTTCGTCCAGGTGTGCGAGAGCATCAACACGGCGCTCACCGAGCAGAAGTTCCGGAGTCTGCGCCTGGCGGACAGATTGTCCGGTCTGCTCGGCGAGGCGGCCGCCGCCGAAGCGGGCGTCGAGGAGCTGCTGCAGGTCGTCGCCGCGGAGACCGGAGCGAGTGCCTCCCTCGTCTCGCCGACCGGCGAGCCGATTGCGCGGGCCGAGCCCGGCCGCGGCGTCGACACGACGCGCACGGCGGGCGCGTTCTCGGGCGTCCTTCGGGCGGGCGACTCCCTGCTGGGCACCCTCTACCTCCGGGCGCACGCCGACGCGGACGTGCACCCGGTCGCCGTCGCGCTGGATCGCGCCCCTGACGTGCTCGCGATCGCGGTCCTGCGGCACCGGCCGCCCGCGATCGCCGAGCGCCTCGCGGCCCAGCTCGTGGCCGTGCTCACCGCGACCGAGCAGCCGCCGTCGATGGACCTCCAGGTCGACGCGTTCCTCGAGCGACTCGGCGCCGGCGGGCGCGAGCGCTACCTCGGGGTGTCGGCCGACGCCGGGCACGACGAGCGGTCGCTGCAGGAGGTGCGCGGCGCGCTGCGTGCCGTGGCCGAGTCGGAGCCGGTGCTGAGCGTCGTGGGCACCGAGCTGCTGGCCCTGCTGCCCTTCGCGAGCGCGGCGGCGATGGAGGCGGCCCGGGCGGTGCTCCTGGAGGGGGTCGAGGGAGCGGGGCCCGTGTGCGTGGGCAGCGGCATCGGCGATCAGCGCTCGCTCGCGCGGGAGCTCGCCGAGGTGCGGGGAGTGCGGGAGTGGGCGCTCCCGGGCCGCGTCGTCGACGCGCGGCAGCACCGGCTCGAGCGCTTCGCGAGCACACTGCGCGACGCCCCCGCTGCCGATGACTTCGTCGAGGACCTCCTCGGCCCCCTCCTCGCCCAGCGGCCCGACCTGCTGGTGACGCTCGAGACCTACGCCTCGCTCTGGGGCGGCAAGACCGCCACCGCGGTGGCCCTGGGCATCGGGAGGCAGACCCTCTACGACAGGCTCGAGCGGATCGAGAGCATCCTGGGTCCGCTGGACGCGTCCCCCGCGCGCACCCGCGCGATCATGACGGCGGTGTTCCTGCACCGGGCGAGGGCGGCGCTCCCGCGCTGAGGGTGCGGCGCGGGAGCGGTGCCGTCACTCCTTCTCGGCGACGATCTCCGTGTCGGTCTCGTCGGCGCGCTCCCGCAGTTCGTCGGCCATGGCTCCCGCGCCCTCGGCGCCGTGGTCCTGGTCGACCTGCTCGACGAGGCCGCTCAGCTTCTCGTCGTTGCTCGCGTCCTCGGCGCCGTCCATGACGGGACCGGTCTGCTCGTTCTCGCTCATCAGTGGCCTCTCTCGCCGCGTCCTCGGAACGGCCGCGGGACTCCGACGCTACGGCCCGCCTCCGCTGCGCGCTCGACCTTGACGGGCGGAGCGGGTCGTGGGAGGGGGACGCCGAACGGCCCGGCCCGCTCCGCAGGGGAGGGGACCGGGCCGTTCGCCGGGACGCCGTGCTAGCGGAGCGTGATGGTGACCGGAGCGCTGATGCCGGTGTTGCCGGCGGCGTCGGTCGCCCGGGCGGTGAGCGGGAAGGTCCCGCGCAGGCCGGCCGTGGTCGTCGTCAGCTCCCAGGTGGTGCCGGTCGTGGCCGTCGCGTCGCCGACCTTCAGGCTGCCGAGGTAGAAGGCGACCGCCGTGACCGCGGTGTCGTCCGTCGCGGTCACCGTGGCGGTGGTGATGCCCCGGATCACCGCACCCGAGACGGGCGACGTGATCGCGACCTCGGGAGCGGTGGTGTCGACGGCGGGCGGCTGGGTCGCTCCGGGCTCCTCGGTCGGAGCCGGGATCGGCGTGGTCGACGTCGGGACCGGCACGGGGACGGTCGCGGTCGGCGTGGGCGTCGGGGTCGCGGTCGGAGTCGCGGTCGCCGTGGGCGAGGCGGTCGGGGCGGCGGTCGCCGTCGCGGTCGCCGAGGGGGTCGGCGCGGGTCCGCCGGCCTTCGCCGCGTGGGCTCCGGCGGTGTTCCGCGAGAAGGCGGAGCCGTCGATGTCGCGCGCGGCGGGGGCCGTCGATCCCCAGCCCTCGATGAGCGCCTCGTCGCCGTCGACGAGGCGGAGGTCGCCGGTGTCCTCGGAGACGAAGCGCGGGCTGCCCTGGATGTTGCCCTGCGCGTTCAGCAGCGCAGGCGCCTTGCAGAGCTTCGTGTTCCACGACGACACGATGGTGTTCGTCATCGGGCTGTCGCACGCGGCCAGGTAGCTGACGATGTTGCGATCGAAGACCGTGTTCGTCGCGCCCCCGACGCGCAGCGATCCGTCGACGAAGGTGTTGTTGCGGATGAGCAGGTCGCTGGCCGTGACCTCGCGGAAGTCGGCGGCCGAGCCTCCGCGGCACTGCGCGGTCTTGACGACGCAGCTCTGCACGAAGTTCGACTCGACGGTGATGTCGCTCATTCCGTCCCCGGCGCCTGGCGAGAAGATGATGCCCGCGTTGTAGCAGTTCGAGAGGGTGTTGCCGCGGAGGGTGACACCGGTGCTCTCGAACACCTGGATGCAGTCGGCGTGGAGGCCGTTGTTCTTGTCCTGGTCGTAGTCGCGGACGGTGTTGCCCTCGATCAGCACGTCGGATGCTCCGCCGACCTGGATGCCGTCGATGGAGGAGCCGTTCTCGAACAGCGAGTCGCGGACGACCGCGCCGTCGTTGCGGACGAAGAGCCCGCCGCCGTCGAAGTGGGCGGACTCGATGCTCTGGTTCGCGCCGTAGAGGTAGAACGTCGTCGACACGGTGATCTCGGACCAGACGATGTTCGCCACGTAGCTCTTGACGCGGGTGAGCACGGGCGAGGCCCCGGGAGCGGCGGTGACGACGAGGGGCTGGGCCGCGGTGGCCTTGCCGCCGCGCAGGGTCGCGTCGGGGTAGGTGCCGGTCGTGAGGCGGACGGTGCTGCCCGCGGGGGCGCTCTGCACGCCGGTGGAGAGGGCGCACGGCGCGGCCTGGCTGCAGGCGGTGCCGGTGCCGGTCGGGGACGTCCAGCGGTCGGGCACCGCCGCGGTGGCGGCGGGAGCGGTGACGAGCGCCGCCACGAGGACCACGAGGGCGAGGAGGACCGCGCTCAGGGATCCGCGCGGGGAGGTTCTGGAGGGTGCTGTTCTCGACAGTGCTGTTCGGGAGTGGGCTGCTCTGGGCATGGGTGTCGTCCGATCGACTCGTGAGGGCGAGGGCGGTGCCCGGGAGCGAGGAGGACCTCGTGATCGTTCGGCGGCCCGGGGCCGCCCCGGTGAGGGTGCGGCCCCGGCGTACGCGTCACTGCGTTCCGGGCGGGCGGTGCGAGTGGCTGTCGTGCGGTGGAGGGGCTGCGCACTGTGCTGTCAGTGCTGGTCGTGCTGGTCGTGCGTGGTCGTGGGCGTGCGTGCACCGGGTGCATCGGGTGGGGAGGATGCGCCGGGCCGCTGTCGGGCGGTCGTGAGCGCCTCGTCGGCAGCGAGGGCCGACGACCGTCCGGTTCGGGGCCGGACGGAGGAGTGGAAGTGGGCTTCGAGCGCCTAAGTTAGCGGCGCGAGGTTTCCACTTCGTGACGAACAGGGGCCGATCCCGCACCGACACGCCGAGGCCGTACCCCCAGAACGAGGCGGTACGCCGCGATCGTGGAGCGCGCGATGGCGTCCCACTCGAGTTCCGCCAGATCGGCCCGCTCGGGGGCCTCGCGCGTGTCGAGCCACTCGAGCGCCTCGTCGAGGACCGAGCGGTCGAACGTGCCGCGGTAGAGGCGCACCCACTCCGGGCCCACGAGGGCCGCCAGCTCGTGCATCGACCCGAGATCCGGGACGAGGACGGGGCGGTCGGCCGAGACGGCCAGGATCGCGGATCCCGAGTTCTGGATCGCCGAGTAGGGCAGCACGACGAGGTCGCTCGCGCGCAGCCAGAGCGCGATCCGCTCGTCGCTGAGGAACGCGAGCTCCAGGCGGATGCGGGGGTCGCCGCCGACGGCCTCCTCGATCATTCCGCGCAGTGGTCCGCGCGCCGGGTTGCCGGCGACCGCGAGCAGCGTGCCGTCGTCCTCTCGGGCGCGGAACTGCTCGATCAGGGTCGGGATGTTCTTGTACGGCCGGATCTGGCCCACCGACACCACGAGGCGGGCGTCGGGGTCGAGCCCGAGCTCCGCGCGCGCCTCGGCGCGGCTCGGCGAGAAGTCGTAGTCGTGGCGGTAGTGCCCGTGCGGGGTGACGAACGCCGGCACGTGGGCGAGCTCCGGGTAAGAGACGCGGATCGCCGACACGCCCTCCTCCGAGAGGCAGATGATCGCGTCGAGGTTCTCGGTCAGCAGTCGCCGGTACCAGTTCCGCAGGAACGGGGTCGCCCGCTCCTCGTGCGAGGTCACGTTGTGCGCGGTCCAGATCAGGCGCGTGCCGCGGAGCCGGGCGATGCGGAGGAAGCCGAAGAAGAAGACCAGGCGGGCGACGACGCGGTAGCGGCGGATCCCGCTGAGGAACGTGAGGTCCGGCCAGTGCAGGTGGACGATGTCGATCTTCGAGGTCAGCAAACGGAACCACGAGAGGTCGCGCACGAGCGCTCCCTCGGCCGTCATCGCCGTGTAGAGGCGCGCGTTGTAGGGGTTCGCGTACCGGGTGCGGAACGCGGGCTCCGCCTCGACGACGAGGCGCCGGCTCACGGCGCTCTCGGGCGTGAGGAGGCCGCGCAGCCGGGTGCGCAGCCGCGAGCGGAGGGTGCGGGTGCCGCCGGCGATCATCGGGCCGCCTCCGTGGCCGCACCGGTGCCGGGGACGCGGCCGAAGAGCGTGCGCTCCGCCTCCGGGTACCCCACGCGCCAGTCGGCGCGGCGCTGCCAGACCTCGGTCCAGGCGCGACGCTTGCGCCGCGTCGCCGTCTCGAGAACCGTCCGCACGAGCGCACCGGCCTGGAGCAGGGCGATGCCCGCGCGGGCGGGCAGCGGCTTCCAGGCGAGACGGATCATCGTGGCCTTGCCGGCCATCACCATGCACATCTTGCGGCCCGAGTTGCCCTCGGTCGCGGCGTCGCGCGTGGAGGCTCCGACGTCGTGCACGATCACGGCGGTCGGCACGATCACGGGTGCCAGACCCGCACGGCGGGCGCGGATCGAGAACTCGGCGTCCTCGCCGTAGAGGAAGAAGCGCTCGTCGAGGCGGCCGACGCGCTCGTACTGCGCACGCTCCATCAGCAGCAGGCAGCCGGTGATGATCGGCACCTCGCGGACCGTGTCGCGCTGCCAGCGGCCGAGCGACTCCGGATCCAGGAGCGGGTTGCCGCGGAAGGCGGTGGAGAGCATGGTCGCGTAGGTCAGGAGCGACCACAGGCTCGGGGCGCCCCAGCACGAGGACGGATCGACCGCGCCGTCCGGTCGCAGGGTGCGTCCGCCGTAGACCCCGTAGCGGGGGTTCGCGACGGCGAAGTCGAGCAGCGCGCGGAACGAGCCGTCGAGCACGAGGGTGTCCGGGTTCAGCAGCAGCACGTAGCGCTCGGTCGCGGCCGCGACTCCGCGGTTCACGCCGCGCGCGAAGCCGAGGTTGTCGCCCGCCTCGATCACGGTGGCCTCGGGGTGCGCCGCGCGGATCGCCTCGGCGCTGCCGTCGGCGGAGCCGTTGTCGACCACGATCACGTGCGGGGGCGTCGGAGCGTCGCCGCGGGGGATCGAGTCCAGGCACGCGAGCGTCTTCTCGCGGGTGTTGTAGCTGACGACGACGATCGCCAGGCTCGTGTCGACGGCGGTCGCGCTCGCGGACCCCGTCGTGCTCGCCGACTCAGGCACCGGTCGCCTCCGGTCGCTGCCCGATGACCTTGGCGGGGACGCCGCCCGCGATGCAGTTCGCCGGGAGGTCCTTGGTGACCACCGCTCCGGCGCCCACGATCGCGCCGTCGCCGATCGTCACTCCGGCCGTGACGACCACGTTCGCTCCGAGCCACACGTCGCGGCCGATGACGATGTCGCGCTCGACCTTCGCCTGGTCCATCACCGGGGTGCCCTGCACGATGCCGTAGTTGGACGCGGTGACCGTGACGTTCGGCGCCAGGAGGCACTTCTCGCCGAAGGTGATGCGGCCGGTCGCGTTGCCGGCCCACACGAGCGAGTTCTCGCCGATGTGGGTGCCGGCGCCGATCGTGATCCGCTCGGCGTTGCGGAACGACACGTTCGGCGCGAACGACACGTCGGCACCGCGCGTGAGCCGCGGGACCTGGTCGGCGTGGCTGTACGCGTGGAAGTGCAGCAGGCGCACGGCCTGCAGGTAGGTGCGCACCTTGGTGAGGGTGCGCAGCGGTCCGCC
>NZ_JADILJ010000073.1 GCF_017355185.1 Rathayibacter sp. SD072 | reverse complement strand
ACCCGCGTCCGCGCCCGTGCGGCGCCTGCGATCGGTGCGGGTGCGGATCCTGGCCGCGATCCTGGTCGTGACGGCGCTCGGGCTCCTCGTCTCGGGAGGCGCGTCATTCCTCCTGCAGCGCGACCGGATCCTGGCGTCGATCGACGAGGAGCTGCGCCAGCAGGTCGAGAGCGTGCGCACCATCGTCGAATCGCCCGAGGAGGCGGTGGTCGTCGAGCCGGACGACGCTCCCCTCACCGCGGCGCCGACCGACGGCTCCGGCTTCACCGACATGGACGCCCTGCTGCGGACCGTCCTCGGGCAGGTGCTGCCCCGGCTCGACGGGAGCACGGTGGGACTCGTCGACGGTGTCGCGCGCTGGGAGCCGCAGCCGTACGCCCTCAGCTTCCTGCTCGACGACGACGCCGCGTTCCTGGACCGGGTGTCGGAGGAGACCGCTGCCGGCGCGACCGTGCTGGGCTGGGGCGAGACCGACGACGGGACCCTGCGGTACGCGGCCGTGCCGCTCCGGGTGGAGGGCGCGGGCACCGAGGGCGTCTTCGTCACCGCGATCGACACCGACGCGCGGCTGTCGGATCTGAGCGATGTCTCGCTCAGCTACGCGGTGATCGCCCTGGTCGCCCTCGCCGCGACGGGGCTGGTCGGCTGGTTCGTCGCCGGCCGGCTCCTCTCCCCCATCCGCGAGCTGCGGCGGACCGCCTCGCGCATCACCGCGACCGACCTGGGCGAGCGGATCCCGGTCGCCGGCGACGACGACGTCTCGGACCTCACCCGGACGGTGAACGACATGATCGGCCGGCTCGAGGGCTCGTTCGAGGCGCAGCGCCGGCTCCTGGCCGACGTGCGGCACGAGCTCGGCACGCCGATCACGATCGTCCGCGGGCACCTGGAGCTCGTCGACACCCGCGATCCCGAGGACGTCGAGTCGACGCGGGCGATCGCGCTCGACGAGCTGGACCGGATGGGGCACCTGCTGGAGGACATCGCGGAGCTGTCCGAGGCGGAGCGCGAGGACCGCCTCGCCCCGCAGCCCACCGCAATCGGCGAGCTGACCCGCCAGGTGCTCGCGAAGGTCTCGGTGATCCCCGGGCCCCGGTGGCGCTCCGGGCCCGTCGCCGAGGTCCGGATCGACGCCGATGCGGCCCGCCTGACGCAGGCCTGGCTGCAGCTCGCCGACAACGCGGCGAAGTACAGCCCGGAGGGGTCGACGATCGTCCTCGGCAGCGAGCGGCGCGGCGACCGGGTCGAGCTGTTCGTCACCGACGAGGGGCCCGGCATCCCGCCGGCCGCGCGCGACCGGATCTTCGAGCGCTTCGGCCGGGTCGACGACGGGCGCGGGATCCGCGGCTCCGGTCTCGGCCTCGCGATCGTGTCGGCCATCGCCCGCGCGCACGGCGGCCGGGTCGAGCTCGACTCGGTGCCCGGCCGCGGCACCCGCTTCGCCCTCTCGCTGCCGCTGGAGCGGCATCCGCACGACGACACCGACGACAGGACAGGGAGCACCGAGTGAGCACGATCCTCATCGCCGAGGACGAGGAGCGGATCGCCGCCTTCGTCGAGAAGGGCCTGCGGGCGGCGGGGTACACCACGACGCGCGCCGCCCGCGGGGACGACGCGCTGTCGTACCTCCGCGGCACCCCGTTCGACCTGGTGCTGCTGGACGTCGGACTGCCCGGGCTGGACGGGTTCGCGGTGCTGCGGGCGCTGCGGGCGGAGGGGTCGACGCTCCCCGTGATCATGCTGACGGCCCGCAGCTCGGTCACCGACACCGTCGAGGGGCTCGATCTCGGCGCGAACGACTACCTCGCGAAGCCGTTCCGCTTCGACGAGCTGCTCGCGCGGATCCGGCTGCGGCTGCGCGAGGCCGCCGCGACCGGTGCGGGCGAGGACGACGGGACGCTCGTGCACGGCGGGGTGACGCTGGATCTGCGGTCGCGCCGGGCGACGGTGGAGGGCGGGACGATCGACCTGTCCGCCCGCGAGTTCGCCCTGGCCGAGGAGTTCCTCCGCCACCCCGAGCAGGTCCTCAGCCGCGAGCAGCTGCTCAGCCGGGTGTGGGGCTACGACTTCGACCCGGGCTCGAACGTGGTGGACGTCTACGTGCGCTACCTGCGGGGCAAGATCGGCGCCGACCGAATCGAGACGGTGCGCGGCATGGGGTACCGGATGGTGGGCTGACGCCCCGGGCTAGTCGTCGGTGTCGTCGTCGACGTCGTCGTCCGGATCGTCGGTGTCCTCGTCGTCGCCGTCGTCGCCGTCGGCGGGCGCGGGGGCCGGGACCGGGACGACCGGCACGGGGGCCGTGCCCCCGCTCGGCTGAGCGGGCGGACTCGGCTCGGCGGAGGGCGCGACGGGAGCGGGCGTCGCGGCGGGGTCCGTCGCCGTCCCGGGATCGGTCGCGGTGCCCGGGTCGGCACTCGGACCCCCGGTCGGCGTCTCGTCGGCCCCGGGGGCGCGGCTCGGGCCCACGACCGGGGTGGAGCCGATCTCGGTGACCTGCTGCGGCGGCTGCATCGCGCCGGCGACGGTGACGGCGCCTCCGATGATCGCGGCGAGGCAGACGGCCGCGCCGACCGCGAGCAGGACGGGACCGCGTCGGGCCATGGGCGTCTCCTCGGGGGTCGTGCCGGTGCGGGTCGAGCGGCGGAACGGGTTCGGTGTCGATGGTCTCACGGGGCGAGGATCCTTCCGGTGGTGCGGGCGAGCGACCGGGCGGCGAGCGGGCGCCAGGCCGGTCGGAACAGGTAGAGACAGGCGAGGCGGAGTCGCGCCGCCGTGTCGTGGGCGTCGAGGCGGTGCGGAGGCACTCCGGCCCGCTCGGCGGTGCGGTCGACGATCGCGGCGGCCTCGACCGCCCGCTCGGGCGGCAGCAGCCCCTGCGCGGTGCGCAGCCGCAGATGCGCGCGCAGATTGCCGAGATCGAGCGCGGCCTCGGCCCGCGCGGCGGTGTCGAGGTCGAGCAGGGCCAGGGATCCGTCCTCGGCGGCGAGGAGCTGCTTGTCGTGCAGATCGCGGTGCGCGAGGACGAGCGGCTCGGCGGGGGCGGCGACGAGCGACTCCGACACGCGAGCGGCCGCCGCGAGCACGCCGGCGCGCTCGTGCGCGGGCAGCTGCGTCGCGGCGTGCGCGGCCCAGGTCGCGACGACGCCGGACTCCGCAGCCGGCCCGTGCTCCGGCAGCTCGGCGGGAGCCGGGGGCAGGAGCGCCCACCCCCGGGCCCAGCGCTCCCAGACCGCGCGCCACTGCTCCGACGTGGTGCGCGGATCGGAGCCGACCTCGAGCAGTGTGCGCCCGGGCAGCGCGGCGAAGCGGACGAGGCCCTCCGGGTCGCCGGCGCGGTGGAGCACCCGGGGCAGATCGAACCCTGCCGCGAAGACCTCGGCGCTCGCGTGGGCGGCCACGACTCCGGGAGCGGCGTGCGGGCGCAGCACCTTGAGGAAGCTCCCGCCGTCGGCCGAGCGCACCACGGCGCGACGGCCGGGGCGGTGGACGACGACGGAGCCCTCCCGGCGGGCGGACTCGAGGGCGGGGAGACGGCGGTCGGTGCCGGCGGGCAGGAGCCGGATCCCGCCCGAGGCACTCCAGCGGCCGCCGCGGACGTCGGGCGAGCCGGTTGCGTGCGCCTCGAGATCGGCGCCGTCGGGAGCGGGCCAGGCGCGCGTGACGGTCCACGTCACTCCGTCCTCGACGATCTCCGCGGGCACCGCGCTCAGCACGCGAGCACCCCCTCGGCCCGCGCGAGGGCGGCCTCGACGCGCTCCCGCCAGTCGGGCAGGGCGGTGCGGAACGGCTCGACGGCGCGCAGGAGCACGGCCGAGGCGGTGCGGCGGCGGAGGGCGGCGGGGTCGACCACTCCCCCGGCGGCGCGGTACGCCTCGAGCAGGGCCGCGCCGAGCGCGGAGGACGGCGGCTCCGCCGCGAGGAGCCCGCCCAGATCGCGCTCGGGCTCGTCGGCGCGGACGCGGTCGAAGTCGATCAGGCGCACACCGTCGCCGACGAGGACCTGGTCGGCGGAGAAGTCGCCGTGCACGACGGCGGAGCGGCGGCCCGCGCCGGCGAGACCGGCCGCGAGCCGCTCGAGCCGCGGGGCGAGATCCGGGACGAGATCGACGAGGGCTCGGACCGCGGAGGCGACCTCGTCGCCGGAGCCCGCGGGGACGGGGACGCCCCGCACGGCGTGCAGCCCTGCGAGGGCGGTCCCCGCCCGGGCCGCGCCGAGCTCCGAGGGGCGCTCGGTCAGATCGCCGTCGCCCCACCACGGGGTCGAGGAGGCGCCGGAGCCGATCACCGCGGGGACGAGGACGGGGACGCCCCGGTCGGCGAGGGCGCGCTGCACGCGCGCGACCTCCACGACGGACGCGGCCGCTCCGGGGGTCACGATCTTGACCACGCGCGACGTCTCGGCCACGACGAGCCGGCGGTGCGGGTTGTGCCGCAGGAGGCGGGCGCGCTCGATCAGTCCGGGCTCGAGCCGCTCGAGGCGCCGCACCGACGGCGAGAGCTCGCGATCGGCGCGCACGGGGCCGCTCACGGCGCGGAGCTCGGGGTGCTCGCGCAGGACGACCCCGATGCGCCGTGCGCGCTCCCGGGTCTTGTCGAGCTTGGCCGGATCGGCGTAGGAGGCGATCCAGCCCGGGCCGGCGGCGGCGTCGAAGGCGACCACGACGTCCGCGCCGCGCTTCCAGCGCCGACGGGTGACGCGGACGGCGACGCCCAGGGCGTCGTCGAGGCGCCGCGCGTCGAGGAGCTGAGCGAGGGCCGGGAGCGACGGGTCGCGACGGGCCAGGTGGGCGACGGCCGCCTCCGTGCCGGGCGTCATGCGCGCACCTCCTCGGTCGTCCCGGGGACCGCGGCGCGGCGGAACCAGGCGGCGACGCGGGAATCGCTGCCGAGCAGCTCCTCGGGGGTCCCGTCCTCGACGATGCGGCCGTCCTCGAGCCAGAGCAGGCGGTCGGCGCCGGCGATCGCGGCGGGGTCGTGCGTGATGGAGATCGTCGTGCGGCCTCGGGTGAGCTCGGCGAGCGACTGCGCCACCTGGGCCCGCGCCTCGGGATCGAGCCCGGTCGTGGCCTCGTCGAGGACGACGACCGGGGCGTCGCGCAGCAGCGCCCGGGCGATGGCGATGCGCTGGCGCTGGCCGCCGGACAGGGTGCCGCCGCGCTCGCCGAGCACGGTCTCGAAGCCGTCGGGCAGCGCCTCGACGAAGTCGCTCGCGTTCGCGCGCCGCGCCGCCTCCTCGACCTCGGCGTCGGTCGCGTCCAGGCGCCCGTAGCGGATGTTCTCGCGGACCGACGTGGCGAAGAGGACCGAGTCCTGCAGCAGGAGCGAGATGCTCGCGCGCAGGCTCGCCAGGGTCGCGTCGCGCAGATCGGTGCCGTCGATCGCGATGCGTCCGCGACGGGGATCGGACGCGCGCACCAGCAGGCTCGCGAGCGTCGACTTGCCGGCTCCGGAGGCGCCGAGCAGGCACACGTTCTCGCCGCCGCCGATCCGCAGCGACAGGTCGGTGAAGAGCGGGCGGCCGTAGCCGTCGTCGACTCCGATCGCCTCGAACGAGACGGCACCCGCGGTCGTGACGAGCGGCCGGGCGCCGGGGCGGTCGCGCACCTCGATCTCCTCGTCGAGCAGATCGGCGACCCGCTCCCCCGAGGCCGCGGCGCGCGCGATGCGGCCCGTGTACTTGGCGAGGTCCTTCAGCGGGCGCATGGCGATCTTGAGGTACATCGTGAAGACGACGAGGTCGCCCGGCGTCATCTGCCCCTCGAGCACGCGCCAGCCGCCGCCGGTGAGGACCAGTGCGGTCGCGACTCCCACGATCACGTCGGTGCGGCGCTCGAGCGCGGCGGCGAGACGGCGGGCCTTCACGCCCTGGTGCAGCGCGGTGGCGTTGCCGCGGTCGAACGCTCCGCCGACCTCCTTCTCGAGTCCGTAGGCCTGCACGACGCGGATCGCCCCGAGCGTCTGCTGGGCGGTGTCGGCGAGCGCGCCCTCGCCCTTGCGGGTGGAGCGCGAGGCGCTGGTGATCGACGACGAGCTGCGCCGGGAGGAGACGAGGTAGACGATCGCCGCGCCGACGACGACGAGCGTGAGCAGCGGATCCAGCCACAGCATCACGACGGTCAGCACGACGAGCGTGATGACGTTGCCGACCAGCGGGAGGCCGGCGGTGACCGCCACCTCCTGCAGTCGGCCGATGTCGCCGACGAGGCGCTGCACGGTGTCGCCCGCCGAGGACACGGTGTGGTACCGCAGCGACAGGGCCTGCACGTGCGCGAAGACGCGGGCGCGCAGCGACGTCGCGACGCGGGAGCCGACGAGGGCGAAGGCGATCGTCGAGAGGTACGCGGTGATCGCGCGCAGGCCCACCAGGCCGAGCAGGATCGCTCCGCACCCGACGAGGAGGCCGATCGTCGCGGGAGGCGTCCCCGCGTTGGCGCCGGCCGTGGCGCCCAGGCTCGCGCTGACGCTGTCGATCACGATCTTCAGCGGCCAGGGCTCGAGCACCCGGAGGATCACCTCGGCCAGCAGCGCGACGAGTCCGCCGAGCATCAGGAGGCGGTGCTCGCGCAGGTGCGGGCGCACGATGTGGAGGCTGCGGCGCAGCGCACCGGGGTCGGGGGTGGTGCGGCCGGCGCGGCTCATGCGGCGGCCTCCTGGGCGTCGGGCAGGGCGTCGAGGATCCGCCCGAGCACCCGGGACCAGTCGTGCTCGGCGACCGCGACGGCGCGGGCGGCGGCTCCCATCGCGCGGCGGCGGGCGGGATCGGCCGCGAGGTCGGCGAGCGCCGCGGCGAGCGCCTCCGCCCGCCCCGGAGCGACGACCAGACCGGTGACCCCGTGCTCGAGGATCGACGGGATCTGGCCGACGCCCGAGGCGACGACGGGGAGCCCCGCCGCCAGGTACTCGTAGACCTTCAGCGGCGAGAAGTAGTCCTCGGCGGAGCGAGCCGGGTACGGTGCGACCCCGACGTCGAGGCGGGCGAGCTGCCCGGGCATGTCCTCGGGGGCGACGGCGCCGGTGAACTCGACGTCGAGTCCGAGGCGGTCGGCCTGCTCGCGGAGCGCCGGGCCTTCGGGTCCGTCCCCCACCACGACGAGGCGGACGAGCGCGGGATCGAGGCGGGCGACCGCGTCGAGCAGCGTGCCGACTCCGTGCCACGGCTTCAGGGTGCCGACGAAGCCGACGGTGAGCGGGTGGCCGTCGCGGAACGGGGCCTCGAGGATGCGCCGGGTGTTGACGCCGTTGGGGGCGACGAGCGGGGCACGGGCGCCGCGCTCGGCGGCCCAGCGCGCCACCGGGGCGGAGACGCACGCGACGACCGCCGCCTCGGCGAGGACCGCGCGGGTGGCGTCGAGGGCCTCGTCATCGTCGATGAGGACGCGGTGCTCGCGCTGCTCGTCGATCAGCGGCGAGTTGACCTCGAGGACCGCGGGGACGCCGAGCCCGACCGAGACGAGCGCCGAGGCGCGGCTGAAGAGGGAGTAGCGCTCGTAGACCAGGTCGCACCCGTCGAGCAGGACCGCCTCGGCGAGATGCACGGCCGCGGCGGCGACCGCGCGCTCGCGCTCGGCCGGATCCTGCACCCGGGTGCGGTGCTCGAGCACGGGGACGTCGGCGAGGTCGGCCGGGACGCTGTCGCCGGCGCGGGCGCAGTAGACGCGCACGTCGTCGCCGCGCGAGCGGAGGGCGCGGAGGATCTCCTGGGCGTGGACGGAGGAGCCCTTGCTCCCGAACACGGGCACGCCGGGGTCGGCGCAGACGAAGGCGACGCGCATCACGCCACCTCCGCCGCGGAGGCGTCGCGGGTCAGGGCCGCGAGGGTGCGGGCCTGGACCCGTGAATCGAACTCGCTCTCGACCAGGGCCCGCGCGCGAGCGGTGACGCCGGCGGTGTCGAACGCCGGGTCGGCCACGCGCTGGAGCGCTCGGGCGAGGTCGTCGACGCGGCCCGGACGGCAGAGGATCCCGGTGTCGCCGTCGCGGATCACCTCGGGGATCCCCGTGACCGCGGTCGAGATGCACGGCACTCCCGTCGCCATGGCCTCCAGCAGCACGGTCGGCAGCCCGTCGGCGTTGCCGTCGCCTCCGACGATGCACGGCGCGACGAACACGTCGGAGCGGCGCAGCAGGGCGGCCACCCCGTTCTGCGGCACGGGACCCAGGAGCCGGACGCGCGACTCCAGGCCCGCGGAGCGGATCCGCTCGTCGAGCGCGTCGTGCAGCTCGCCGCCCCCCGCGATCTCGACCTCGACGTCCTGCCCGCCGGCGGCGAGCATCGCCACGGCGTCGACGAGCAGTGCGAAGCCCTTCTTCTCGACCAGCCGGCCGACCGCGGCGACCCGGAGCACGCCGGTGCGCGCCGGACGCGGCGAGAAGGCGAAGCGCTCGAGCTCGAGGCCGTTGTAGACGCGGCGGACGCGGTGCGAGGCTCCGGGGAACCGTGCGGCGAGGTGCAGCACGTTGTAGTCGCTCACCGTGACGGCGAAGCTCGCGTCGGCGAGCTTGCGCCGGAGGTCGGCGGCGTCGACGGACTCGTGGAAGAGGTCCTTCGCGTGGGCCGTGAAGGAGTAGGGCACCCCGGTCAGCAGCGACGCGAGCCGGGCGACGGTCGTGGCGCTGGAGGCGAAGTGCGCGTGCAGGTGCGTCACCCCTTCGCGCTGCACGGCGGCGGCCAGCTGCACGGCCTGCGAGGCGTCCTCGGGGCTCGCCCGCAGCAGCTCGGGCAGCAGGCGCGCGACGGACTCCATCAGCTCGGGCGACTGCTCGGCGGCCCGCAGCCCCTGCCAGAGCGCGGACGCCTTGAGAGGCTTGTCGAGGTAGCGGACCGGGGCGCTCACCCGGGCGAGCTCGGGGTGGAAGCGGGGGTCGTCGGGCGCGCGGAGCGAGACGATCACGAGGTCCTCGCCTGCGGCCTCGCGAGCCAGGATCTCCGAGACGACGAAGGTCTCGGAGAAGCGGGGGTAGACCTTGAGGACGTAGGCGGTGCGGGTCATCGGGGCTCCTGGGAGGTTCGGGGCGGGGGTCTCAGACGGCACGGTCGGCGTCCTTGCGTGCGGTGCCGCGGGCGGCGGCGACGAGCCGGGCGGCGAGCGGGCCGACGGCGGAGAGTCCGTCGAGGTCGATGCCCGAGCGGTGCACCCGGGTGCCGACCCGCGCGGCGAACCAGGCGCCGAGCGACTCGGCGGTGACGTCGTCCTGCTCGAGCACCTCGACGGCTCCGCGAGCGGCGAGCGCCTCGGCCCGCAGCCTCTGCTCCTGCCTGCGGTGCGCTCGGGGCACCACCAGCGAGGGGGCGGTGGTGCTCATCACCTCGCACACCGTGTTGTAGCCGCCCATGCTCACCACCGCGGAGGCGCGGCGCAGCAGCGCGAGCGCATCCGGCACCGAGCGGACGACCGTGGTCGAGGGCCCGGCGGCGGCCCGGATCGCGCGGCGGTGCTCGGCGGGCATCTGCGGCCCGGTGACGACGACGTGCCGGTAGCCCGCCGGCACCTCGGCCGCGACGGCCGCCTCGGCGATCGCGCGGCCGTCCGATCCTCCGCCGACGGTGGTGAGGACGAAGGGCTCCTCGACGACGGAGTGACCGGCGCCGAGCCGTCCGTTCGCGAGGAAGCCGGTGTGCGCGACGAGGTCGTGCAGCCCGGGCGGGATCTCGCCCGTGGCCGTCGGGTCGTGCACCGTCGGGTCGCCGTAGACCCAGACGGCGTCGTAGAGCTCGCGGACGGCGGCCGCTCCGCCGATCGCCTTCCACTCGGCCGAGGTCGCGGAGCGGCGGTCGAGCACGTCGCGCAGCCCGAGCACGACGACCGCGGCGGGGTTCGCCGCGCGCACCGCCCGCAGCGCCGGCTCGAGCTCGCCGTGCACGCCGAACGCGTGCCGGTCGACGATCACCATGTCGGGGGCGAAGGCGGCGAGCCCGGCCTGGACGACCCCTCCGCGCAGGCTCGTGAGGGTGCGCAGCTCGACGTCCAGGTGACGCGAGCGGTAGCCCTGGTCGCCGGTGGTGACCCCGGGCAGCGCCAGCCAGTCCCAGCCGTCGGGAGCGGCGAACGCGGTGGCCGAGGACTGCCCCGTGACCAGCAGCCCGGTCACCTCCTCGCCGAGCAGCTCGGGCAGCGCGGTGTTCAGGGCGTGCGCGAGTGCGACGTTGCGCCGGACGTGGCCGAGCCCCACGGAGTCGTGCGAGTACAGGGCGATGCGGATGACCATGGCGTTCCCCTCGGAGCGGCGTTCGCGTCCCGGGGGACACGGCGGATCCTCGACCCGTGCCCACAGCCTCCCGACGGGGCGTAAGGCCGGTGTGAGACGAGGATGAGAGGCGTCTCATCTGCTCGACCCGCCGCGGGAACACTTCGAGGCGCCCGCGCGTTGCACGCTGCATGCCTCCGACGAGCAGCAGCATCACCGCCCCCTCCCGCGCCTCGATCGACACCACGGAGTCGGCCCGCGCCGGCTGGGAGTCGTGGCTCGCCCGCCGCGCCGAGCGCGTCACCGGCCCCCGCGGCGACCTCGCCCTGGTCGAGACCCGCTGGCTCGATCCGGGCGAGAGCGTCGACGACGAAGCGGCGCTCGCCGGCTACGGCCCCACCGCCACCCTCACCCGGATGCGCCGGCCGAGCCTCGACGCCGGCGAGGAGGAGTACGGCTACCGCGTGTGGGACGCCGCCTCGGAGGGCATCCGCTCGTTCGACGCGATCGAGACCTTCCCGTTCGACGCCGCCTGGGTGCTCGAGGCCTGGTTCGAGCCGGTCGACGAGGACCGCACCATCCCGTTCGAGCACCTGCGCGACAACGGCGCGACGCGCGAGCTCGTGGTCCCGGGCGACATCACCTTCTCGCTCGTCGACGACGGCAGCGCCCGCGAGTACACCGTGGCGGCCTTCGACGACGGAGGCACGCTGCTCGTCCCCTTCGGCGACCCGACGAACCGCTCGGACGACCCGGAGCTCGCGAGCTACCCCGTGGGCCGCTTCCTCGTGGTGCAGCGCCTGGGCGGCGCGGCCGACGCCGGCACGCCGGGTCCCGTCCTCCTGGACTTCAACCGCGCCTACATCCCGCCGTGCGGCTTCTCGCCGCACTACAACTGCCCGCTCCCCCCGGCGCAGAACCGCCTCGGCGTCCCGGTGACCGCCGGCGAGCGCCGCGTGCTGCGCGCCGCAGCGGCGTGAGCGGCGCCCGCGGAGCCGATCGCTCCCGCGCATGACGCGCTTCGGGCGCCGCGGAGCGTTCTGGGTCTCGACGCTGGTGCTCGCGCTCTGCCTGTGGTCCAGCGGCGCGCCGTCGGTGCTCTACCCGAGCTACGCCGCCGAGTGGGATCTCGCCCCTGTCGTCGTCACCTCGGTCTTCGCCGCCTACCCCGCCGCGCTCCTGCTGAGCCTGCTCGTCGTCGGCGATCTCTCGGACGTCATCGGGCGCCGGCGCACGATGCTGCTGGGAGTCGCGCTCATCGCGGTCTCGGCGATCGCCTTCTCGCTGGCGAGCGGAGTCGCGCTGCTCTACGTCGGCCGCGCCCTGCAGGGCGTGGGCACCGCGCTCGCGCTCAGTGCGGCGAGCGCCTCCCTCGTCGACGACAACATCTCGGCGAACCCCCGGCTGCCCTCGTCGCTCACGACGGTGTCGACCGCCACCGGGCTGACGCTCTCGCTCCTGCTCTCGGGCGCCCTGGCGCAGTACGCGCCGCTGCCCCTGCAGCTGAGCTACTGGGTCCTCGCCCTGGTGGGCGTTGTGGCACTCGTGCTCCTCGCACTCACCCGCGACGACCGTCCCGCAGGCTCGCGGCGCTGGCGGCCCCGGCTCCCCCACGTCCCCGTGGGACTGCGCAGGGCGTACGCCGGGGCGACGCTCGCCGTGTCGGTGGCCTACGCCACCGGGGCGCTCGTGCTCTCGCTGGGCGCGCAGATGGCCCGCGAGCTCACCGGCGCGACCGATCTGCTCGTCATCGGCTCCGCTCTCGCCCTGTCCTCGATCGTCATCGGCATCACCGCGCTCGCGATCCAGCGGGTCCCCGCCCACACCGCCATCATCAGCGGGGCGATCACCGCCATCGGCGGCCTCGGACTGATGGAGGGGGCTGCGGCGAGCGGATCCTTCGCCCTCTTCCTCGCCTTCAGCGTGGTCAGCGGAGTCGGCTACTCGCTGAGCTTCTCGGGCGGTCTCGCGCTCGTCGGGCAGGCGGCCCCCGCCGAGCACCGGGGCTCGATGATCTCGGCCGTGTACCTCGTGAGCTACCTCGGCCAGGCGGCCGTCGCGATCGCCGCCGGCGCCCTGGCGACGTCCCTCGGGCTCGAGCTCGCCCTCGACCTCGTCGCTCCGGTCGTCGCGGTGCTCTGCGTCGCGGCCGGAGTCGTCGCCCTCCTCGATCTGCGGCGCAGACGTGTCGCCACCCGGCTCGCGAGCGCCTAGGGCCTCAGCGCCCGGTCAGCACCGACCGGCGCGCGACCAGCTCGTCGAGCAGCACCCGCTCGTCCA
>NZ_JADILJ010000072.1 GCF_017355185.1 Rathayibacter sp. SD072 | reverse complement strand
CCTCGCCGATCTCCTGTGCGACGGCGACGTCGCGGGCACCGCTCCCGGCGACGGACCGGCGGAGTCGACGTTCGTGCCGGGAGTGCGCGCCGAGGTGCGCCTGACCCTCGCCGCGAGCACGGCCGCGGGTCTCGACGATGCGCCCGCGGTGCTCGACGGCTACGGCCTCGTCCCCGCGGGCGTGGCTCGCGAGCTGGCCGGGGTGGCCGCGTCGTTCACGCGGGTCCTCACGGATCCTCGGACGGGCGTCGCGGTGTCGGTCGGGCGCACGCACCGGGTGCCGCCGCCGCAGATGCGCCTCGCGCTGCAGCTGCGCGATCAGACCTGCCGCTTCCCCGGCTGCACCCGTACCGCGGCCCGGACGGAGGCGGACCACACGATCGAGTGGCGCCACGGAGGCGAGACCGCGCTCGAGAACCTCGCGTCGCTGTGCGTCGCCCACCATCACGTCCGCCACGGCGACCGCTGGACCTACGTCCTCCACCCCGACGGCACCGCCGACTGGACCACCCCCACCGGCCGCCGCATCACCACGAGACCACCCGCACTCCTGCCGAGCGACGCGGCCCCGCCCGCGAGCCCGCGCTTCACCGACCCGCCCCCGTTCTGACCGCAGCCGCCCGAGTCCGCACCGACGACCCTCGAGACGGCCACGGCGCTCCCTCCTCGACCGGCGCGCACGCCGACGGGCCCCTCCGTCGACGCCCGGAGCTTCCTGCCGGCCGAGCAGCCGCTCCTCGGCGTCCCCGCTGCTCGAGCAGCCGCTGCTCGGCGTCCCCGCTGCTTCCTGCTGGTCGAGTGGCCGCGCGTCGGTCCTGTTGCTGCTCGAGGAGCAGGGCGTCGCTGCACTTGCTGGTCGCGCAGTCGCGCAGCGGCGTATCGAGACCACCGTCCACCCACCCCTCCTCCGCCCGACCCTGCCCGCTATCCGTCGTATGTCGATCATGTTTCGGCCGAGGACACGCGCCTGAAACACGACTCACCTAGGTTCCTGAAAGGGTTCACACGCCATTCCGAGGTCGACGACGTCGAACGGGTGAGCGAGAGCCCCTGCACCTCTCCGCGCCACCTCACCTACCCACTCCGACACGGGAAGAACTCCGCTTGAGAACACGTACCGCCCTCGTCTCCGGTTGCGCCGCGCTCGCGCTCGCCACCGGTGGACTCCTGGTCGCGCCCGCCGCGACGGCCACCACCCTGCCCGGCAGCACCACGACCACGACCGCTTCCGACTACAGCCGCGTGGACCTCGTCCGCCCCGCCGCCGCTCCCGCCTCGCTCGTCGAGCCCGAGTCGTACCCGGTGCGCACCCCGCTGACGGAGGTGCCGGTCGATCCGACCGACGCCTCGCTGGTCCGCGGAGTCACGCCCTACGACGCCATCGCGCCGATGCTGAACGACCTCGCCGAGAGCTCCGACCGCGTCTCGACCCAGGTCGTCGGGCAGTCCGCCCTCGGGCGCGACATCTACCTCGTGACCCTGACCGCTCCCGAGACCGCGGCCGAGACCGCGCAGCAGGAGCAGTGGCGCGATCGGCTCAAGTACGACCCCGCGAGCGCGAAGGCCGACGCCGAGCTGATGGCCGGCTACAAGGTGCCGACCTGGTTCAACGGCAACATCCACGGCAACGAGTGGGAGGGCACCGACGCGATCCTGAACTACATCGAGCGCCTCGCCACCGCCGAGGACGCCGAGACCGAGGAGCTCCTCGCCGGCAACCGCCTCTACTTCACGGTCACGAACAACCCCGACGGACGTGCGCTCGGCCAGCGGGCCGTGGCCACCGGCTACGACCCGAACCGCGACATGATCACCGGCGCGACGAACGAGTCGGCCGTCATCCGCGACCTCTCGAGCGTGCTGCAGCCCACGTACTTCATCGACATCCACGGCTACACCGACGTCCTGCAGGTCGAGCCCTGCGGCCCGCCCCACGGCGAGAACTACGAGTACGACCTCTTCCTGCCGCACGCCTACGCCACCGCGCTCGAGATCGAGCGCCGAGTCGTCGAGGCGGACGTGCCCGGCAACACCTACCTCGCGGCCGACGGCAGCGCGACGGAGGAGAACACCGGCAAGATCAAGATCCCCTACCGCGACATCCGTGCGGGCTGGGACGACTGGCCCCCGATCTTCGCCCCGCAGTACGTCGCCTTCCAGGGTGCGATCACGAACACGGTCGAGCTGCCCCTCGGGCGCACCGACGACGTGGCGCAGCACCAGGCCAACGCGGACATCGACATCGAGGTCGCCGACATCGTCATGGACGCGACGGTCGACTACATCGAGGCGAACCGAGACGCGCTGCTGACCAACCAGGTCGCGATCTTCGAGCGGGGCGTCACCGGCGCCCCCGCCGTCGAGATCCCCGCCGACGTCGCCCCGTCCGATCTCCCGGCCGGCACGCCGACCGAGTGGACCGAGATCTGGGACGAGACCGACGTCTACACGACCGAGTACCCGCGTGCCTACGCGATCCCGGTCGACGGCACCCAGCGCTCGACGTCCGACGCCGAGACCCTCGTCGCGCAGCTCCTCGCGCACGGAGTCGAGGTCGGGCGGACCACGTCCGAGATGACCGTCGAGGGCCGCACCTATGCGGCGGGCACCTACCTCGTCGACATGCACCAGAGCGTCCGCGGCCTCGCCAACGTCCTGCTCGCCGACGGCACCGACATCTCGAGCCGCGTGCCCGAGATGTACGACGTCTCGGCCTGGAGTCTCGCGCTGCTGTGGGGCGCCGACGTCGAGGCGCTCGGATCGACGACGGACGTCCTGCCGGACGTCCCCCTCGAGCCCGTCACCGAGGTCCTTCCCTCGGGCACCGTCCCGAGCGGCGCCGACTACCTCGCCTTCGAGCCGCGCGGCGTCCTGGAGTACCAGGCCGTGAACGCGCTGCTGGCCGACGGCATCGCGCTCGAGCAGTTCGAGGACGGCACGATCGCCCTCCGCGCCGACGACGCCGGCCTCGAGGCCGCGACGGAGGCGGCGTCGGTCTTCGGCGTCGACTTCGCCGAGACCACCGCCCAGCGGATCGGCGACGAGGAGGGCACCGCGCTCGCCTCCGTCCGCATCGCCTACTCCGGATCGCACGAGGACCGCGACGCCCTGGCCAAGCTCGGCTTCGCCGACGCGGTCGCCGTGGATGCCGAGACGCTGACCACGGGGGAGGCGACCCTCGCCGACGCCGACGTGCTGCTGCTCGGTCGCGCGCTGTCCTTCACTCCGGAGCAGGCCGCCGGCCGCACCGCGGTCGAGGAGTTCCTGGCAGGCGGCGGCGACGTCGTGGGCCGCGGAGCCGCGGGAGCGTCGTTCGCGACCGACTTCGGACTCGCGCAGCTCACCGCCACCACCGCCACCGGCGGCTCGAACGGTATCGTGTCGGTCGAGACCCCCGAGGGCGGCGTCCTCGGGGACTACCCGCAGGACACGGCGTTCGTCTCGCCCGCGATGTGGTTCTCGGACCTCGACGCGAGCGTCGCCATCGAGCAGACCTACGGCGGCTTCGTGGCCGGTCACTGGACCGACAGCGAGGGCGCGTCGCGCACCGACGCGGCCGGGCAGGCGTCCGCCGTCTCGTTCGCGACGGAGTCGGGCACCGAGGCGTTCCTCTTCGGCACCTCGCCGGTCTTCCGCAACCACCCGGTCGGCGCGTTCAGCGACGTGGCGCGGGCCCTGCTCTCCGTCGTGCCGGAGGGCGCGGCGGTCGAGCTGCCCGCGACGCCGGAGCCGACGGCGACGCCGGAGCCGACTGCGACGCCGGAGCCGACTGCGACGCCGGAGCCGACCGCGACGCCTGAGCCGACCGCGACGCCTCAGCCGACGGTCGAGCCGACCGCGACGCCTGAGCCCACCGCCACGGCGGGGCCCACCGCCACGGCTGCTCCGTCCGCCACCGCGGCGCCCCTCCCGACGACCGGATCAGGCGGACTCGCCTCGACCGGTGTCGAGACCGGGCCGTGGCTGCTGCTGTCGGGAGGTGCGCTCGTCCTCGGACTCGGCGCCCTGCTGATCGCGCGCAGCCGCCGCGAGAGCACCGCGAGCACCGAGAGCACCGCGAGCTAGCATCGGCGCACAGGAGGGGGCCGGCGAGCACGACTCGTCGGCCCCCTCCCACGCGCCCACTGCACCCCGATCCCGCCGTCTCCCCGATCCCGCTGTCCCCAGGAGGACCGATGCCGTCCCGCTCCACCCGCACCACCGGGATCGTCCTCGCGATCGTCGGCCTCGTGGCCGTCGTCGTCGCGATCGTCCTCCTCGTCCGTCCGGGCGGGGGAGCGGTGGCGCCCGGAGCGACCACCGGCGCGAGCCCCACCGCGAGCGGGTCCCAGCCCGCGGTGCAGAGCGGCCAGGCGTCCGCCGGACCCGCCCCGAGCGGGGATGCTCCCGCCGACCCCTCCGCCGGACCCTCAGCTGCTCCGGCCCCCGACGCCTCCGCGCCCGCCGACTCCGCGCCCGCCGACTCCGCGCCCGGTGCCCCCGCCGCACCCGCTGCGGCGCCCGCGGTCGACGCCTTCTCGGCGTCGCCCTCGACCGTGTCGTGCGTCGGCGATCGCACGGCCGTCCGCCCCGTCTCGCTCTCGTGGTCGACCAGCGGAGGCGCGACCGCCCGCCTCGCGACCGGCACGACCGACGCCCGTGCGGGCGACCCGGTCGAGCTCTCCGCATCCGGCTACGGGCTGAGCGTGGCCTGCCGCGACTCCGAGACCCTCGTCGCCCTCACCGTCGAGGGAGCCGACGGCTCCACCGCCCAGCGCACCCTCGTCATCACCGCCGAGGACTGAGCACCCGCTCGACGCGCCCCGCACGGCAGAATGGAGCGCGATGACCTCCACACCGCCTCCGCTCGGCCTCCTCCTCGACGTCGACGGCCCCATCGCCAGCCCGATCAGCCGCACGATCGCGATCCCCGCGATCGCCGACGACCTCGTGCGCCTGGCGAACGCGGGCATCCCGATCGTCTTCAACACCGGCCGCTCCGACGCGTTCCTGCGCGAACGGGTGCTGCCGTCGCTGCTCGAGCGAGGGGTCTCTCCCGAGGCGCGCATCGTCTGCGTGTGCGAGAAGGGCGCCGTGTGGTTCACGGTCGACTACCGCGGCACGTCCGAGCCGATCGTGGACGAGTCCCTCGCGATCCCCGAGCCGGTCGCCCGCGACCTCGAGCGCATGATCCGCTCCGACTACGACGACCTCGTGTTCTTCGACGAGACCAAGCGCGCCATGGTCTCGGCCGAGCAGCTCGTCGACCTGCCCAGCGACGAGTACCTCGCGCGCCAGCTCGTCTTCGACGCCGACGCCCTGCAGATCATGACGGCGGCCGGCCTCGGGGTCGAGCGCCGCGGCATCCGGTACCCGAACGACTCCGGAGCGGTCGACTACCGCATCGACCCCACGGTCATCTCGACCGACATCGAGTCGAACCGCCTCGGCAAGGACCTCGGCGCGCAGCGCGCGGTCGAGCTGCTCGGCGCGACCGGTCCGATCCCGCAGCGCTGGCGCACCGTCGGCGACTCGCGCAGCGACTACGCCATGGCCGACTGGCTGTTCGAGCACGCGTACGACGTGGCCCACGTCGACGTCCGCCCCGCCGAGGGCGTGCCCGAGAAGCCCTACCCGGTCCTGGTGGTCGACGACCTGGTGAACGATGCGGCGGGCGCGGCGATCCTGCGCCGCTGGACCGAGCTCGTCGACGACGAGACGACTCCCGAGGCCGGCGACGGCGTCTCGCTGTACACCCGCGACTGATCCGCCACCCCTCGTCCGCGCGGATCGCGGCCGCTAGCGTTCGAGGCATGAGAATCGCAGTCACCGGTGGATCCGGCAAACTCGGCCGCAGCGTCGTCGCCCGCCTCCGCGCATCCGGCCACGACGTCTACAACCTCGACCGCGCGGGCGAGCGCGGCGCCGGCTTCGTCCGCATCGACATCGCCGACTACGGGCAGGTCGTCGACGCGCTCCAGGCCGTCGGCGACCAGTACGAGGGCATCGACGCGCTCGTGCACCTCGCCGCGATCCCCGCGCCCGGCATCGTCCCCGACATCGCCACCTTCCAGAACAACATGCTCTCGACGTTCAACGCGTTCCACGCGGCGATCCGCTCGGGCATCCGGAACATCGTCTACGCGTCCAGCGAGACCGTCCTCGGCCTGCCGTTCGACGTGCCGCCGCCCTACATCCCGGTCGACGAGAAGTATCCCGCCCGCCCGGAGTCGGTCTACTCGCTCACCAAGCACCTCGAGGAGCAGCTCGCCATCGAGCTCTGCCGCTGGCACCCCGACCTCAAGATCTTCGGCCTGCGCTTCTCGAACGTGATGGACGAGGCCGACTACGCGGAGTTCCCCTCGTTCGACTCCGACGCGCTGCTGCGCAAGTGGAACCTCTGGGGCTACATCGACGGCCGCGACGGCGCTCAGGCCGTCGAGAAGGCGCTCGAGCACGAGGGGACCGGCTTCGACCGCTTCATCATCGCGGCGGCCGACACCGTCATGTCGCGCTCCAACGACGAGCTGGTGGCTGAGGTGTTCCCGGGCGTCGAGGTCCGCGGCGAGGTCGGAGCGAACGGCACGCTGCTCTCGATCGACCACGCCCGCGAGGTGCTCGGCTACGCCCCCGAGCACTCGTGGCGCGACTCTCAGCAGGGCTGAACGGGCGACTCCGCCCGCAGCACCCCGCAGATCAGCACCCTGCACGAACGCGACCGGCCCGCCGGGATCCGAGGATCCGGCGGGCCGGTCGCCTTTTTGCGGTGCGGCTAGCGCTGCATCAGCTGGGGATGTAGTTGAACGTGTCGGGGTCCGGTCCGGTGCGGTGGCCGCGGTCCAGTGCCGTGATGTCGGTCATCGACTCGGCGTCGAGCTCGAAGTCGAAGAGCGCGAAGTTCTCCTCGACGCGGGCGCGCGTGACCGACTTCGGGAAGACGATGTCGCCGCGCTGGATGTGCCAGCGGAGCACGACCTGCGCCGGGCTGCGGTCGACGTTGCGCGCGATGCGGGTGATCGTGTCGTCCTCGAGCACGAGGCCCTGGGCGATGGGCGACCACGCCTCGGTGGCGATGCCGTGCTCGACGCCGTACGCGCGGAGCTCGTCCTGCACGAGGTAGGGGTGCACCTCGATCTGGTTCACCGCGGGCACGATGGTGGCCTCGGCGCGCAGGCGGTTCAGGTGATTCGTCTGGAAGTTGGAGACGCCGATCGCCTTCGCCTTGCCGCTGCGGTAGATCTCCTCCATCGCCTTCCAGGTCTCGAGGTAGTCGCCCACGTTCGGCAGCGGCCAGTGGATGAGGAACAGGTCGACGTAGTCGAACTGCAGCTCGCCGAGCGTCTGGTCGATCGCGGCGAGGGCGTCCTCGCGGGCGTGGAAGCCGTTGTTGAGCTTCGAGGTCACGAAGACCTCCGAGCGGTCGAGGCCGGAGGCGCGCACGGCCTCGCCGACGCCCGCCTCGTTGCCGTACATCTCGGCCGTGTCGATGTGGCGGTAGCCGACCTCGAGCGCGGCGAGGGTGGCGTCCTTCGTCTCCGCGGGGTCGATCTGGAACACGCCGAAGCCCAGCTGCGGGATCTCCACTCCGTTGTTGAGGGTGATCGTGGGGACCGTGGTGGCGTCCGTGCTCATACTGAGTCTCGTCCTTTCATCGGGGAGGCCGCGCGCTCGACGCCCGCGGCCAGAACTCCAGTCCACGCCCCGAGGCCTGTCAGCTGCAACCCCTTGAACACTCAGGGAGCGTCGAGCCGAGAGGCCGACCGCAGACTACTCGTCCGCCCGGTAGACCTTCCGGAACGCGTCCTTGCGCGCGATCTTCCCCCCGCGGAACTCGTAGATGTCGCAGCCGCGCGTGACCTGGGGCTCCCCGTCGGGGCCGGTCCCGGTGAAGGACCACGTCGCCGCACCGCGGGTCCCGGCGATGAGGGGATGCGCGTCCTCGTGCCGCTCCTGACCGGTGTCGAAGGCGAGCATGAGTGCGAAGCCCTCCCTGACCTGCTCCTTCCCCGACCAGGTCCGGCCGGGCTCGGGGCCGACGGACGCGCCGTAGACGCAGTCGTCGGTGACGTGGCTCATCAGCGCTTCGAGGTCGTGGCGGGTCCAGGCGTCGCTGAACGCGGCGAGGATCTCGGGCGTCATCTCACTCGTGCTGTCGTCGGTCGAGAGGGGATCGTTCATGAGCGGACTCCGGTCCTTCGAGTCGGTGGACCGTCGTCGGTCGCTCTGCGACCGTGACAGGTGCCGGGCCGCGGGGGCAACGCCCTCTAGCGGCCATGTCCGGTAGCGGACGACACCGGCTCGCGGGGCGAGAGGCGACGTGCGGAGCGGTCGGCGAGCATCCCGCCGAGCAGCGCGGCGATCGCGAGGACGAGCAGGAGGGGGACGTGCCCGGTCCACGGGACCAGCGCCGCGATGATCAGCGGGAAGAAGAAGCCGAGGTAGGTGAGCGTGTAGAACGTCGCCGTGAGTCGCGCGAGGTCGTCGGGAGCCGCCATCGTCTGCACGGCCTTGAGCCCCGAGAGCAGGCAGATGCCGTAGCCGGCCCCGAGGAACGGGGCGGCGAGGAGCACCGGCCACGCTGAGCCCGAGAGAGCGGCCGGCGCGAGCAGGAGCGCCCCCGCCGCGAAGCAGATCGTGCCGACCGGCCCGTTCCGTCCCCGCAGCGCCCGGTCGATGCGGGCCGAGAGCAGCTGCACCGACGTCCCGACTCCCAGGGTGATCAGCATGACGAGGGTCGCGAACGCGACGCCGAGTGAGCCGAGCCCGCCGGTCACGAGACTCGGCCCGACGGCGAACGAGAGCCCGCAGCTGCCGAAGACGAACGGAGCGATCGGAGCGACGGTGCCGCGGAACCGGCTGCGGTAGCAGGCCGGGACGCGCAGGTCGCCCAGGAGCGAGCGCCGGTGCGGGCTCGACGTGCGCGTCTCGGGCGCGCGGAGGACGGCGAGCAGGGTGAGCGCCGTCACACCGGCGTGGACGAGGTAGGGCAGGACGGTGGGGTTCGGCGCCCACTGGGCGAGCACCCCGCTGATCGCAGCCCCTCCACCGAAGCCGATCGAGAGCGAGACGCCGCTGCGGCGCGCTCCGGTGCCCGTCGCCGCGGACAGCTCCTTCACCCAGCTGCTGCCGACGACGGCCGCGACCGCCACGCTGACCCCGGCGAGCAGGCGCGCGACGCAGAGTCCCGGGAGGTTCGTGCCCGCGAGCGCGAACACGACGCTCGCGACGGCGCCCAGCGCCACTCCGGCCAGCATGATCCTCCGCCGGCCGAAGCGGTCCGACCACGCCCCGGCGAGCGCGAAGCCCGGAACGATGCCGATCACGTACACGGCGAGCAGCAGCGTGACCTCGGTCTGCTCGAAGCCGGCGACCTGCCGGTACATCACCATCAGCGGGATGAACTGGTTGCCGCCCCAGCCCAGTGCCGCCATCGCGACGGCGACGAGCAGCCACGACGACCCGGACACGGGCCGGGCGGGCGGTCGGGCTGGTGGCCGCATGGCGTCCTTCGATCGGCGGCCCGTCCGCCCGTCTCGAGGGAGGTGCCGATCTCCGAGTCTCCGGAGGTCGCGGCGCCGGGCACAAGCGCCGCAACCGGACATGTCCGGAAGCGGACGCGGATCGGGGACCGGCGGCCCGGCTCAGGCCGCGCTGTCCAGCCTGAGCATCGCCTCGCGCGCGAACTCCGTCGCGCGGCCGCGCCACACGCGCTCGAGCGTCAGCACGTCGTCGCCGGCCGAGCGGGAGGCGGGCAGCTGCGCGGCGGCCGCGTCGAGCACCGCGGCTCGCAGCTCGGTGTTGATGTTGATCTTGCCGAGTCCCGCGCCGATCGCGCGGCGCAGGTCGGCCTCCGGGATCCCGGAGGCTCCGTGCAGGCTCAGCGGCACCCTGCTCGCTGCGCGGATCGCGTCGATGAGCGGCCAGTCGAGCTCGGGCTCCGCGGCGTACGTGCCGTGCACGTTGCCCACCGAGGTCGCCAGCACGTGGGCGCCCGACGCCGCCAGGAACGGCGCGACCAGGGCCGCGTCCGTGCGGGCGGAGGGCAGCGAGGCGAGCGCGCGGTCCTCGTCGCCGGCGAGGGCGCCCAGCTCGGCCTCGACGACGGCTCCGGAGCGGCGCACCGCCTCGGCCGTCAACGCCGCGTTCTCCTCGAACCCCAGGGCGCTGCCGTCGGCGAGCACGGCGTCCGCTCCCGCCTCGACCGAGCGGAGGATCAGAGCCAGGTCGGTCGCGTGGTCCAGCTGCACCGAGACGGGCACCGAGGCGCCGTCCGCGAGAGAGCGCAGCGCAGCGAGGAACCGCGGTCCGTGCCGGTCGGTCGCCGTCTTCGGGGTGACCAGGAGGATCACCCCGCGGCCCAGCTCCTCCGCCGCGTCCACGACCGCGAGGGCCGTCGAGAAGTCGTAGCAGGTGAGCGCGCCGACCGCCCCGCCCGCGGCCTGACGCTCGCGGATCAGGTCGTCCATCCGGACCCTCACGCGAGGCCTCCGGCGACGAGCCAGACGACGTACGTCAGTGCGAAGCCGACGACGCCGAGGATCGTGGTGAGCACGGTCCAGGTGCGGAGGCCGTCGGCGACGCTCAGGCCGAGGTAGCGCGTCACGACCCAGAAGCCGGCGTCGGTGACGTGCGAGAGGCCGAGCGAGCCGAAGCCCACCGCGACGGTGATGATCGCGATCTGCAGCGCGGTGTAGCCGCCGTCGGCGACGCCGGTCGCCAGCAGGCCGCCGGTCGTCACGATGGCGACGGTGGCCGAGCCCTGCGCCGCGCGCAGCACGAGCGAGACCACGAAGCCGAGCACGATCAGGGGCACGCCGAGGGTGTCGAGCGTGCTCGCGAGGGCTCCGCCGATGCCGCTGGCCTGCAGCACTGCTCCGAACACGCCGCCGCCGGCGACGACGAGCAGGATCGAGGCGATCGGAGGCAGCGCGCTCTCGAAGATCTCGTTGGTCTGCGTGAGCGACCAGCCGCGCTTCACCGGCAGGGCGAAGAACGCGATGCCGACCGCGACGAGCAGCGCGAGCACCGGAGTGCCGACGAAGACGCTGAGGCCGTGCGCGAAGGTGCCCTCGGGTAGGATCAGGGCGCCGACGGTGCCGACGAGGATCTGCACGATGGGGATCGCGACGAGCAGGATGATCAGTCCGGCGCGCGGCGGGGCGAGCTCGGTGCCGTCGCGGCCGACGGTGCGGACCGCGGAGGTGACTCCGCCGACCTCGGCGAGCTGCGCGGCGACGGCCGGCGCGAGCTCGTAGTCGCGGCGGTTCATGATCGCCGACACGGCGTAGGAGAGGACTCCGAGCACCGCGCAGATGGGCAGCGCGATCAGCGCGATGAGGCCGACGTCGGCGCCGAAGACGCCCGCTCCGGCGACGATGCCGGGGTGCGGCGGCACGGCGACGTGCACCGCGAGCATGAGGCCCACCATCGGCAGGCCGAACTTCACCGGGCTGAGCCCGGCGACCTTGCTGAACGCGTAGATGATCGGCACGAGCACGATCACGCCGACCTCGAAGAAGACGGGGATCGCGACGAGGAACGCCACGATGGTCAACGCCACGGCCACCCGCTCGGGCCCGAGCACGCGGGTGAAGTGGTCGGCGAGGCTCTGCACGCCGCCGGACACCTCGATCAGGCGTCCGAGGATCGCGCCGAGCGCGATGATCAGCGCGACCTTGCCCATGGTGCTGCCCACGCCGTTGGCGACGAGCACGAAGATGTCCTCGAGCGGGATCCGCGCCGAGACGGCGACGAGCACGCTGACCAGCAGCAGGGCCACGAAGGCGTGGATCTTGAAGCGGATGATGAGCACGAGCAGCAGGGCGATGCCGGTTGCCGCGATCCCCAGCAGAACAGGGGTGTCGAGGGTGACCGCCGGGGCGATCGGTGCGTCCGCGGCGCTGCGGAGCGCGGTGGCGAGGCTCATCGGGCGTCCTTCGGGGCCAGGTGCTGCGGCGCGATGACCCTGATCACGGCGGAGTCGTCGGCCGCGGCGAGTCCCTGAGCGGCACCCAGCAGGTACAGCTGCTCGGCGGCGGCGGCGATCGGAGTGGCGAGCCCGGACGTGCGCGCGGCCGTCGTCACGATGCCCATGTCCTTCACGAAGATGTCGAGGCGGCTGAGCACCTCGGCGCCCTCCTCGTCGTAGGCCTGCAGCATCCGCGGTCCGCGGTTGCCGAGCATGAACGAGCCGGCGGCTCCGGCCGAGAGCGTCTCGAGGGTCGCGGCGACGTCGAGCCCGAGCGCCTCGGCCAGGGCCAGCGCCTCCGCACCCGCGGCGATGTGCACGCCGCAGAGCAGCTGGTTGACGGTCTTGAACGCCTGGCCGTCGCCGGCGCGGTCGCCGATGATGCTCAGCGTCGACGCGAGCAGCTCGAGCACCGGCTGCGCCTTCGCGCGGGCCTCGGGAGCCGCTCCGACGACGATCAGCAGGTCGCCCGCTCCGGCGCGGACGGGTCCCCCGCTGAGCGGGGCGTCGACCAGGTGCACGCCGAGCGCGTCGAGCTCCGCGGCCACCGAGACGACGTCGTCGATGCCGACGGTGCTGGTCATGATGACGACGGCGCCGGGCTCGAGCGTCGAGGCGACGCCGTTCTCACCGAAGAGCACGTCGCGCAGCTGGGCGCCGTTGCGCACCGCCAGCAGCACGGCGTCCACGCCGGCCACCGCGCTGCGCGCGGAGTCGAAAGGGGTGATGCCGGCGTCGGCGGCCAGCGCGAGGCGGGGCTCGGCGATGTCGAAGCCGTGCACGGTGAGCTCGGTGGCGAGTCGGGTGGCCATGGGCAGGCCCATGGCGCCGAGGCCGAGGACGGCGACGCGGTA
>NZ_JADILJ010000071.1 GCF_017355185.1 Rathayibacter sp. SD072 | reverse complement strand
GCGAGGTCGAGACCGCGATCGCGTACGCGTCCGCGCAGCTCGGCGAGCGGTACCTGCTCGGCGGCATGGGTCCGGACGTCTGGGACTGCTCGGGACTGACCAAGCAGTCCTACGCCTCCGCGGGACGCTACATCGGCACCCACTCGGCGACGAACCAGTACAACACCATGGCGGCGGACGGCAAGCTCGTCCCCTACAGCGAGCGCCAGCGCGGCGACCTGATCTTCTGGGGCGGAGCCGGCGACTACTACCACGTCGCCATCTACCTCGGGAACGGCCAGATCATCGAGGCGCCGAACCCCAACGCGCCGGTGCGCATCCACTCCATCTGGGGCACCCCGACCGGCATGGTCGGCCGCCCGGCCTCCTAGGGCGCCGGCTCGGTCCCGCAACGCGAAGAACCCGCCCCCACCGGCGATCCAGCAGCCGCTGGACTCCGGAGGGAGCGGGTTCTCGTCGTTCGCGAGGGGTCAGTGACCCTCTTCGGCCAGCTTCTTGATGCCGTCCTGGACGATCTGCTCGGCCTCGGCCGCGTCGCCCCACGCCTCGACCTTGACCCACTTGCCGGGCTCCAGGTCCTTGTAGCGCTCGAAGAAGTGCTTGATCTCGTTCTTCGTCTGCTCCGGGACATCGTCGATGTCCTGGATGTGCTGCCAGCGCGGGTCCTTCGCGGGGACCACGACCACCTTGGCGTCGGAACCGGCTTCGTCGCTCATGTTGAGGACGCCCACGGGGC
The DNA here is from genome assembly GCF_017355185.1 of Rathayibacter sp. SD072. Lineage (GTDB taxonomy): Bacteria > Actinomycetota > Actinomycetes > Actinomycetales > Microbacteriaceae > Rathayibacter. Next base: position 12,195 of record NZ_JADILJ010000071.1, on the reverse strand, counting down.
GCACCGAGACGCCCACGCCCGGGAAGACGGGGTACTCGAGCAGCACCAGCGCGTCGACGGGGTCGCCGTCGAGGCCGAGGGTGTTCTCGAAGTAGCCGTAGTCCGTCGGGTAGACGAAGGAGGTGAAGAGCACCCGGTCGAGGTACACGCGACCGGTCTCGTGGTCGACCTCGTACTTGTTGCGGCTGCCCTTGGGGATCTCTACGACGACGTCGTATGCGGCCATGTTCGCTCCTTGAGTCGGTGGCGCCGCGGGCGGCGCATCGGCGGATCGGATCCGCCTCCCCGAGCGCGTGCACAGGCCAGCGCTCGCAGGCAGGATCGCTGGCCTAACGTTACTTGATGTGCCCGATCGCCCCCGTCTGACCCCCGCCGTCGCCGACATCCGGCGGGCCGTCCGCGCCGGCTTCGACGGGCTCGAGCGCGACTCGCTCGTCCTCGTCGCCCTGAGCGGAGGAGCGGACTCGCTCGCGCTTGCCGCGGCCGTCGCGTTCGAGGCGCCCCGCGCGGGCCTCCGCGCCGGCGCCGTGATCGTCGACCACGGCTTGCAGGAGGGCTCAGCAGGCGTCGCCCGCCGGGCCGCCGACCAGGCGCGCGCTCTGGGCCTCGCGCCCGTCCTCGTCGAGGTCGTCTCGGTACCGGAGGGCGAGGACGGGCCGGAGGCGGCCGCCCGCACCGCGCGCCACCGCGCCCTCGCCGATGCCGTCGAGGCGACGGGCGCCGCGGCCGTCCTCCTCGCGCACACCCTCGACGACCAGGCCGAGACGGTCCTCCTGGGCCTCGCGCGCGGAGCCGGAGCCGCGAGCCTGCACGGCATGGCGGCCGTGAGCGGACCGCTGCGCCGGCCACTGCTCGGGATCCGCCGCGCGAGCACCCGCGCCGCCTGCGCCGACGCCGGCCTCGAGCCCTGGGACGACCCCCACAACGACGACCTCCGCTACTCCCGGGTCCGCGTCCGCCGCTCGGTGCTGCCGGTGCTCGAGGACGAGCTCGGTCCGGGCATCGCCGAGGCACTCGCCCGCACCGCCGAGCAGCTGCGCGAGGACGGCGACGCGCTCGACGCGATGGCGCTCGACTGGGCCCTCGAGCTCGTCGGCCAGAACGACGAGGGGCACGTGACCGTCGACGCCCGAGGGCTGGCGGCCGATCCGCCCGCGCTGCGGCAGCGCATCATCCGCCTGGTCGTCTCGAACGAGTTCGGAGTCGCGCTCTCGCGCGCGCAGACGCTGGCCGTCGCCGCCCTCGTCACCGACTGGCACGGACAGAAGGGCGTCGACCTGCCCGGCGTCGTCGCGACCCGCTCGGGCTCGGACCTCGTGTTCGCGCCGGCCCGACCGCACTGACCTCTTGCGGACCGGCCGTAGAGTGATCGGGTGGAAGCAGCCGACATCGCCGACGACATCACCGAGGTCCTCTACACCGAGGCCGAGATCCACGCGCGGATCCGCGACCTGGCTCGCGCGATCGAGCGCGACTACCAGGGCGAGAACCTGCTGATCGTGGGCGTCCTGCGCGGCGCGGTCATGGTCATGGCCGATCTGGCGCGCGAGCTCAAGCTCGACATCGTCATGGACTGGATGGCCGTCTCCTCCTACGGCAGCAGCACCAAGTCCTCGGGCGTCGTGCGGATCCTGAAGGACCTCGACACCGACATCACGGACCGCAAGGTCCTGATCGTCGAGGACATCATCGACTCGGGCCTCACCCTCTCGTGGTTGCAGGGCAACCTGCGCAGCCGAGGAGCGGAGTCGGTCGAGATCTGCGCGCTGTTCCGCAAGCCCCGCGCCGCCAAGGTCGAGGTCGACGTCGCCTACGTGGGCTTCGACATCCCCAACGACTTCGTCATCGGCTACGGGCTCGACTACGCCGAGCGCTACCGCAACCTCCGCGATGTCGCGATTCTCGCGCCCCACGTCTACGAGTAGCCCGACCCCGCCCGAGCAGCGGGCGGACGTCGCGCAGCGCAGTCTCGACCTGCTGTTCCGGGCGCCCCTGATCGGGTACCACGCGAGCTATCCGACCTCGGTCGCCGCCGACGCGCCGTTCCACTACTGGTGGCTGGCGCACGCGATCGATGCGGCGGTCGACGCCTTCGAGCGCACCGGAGACGAGTCGCACCTCGATCGGGCGCGCCGCGTGCACCGGGCGATCCGGCTCCGCAACGGCGGCCGACTGGTGAACGGCTACTTCGACGACATGATGTGGCTCGGAGGCGCTCTCGCGCGTCTCGGTGCCGCGACGGGCGAGCCGCGCTGGCTGGACCGTGCGGACCGGCTCTGGCGCTTCTCCGTCCGGAAGGGCTGGAACCTCCGCCACGGCGCCAGCCTGGCCTGGCGCCGCAGGCAGCTCGACTACAAGAACGCCCCGGCGAACGGGCCGTTCGCGATCCTCGGAGCCCGGCTCGAGCTGCTGCGTCCCGATGGGCGGGAGGTGCTCGCGCGCGCGGCGTTCGACTGGATGCACGTGCGGCTGCGCGACGACGAGTCCGGCTTCGTCGCCGACGGCATCGGCCGCGAGGGCGGCTCCGCCCGCGACGACTGGGCCTTCAGCTACAACCACGGCGTCTACATGGGCGCGGCGCTCGCCCTGCACCGCCTGCGACCGGACGTCCGACTCGTCGCCCACGCGGCCCTCACGGCCGAGGACCTCCTCGACCGCCTCGCCCCCGACGGCGTCCTGATCGACCAGGGCACGGGCGACGGCGCCCTGTTCGGAGGGATCGCCTACCGCCACCTCGTCGACCTCGCGCTGACGGAGGGGGTCGCCCCTGCGACCGCCGAGCGCCTGCGCTCCTTCGTCCTGGGCAGCGTCGACGCCCTGTGGCGGTCGGGGGAGAGGCGCGGAGTCCTGCTCGCCGGCCCCCGCTGGGACGCCCCGCCGACCCTGCCCGCCACCCTCTCGGCCCAGCTCGGCGCCGTCCTCGCCACCGAGGCGGCCGCCCGCCTCCTGCCGCCCGCCTGACCCGGCACCGCACGCACGATCTGCAGGCCCTCCACCCGGGAACGTGCTTGCCTCCGCTCGTCACCGTCCTGCCTGTCCCGGATCCCCTGCAGATCGGACAGCCCCTCCATCGGACCGCCCTCGCCCCCCCAGGGCCGCGATCCGAGAACGCGTGCCAGCGTTCTCGGACAGCCCGCCCGGACCCGCTCTGCGGAACGCGACCACCTCGGGAGCCGACCGCGAGCTCGTCCGCGGCACCGCCGCGGACGAGCCGGACAGCACGACGCATGCCCACGGCGAACGCGCGGCACGCGCCCAGAGTGCGGGAGGTAGCCTGACACTCACATTTCTTCGTCAGAAAGGTGCCGGGTCTCCACCCGCAACATTCATGAACGTCAAGCGCATCTTCCGGGGTCCCATTCTCTACGTCGTCCTCGCGATCGTGGCGGTCTGGATCGGATCCTCTCTGATCACGATGTCCGGATTCCGGCAGATCAGCACGCAGGAGGGCCTCCAGCTCCTGCAGGACGGCCAGGTCGAGTCGGCGAAGATCGTCGACGGGGAGCAGCGCGTGGATCTCACGCTCTCGCAGGCCGACGGCGACAACGGCACCCAGGTGCAGTTCTACTACGTGGCTCCGCGCGGACCCGAGGTCATCGAGGCGGTCACGTCCGCCGACCCGTCCGACGGCTACGACGACGAGGTGCCGCAGACCAACTGGTTCCTGTCGGCGCTCGGCTTCCTGCTCCCGATCCTCCTGATCGGCGCGTTCTTCTGGCTGATGCTCTCGGGCATGCAGGGCGGCGGCAACCGCGTCATGCAGTTCGGTAAGTCGAAGGCGAAGCTGGTCTCGAAGGAGTCGCCGAAGGTCACGTTCCAGGACGTCGCCGGCGCCGACGAGGCGATCGAGGAGCTCCACGAGATCAAGGAGTTCCTCAAGGAGCCGGCCAAGTTCCAGGCGGTCGGCGCGCGGATCCCCAAGGGCGTGCTGCTGTACGGCCCTCCCGGCACCGGCAAGACCCTGCTCGCCCGCGCCGTCGCGGGGGAGGCGGGCGTGCCCTTCTACTCCATCTCGGGCTCCGACTTCGTCGAGATGTTCGTCGGCGTCGGCGCGAGCCGCGTGCGCGACCTGTTCCAGCAGGCGAAGGAGAACTCGCCGGCGATCATCTTCGTCGACGAGATCGACGCCGTAGGCCGTCACCGCGGCGCCGGCATGGGAGGCGGTCACGACGAGCGCGAGCAGACGCTGAACCAGCTCCTCGTCGAGATGGACGGCTTCGACGTCAAGACGAACGTCATCCTGATCGCGGCGACGAACCGCCCCGACATCCTCGACCCGGCGCTGCTGCGCCCGGGCCGCTTCGATCGCCAGATCGGCGTCGACGCCCCCGACCTGCTCGGCCGCAAGCGCATCCTCGAGGTGCACGGCCGCGGCAAGCCGCTGGCCGAGGGGGTCGACCTCGAGGTCGTCGCCCGCAAGACGCCCGGCTTCACCGGAGCCGACCTGGCCAACGTCCTGAACGAGGCCGCGCTGCTGACGGCCCGCTCGAACGCCCAGCTCATCGACAACCGCGCGCTCGACGAGGCGATCGACCGCGTCATCGCCGGCCCGCAGCGCCGCACCCGCGTCATGCGCGACAAGGAGAAGCTGATCACGGCGTACCACGAGGGCGGCCACGCCCTCGCCGCCGCGGCGATGCGCCACACCGACCCCGTCACCAAGGTGACGATCCTGCCGCGCGGCCGCGCCCTCGGCTACACGATGGTGCTGCCGCTCGAGGACAAGTACTCGACCACCCGCAACGAGCTGCTCGACCAGCTGACCTACGCCATGGGCGGCCGCGTCGCCGAGGAGATCGTCTTCCACGACCCCACCACCGGGGCCTCGAACGACATCGAGAAGGCGACCGCGATCGCCCGCAAGATGGTCACCGAGTACGGCATGTCCTCGAACGTGGGAGCCGTCAAGCTCGGCCAGTCCTCGGGCGAGATGTTCCTCGGCCGCGACATGGGCCACCAGCGCGACTACTCCGAGCAGATCGCCGAGCGGGTCGACGCCGAGACGCGGCAGCTGATCGAGCAGGCGCACGACGAGGCGTGGCAGGTCATCAACGCCAACCGCGACATCCTCGACCGCCTCGCCGCGGACCTGCTCGAGAAGGAGACGCTCGACCACGACCAGCTGGCCGACATCTTCAAGGACGTGCGCCGCATCGACGAGCGCCCGCAGTGGCTCTCGAGCGACAAGCGCCCGCTGTCCGATCTCCCGCCCATCGCGATCCCCGCCGCCAAGGCGCCGATCGACGCGGGTGCCACCGACGGCGGAGTCACCTCCGCCGGCACTGAGGAGACCGCTCCGCAGCGCCCGCCGCTGATCAACCCGCGTCCCGCGACGGCGTAGCCTCCGATGCCCGTCGACAAGGCGCGCATCGAGGCGGCCGTCGTCGAGCTCCTCGCGGCCATCGGGGACGACCCGGGCCGCGAGGGGCTCGCCTCCACCCCCCGGCGCTTCGCCGAGGCCTACGAGGAGTTCTTCGGCGAGAGCGACCTCGATCCGGCCGCGCACCTCGACGAGACCTTCGCGGTCGTCGAGGGCGACGCGACGGTGCACCCCGACGGGCAGACCGTGATCGTCCGCGATCTCGCGTTCCGCTCCGTCTGCGAGCACCACCTGCTGCCGTTCCTCGGGGTGGCGCACATCGCGTACCGCGCCGGTGAGCGCGTCGTCGGCCTCGGCCGACTGCCGCGCGTCGTCGAGACCGTCGCCTCGCGGCTGCAGCTGCAGGAGCGGCTCACCGAGCAGATCGCCGACGTGATCCAGACGGGACTCGCTCCCGAGGGCGTCGTCGTCGTCGTCGACGCCGAGCACGGGTGCGTGCGGATGCGCGGCCCGCGCCAGACCCGCAGCTCCACCGTCACGGTCGCCGCCCGCGGCTCCCTCGCCGAGCCCGCCGCCCGTGCCGAGATCATCGCGCTGATCGGCGCCGCGCGAGGGGAGTGACGTGCCTCCCTCCGCTGCGGATCTCGCGCCGCCCGATCGCGCCGCCCTCCTCGGGATCCTGAACGTCACCCCCGATTCCTTCAGCGACGGCGGTCGCTGGTTCTCCGTCGACGACGCCGTGCGCCACGGCATCGGCATGACCCGCTCCAGCGGCGAGGGCCCCGCGTCCTTCGGCGCCGACCTCATCGACGTCGGCGGCGAGTCCACCCGCCCCGGGGCGGCGCGGGTCGACGCCGACGCCGAGCAGGCGCGCGTGCTGCCCGTGGTCCGCGCGCTCGCGACGGAGGGGGTGCAGGTCAGCATCGACACGATGAGCGCGTCCACGGCCGAGGCCGCTCTCGACGCCGGAGCGCTCGTCGTGAACGACGTCTCGGGCGGACTCGCCGACCCGGCGATGCTGCCACTCGTCGCCGAGCGCGGCGCGGTCTACATCGCCATGCACTGGCGCGGCCACAGTGCCGACATGAACTCCCTCGCGTCCTACTCCGACGTCGTCGGCGAGGTGCGGGGCGAGCTCGAGCGCCGGATCGACGCGGCGCGGGAGGCCGGGATCCGCGACGACCGCCTGATCCTGGACCCGGGCCTCGGCTTCGCGAAGAACGGCGGGCACGACTGGGCGCTGCTCGCCCGCCTCGACGCGATCGTCTCGCTCGGGTTCCCGGTGCTCGTCGGGCACTCCCGCAAGCGCTTCCTCGCCCCGTTCGCCCCCGTCGACGCCCCGGCCGCCGAGCGGGACGACGTGACCGCGATGCTCAGCCTGATCGCGGCCGACCGCGGCGCCTGGGGAGTCCGCGTGCACGACGTCCGCTCCAGCGCCCGCGCCCTGGCGCTCTCCGCCCGCCTGCACGAGGAGCTCCCGTGACCGCCGTCGACCCCGCCTCCCTCGCCCTGCGCGACTCGATCACGCTGACGGGCCTGCGCGTGCGCGCGCACCACGGCGTCTTCGACTTCGAGCGCGAGAACGGCCAGGACTTCGTCATCGACGCGACCGTGTGGCTCGACGTCGCCCCTGCGGCGGGCGCCGACGCCCTGGCCGAGACCGTGCACTACGGCGAGCTCGCGATCGCGCTGGCGGATGCGGTCACCCGCGACCCGGTCGACCTCATCGAGACCGTCGCCGAGCGCCTCGCCGCCGTCGCGCTCGGCTTCGCCGCGGCCGACGTCGTCCGCATCACGGTGCACAAGCCCGACGCCCCCATCCCGCTGCCCTTCGACGACGTCGCCGTGCAGATCACGAGGGCGCGCTCGTGAGGCCCCGGCAGGAGCGGATCCGCCCCGAGCGTCGCGTTGTGCTCGCGCTCGGCAGCAACCTCGGCGACCGCCTCGCCCACCTGGAGGAGGCGGTGCGCGCACTCGCCACCACTCCGGGTCTGCGGCTGCACTCCGTGTCGAAGGTCGTCGAGACGCCCGCCTGGAAGCTCGACGGCGTCGATCCGGACGCCCCCGGCTACCTCAACGCGGTCGCCACCGGATCGACGACCCTCGATCCCGAGGACCTGCTCGCGGCGACCTCGGCGATCGAGCGCGCCGGCGGTCGGATCCGGGGCGAGGGCGAGGAGCGCTGGGGGGACCGCACGCTCGACATCGACCTGATCGCCGTCGGAGCGGTCGTCCGCGACGACGCGCACCTCACGCTGCCGCACCCCCGCGCCGCCGAGCGCGCGTTCGTGCTCGAGCCGTGGCTCGACGTCGAGCCCGACGCCGTCCTGCCGGGGCACGGTCCGGTCGCCCTCCTCCGCGCCCGCGCGACCGACCCGGTCAGCCCCTGGCCGGAGGCGATAGCGTGGCGGGGCGCCCGCCCCCCGGGCGCACCGACGAGCACCGCCCCCGGCACGTCCGACACCGAGAGCAGCACTCCGTGAAGCGCACCCGACTCAGCACCCTGCTCGGCCTGGGCCTCGCCGGCGCCGTGGTGGGCTTCCTCCTGGACCTCGCCATCGCGTCCTCCGGCCGCGCCGTGCTCGTGCCGCCGCTGACGGTGCCGCTGACGCTGGTCGTCGTGGCAGCGCTCGTGCTCGGCTTCGCGATCCCCATCCACCGTGCCACGAAGGGGACGCTGCGCCGGCGCATCGACCCGTTCCGCGCGATGCGGGTCGTCGTGCTCGCCAAGGCCTCGAGCCTGGTCGGCGCGCTGCTGCTCGGAGCGTCCGGCGGGATCCTGCTCTACCTGCTGAGCCGCGCGGTGGTGCCTTCGCTAGGCTCCGTGTGGCAGGACGTCGCCACGATCGCGGGATCGATCGTCCTGCTGGTGGCCGGACTGGTCGCCGAGCACCTCTGCACCATCCCGCCGAGCGATGACGACGACGACGCGGTGGTCGGCGAGGCGAACCACGCCTGACGCCGGCTCCGGGCCCGCCGCCGACAGGAGTACCCGAGCATGACGGACGAGTCGCGCCCCCAACCGGCGCCCGAGCCCCGGCCGTCCGTCGACTCTCCGCCCGAGCCGCGGCACGGATCCGAGCCGCAGCCGCAGCCGCTGTCGCGCCGCGAGGCCAGGCGCGAGCAGGAGGCGCAGCGGGAGTCCGCTCCTGCGCCCGTCGCCCCGAGCGCTCCCGGCACCCGGCTCGAGGTGACGGGGGAGTGGCGGCGCGTCTCGCCGAAGTACGTCGCGGTCGAGTTCGTGCAGGCGGTCGTCTCGAGCGTCGTGCTGCTGATCGCCCCGGTGGTGCTGCTCCTGATCGGAGTCGGTTGGGCCTGGATCGCGCTCGCCGCCGCCGCCGTGCTCGCCGTGACCCTCCTGATCGTCGCTCCGCGCCGGGCCCGCTCCTACGGCTACCTGCTGCGCGCCGACGACCTGCTCTTCCGCCGCGGCATCATGTTCCAGCGCTTCGTCTCGGTGCCCTACGGCCGGATGCAGCTCATCGACGTCAACCGGGGCCCGCTCGCCCGAGCGCTCGGCCTCGCCGATCTGCGCTTCGTGACCGCGGCCGCCGCGACCGGCGTGAGCATCCCCGGCCTCGTCGAAGCCGAGGCGGAGGAGCTGCGCGACCGCCTCGTCGCGCTGGCCGAGTCGCGCCGGGCCGGACTGTGAGCGGCGCCGCCGAGGCGCCCGTCCGCGGCATCGAGACCGACCTCGCCGACGGCGAGTGGCACCGCCTGCATCCGGCGACCCCCGTCCTCAAGGGCGGCATCGGGCTGCTCGTCGTCCTGGGCATCCTGATCACGAATCTGCGCGAGCGCCTCGTCGAGTTCTTCCTGCCCGCGCCCGGCGGCTACGAGAGCGGGGACCCCGTCGACCAGCTGGTGGACCGCGGGCTGATCGGCTGGGCGCTACTGGCGGTCGCGGTCGGACTCGGCGTCGCCGTGCTCGCCTTCTGGCTCTCGTGGCGCATGCACACCTTCCGCATCACCGACGAGGTGGTGGAGGTGCGCTCGGGCGTGCTGTTCCGGACGAACCGCCGCGCGCGCCTGGACCGCATCCAGGGCATCGCGGTGCAGCGCCCGCTCGTCGCGCGGCTCGTCGGCGCCGCGAAGCTCGAGGTCGGCGTCGCCGGCCAGGACGCCAACGTGCAGCTCTCGTACCTCGGCTCCCGGCTGGTCGACGCCCTCCGGCGCGACATCCTCCGCCTGGCCTCCGGGGTGCGCGAGCGCGAGGCGGACGTGCCGGGCACCGCGCCCGCCGGCGGCTTCCTCGCCCGCAGGATCGAGGAGTTCGGCGAGGCGGACGACGGCACGCCTCCCGAGTCCGTGGTGACGATCCCGCCCGGGCGACTGCTGGGCTCGCTCGTCTTCAGCGGATTCACGCTGTTCCTCGCCGCGGCGATCGTCGCGGTGGTCCTCGTGGCCGTCCAGGGCACGCCCGTCGTCCTGTTCGCGATCCTGCCGGGCCTGATCGGCTCCGGCAGCTACTACGTCCGCAAGTTCGTGCGCTCGCTGCGCTACTCGATCTCGGGCACCGCCGACGGGGTGCGGGTGGGCTACGGCGTCTTCTCGACCAGCAGCGACACCCTCCCGCCGGGCCGCATCCACGCGGTCGAGATCGCGCAGCCGCTGCTCTGGCGCCCCTTCGGCTGGTGGCAGGTCAAGATCGACCGGGCCGGCCATGCGGCGTCCCAGGGGGCGAACGGCGAGCCGAACACGACCATCCTGCCGGTGGGCGATCTGCGCGACGTCGAGAAGGTGCTCGGCCTGCTGCTGCCGGGGGCGGCGGAGGGAGCGGAGGCGACCCCCGTCGGAGATGCGCTGCGGCAGCGCGACGCGGCCGGCTTCACGAGCGCGCCCCGTGCGGCGGCCTGGCTCCGCCCCTTCTCGTGGCGACGCACTGGCTACCGCCTGACCGAGGACGCGGCGATCCTGCGCAGCGGCGCGGTCTGGCGGCACGTGGTGGTGGTGCCGCTCGCCCGGATGCAGAGCATCGGCGTGCAGCAGGGTCCGCTGCAGCGCCTGCTCGGAGTCTCGTCGGCGCACGTGCACACCGTCGCCGGCCCCGTCACCGCGACGATCCCGGTGATGGGCGCCGCCGACGCCCTGGCCTTCTTCGAGAGGCTCTCCCGGGCCGGCGTCCGCGCTGCCGAGCGCGACGGGAGCCACCTGTGGGGGCGCCGCGCCGCCACCGCATCCGCACCCTGGCCGGCGCCCTCGCCCTGGCCCGCTCCGGAGGGAGAGCCCCATGCCTGACACCCGCCGCGACGGACGCCTCGGCGTCGGAGTGATCGGAGCCGGCCGCGTCGGACCCGTGCTCGGAGCGGCGCTCGCGAACGCCGGCCACGCGATCATCGGAGTCGCCACCACGAGCGAGACCGGCCGAGAGCGCGCCGACGCGCTGCTCCCGGGCGCCCCGATCCTCGCGATCCCGGACCTCGTCGAGCGCAGCGAGCTCGTGGTGCTCGCCGTGCCCGGGGACGAGCTGGGCGCGCTGGTGGCGGGGCTCGCCGCGGCCGGCGTCTGGCAGCCCGGGCAGCTGGTGCTGCACACGGCGCCCGAGCACGGCTACGGCGTGCTCGCTCCCGCACTCGCCGGAGGGGCGATCCCGCTCGCCGTGCACCCCGCGATGGCGTTCAGCGGCACGAGCCTGGACCTCGCCCGCCTCGTCGAGACCTACTTCGCGGTCACGGCCCCCGGACCCGTGCTCCCGATCGCGCAGGCGCTCGTCGTCGAGATGGGCGGCGAGCCCGTCACCGTGGCCGAGGCCGACCGCGCCGCCTACGCGGAGGCCGTCTCGACCGCCACGACGTTCTCGAGCGCCATCGTCGATCAGGCGGCGGGCCTGCTCGCGGGCATCGGCGTCGAGAAGCCGGGCTTCTTCCTCTCGAGCCTCGTGCGCTCCTCCGTCGACGACGCCCTGCGCCGCGCGGCCGGCTGACGCATCGCTTCCTCCGCGCCCGGGCGATCTCGAGACGCCCGCTGCGCGGGCTACTCGATCAGCGAGGGGGCCCGCGCGCCGCCGGTAGCATCGTCGGGTGATCAGCACCATCGAACGCGTCGACGCCCTCCGCGAGCGGCTGGCCGAGGCGCGGCGCGCCGGATCCCGCATCGCCCTGGTCCCCACCATGGGAGCGCTGCACGAGGGGCACCTCGCCCTCGTCGACGCGGCGCGCGGGAGCGCCGACCTCGTCGTGGTCTCGATCTTCGTCAATCCGCTGCAGTTCGGCCCCACCGAGGACCTCGACCGCTACCCGCGCGACCTCGCCGCCGACACCGAGCTGCTGGAGGCCGAGGGCGTGGACGTCGTGTTCGCCCCGACCGTCGCCGAGATGTACCCCGACGGCCCCTCCTCCACCCGAGTCGTCGCCGGGCACGTCGGCACCCTCTACGAGGGCCGCTCCCGCCCCGGTCACTTCGATGGCATGCTCACCGTCGTCGCGAAGCTCCTGCACATCGTGCAGCCCGACATCGCGTTCTTCGGGCAGAAGGACGCGCAGCAGCTGTTCCTGGTGCGCCGCATGGTGCGCGACCTCGACGTCCCGGTCACGATCGAGGCCGTCGAGACGGTGCGCGAGGAGGACGGCCTCGCGCTCTCGAGCCGCAACCGCTACCTCGACGCCCGCGAGCGCCGAGCGGCCCGCACGATCCCGCACGTCCTCGAAGCCGCCGCGTCGGCGGCCGACCGAGGGATCGACGCCGTGATCGCGGCCGCGCAGTCCGCGGCGATGGGCGAGTCGCTGGTTAAGCTGGACTACCTCGTCGTCGTGAACCCGGCGACGCTCCTGCCGGTCGACGACGACCATCGCGGCCCGGCCCTCGTGCTGGTCGCCGCGATCGTCGGCTCCACCCGGCTCCTCGACAACGGTCCGATCCCTGTCCCTTATACACAC
>NZ_JADILJ010000070.1 GCF_017355185.1 Rathayibacter sp. SD072 | reverse complement strand
GGGCCACGAGAGCTGCACGGCGGTGGGGCGCACGATGCCGAGGGACGCGAGCGGCGGCGACTCGATGACGACGCTGATCGAGAGGGTCAGGAAGTCGCGCATCGCGTCGGACAGCACGTCGCCCGACGCGACGGGCGACGTGCTGTCCGACGCGATGCGCGACTTCCTGACCCTCTCGATCAGCGTCGTCATCGAGTCGCTGCCGTTCGTCTTCCTCGGCATCGTGCTCTCGATCGCCGTGCAGCTCTGGGTGCCCGAGGCGGTGCTGCTGCGGATCCTGCCGAAGCGCGCCCTGCCGCGGCGCCTGGTGATCTCGCTGCTCGGCGTGCTGCTCCCGGTCTGCGAGTGCGGCAACGTGCCGCTGGCCCGCGGGCTGATCGTGAAGGGCCTGTCGGTCTCGGAGTCGATGACGTTCCTGCTCGCGGCGCCGATCGTGAATCCGATCACGATCATCACGACCTACCAGGCCTTCGGCTGGGAGGACGGGATCCTCGTCTGGCGCATCGTCGGCGGCTTCGTGATCGCGAACCTGGTCGGCTGGATCTTCAGCCGCCACTCCGAGCCCATGTCGCTGCTCACCGACCGCTTCCGCGCGGCGTGCGAGGTGGGGGAGCGCGCGCCCGGCACCCTCCGCGCCCGCTCGCGCCGCAGCGTCCTGCTGTTCGCGGAGGAGACCGGAGCGATGCTGCCGGCGCTCTTCGTCGGCTCGGCGATCGCAGGGCTGATCCAGGTCGGAGTCTCGCGCGACGTGCTCACGGCGCTCGGCGGCAACCCGCTCTGGTCGGTGCTCGCGATGATGGTGCTCGCGTTCGTCATCTCGATCTGCTCGAACGTCGACGCGTTCTTCGTGCTGTCCTTCGGCTCCACGTTCCTGCCGGGCGGCATCATCGCGTTCCTCGTCTTCGGGCCCATGATCGACATCAAGATGCTCGCGCTGCTGCGCACCACCTTCTCGGTCCCCACGCTCGTGCGGATGACGGTCCTGGTCGGGCTGTGCTCCGCGGTCCTCGGATTGGCGGTCAACCATGCGCTCTGAGCGCCTCCTCACCCGCTGGAAGGGCGTGGTGCTGAGCGTCATCGGCGTCGTCTCGACGCTGTGGCTCGCGGCGACGGGCCGGCTCGGCCTCTACATCCACCCCCGCTACTTCGAGTTCACGGTGATCCTCGCCGTGATCGCGGCCGTGCTGCTGGTGCTCGCCTTCGCGATCGTGCCGGGGTCCGACGAGAGCGACGGGGAGAGCGTCGAGGAGTCGGACGCCCACGGCCACCTGCACGACCACGCGCCCGGTCACCCGTGGCGGGCGCGGCTCGCGGTGCTCGGCTCGGTCGCGATCATCGTGACCGCCGGAGTGGCGCTCCTCGTCGTCCCGCCCGCCGCGCTCACCGCGGGCACGGCGACGCAGCGCGAGGTCAACACGAGCGCCGTCGACACGACCGCGGCCGTCGCCGTGCCGACCGGCGATTACGCCTCGTTCTCGGTGCGCGACTGGGCGACCCTGTTGCGCTCCGGGGCGAGCGAGCAGTTCCTCGCGGGCACGACGGCGACGGTCAGCGGATTCGTGACTCCGGACGCCGACGACCCCGAGAACGTCTTCTACGTCGCCCGCTTCGTCGTCACCTGCTGCGCGGTCGACGCGCAGCCCGTCGGCGTGCCGATCTACGAGCCCGGCTGGGCCGACACGTACACCGAGGGCCAGTGGCTGGAGGTGTCCGGCGGCTTCGGGGCGAACGCGAGCGTCACGAGCGCCGAGGCGGTCGTGCTCGAGCCGTCGTCGGTCGCCGAGATCGACGAGCCGGCGATGCCGTATGTCTACTGAGCGGCGGCCGAGCGCGCGTTCTCCTGAGGCGCGGCCGAGCCGGCGGCCGCGCCCGGCCGGATCGCGCGCGTTCTCGCGCGTCTTCTGGGGCGCGACCCTCGTCCTCGCGCTCGGCGTCGGCGGGCTGACCGCGGCGACGATCAGCAGGGGTCCGCGGGTCGCCTCGCTCGAGGTGAGCGCCGACGGCGTCGTCGAGCGCGACGGCGGCCGCGCCCGGCTGCACCTCGACCAGGACCTCGAGCCCGACGCGCTCGACCGGGTCGGCGTGACTCCCGAGGCCGAGCACACCGTCGAGCTCGAGGACGGAGTGGTCACCGTGACGTTCGCCGAGACACTCCGCTACGCCACGACGTACGAGATCGCGATCGACGACGCCCGCGGCCGCGCGACCGGGGCGACGGCCGATGTGAGCGCCTCCTTCACCACGAAGGACCCCGACCTCTTCACCCTCGACCGCACGCCGGACCCGGCCGAGCCCGACGCGATCCGCGTGCGCCCGCTGTCGGGGGGATCGGGGGACGAGACCCGGGTCGTCGCCACCGCCGACCGCATCCAGGACTACGTCGTCGTCGGCCCGCTGCTCGTGCTGGTGACGATCGAGCCGGACGACACGAACCTCATCCGCACCGTCGCGCTCGACACGGGATCGGAGGGGGTCATCCCGCTGCCCGGAGCGGGCGTCGTGCGCGAGCTGCACGCCGCGTCCGAGAAGGGCGTGCTGGGCTGGACCTTCACCGGCGAGGCGCCGACCGGCCCGCTCGACCGGGCGCTCTACTCCTACGACCTCACCGATCAGAAGGCCGAGGCGGTGGCCGTCGTCGGGATCGACGGCGGACCCCTGCGCGCCCGCGACTGGCTGTTCGTGCCGGGCACCACCTCCGTGGTGACGCATTCGGTCGACGACACGGTGCTGCTGGTCGACCTGCTCGTCCCCGGGGCGATCAGCCCGCTCGGGCAGCACGCGGAGCTGCGCGGCTTCGTGCCGGGCGCGAACCGGCTGGTGGTCGCGGATCCCGATCGCGGCTCGCTGATCGACCTGGCCACCGGCTCGGTCGAGACGCTCGCCCTGCCGGTCGCCGAGGTCAGCCCGACCGCGTCGCCGGTGCAGCTGCTCCTGCTCGACTCGACGAGCTACGTGGAGCTCGAGGCCGAGTACTCGCCCAAGAGCGGAGCGACGCAGTACTCGGTCGTGCGCGTCGACGCGGAGGGCACCTCCGAGGTGTTCCGGACGTCGCCCACCGGCCGCATCCGGAGCATCTGCCTCTCGCCGAACGGGCAGTTCCTGGCCGTCGAGGCGGTCTCGGTCGAGGGCGAGCCCGACGACTACCCCGAGGTGCCGGGCTTCAGCGCGACGTCGACCGTGCTCGTCGACCTCGAGACGGGCGACACCTCCCGCAGCGTCAACGGCGTCTCCCGCGACTGGTGCGCGTGACCCCCGTGCTCGAGTAGCAGCGCGGGGCCCCCTCCTGCTGATCGAGCAGGCCCGCAGGGCCGTCTCGAGATCCCCGTCACCCGAGCGGCAGGCCTCTCCGCACGGCTACTCGACCAGCGGGGCGTCGAAGCGCTCGCCCTCGGCACGGCCGGGCATCAGGAACCAGATCATCAGCACCACCCAGCCGGCGATCGGAATCAGGATGATCAGGAACCACGTCCCGCTCCGACCGACGTCGTGCAGGCGCCGCCAGATCAGCGCGAGCCCGGGGATCAGCGTCGCGAGCGCGATCAGGACCGACAGCCCGGTGACCCAGGGCGTCGAGAAGTCCGATCCCGTCGTGAACGGCGAGGTCGTGAAGGTGTACCGCGACAGCGACCCGTCGGCCCACCGCAGCAGCAGGTTGACGACCAGTGTCGCGAGGATGATCCACCAGTACTCCGCGCGGCTCGCGCGGCCGCTGAAGGTCGCGTACTTGCGGAAGAAGCGGGCGATCGCCTCCCCGGCGGGCGCTCCCGGGTAGGGCAGGTGCAGCGGAGGAACCGTGGTGCGGCTCATGCGGAAGCTCCGGAGTCGGTGGTCGTCTGGGCCATCCTCCGACGCTACGCCGCGGAACGCCGCGCGCCCTCCCTCGCGAGGGGGAGCGGACGTGCTCGGCAGCGGATCGCATCCGCTCGTACTCAGCGGAGCGCTCGAGACGACGCGGGACGGGGTGCGACGACCAGCGACGGCCCGGTCCGCGCCGACTCGTGCGCCGGGCGACATGCCAGTGGACGCAGGACGGGGTGCGACGACCCGCCAGGGCCCGGTTCGCGTCCCGTCGGGCACCCGGGCGCCTCGCGAGTGGAGGCGAAACGGGCGCCGGCGTCGGCTACGCGCTCACCCGCTCCGCCCGACCCTGCACCGGCACCGCCGCGCGCCGCGCGCGCCACTCCACCAGCAGGCTCACGACGAGCCCGAGCGCGACGATGCCGAGCGCGACCCACGGCAGCGCGCCGAGGCCGCTGCCGTCGATGACCAGGCCGCCCACGATCGCTCCGCCGCCGATGCCGATGTTGAACGCCGTCGTCTGCAGGGCGGCCGCGAGGCTGCGCAGCTGGAACGACGCGGTCTTCAGCATCCGGGTCTGCAGCATCGCGGGGATGCCTCCGAACGCGATGTTCCAGACGATCGCCGCGACGACCACGAGCGCCGGCACTCCGGAGCCCGCCGCGAAGGACAGGCCCGCGAGCGCCGCGAGGACCGCGAGGGCCGCGACGACGAATCCGGAGCGGGGGAACCGGTCGGTCGCGAAGCCGGCGAGCACGAGGCCCACGGCACCCGCGCCGCCGAAGGCGAACAGCACGAGCGGGATCGAGTCGGGAGCGAACTGCGCCTCCTCGAGCCACGGCGTGATGTAGGTCGAGAGGGTGTTCTGGCCGATCAGCACCAGGAGGATCACGAGGCAGACGCCGAGGATCCGCGGCAGCGAGCGGTCCTTGCGCGCCGGCAGCCGGATCTCGCCGGTGCGCACCGGCACGATGTGCTCGACCGCGGGCAGGTAGCGGATGACGACGAGCGCGAGGATCAGCACGATGCCGCCGAGGATCGCGAACGTCGGACGCCAGCCGAACGCGTGGCCGAGCGCGGTGCCCACCGGCACGCCGAGCACGAAGGCCGCCGAGCCTCCGCCCGCCGTGATCGCCGTGGCCCGGCCGAGGTGCTCGGGAGCGACGAGGTGAGCGGAGTAGGCGGCGACGACCGCCCAGAAGAGCCCATGCGCGAGTCCCCCGAGGATCCGCGCGCCGACCAGCAGCTCGAAGGTCGGCGCGAGGGCGGCGAGGACGTTCGCGACGGCGATGACGCCCAGTGCGACCAGCACGAGGCTCTTGCGCGAGAAGCGCTGCGTGAGCAGGGTCAGCGGAGTGGTCGCCACCACGACCGTCGCCGCGAAGATCGTGACCAGCTGGCCGGTGAGCGGGATGCTCACGCCGAGGTCGCGCGACATGTCGGGGATGAGCCCGGTCGGCAGGAACTCGCTCGTCACCGACACGAAGATCGCGCCGGCCAGCGTGAGCAGGCCGATCCAGGGGAACACGGGGGTCTTGACGTCGGTCAACAGGGTCCAAGCGGGGAAGGGGCGGAGGGGGACCCTCCAGCGTCGCACGCCGGGGCGGCCCCGTGCGGGGCTCGACGGATTCTGGACAGCCGGTGTTCACCCGGGCGGCGGGCCGATCGCGTGGCCGGCGCCGTGCGCATGTTCCGTCGACAGCTGTCGTGGACCTACGGTCGTAACCATGCCCACGTCCGTCGCCCGTCGCCGCCTCGCGATCTTCGCCTTCATGCTCGTCTTCGGAGTCGGGATGGCGTCGTGGGTCGTCCGCACGCCCGCCGTCCGCGACCTCCTCAGCGCCTCGACCGCGCAGATGGGGCTCGTGCTGCTGGGTCTCTCGGTCGGCTCGATGACCGGGGTGCTCTCCTCCGCCGCGATCGTGCGCGGCCGGGGAGTGCGCTTCACGGTGACGATCGGCGGCCTCTCGTTCACGAGCGGAGTGGCGCTCGTCGGCCTCGCCGCGAACCTCTCGTCGGCGCCGGGCGTCTTCGTCGGCCTGGCGCTCGTGGGACTGGGCATCGGCGTGTCCGAGATCGCCCTCAACCTCGAGGGCGCGGCGCTCGAGGCGGTGTCGGGCCGCTCCGTCCTGCCCGCGCTGCACGGCTGCTTCAGCCTCGGCACGGTGATCGGCGCCGTCGCGGGCATCGGGCTCACCGCCGTCGACTTCCCCGTGCTCTGGCAGCTGCTCGCGGTCGCGGCGCTCAGCCTGGCGCTGCTGGTCACCGTGATCCGCTCGGTGCCGAGCGGCACCGGCAAGATCGTGCCGGGCACGCCCGGAGAGCCGGCGGCCGTGCGCACCGGCGGTCCGGTCTGGCGGCAGCCGCGCGTGCTCGCGCTCGGCGCGATCGTGCTCGCGCTGGCGCTGGCCGAGGGCTCGGCCATGGACTGGCTGCCCCTGCTCATGGTCGACGGCTACGGAGCGACCGCCACGGTCGGCACCATCGTGTTCGCAGGCTTCGCGGCCGCGATGACCGTCGGCCGCTTCGTCGGCGCCCCGCTGCTGGCCCGGTTCGGCAACGTCGCCGTGCTGCGCGCGAGCGCCCTGGTCTCTGCCGCGGGCATCGCCGTCGTCGTCGTCGCCGACAGCGCGGCGATGGCCGGAGTCGCGGTCGCGCTCTGGGGACTGGGCGCGGCGCTCGGCTTCCCGGTCACGCTGTCGTCGGCCGCCGACAGCGACGACCCGACGGCCACGGTCTCGGCCGTCGCGACCGCCGGCTACGTCGCGTTCCTGGTCGGACCGCCGCTGCTCGGGTTCCTCGGCGAGCACTTCGGGCTGCGCGGGGCGATGATCGTGGTCCTCGTGCTGGTCGCGGCGGTGTCGCTGCTGACGGGAGCGGCGCGTCCGCGGGCGACCTCCGCTGCGGAGCCGGTGGCCGAGCCGGCCTGACGCGGACTTCCGCATCGGAGGCGGCGCATCGAGCGGCGGCGTCGGAGGTGCCTGGACGGGCCTCGGAAGTGAGGCTCCGCGACGCGATCCGGCGATTCTCGCCCTGATCTCCGCGCTCAGACTTCGTTGTGCAGGCCGAGTGGTTCGCAACCGAGGTCAGGAGCTGCTCGAACGGCTCGAACGGACTCCGCGAGGCCTACTGGCCTCGGTTACGGACAGGAGCAGAGGGCGGCGAGGCGGGACGCGGATGCGTGCCGGTCGAGTAGCGCCGGAGGCGCGTATCGAGACCCCCGGCTACGAGATCGGCGGCCTGGGCCGGCTCAGTCGAGCGTGTACGCGCGCCCGTTGATGAGGAGGGTGTCCGACGAGTTGTCGACGCCGCGGTCCTCCGACGTGTTCGAGGTCTCGGCGGCGGCCGCCGTCTGGGCGGCGACGCCCGACGTGAGCAGGAGTCCGGCCGCGAGGGCGGTGATCATCTTCGTGCGGTTCATCGGCGTCGTCCTTGGCGTCGTGGTGTCGGCCGCACTCCGGGTCCGGAGGCGTCGTGCGGGCGAGACTACGGTCGGAGTCGAGGAGGGCCCTGGGTCGTTGCTGTGACCCGTCTGTGCGTCGATGCGGCGGAGAGGCCGAGCCGCTCCCCACCCTATGTTCACCTCGCCATCCGCGGAAGAGCCGCGGCGGCTCACTCCGCCTCGGGCGGGAACACCACGCCCTTCTGCAGCACGAAGCAGCCCCACGGCGCCGGATCGAGCACGTGCACGACGGCGAACGCCGACCGCGCGCGCTCGTAGAACTCGAGCCGCGGGATCACGCCCCACTCGATCGGCCGCGGGTGCGAGCGCCGGGCGATCGCGAGCACCGAGTCCTGCTCGGGAGTCGTGACGGACGGGTCGCCGTCGACCTCCATCCGCTCGAGCGGGGTGTCGACGAAGACGTCGAGCGGGAAGACGCTGAGCACGGCGCTCATCGCCCGGCTCATTGTGGCCTCGCCGAGGTGCACGACGGGCAGGCCGGTGGCGACGGCCGGGAAGTTGCGGTCGACGAGCAGCAGCTGGTCGCCGTGGCCCATGTCGTCGAGCAGGTGCAGCAGCGTGCCCGAGAGCAGCGGATCGACGCCCTTCAGCACGGGAGCGCCTCCGCTCGGCCGGCGGTGCGGGGCGCGATCGGGCGCCGGGAGGGGGTTTCCACGGGAGGTTCTCCTCATCATCGAGTCGAAGTGGCTCGCAATTGGCGAACCGGTTGACAGGCTACCGAACCACGTGCCACCGTGCCATCAGCAGCTGCACCGGATGTTCCGCGCCAGCCGCTCAGCCGGCCCGCCGCCCGCTGCCGTTCACCGCCGAACACCTCCCTGGGAGCGACATCGATGTCCCGATCCTCACGACGACCCGTCCGAGCGTGGATGGTCCTCACCGCTCTCGCCGCCGTCGTCCTCGTCGCCGCGGCCTTCAACGTGAAGGTCGTGAGCGCCTCCGACGCCGACACCGCCGCGTCCGAGGGGCAGCTGGATCCCGCCGCCTACGCCGCCGACCGCTTCGACGACATCGCCGCGCAGGTCGAGGACGAGGCCGTCCCGCTGGCCGACCTGCTCACGCAGCTCGAGGGCGGCGCCGACGAGGCCGAGTTCGGCAACACGTCGGGAGCGAGCAGCGCCTACGCGTTCCCCGTCACGTTCACCGCCGTCGCCGGCACCGCGACTCCGCCGATCCTCCCGGTCACCGTCGAGGGCGTGCCCGCCGAGACGACCGTGCAGGTGCAGATCGGCCCGGCGCTCAACGGCACGGCGCTGCGCGACGTCACCGGCGGGATCTCGTTCAACGAGTTCACCAACCAGCTCGAGTACCAGAACGTGTCGACCCAGCTGAACGACCTCGTGCGGACCGACGTGCTCGAGGGCTTCGACGCCGCGGCCGCCGCAGGGAGGACCGTCGAGGTCACGGGCGCGTTCCTCCGCGTCAATCCGCAGCTCGTGTCGGTCGTCCCCGTCTCGATCGAGGTGATCGGATGACCGGCGAGGTCGTGATGCGCGCCGTCGGCATCACGAAGGTCTACGGGGCGACCCGGGCGCTCAAGGGCGTCGACTTCGAGATCCGGCGCGGATCCGTCACGGTGCTCTTCGGCGAGAACGGCGCGGGCAAGTCGACGCTGATGAAGATCCTGAGCGGAGTCGAGACCCCCACGGCGGGCACCCTCGAGCTCGACGGCGAGCCGCTGCAGCTGCGCGGCACGGTCGACGCGGTCGAGAAGGGCATCGCGATCATCCACCAGGAGCTGAGCCTCGCCCCGAACCTCAGCATCCAGGACAACATCTTCATGGGGCGCGAGCTGGCCCGCGGCGGACTGATCATCGACTCCCGGACGCAGGCGTCGCAGACCGTCGAGCTGCTCGCGCGGCTGCAGGAGCCGCTGGACCCCAAGACGCTGGTCGCCGACCTGCGCCTGGGCCAGCAGCAGCTCGTCGAGATCGCCCGGGCGCTGGCCGGTGACGCGCGGGTGCTCATCATGGACGAGCCCACCTCCGCCCTCAGCGGCAGCGAGGTCGAGGTGCTCTTCGGAGTCATCCACGACCTGACCTCGCGCGGCGTCGCGATCGTCTACATCTCGCACCACCTCGAGGAGGCGCTCGAGATCGCCGATCACGCGGTCGTGTTCCGCGACGGCGAGCTCGTCGCCCGCGGCGACCGCCACGAGATCGACATCAACTGGGTGATCGCGAACATGGTCGGCCGCAGCGCCGACGACCTGAACCCCGATCTGCTCGAGACGTTCGGCGAGCCGGTCCTCGAGATCGACGGCGTGAGCGTCGCCGATCCGTCGAACCCCAGCCGCCTCAGCGTCGACCGGCTGAGCCTGACGGTGCGGGCCGGCGAGATCGTCTGCCTCTACGGCCTGATGGGCGCGGGCCGCACCGAGCTGCTCGAGGCGGTCGCCGGGCGGCTGACCCTGCGCGACGGGGACGTGCGTCTCAAGGGCGTCTCGGTGAAGGGACTCGACGTCCGCCGGCGCATCGCCCGCGGACTCGCGCTCGTGCCCGAGGACCGGCAGCGCGACGGACTGGTGCAGACCATGTCGGTCGGCGAGAACCTCTCGCTCGCGTCGCTGCTCGACTTCGTGCGCGGCGGCTTCCTCCGCCGCGGCCCCGAGCGCGCCTCCGTCGACGCGGGCGTGCGCGACGTGCGGGTGAAGACCGCCGGACCGCAGGCCTCCATCACCTCGCTCTCGGGCGGCAACCAGCAGAAGGTCGTCATCGGCAAGGTCCTGATGACGCAGCCCGACGTGCTGCTGCTCGACGAGCCGACCCGCGGCATCGACGTCGGAGCGAAGGCCGAGATCTTCGCGCTCATGGCGCGGGAGGCGCGGCGCGGCCTGGGCGTCCTCTTCGCGACGAGCGAGATCGGCGAGGCGCTCGGCGCCTCCAACCGCGTGATCGTGCTGTCGAAGGGGCGCATCGTGCGCGAGTTCGACCCCCGCACCGCGGAGCGGGACGACGTCATGGTCGCCAGCGGCGAGACCCATCAGGACCCGGAAGAAGAGGCGGCACACCGATGACCAGCAGCACCAAGGCCGCGACGAAGCGGGACTTCGACCTCGGCGCGCTCCTCCTGGAGGGGCGGGCGTTCATCGCCCTGATCGCGCTGATCATCATCTTCTCCCTCCTCTCGGACGCCTACCTGACGCTGCCGAACCTGATCACGATGACCCGCCACGTGGCGATGAACGCGATCCTCGCGCTCGGGATGCTCTTCGTGATCCTCAAGGGCGGCATCGACCTCTCGGTCGGCTCGACGGTCGGCCTCTCGGGCGTCGTCGCCGGCGTGCTGCTGCAGGGGCTGCGGATCGACGCGCTCGACGTGGTCCTCTATCCCAAGGTCTGGGTCGTCGTCCTGTGCTCGCTGCTCGTCGGCTCGCTCGTGGGCCTCGTGAACGGCCTGCTCGTGACCCGGTTCAACGTGGCTCCGTTCATCGCGACGCTCGGCATGCTCTACATCGCCCGCGGTGCGGCGCTGCTGATCTCGAACGGATCGACGTACCCGCGACTCCAGGGCGACGAGTCGCTCGGCAACACGGGCTTCAACTTGATCGGCGGTGGCCGGGTGCTGGGCATCCCGATGGCGATCTGGATCATGATCGTCTTCGCCGTCATCGCGCTGATCGTGCTGCGCAAGACGCCCTTCGGCCGCTGGGTCTACGCCACCGGAGGCAACGAGCGGGCCGCCGAGCTCGCCGGTGTGCCGACCAAGCGGGTCAAGATGAGCGTCTACATCATCAGCGGCTTCTGCGCCGCGACCGCCGGCCTGATCATCTCGTCCGAGCTGACCGCCGCCGCCCCGCAGACCGGCGAGAGCTTCGAGCTCAACGCCATCGCGGCCGTCGTCATCGGCGGAGCGGCGCTGACCGGCGGCCGCGGCAACGTGCGCGGAGTGCTGCTCGGCGCCTTCGTGATCGGGTTCCTCAGCGACGGCCTGGTCATCGTCGGGGTCTCGACCTTCTGGCAGATCACCATCAAGGGCGCCGTCATCGTGCTCGCCGTGATGCTCGATCAGACCCAGCAGAAGATCACGCGCAACAAGAACGCCGCACTCGCCTCGTCGAAGGGCGCTCCGACCGAGCCGCCCGCGGCGGGGAGCGACGACACGCGGACGGGCGCCTCCGCGCCCGTCGGGAAGCTCTGACCGGCAACGGCGTCGGTCAGCACAGAGAAACGAAAGGTACCGGACACATGATGCGACGCAAGCTCGTTCTCGCCACCGCGACCGTGGCGGTCGCCGCCCTCGCGCTCGTCGGCTGCTCCTCGGGGGGCGGCACGGAGACCAGCGGTGGTGGGGAGTCCAGCGCCAGTGAGGCGGGCGGTCTGATCGCCATCATCACTCCGCCGCTGGAGAACCCCTTCTTCAAGGCCGAGGCGGACGCGGCCCAGGCCGAGGCCGAGAAGCTCGGCTACGAGACCTCGGTCGCGTCCCACGACGACGACCCCAACCGCCAGAGCGAGCTCATCGACTCGGCGATCAGCCAGAACGCGAAGGCGATCATCCTCGACAACGCGGGTGCCGACGCCTCGATCGGCCCGATCCAGAAGGCCGAGGACGCCGGAGTCGCGGTGTTCCTGGTCGACCGCGAGATCAACGCGACCGGCATCGCCAAGTCGCAGATCGTCGCCAACAACGCGCAGGGCGCCGCGGCCGTGGCCGAGGAGTTCGTCGCGGCGCTGCCCGACGGCGGCAACTACATCGAGCTGACCGGCAAGGAGTCGGACACCAACGCGGGCGTGCGCTCGGAGGCGTTCGCCAGCGTCGTCTCGCAGTACCCGCAGCTCGTGCAGACCGCCAAGGAGACCGCGAACTGGAGCCAGGACGAGGCCTTCTCGAAGGTCGAGACCCTGCTGCAGCGCGACCCCGACGTGCAGGGCATCATCGCCGGCAACGACACGATGGCCCTCGGCGCCGTCGCCGCGGTCGAGGCCGCGGGTCTGATCGACCAGATCAAGATCGTCGGCTTCGACGGCAGCCCCGACGCGGTCGAGGCGATCAAGGCGGGCAAGCTCGTCGCCACGGGCCTCCAGCCCGCCGTGCTCATCTCGCAGCTCGCGGTGCAGCAGGCCGACGCCTACCTGACCGACGGCGAGACCGGCGAGGACGAGAAGCAGTCGATCGACTGCATCGTCATCAACGCGGCGAACGCGGAGTCGTACACGCTGTTCGCCCTGGAGTAAGAGGGAGCGGGTTCCGCTCCGGAGCACCCGTTCCTCGCTCCGACGCCCTTGCGGGTGGTCGGGGGGAGGGGCGGGTGCTTCTGCGTGCGGGGATCCGGCCGGGTCGGCAGGGGCGCGCGGCCCCTCGGATCCTGCCGCGTCCGACGGCAGGACGACGGACGGCCCCGGCGCTGGTGCACCGGGGCCGTCCGTCCGCTCGCGGGTCAGACCCGCTTCAGTGCGATCGGTGCGCTCGTCGTGGTGTTGCCGTCGGTGTCGACGGCCTTGGCGGTCACGGGGTAGGTGCCCACGGCGAAGCCCGCCGTGTTCACGGCGAGGGAGTAGCGGCCGTCCTCGCCGAGGACGGCGTCACCGAGCTTCGTGGTGCCGACCCAGTAGCTGACTCCCGCGACGCCCTTGTCATCGGAGGCGACGGCGACCAGGGTCACGACTCCGGTGACCGACGAGCCGGTGGTCGGGGCGACGATCGCGACGGTCGGTGCCGAGGAGCCGACGGGCGCCGGCGTGGCGGTGGCCGTCGCGGTCGGCGCGGGGGTCGGGGACACCGTGGGGGTCACGGTCGGCGTCGGCT
>NZ_JADILJ010000007.1 GCF_017355185.1 Rathayibacter sp. SD072 | reverse complement strand
GTGCTGGCCACCACCAAGGTCGTGGCCTCTGCGATCACGTTCGCCTACACGCCCGATCCCGCGATCGAGGCCGCGAAGGCCGCCGCCGCGCTCGACGCGAGCCGCCTCGCCTCGCAGCTCGACTACGTCCGGACGTACTGGACCGAGTACAACTCGGCGCAGTACGGCGTGATCGCGGGCAACGACTGCGTGAACTTCACCTCGCAGTCGCTGATCGCCCGCGGCTGGACCATGGACTCCGAGTGGAGCTTCTCGTCCGGCGGCGGGTACAGCTCGGCCTGGGCGTCGTCGACGGCCTTCAACTCCTACCTCGCCGCCCACCCGGAGCGGGCGACGCCCCTCACGAACGCGCAGCGCGATCAGGTCGAGGTCGGCGACGTCGTGCAGTTCGACTGGGACGGCTCCGGCGACTGGGACCACACCGGGATCGTCACGAGCGTCGACGGGGACACGATCCTCTACGCGTCGCACACGGTCGACAACCTCGACCAGGACATCGACTCCGCCTCGGCCGGTCGCATCATGTTCTGGAGCGTCTGACGCCGGAACGCGGAAGAGGCCGCCCCCGCGCGAGCGGTGACGGCCTCCTCGGCAGGAGCGGTGGAGTCAGTTCTTGAAGACGTCCTTGACGTCCTCGCCGACCTTCTTGGTCTGCGCCTTCGTCTGGTCGGCCTGTCCCTCGGCCTCGAGGCGCTCGTTGTCGGTCAGCTTGCCGGCCGCCTCCTTCGCCTTCCCGAGGAGGTTCTCAGCAGCGTTGCGGATCTTGTCGTCAGCACCCATCAGGGGCTCCCTTCGTTCGATTCGGTGATCCTCCCGCGACGGCCGCGGGAGGAGTGGTGCCTGCACGCTCTGCGCGCAGGGGTCAGCCGACGCGGTCCTCCCGGGAGAAGCCGGCGCGGGCGCTCGAGGCGACCTCGAGCACGACCGGGAGGCGGACTCCGAGCAGGCGGTCCAGGCTCTCGACCTCCGAGCGCACCGAGTCGACCACCGTGCGCGGCGAGACCCCGCTGCGGGGGAGGACCCGGACCTTGAGGGCGGTGGTGGACCCGTGCTGGTAGGCCGACACCGTCACGTCGAGCAGGTCGCCGCGGCCGGCGAGGGCGTTCTCGAGGACGTCCTCGGCGAATCCCGTGGCGAACTCGACCGAGCCGGCCGGGCCGCCCTCGGCGGAGGTCTCGTCGTGCAGCACCGTGCCGGTGCGACCGCGGCCGTGCGCGAGGGCGAGTGCGAGGGCGATCACGACGCCCAGGAGGCACACGCCGACGATCGCGTAGAGCGGCCAGAGCACGGCGGTGTCGTTCCAGGGCGTGCCGTCCTCGGGCGAGATCCGGGAGACGAGGGCCGCCCCCTGGTCGGAGCCGAAGGCCGAGACCGCGTCCCGCACGGGCTGCGAGACCGCGACCAGGACGAGTCCGGCGGTGACGGCGGCCAGCACGAGGCCGACGAGGAGCAGGATCAGGCGGTTGACGAAGCGGTTGCTCGTGGTCATCAGATCCTCCCGGACTCGGCGATGCGGACGGTGGCGCGGGTGACGGGCTGCGCGGAGATCCGCTCCAGTTCGGCGTCGAGGGCGCTCTGGACGGAGTCGCGGTCGACGGCGATTCCGGAGGCGGGCGTGATCGAGACGACCGCGGTGCGGCGTCCGATCGAGGCGCTGGTGTCCTCGCGGCGCGAGCGGGCCACGGTGCGGGCCGAGCGCGCGAGCGCCGAGGCGATCACTCCGTCGTCGACCACGACCGCGAGGCGCTCGTCGTCGATGGTGTGCCGAGCGCGCGCCCCGGGGGCGATCGCCAGCACGAGCAGCACCAGTGCGAGCAGCCCGGTGACGACCGCGACGCCGATCAGAGCGGAGGAGGCGAGCCCGCCCACTCCGACCAGGGCTCCCAGCAGAGCGGAGGGCGTGATCAGGAGCGGGGCCGCGCCGAGGACGGCGAGCACCGCCTCGGTGCCGACGTACGCGGCGATCAGGGCGATCGCCACGAGGACGACGATCTGCGCGGCCGAGCGCGAGCGGTGCGTCTCGCGCCGCAGGAAGCGGCGGTAGCGCGCGTCGGGAGCGGCGTCGCGGGGGGATGCGGCCGTGCTCATGCGACTCTCCTCGTGTGTCGGGTGCGGGTGCCGTTCACCCGGATGTCGACCCGGGTGACGGTGCGGCCGGTCAAGGCCTGCATCCGGGCGGCGATGCGGCTCCGATCGCGGTGGAGGCGATCGAGCAGGCTCCCCTCGCCGGCTCCGGGGGCGGCGGCGGGGTCCGAGCCGACGACGACGGGAGTCGTGACGGAGAGCGCGAGGCCCCCGCTGTCGTCCGACAGGCGGACGCGGATCGCGGACACCTCCACGCCGAGCTCCTCGTGCACGACGGCGAGCGCGGTGCGCTCGATCGAGCGGACGCTGACGGTGACGGTGCCCGCCACCGGCGCGGGGGCGCCGGCGGCGGGACGCGACTGCAGGGCGGTGGTCATGACGGCTCCTAGCGGGAGGTCGTGCGGCCGCGGAACACGTCCACGAGTCCGCGCACGTCCAGCGATCCGTCGAGCATCCGCGTGATCAGGACGCCGAGCGCCATGAACACGGCGGTGAGGACGAAGCCCCAGAAGCCGAAGAGCAGGGCGGCGAAGGCGAGGATCGCGCCGACGACGACGCCGAGCACGGTGCCCCGGCTCGCGGGGGCGGAGGGGGTGGGGGTGCTCATCGGACGCGGCTCTCGGTCTCGGCGGAGTCGTCGTCCCCGGGGATGTGCACGTCGACGATCGCGACGTTGATCTCGGCGACCGCCATGCCGACGAGGCCGGTGATGGCCTCGCCCACCGCGTCGCGGACGCGGTCGGCCACGGTCTGCATCGGGACGGGGTACTCGACGACGAGGGTCACGTCGACGGCGACCTGGGTCTCGCCGACCTCGACGCGGACGCCCTGGGCCAGGTCGTTGCCGCCGACGGCGGAGCGGATGGCGCCGAACGCGCGGGCGGCGTTGTTGCCGAGGGCGAAGACGCCGGGGACCTCGCGGGCCGCGATGCCGGCGACCTTCGCGATCACGGCGTCGTCGATGACGGTGCGGCCCTGAGCGGTGCCGGAGACCGCGCCGCCGAGGCTGGTCACGGTGTCGACGGACTTGTCGACGCGGGGGGTGGAGGGGGTGCGGGTGGTGTCGCTCATGGTGTCTCCTGTACGTCTCGTCGGCCGCGGTTCCGCGGTCGGGGGTCCTGGGCCCGGTCGCATCGACTTCGCAGTCCTGCGCCCTCGGGCTGTGCTTACATGAGTGGGACGGAGCCCGGCGGGTGATCGTCACGGTCCGGATCGGGAAATTTCCTGACCGTTGCCTGATAGGTGTCCGGCACGGTGCCGACGGTCGAGGAGAGAGGGCGTCATGCCTGGTCTGGAGTCGGCGAGCGATGCGCTCCTCGCCGAGCGCTCGGCCGAGGGCGACGTGCGGGCCTTCGAGGTCCTCGTCAAGCGGCACCAGTCGATCCTCCGGGCGTACGCGTGGCGGCTGACCGGCTCGCAGGCGGACGCCTCCGACGCCGTGCAGAACGCGCTCATCACGGTCTGGGCCCAGCTCCCGCAGCTCAAGGAGCCGGCGAGCGTGCGCAGCTGGATGATGCGGATCGTGAGCCGCTCGAGCGTCGACCTGCTGCGCCAGCGCCGACCCGCCGACGACGTCGACGCCGTGGAGCACCCCGCCGCGACGGGGCCCGGCCCCTTCGAGGCCGCCGAGCGCTCCGACGCGATGAAGGCGCTCGCCCAGGCTCTCGCGCAGCTGCCCGAATCCCAGCGCCAGTGCTGGCTGCTCCGCGAGGTCGGCGGCGAGTCCTACGGCGAGATCGCCGAGCACCTGGGGCTGACCGTGACGGCCGTCCGCGGCAAGCTGGCGCGAGCCCGCGAATCGCTGGTCGTGGCGATGGAGGACTGGCGATGAAGGACGTCCCCGATGAAGGAGCAGGCGCGATGAACGCGGACGACACTCCGGCGGGCCCGGAGCGCGGCGACGCGCTCGAGGCCGCGCCCGTCGAGGGGGCTCCGGTCGACGGCGACGAGCTCACCCTCGACGACCTCAGCGACTACCTCGACCGTGGCCGGCTGCCGTACGACGCGGCCATCGAGGAGTCTCCGGAGCACCGCCGCACGCTGCAGGCCCTCGAGCGGGTGCGCGCCCTCTCGGGCGCCCTCATCGACGACGACGCCGAGCGGCTGCCCGCGCCCGAGGAGAGCTGGTTCGGCTCGATCCTCGCGCAGGTGCGCCGGGAGGCGCGGGCAGGTCGTGACATCCCCCTCGCCAGCCCCGAGCCGGACGTCGAGCTGACGATCACCGAGGGCGCGGTGCGCGGGCTGGTCCGCGAGGCGGGCGACAGCGTCCCCGGGGTGCTCGTCGGCCGCTGCCGGCTGGTCGGCGACATCGGTGCTCCCGGGGCGGAGGTCGTGGTCGAGGTCACGATCTCGGTCTTCTGGGGCGTCCCCCTCGCGGACGCGGCGCAGCAGGTGCGCGAGCGCATCCACACCCGCCTCCTCACCCAGACCGAGCTGCGGGTCACGACGATCGACGTCCGCGTCGAGGACGTCTACCACCCCGGAACGGAGCAGCCGTGAGCACGGCGGGCGGCGTCGTCGTCCCGCAGCAGCCGAGCGCGTCGTCCGTGCTGACCGCTCTCGCCCGCGCGGTGCCCGGAGTGGCGATGCTGGTGCCCGCGCGACCGGAGGCCCGCGACGTCCTCGCGCACGCCGCGACGGCGCTCGCGCCCTCGCCGATCCCGCTCCTGCCCGCGTCCCTCGGCACGGCCTCGGGCGGCACCTCCGTCGAGCCCGTGCTGGTGCGGATCGCTCCGGAGCACGTCGTCGTCTCGATCGATCTCGTGGTCTCCACCGACGCCTCGGCCCCCGCGGTCGCCCGAGCGGTCGGCGCCGCAGTGCGCGAGTGGTGCCAGCAGGAGCATCCGGAGCGGCGCGCGCGCGTCGCGGTGCGGATCGCGGCGGTCGACTGACCCGGCGGACCTGGAGCCTTCAGGTCCGGCGACCGGGTCCGGGGCGGTCCGGCTCGCTCAGCCCTGCTGCACCAGGAACGCCTCGGTCTCGACGGTGGTCGGAGCCGAGACCGCGGCGCCCTGCCGGGTGACCGACACCGCCGCCGCGGCGCTCGCCCAGCGCACCAGGGGGAGCAGCGCCTCCGGATCCCAGCGGTCGGCCCCCTCCGCGGCGAGGCGGGCGGCGAAGGCGCCGCAGAAGGTGTCGCCGGCGCCGGTCGTGTCGACGGCGCGGACGCGGAAGGCCGGGGCGGAGGCGGGCTCGCGGTCGCGGACGGCGACGATCACCCCGTCCGAGCCGAGGGTGACGAGCACGAGCGGCACGAGCGCGGTGAGCGCGACGGCGAGGGCGGAGTCGTCGGCGGCGTCGATCCCGCGCTCGCGGCCCAGCTCGCGCGCCTCGTGCTCGTTGACGATCAGCACGTCGAGCTCGTCGAGCAGCTCGGCCGGCAGCGGCCGGATGGGGGCGGCGTTCAGGATCGTGACGACTCCTGCGGCGCGGGCGGCGCGCGCGGCGGCGAGCACCGTCTCCTGCGGCACCTCCAGCTGCAGCAGCAGCGCGGAGGCGGCGGAGACGACCTCCTCCTCGGCGGCCGTGAGCCCGGCGAAGGCGGCATTCGCTCCGGAGTCGACGACGATCGCGTTCTCGCCCGAGTCGTCGACCGTGATCTGCGCGGTGCCGGTGCGGGTGTCCAGGCGCCGCGCGTGCACGGCGAGCGGCTCGGCGGCGAGCACGGTCGCGAGCTCGTCGCCCGCCGAGTCGCGGCCCAGGCTCGTGACGAAGGCGGTGCCCTCGGCCGTGCGGGCCGCGGCGACCGCCTGGTTCAGGCCCTTGCCTCCCGGGAAGGTGCGGTAGTCGGAGGCGAGCACCGTCTCGCCGGGCGCGGGGATGCGGGCGACGCGGTAGACGTGGTCGAGGTTGGCGCTTCCGAGGACGACGAGGGGCATGCCCTCGACGTTAGGGCACGCGCAAGGGGCTCCGCTGGATCCGGCCCGCGCCTACGGTGGAGGCATGGACACTCGAATCTTCGGACGCACCGGTGCGCCCGTCTCCGTCGTCGGCCTCGGAACCTGGCAGCTCGGTGCCGACTGGGGTGACGTCGCCGAGAACGACGCCCTCGCGATCCTCGACGCCGCCGTGGAGTCGGGGGTCACCCTCTTCGACACCGCCGACGTGTACGGCGACGGCCGCAGCGAGCGCACGATCGGCTCCTACCTCGCCGCGCACCCCGACTCGGGCGTGTTCGTCGCGACCAAGATGGGCCGCCGCGTCGACCAGGTCCCCGAGAACTACGTGCTCGACAACTTCCGCGCCTGGACCGACCGCTCACGGAAGAACCTGGGCGTGGACACCCTCGACCTCGTGCAGCTGCACTGCCCGCCCACCTCCGTCTACTCCGACGACGCCGTCTTCGACGCGCTCGACACCCTCGTCTCCGAGGGCGCGATCGCGCACTACGGCGTCTCGGTCGAGCGCACGGAGGAGGCGCTGACGGCGATCGCGCGGCCGAACGTCGCCAGCGTGCAGATCATCCTGAACGCGTTCCGCCTGAAGCCGCTGGACGCGGTGCTGCCCGCCGCCCGCGAGGCCGGGGTCGGCATCCTCGCCCGCGTGCCGCTCGCCTCCGGCCTCCTCAGCGGCCGCTACACGACCGAGACCACGTTCGCGGCCGACGACCACCGCAACTACAACCGCGAGGGCAAGGCCTTCGACGTCGGAGAGACGTTCTCGGGCGTCGACTTCGCGACCGGTGTCGAGGCCGCGCAGGAGTTCTCGCGCCTCGCCGCCGACCACGGCCTCGCACCCGCGGCCGCCGCACTCGCCTGGATCATCCAGCAGGACGGCGTGACGTCGGTCATCCCCGGCGCCCGCTCGCCCGAGCAGGCCCGCGCCAACGCGACCGCCGCCGACGCCGCGCCCCTCGGCCCGGCGTTCATGGAGGCCGTCAACGCCCTCTACGACACCCACTTCCGCCCGACGGTCCACCCCCGCTGGTAGCGACCCGGCCCTGACTCGCCCGGAAGGGCTCGTTCTCCAGCGCGAGAACGAGCCCTTCCGGGCGACTCAGTAGGGGCTGTGGAGAGTGGCGCGCGCGGGGACGCGGCGGGCGCCAGCATGGACGCGTGCAGGGGGAGCTTCCCGAGGGTGTGTTCCGGGTATCGGAGGGGTACGCGGCTGGGGCGACGAGAGCTGCGATGCGCGCGGTCGTGGGACCGGTGCGCGGAGTCCGATCGGTGCGACCGATGACGGCTCTCGGTGACCGGTGCTCTGCCCTCCTGTACCGGCTCGACCGGAGACGTTCGCGTGCGGGCCGACGGCTGCGCTTCTCTGGGGCGCCCCCCTGGATCTGCCCTGGGAGCGCCGGACCGAACTCGACATCGGCGTCGCGGCCCCTCGGCGCGCGCCGCATGCAGACGGCATCTCCGGTCGGTCTCTGACGATCGACCTTTCCGTGGACGTGCTGACGTACCCGCGGGGCCGGCTGACGACGGCGGCCCGCACCTGGTGCGATCTCGGTGCCGTCCTGGAGCTCGGGGACCTCGTCGCGGTCGGCGACTTCTTCCTGCATCGGGGATTGTGCACTCGCGGCTCGCTCGAGGAAGCGGTCTCGACGTACCGGTCCAGGAGAGGCCTCCGCAGGCTGCGGCAGGCGCTCGGTCTTCTGGACGCGAGGGCCGAGTCGAGACCGGAGTCCCTGGTGCGTGTCGCGCTCGTCCTCGCGGGCGTCTCCGGGATCGAGGCCGACGTCGAGATCTACGACGCCGATGCGTTTCTGGGGCGAGTGGATCTCTGCAGCGCCTCCGCCCGGGTGATCATCGAGTACCACGGCGACTACCACCGGGTCGAGCGCGATCGCTGGCGCCGGGACCGCGCGCGCATCGGCCGCCTCCGTGCCGCCGGCTACTCCGTCATCGAGCTCACGGGTGACGACCTCGCCGACCTCCCCTCCGTCGTCGCGCAGGTTCAGGCCGCGATCCGACGCTGAAACGCCCGGAAGGGCTCGTTCTCGGGGAGGAGAACGAGCCCTTCCGGGCAATTCACGAAGGAGGCGGGCTAGGAGCCGAGGGCGGCGTCGACGATGGTGCGGGCCTCGGCCTGGACCTCGTGCAGGTGGTCGAGTCCGCGGAAGGACTCGGCGTAGATCTTGTAGACGTCCTCGGTGCCCGAGGGGCGCGCGGCGAACCACGCGTTCTCGGTGACGACCTTCACGCCGCCGACGCCCGCGCCGTTGCCCGGGGCCTTCGAGAGCTTCGCGAGGATCTCCTCGCCGGCGAGCGTGGTCGCCGGGATGGCGTCTCCGTCGAGTTTGCCCAGCGCCGCCTTCTGCGCCTTGGTGGCGACGGCGTCGACGCGCTCGTAGACCGGGTCGCCGAAGCGCTCGGTCAGCTCGCGGTACAACGCCGACGGGCTCTTGCCCGTCACGGCGATGATCTCGGACGCGAGCAGGGCCAGCAGGATGCCGTCCTTGTCGGTGGTCCACACGGTGCCGTCGAAGCGGAGGAACGACGCTCCCGCCGACTCCTCGCCGCCGAAGCCGACCGAGCCGTCGACGAGGCCGGGGACGAACCACTTGAAGCCGACCGGCACCTCCCAGAGGCGGCGGCCGAGCGACTCGGCGACGCGGTCGATGATCGAGGAGGAGACGAGGGTCTTTCCGATCGCCGCGTCCTCGCGCCAGCCGGAGCGGTGCGTGTAGAGGTACTCGATCGCGACGGCGAGGTAGTGGTTGGGGTTCATCAGCCCGCCGTCGGGGGTGACGATGCCGTGCCGGTCGGCGTCGGCGTCGTTGCCGGTGAGCACGTCGTAGTCGCCGGAGCGGGCGACGACGGAGGCCATCGCGCTCGGGGAGGACGGGTCCATCCGGATCTTGCCGTCCCAGTCGAGGGTCATGAAGCCCCAGGCCGGGTCGACCTCGCCGTTGACGACCGTGAGGTCGAGCTCGTACATCTCGGCGATCAGCTGCCAGTAGTGCACCGATGCGCCGCCGAGCGGGTCGGCGCCGATGCGCACGCCGGCCTTCTTGATCGCGTCGATGTCGATGATGTTCTTCAGGTCCGCCACGTAGTGGGTGCGGAAGTCGTACGTCTCGACGGCCGAGGGCTCGGCGGACTTCACGTCGCGGTTGCCGTCGGCGATGAGCTCGTTGGCGCGGTTCGCGATCCAGGTGGTGGCGTCGGAGTCGGCCGGGCCGCCGTGCGGCGGGTTGTACTTGAAGCCGCCGTCGCGGGGCGGGTTGTGCGAGGGGGTGACGACGATGCCGTCGGCCTCGTCGGTGTGCGCCGGGTCGTTGTTCCAGCGGAGGATCGCGTGGCTGAGCGCCGGAGTGGGCACGAAGTCGTCGAACTCGTCGACCAGCACGCGCACCTGGTTCGCGACGAGCACCTCGAGCGCGGTGGTCAGCGCGGGGCGCGAGAGGCCGTGCGTGTCGGCACCGATGAAGAGCGGGCCGGTGATGCCCTGCTCCGTGCGGTACTCGACGATCGCCTGCGTCACCGCGGCGATGTGGTCCTCGTTGAAGGCGGTGTCGAACGAGGATCCGCGGTGCCCGGAGGTGCCGAAGACGACCCTCTGGAGCGGATCGGAGACGTCCGGCTTGTTGTCGTAGTAGGCCCTCACGAGGGCTTCGACGTCGATGAGATCGGAGGCCTGTGCCGGCTTCCCTGCGCGATCGGTCATGGGGTCCATAGTGGCAGCCCGCTCCGGCCCGCGATACCGGCTGGACAGCCGGTGGCTAGGCTGTCCGCCATGCCCGACAGCGCCTCCGAGTCCCGTACCTACAGCTATCTCGGGCCCTCCGGCACCTTCACGGAGGCGGCGCTCGCGCAGGTCCCCGAGGCGCGGGGGCAGCAGTGGCGCAGCGTCGCCAACGTCGGCGAGGCGCTGGGCGATCTGGTCTCGGGCCGCAGCCACGGCGCGGTGATCGCGATCGAGAACTCGGTCGAGGGCGGGGTGACGGCCACGCAGGACGCGCTGGCGCGGATCCCGGGGCTGCGCATCGTGGGCGAGTACCTCGTCCCCGTCTCCTTCATCCTGGTGGCGCGGCCGGGCACGCGACTGGAGGACGTGCGCACGGTGGCCGCGCATCCGGTCGCCTACGGCCAGTGCCGGCAGTGGCTCGACTCCGAGCTGCCGAGCCACGAGTACCTCCCCGCGAGCAGCAACGTGCAGGCGACCGTCGACCTGCTCGCCGGGTCTCCCGCCGACGCCGCCATCGCTCCTCCGGGCATCGTCGCGCACCACGCCGTCGACGTGCTCGCCGAGCGGATCGGCGACAACCCGAACGCGGTCACCCGCTTCGTGCACGTCTCGCGGACGACGCGGCTGCCGGAGCCCACGGGCGCCGACAAGACCAGCCTGATCGCGGAGCTCCCGGGCGACGAGCCGGGCGCGCTGCTCGAGATGCTCGAGCAGTTCGCGACCCGCGGAGTGAACCTGAGCATGATCCAGTCGCGGCCGATCGGGGACGCCCTCGGCCGCTACCGCTTCGTGCTCGACCTCGACGGGCACGTGGCCGACGAGCGGGTCGCCGACGCCCTGCTCGGCCTCCGCCGCTTCAGCCCGGGTGTGATCTTCCTGGGTTCCTACCCCCGGGCGGATCGCCGTCCGGTCTCGTACGTGCGACGCTACGACGACGAGGTGTTCATCGAGGCGCGGGACTGGCTGCGCGGACTCCTCACCGCGGAGCCGGAGGTCGACGATGACTGACAGGGACGGGCACGACCCGGACACGAGCACGACGGGAGCGCCGACCCGGGAGCAGGTCGATCCGCGCTACGACCCGGTCTTCCAGCGGGGCTTCGCCGGGGGAGTGGACCGGGTGCGCGGCGACGACCGCGCCTTCGCCCGCCCGGGCAGCGGCCCCCTGCCCACCGGCGCGCGGACCGCCGCGCTGCCGCGCATCGCCGAGGTCGCCGACACCCGCCGCTCCCGCCGCACGGCGGTGCGGTCAGCCGGGCCGGGCGACGAGGCGGCGCGGCCCTCCTCCGAGGCGCCGCTCCCCTCCGAGGCGCAGCCGGTCGAGTCGGACGGGCGGCCGGTCGCGGCCGTCGAGCCGGACGCCCCGCTGCTGCGGAACCCCTGGCTGCTCGTGCTGCTGCTCGCCGGTCTCGCCGGCACCGCGCTGGGCTTCTCGATCCTCACGATCGGCTACTCGTCGCCGCCCGCCCCGTACTACGGCGACTCCGACACCCCGTCGCCGGAGTGGATCCAGCGCCAGATCCTCTACTACGCGTCGATCCCGCTGCTGGGCTCGCTGCCCTTCTCGCTGCTGATCGCGATCGGCGTCGCGGCGCTGCGCTGGCGCAGGAGGACCCCAACACCTGAGGACCAGCCCGAGCAGGACTGACGCGGTCGCTCAGACCGCGGAGGCGCCGAAGAGCAGGCCGAGCAGGTACGTGACGAGCGCCGCTCCGTAGCCGATGCCGAGCTGGCGCAGGGCCCGCGCGAGAGGAGGAGCGCCCGAGAGCAGCCCCACGATCGCGCCGGTCGCGAGCAGGGCGATCCCGACGAGCACCGCGGCCAGGATCACGGCGGCGATCCCGGACATGCCCAGCAGATAGGGCAGCACGGGGATGATCGCGCCGGAGGCGAAGAAGCAGAAGCTCGAGAGCGCCGCGCCCATGCCGGTGCCGATCGACTCGTGCTCGTCGATCGAGGGGTCCGCCTTCGGTCCGCCGATGGTGATCGGAGAGGTGGCGGCGACTCCGCCGCGCAGTCCCGTGAAGACGTGGGCGGCACGGGCGTTCGCCTCCTCCTCGCTCAGTCCGCGGGCGCGGTAGACCAGCGCCAGCTCGTTCGCGTCGACGTCGAGGTCGGGGACCAGGCGGTTGGTGTCGAGGTCGGGGGAGGAGGCGCTGAGCAGCTCGCGCTGCGAGCGCACCGAGACGAACTCGCCCGCCCCCATCGAGAGGGCGCCGGCGAGCAGCCCCGCGAGCCCGGTGAACAGCACCACGCTGGTGGCGACTCCGCTCGCGCCGACGCCCAGCACGAGCGCGAGGTTCGAGACGAGCCCGTCGTTGGCGCCGAAGACCGCGGCCCGGAACGTGCCCGAGAGCCGCGTCCGCCCGCGCTCGGCCAGGCCCCGCACGACCTCCCCGTGGATCCGCTCGTCGGCGGCCATCGCCTCGGTCGCGTCGTCGTCGTCGGCGTACGGCGAGCGGGCCTCCGCGCGCTGCACGAGGGCGAGGACGAAGACGGAGCCGAAGCGGCGGGTGAGGAACCCGAGGACCCGGGTGCGCAGATCCGGCCGGGGCGACGGCTCCGCGGCGGCACCGAGCAGCTCGCGCCAGTGGTCCTCGTGGCGGCCCTCGGCGGCGGCGAGGGCGAGCAGGATCTCGCGCTCCTCGCCCGAGCGGCGCCCGGCCAGGTCGCGGTAGGTGGCCGCCTCGGCGAGCTCGTCGGCGAGGTAGCGCCGCCACCGGCGGATCTGCACGGGGGTCGGGGAGGTGGGGTCCGGAGCGGTGCTCGCCATGGGATCTCCTGGGTTCGGGCCCGCCGACCCGCGCGAGAGGGACCGGTCAGGACGTGCGTCGACTGACCGAAGGTCTCGTTCGCCCGGTTCCGTGCGGATCCGGGTGGAGCGCCGGGTCCGGATCGTCCCGGACCAGCATGTCGACGCGCCTCGTCGCCTGCCGAGCAGGCGGTGGGAACTACTCCCCTTCGCGTGGACCACCGTAGCCGAGATCGGCGCCGATCGGGCCGGATCCCTCGAGCGTCCCGCGGGAGGGCCCGCGCGGCGAGAGGGCCCGCTGCAGGACCAGCGCGGCGGCGCCGACCGCGGCCGCGTCGGCGACGTGGGCCGACAGAAGTACGCGGGTCTGCGGGTGCTCCTCGGCGAAGCGTGCGCGGAGGACGGCGAGGTGTCGGGAGCCGGCCACCGCGAAGGCGGGCCCGGCGAGCACGACGGAGTCGAGGTCGAGCAGATCCGCGAGCGCCACCGCGACGTCGGCGAGCTCGTGGGCCGCGGCGTCGACCACGGCGCCGGAGGCGTGGTCCCCGCGCACGGCGGCGGTGGCGACCGCAGCGGCGTCGGCGAAC
Organism: Rathayibacter sp. SD072; assembly: GCF_017355185.1. Classification (GTDB taxonomy): domain Bacteria; phylum Actinomycetota; class Actinomycetes; order Actinomycetales; family Microbacteriaceae; genus Rathayibacter. The sequence continues at coordinate 104,022 of NZ_JADILJ010000007.1, read as the reverse complement.
GCGTCGCCCGAGAGGCCGGGGAGGCCGGCCGCGCGCGCACCCGCGGCGATGCCGGGGAGTCCGACGCGGTCGGTGAGAGGGGCGGATCCGCGCGGTCCGAAGCGGTCGAGTCGACCGGCACCCGCTCCGGAGCCGCGGTGCAGGGCGCCGTCGAGGACGAGTCCGGCGCGGATCCCGCCCGCGAGGTAGAGCGTGCAGTGCGCGCCCGCCGCCGGGAAGGTGCCGGCCCAGAACTCGCCGACGGCCGCGGCCGACGCGTCGTCGTCGAGCAGCACGGGCAGCGAGCAGGCCTGCTCGAGCAGCGAGCGCAGCCCGGCCGCCGCCCACTCCGCGCCCCGGGCGCCGGGGAGGCCGACGACGTGCTCGCCCGAGCGGTCGACGCCGCCGGGAGTGACGACGCCCACGCCCACCACGCGCTCGCGCTCGACGCCGAGCGCCTCGATCAGGAGGTCGATCCGCTGGGCGAAGCCGCGCACGAACGACTCCGGGCCCTCGTCGAGGACGCCGCGGGTGCGGAGCCGCCCGACGACGGATCCGGCGAGATCCGCCACGATCGCCGTGGTCGAGTCGGCCTCGAGCTGCAGGCCCACGGCGAAGCGCGCCGACGGGACGAGGGCGAGGAGCTCGCGCGGCTTGCCCCCGGTGGACTGCGAGCGGCCGGCGTCGGCGACGAGCCCGTCCTCGAGCAGCTGCCGCACCAGGATCGAGACCGTGGCCTGCGTGAGGCCGGTGACCTGCGCCAGCTCGATGCGGCTGATCGGGCCGCGGGCACGGACGAGGTCGAGCAGGATCCCCCTGCTCGTGCCCGAGGTGCGCGGTGCGCGCGTCGTCGTCATCGGGCCCTCCGTCCGTCTCTCCGTCCCTTGACGGTACTTTGTTCAATCGTCTAAGAAAGTATCCGACACCGGACGCGACAACCGAGGCGAGGAAGCCATGACCGTCATCCCCCTGCACGAGAACTGGACGCTGCGAGCGCTGGAGGGTCCTCAGGCCCCCGAGCGGCCGACCGGGGAGGTGGCGGCGACGGTACCCGGCTCGGTGCACACCGACCTCCTCGCCGCAGGCCTGATCCCCGACCCCTTCGACGGCGGGAACGAGTCGCGCCTGGCCTGGATCGGCCGCACCGCCTGGGTGTACGAGACCCGCTTCGAGTGGACAGACGACGGCTCCGAGCGCCACGACCTGGTCGCCGAGGGCCTGGACACGGTCGCGACCGTGCGCCTGAACGGCACCGAACTCGGCCGCACCGAGAACCAGCACCGCTCCTACCGCTTCGGTGCGCGGGAGGCCCTGGTCGAGGGGGAGAACGTGCTCTCGATCGAGTTCGCGGCTCCCGTGACCGAGGCGGAGCGGCGCTCGCTCGCGCACGGCCCGAGGCCGCACGTGAACCACCACCCCTACAACGCGCTGCGGAAGACCGCGAGCAACTTCGGCTGGGACTGGGGCATCGACGTCGCCACGAGCGGCATCTGGCGGCCGATCGGCCTCGAGAGCTGGTCGGGCGTCCGCATCGCCGCCGTGCGTCCGCTCGTCGACGTCGACGGGACCGACGGCGTGCTGCGCGCGCACGTCGAGCTCGAGTGGGCCGGCTCCGCGTCGGCCGAGGTGTCGGTCGCGATCGGCGGAGCGGAGGCGGCGATCCGCGCCGAGGCGGGCGCGGGCGAGGCGGTGCTCGAGGTGCGCGTCCCCGGGGCCGAGCTGTGGTGGCCGCGCGGCTACGGCGAGCAGCCCCTCTACGACGTCGCGGTCGCCGCGGGCGACGACTCGGTCTGGACCGGCCGCGTGGGCTTCCGCACGGTGCGCGTGGACACGACGCCGGACGAGGACGGCTCGCCCTACCGAGTCGAGATCAACGGACGCGCGGTGCAGATCCGCGGGGCGAACTGGATCCCGGACCACGCCTTCCTCACCGAGGTCGACCGCGACCGGTACGCGCGCCGCATCGCCGACGCCACCGAGGCGAACATGAATCTGCTGCGCGTCTGGGGCGGCGGGATCTACGAGTCGCACGACTTCTACGACGTCTGCGACGAGCAGGGCGTGCTGGTGTGGCAGGACTTCCTCTTCGCCTGCGCGGCCTACGCCGAGGAGGAGTGGCTGGCCGTCGAGGTGGAGCCCGAGGCGCGCGAGGCGGTCACCCGCCTGAGCGCCCACCCCTCGCTCGTGATCTGGAACGGCAACAACGAGAACATCGTCGGCTACACCGACTGGGGCTGGCGCACCCGTCTCGCGGGCGCCACCTGGGGCAACGCCTACTACCGCACCCTGCTCCCGGGCATCGTCGCGGAGCTGGACCCGACGCGCTTCTACTCGCCGGGCAGCCCCTACTCGTTCGACGACTACCTCCACCCCAACGACCCGGCCAACGGCACCGTGCACATCTGGGACGTCTGGAACACGCGCGACTACACGGGCTACGCCGACTGGCGTCCGCGCTTCGTCTCCGAGTTCGGCTTCCAGGGGCCGCCCGCGTGGTCGACGCTCACGAGCGTCGTGCACGACGAGCCGCTGGAGCCGTACGGCGAGCAGATGCTCGTGCACCAGAAGGCGCACGAGGGCAACCTCAAGCTCGAGCGCGGACTCGCCGGGCACCTGCCCTCGCCGGTCTCGATCGAGGACTGGCACTGGGCGACCCAGCTGAATCAGGCGGCCGCGCTGCGCTTCGGGATCGAGCACTTCCGCTCGCTCTCGCCGCTGAACACCGGGATCGTGGTGTGGCAGCTGAACGACGACTGGCCGGTGGTCTCGTGGGCCGCCGTCGACTTCCACGAGCACCGGAAGCCCCTCTGGTACGCGCTGCGGGCGGCGTACGCGCCGCGGCTCGCGACGATCCAGCCCCGCGACGGCGGGCCGGCCGCGGTGCTGCTGAACGACACGGACGAGGCGTGGAGCGGCTCCGTCGTCGCCCGGCGCCTGCAGCTGGACGGCACCGTGCTGGCCCAGGAGCGCTGGGACGCGGCGGTGCCGGCGCGCGGCGAGACGACGACTCCGCTGCCCGCCGCGATCACGGCGTTCGGCGACCCGGCCGGCGAGATCGTGAGCGTGGAGCCGCAGGGCTGGACCCGCGCGCTGCTGCACCCGGCCGAGGTCGTCGACCAGGCCCTCGACCCGTCGCCGCTCGAGGCCGTGGCGGAGCGCTCGGGCGCGGACGTCGTCGTCACCGTGACGGCGCGCTCGCTGGCGCGCGACGTCACCCTGCTCGTCGACCGCGTCGACCAGGGGGCGAGGGTCGACGAGGCGCTCGTCACCCTGCTCGCGGGCGAGTCTGCGCGGTTCACCGTCTCCGGAGCCGCCTCCGGCGTCGATCCGGACGCGTTCCTCGACCCGCTGGTGCTGCGCCACGCCAACGGGCTGCGCGCCGGGGTGCCGGCCTGAGCGGGACGGGGGCGGCGGTCGTCGGGATCGTCGTCCGCCGCCCTCCCCGCGAGCACGGGGGAGATCCGTTCTTCGCCGAGCTGATCGCCGGGATGGAGGACGTGCTGGTCCCGGGCGGCGGTGGGGTGCTGCTGCAGGTCGCCGCCGACCAGGCGGAGGAGCTCGCCGCGCTCTCGCGGTGGGCGGCGGATCCGCGGGTCGCCGGCGCCGTGCTCGGCGACCTGGTGGAGGACGATCCGCGGCCGGAGCGCGCGCGCGGGCTCGGGCTGCCCGCCCTCGCCCTGGGCGGGACCCCCGGAGGCGCCGCCGTCCCGTCGATCCCGGTCGACAACGCGACCCCGGTCCTCGAGGCGATGGCGGCGCTCGCCGCGCTCGGGCACCGCAGGATCAGCCGCGTCTCGGGTCCCGTCCGCCTCGGGCACACGCGTGAGCGGAGCGAGGCCTTCGACCGGGGGCTCGCCCGGGCGGGACTGTCGGGGCGCTCGATCGAGAGCGACTACTCCGCGCGGTCGGGAGAGGCCGGCACCCGGATGCTCCTCGCCGACGAGGCGCGCCCGACCGCGATCCTCTACGACAACGACCTGGCGGCGCTCGGAGGCCTCGCGGCGGCCACGGCGCTCGGCGTCGCGGTGCCCGCGGAGCTCTCGCTCCTGGCATGGGACGACTCCGAGCTCTGCCGCCTCGCCGATCCGCCGCTCTCGGCGATGAGCCGCGACGTCCGCGGGCTGGGCGTCCTGACCGCGCAGGCCCTCCTCGCGGTGATCGCGGGGGAGCCACTGCCGCAGCGCACTCCCGAGCGCCCGCGCCTGGTGCTGCGCGGCACGACCGCGCGCGCGGCGCGCTGACGGCGCCCGCTCCGGCCTCGGCGCCGCTCTCCGAGGAGCGGGAAGAGCGCTCTCACGAAGTCCACCGCCGACTGTTGACCACTTAGTTCAGTCATGTAACAATGCTCGGGCGGCGCTCGCCGCACACAGCTCCGTCACCGTCGACGACCCTGCGCCGTCGACGCCAGGAAAGGATCAACGATGTTCCTTCGCGTTCGAGAAGGCCGACGCCTGCGCGTCCTCGCCGCTGCCGCCGCCACCGCGGCGTCCGCCCTCCTGCTCTCCGGCTGCACCGGAGGAGCGAGCTCCTCCGGCACCTCGTCGGCCGACACCCTCGTCGCCTACACCGGTCAGGCCGGCGACTACCAGATCAACTTCAACCCGTACTCGCCCTCGAAGATCGGCGGACTGGGCACCATCTACGAGTCGCTGTTCTTCGTCACGAACATCAACTCCGACCCCTACGTCCCGCTGCTGGGCACCGAGTACACCTGGAACGCCGAGGGCACGCAGCTCGACGTGACGCTGCGCGACGACGTGACCTGGAGCGACGGAGAGGCGTTCACGGCCGAGGACGTCGCCTTCACCTTCCAGATGCTCGTCGACAACCCCTCGCTGAACACCGGCGGCTTCGACGGAGTCGTCACCGCGACCGACGACACCCACGTGAGCATCACCTGGGACCACCCGGCCTTCGTCACCGGCCCCACGGTCCTCGGCCGCACGCCGATCGTCCCCGAGCACCTCTGGGCCGACGTCGATCCGGTGACCGACGTGGTCGCCGAGCCCGTCGGCACCGGCCCCTACCTCCTCTCCGACTTCAAGGCGCAGGCCTTCACCCTCGGTGTGAACGAGGACTACTGGGACGGCGCGCCCGCCGTGAAGGCGATCCGCTTCCTCTCGCTCTCGGGCAACACCGCCGGAGTCGACGCCCTCGCCGCCGGGACCATCGACTGGCAGACCGGCCCCGTGCCGGACATCGAGAACGTCGCGAAGAACTACCCCGGCTACGAGGCCATCACGATCCCGCAGAACCAGGTCGCCCTGCTCAGCTGCGCGAACGTCGACCTGGGCTGCGTCGGACCGCAGACCGACCCGGCCGTCCGCCAGGCGATCTACTACGCGCTCAACCGCGACCAGATCAACGCGCTCGCCTTCCAGAACACCGCCAGCGAGGTCTCGCCGACGTTCGTGCTGACCGAGGCGCAGAAGGAGTCGATCTCGACCGCCGTCGCCGAGCCCGTCGCTCCGAGCGCCCCGGACCTGGACCGCGCCTCCGCCCTCCTCGAGGAGGCCGGCTACGCCAAGGGCGGCGACGGGATCTACGCCAAGGACGGCGTGCCCCTGAAGCTCACGATCGAGGTCGTCACCGGCTGGACCGACTACATCACCGCGATCGACACCATGGCTCAGCAGCTCGGCGAGGCCGGCATCGCGGTCACCGCCTCGCAGTCCTCGTGGAACGAGTGGACGGACAAGAAGAGCAAGGGCAACTACCAGCTGGCGATCGACTCGCTCGGCCAGGGCCCCGCCTCCGACCCGTACTACCTCTACAACAACTTCTTCACCACGGCGAACACCGCTCCCGTCGGCGAGGCCGCCCCGATCAACGTGGCCCGCTACAGCGACCCCGAGGTCGACGCCGCCGTCGAGGCGCTCACCGCCACCAGCCCGGACGACACCGCCGCCCGCCAGGCGCAGTTCGACATCATCCAGGCGAAGATCGTCGCCGACATGCCCTACATCCCGGTCATGACCGGCGGCACCACCTCCGAGTACAACGCCGCCAAGTTCGACGGCTGGCCCACCGAGGACGACCTCTACGCCTTCCCGGCGATCTGGGCCTCGCCGGACAACGCCGAGATCTTCAAGAACCTGACCCCGACCGGCGAGTGAGCCGCGCGTGAACTACTACCTGCGCAAACTCGGGTTCTACCTGATCGCGCTGTGGGCGGCTCTGACGATCAACTTCGTCATCCCGCGCCTGCTGCCCGGCAACCCGGTCGACATCCTGCTGGCCAAGCTGCAGCAGCGCGGCGGGATCGTCAGCGCCGAGACGCGCCAGGCGTACGAGCTGCTGCTCGGAGGCGACACCTCCCAGCCGCTGATCGGGCAGTACTGGAGCTACCTGGTCAACGTGTTCCGGGGCGACCTCGGAGTCTCGGTCTCGTACTTCCCCGCCCCCGTCAGCGAGGTCATCGCCACCTCGCTGCCCTGGACGATCGTGCTCGTGGGGGTGGCGACGGTCATCGCGACGGTGATCGGCGTCGCCCTCGGCGCGATCGTCGGCTGGAAGCCCGGCACCTGGCTCGACTCGCTCGTGCCGGCCACCACGCTGCTGGCCGCGGTCCCGTACTTCTGGCTCGCGCTGATCCTGGTCTACGTGTTCGCCACGACGCTCCGGCTCTTCCCCTCGCAGGGCGGCTACGACGTGGTGCTGAACCCGGGCTGGAACGGGGAGTTCCTACTCTCGGCGATCCAGTACGGGCTGCTGCCGGCGGCGACGATCGTGATCGCCTCCCTCGGCGGCTGGCTGCTGGGGATGCGCAACATGATGGTCTCGACGCTGTCCGAGGACTACATCCTCACCGCGCAGGCGAAGGGCCTCCCGCAGGGGAAGATCCTCCGCTCCTACGCGGCCCGCAACGCGGTGCTGCCCTCGGTGGCAGGCTTCGCGATCTCGCTCGGCTTCGTGGTCTCGGGGTCCATCGTCACCGAGCAGGTGTTCTCGTACCCGGGCATCGGATCGAAGCTCCTCTCGGCGGTCACCAACAACGACTACGCGCTGATGCAGGGGATCTTCCTCTTCATCACGCTGGCCGTGCTCGGCGCGAACCTCGTCGTCGACCTCTTCTACGGGATCATCGATCCCCGGACCCGAGCGCGGAGCTGACGCCGATGACGAACCTCGCCCCCTCCTCCGACACCGTCGTCGTCGACGCGACCGAGCAGCTCGCGACCGTCGACGCCGCCAAGGGACGGCCCCCGCGGCCGGCCTGGCGGATGATGCTGCCGACGCCGACCCCGTGGCTGATCGTGGGGCTCGCGCTGGTCCTCGGCGTCGCCCTGTTCGGCCTGGTCGGTCCGCTCCTCGTGGGCGACCCGACGACCATCCGCGACATCGGCCTGACCGGGCCGTCGGCCGAGCACTGGCTCGGCACGACGCAGACCGGGCAGGACGTGCTCGCCCAGCTCGCGTTCGCCACCCGCGGCTCGCTCGAGATCGGCCTGATCGTGGGGATCCTCGCGACGGCGCTCTCGGCCTTCTTCGGGATCCTCGGCGCGTACCTCGGCGGCATCGTCGACGAGGCGTTCTCGCTCTTCTCGAACGTGTTCCTGGTGATCCCCGGCCTGCCGCTCGTGATCGTCATCTCGGGCTTCGTGCCCCAGGAGCAGCGCGGTCTCTGGACCATCGGCGTGGTGCTGGCCATCACGAGCTGGGCCGGGTCCGCACGGGTCCTGCGCGCGCAGACCCTCTCGATCCGCAGTCGCGACTACGTCTCGGCGTCGAAGGTCGCGGGGGAGCGCGCCTGGCGCGTGATCGCGGTCGAGATCCTGCCCAACCTGCTGCCGGTGCTCGCGTCGCAGTTCGTCTTCGCGGTGATCGCGGCGATCCTCGGCGAGGCGGGCCTGTCCTTCCTCGGCCTCGGCGCGTCCAACTCGTCGACGCTGGGCACGATGCTCTTCTACGCGCAGAACGGCTTCGCTCTGCCGCTGGGCGCCTGGTGGTGGTTCGGCCCTCCCGGCCTGATCATCGCGCTGTTCGGCATGGGCCTCTCGCTGGTCAACTTCTCGATCGACGAGATCATCAACCCGCGGCTGAAGAACGTCCGCCTGCACGCCCGTCGCGCCCGCGCGGCGGCGAAGGCCGAGCGCTCGGGAGCCCGCACCGCGCGAAGGAGCGCCGCATGACCCGCACCGTGCTCGAGGTCGAGGACCTCGGCGTCGTCTACGAGGTGGAGTCGCCCGTCACGGCGGTCCGCGGAGCCACCTTCCGCCTCGGCGAGGGCGAGATCCTGGGCCTCGCCGGAGAGTCCGGCTGCGGCAAGACGACCCTCGCCTACGCGGTCAACCGGCTGCACAAGCCGCCGGCGCGCATCGCCTCGGGCCGGGTGGTGTTCCACGACCGCGACGGCACCTCCACCGATCTGCTCGAACTGGGTGACGACGGGATGCGGGCCTTCCGCTGGTCGAAGCTGTCGATGGTGTTCCAGGGGGCGATGAACGCGCTCAACCCGGTCACCTCGGTGCGGGCGCAGCTCGACGACGTCCTGGTCGCGCACCGGCCGGGGCTGTCGCGGAAGGAGCGGAAGGAGCGGGCGGCCGACGTCCTGCGCCGCGTGGGCGTGGATCCGGTGCGGCTCACCTCCTACCCGCACGAGCTCTCGGGCGGCATGCGGCAGCGGGTGATGATCGCGATGGCGATGATCCTCGAGCCGCAGGTGATGATCATGGACGAGCCGACGACCGCGCTGGACGTGGTCGTGCAGCGCGACATCCTCCGCGAGATCGTGCGGCTGCGCGACGAGCTGGGCTTCGCCGTGATCTTCATCACCCACGACCTGCCGCTGCTGCTCGAGATCAGCGACCGCATCGCCGTGATGCTGCGCGGCGAGATCGTCGAGCTCGCGACGGCGGAGCAGATCTACCGCGCGCCCGAGCACCCGTACACCCGCAAGCTGCTGGGCTCGTTCCCGAGCCTCTCCGGCACGCGCGGGGCCTTCATCCGATCGGGAGCGAATCCCGACGCCGTTCTCGAGGAGGACATCGCATGACCAGCGTCAGCGTCACCGATCTGGTGAAGGACTTCAGCATCCGCAAGGGCCTGCGCCGCGAGGCGTTCCGAGCGGTGGACCACGTCTCGTTCGACCTCGTCCCCGGGCGCACCGTCGCCCTGGTGGGCGAGTCCGGATCGGGGAAGTCGACGATCGCGCGGATCCTCGCGCGGCTCGAGAAGCCCACGTCCGGATCCGTCGACGTCACCCTCGACGACCGAACGCCGGTGCAGGGCTCGGTCTACCGGCGGCACGTGCAGATGGTGTTCCAGGACCCCTTCGCCTCGCTCAACCCGTTCCACTCGCTCGAGCACCACATCGCCCGGCCGCTGCGCATCCACCACCGCACGCGGACCGCGGCCGAGACCCACGAGCGGGTGCTCGAGATGCTCCGTCGGGTGAACCTCGAGCCGGCGGAGGAGTTCGCGCCCCGTCGCCCGCACGAGCTCTCGGGCGGGCAGCGGCAGCGCGTCGCCATCGCCCGGGCGCTCGCTCCGGGCGCGCAGGTCGTCATCGCCGACGAGCCGGTCTCGATGCTCGACGTGTCGATCCGCCTGGGAGTGCTCAACCTGCTCGGCCGGCTGCAGCGGGAGGACCGCCTCGCTGTCCTCTACATCACCCACGACCTGGCGACCGCGCGGCACTTCTCGGACGAGATCCTCGTGCTCTACCGCGGCCGGATCGTCGAGCGGGGTCCGGCGGACGACGTGATCCTGAACCCGCAGCACGACTACACGCGGCTGCTCGCGCTCGCCGCCCCCGACCCCGAGCGGGTCGGCAAGGTCGTGGGCTCGGAGGACGCGCCGGACCGCTCGCGGATCGACAACTCCGTCTGCTTCAACCACTTCACCGGCGAGTGGGAGCACGCGGGCAGCCGCCCGGCGGCCGTGGGGGCCGCGTGAGTCCCTCCGACGGACTACATTCGGCGTCGTGACCTCTTCGCCGGTGACCGCTCCCGTCCCGGTCGCACCCCTCGCGCCGCCCGAGGCGTTCCGGATCGAGGAGATGCCGTCCGCGACGCGGGCGACCCTGCTCGAGGTGCTCATCCACGGATCGCTGCCGCGCGCCGAGATCGCCCGGCGGCTCGGACTCTCGCGGGCGTCCCTGACGCGCATCTCGCGCACCCTCGTCGAGGCGGGGCTGCTCGCGGAGGGGGAGACGCGGCTGATGGCGGCGACCGGCCGCCCCTCCGAGATGCTGCGGGTGCGCAGCTCCGCCCGCCGCTTCCTCGGGATCAAGCTCACCGGCGACGCGCTCTACGCGGTCGTCACCGACCTCGGCGCCGAGGTGACGGCGTCGACCGAGCACCCGCTGAGAAGCAGCGACGTGGCGGAGGTCGTGCGGCAGATCGCCGAGGCGGCCCTCGAGCTCGCCGGCGAGGGCGTCGGGCTGACCTCCATCGGCATCGCGATCGCCGGGCGGGTGCGGCAGGACCCCGGCGGCGCGGTCGTCGAGCACTCGGCGTTCCTCGACTGGCATCACGTCGACCTCGCGCGCCTCGTCCGGGAGGCGACGGGACTCGCGTGCTCCGTCGAGAACGACGTGCAGGCGCTGACCGCCGCCGAGCACTGGTTCGGCGCCGGCGCCGGGCTCGAGTCGATGGCGCTCGTCACGGTCGGCACCGGCATCGGCTGCGGGCTCGTCGTGAACGGGCGCCTGGTGGAGGGCGGGCACAGCCGACCCGGCCAGGTCAGCCACACGATCGTCGATCCCCACGGCGACCTCTGCGCGCACGGCCACCGCGGCTGCGCGTCGACGATGCTCGTCAACGACGCGGTCGTCGCGGCCTCCTGTCGTCCCGGCGCCTCGTACGAGGAGGTCGTCGAGGCCGCGCGCGACGGCGATCCGGAGGCGCTGCGCGCGTTCGAGCGCGCCGGACGCGCCCTCGGGGTGATCATCGCGGAGGTCGCCAACCTCGTCGACCCCGAGAAGGTCGTGGTCAGCGGAGACGGCATCGCGGTGGTCGCGTTCGCCGAGGCGTCGATCCGCTCGGGGATCGCCGAGCGCCTCGAGCGCGAGGCCGTGCCGGTCGAGCTCGACGTGCGCACCTGGGACTTCTCGGAGTGGGCCCGCGCGGGCGCCGCGCTGGCCATCCGGACCCTGCTGGCGTGAGGTGCGGCCACCCTCCTGCTGATCCCTCAGCCCGCGCTGCGGCCCCCCTGCTGGTCGAGTAGCCCGCGCAGCGGGCGTATCGAGATCCCCCTCCGCCTGAAGCCGCCTCTTCCGCCCCTTTGTTCCATCGCTTGACAAAGCCCCTCGGCCGACGGGATGCTCGCAGGGTGACCAGCGTCGATCCCCGGGCCCTCCGCGCCTCCGTCCTCTCCCGGTTCGCCTTCGGCGGCGACTACAACCCCGAGCAGTGGCCCCGGGAGGTGTGGCGGGAGGACGTGGCGCTGATGCAGGAGGCGGGCGTCACGATGGTGACGCTCGGCGTCTTCTCGTGGGGGCTCGTCGAGACGGCCGAGGGCGTCTTCGACTGGGAGTGGCTGGACGAGATCGTCGGGCTCCTGCACGAGGCGGGCATCGCGATCGATCTCGCCACCCCCACCGCGGCCCCGCCGAGCTGGCTGCTCGCCGCGCATCCGGAGATCCTGCCGGTCGACGCCGACCTCGTCCCCGTACACCCCGGCGGCCGTCTGGGCTGGTGCCCGAGCTCCGCCGTCTTCCGCACCCACGCGCTCCGGATCGCCGGCGCTCTCGCCCAGCGCTACGGACAGCACCCCGCGGTCGCGCTCTGGCACGTCTCGAACGAGCTCGGCGGCGGCAACCGGCACTGCTGGTGCGACGAGTCCGCCGCGGCCTTCCGCCGCTGGCTCCGCGAGCGCTACGAGACCCTCGACGCCCTGAACGCGAGCTGGGGAACCGCGTTCTGGGGTCACCGCTACTCCGACTTCGAGCAGATCCTCCCGCCGCGGGGATCGCGAGCGATGCACAACCCGGGACTGCAGCTGGACTTCGACCGCTTCTCCTCCGACGAGCTGCTGGCGCACTACCTCGCCGAGAGGGACACCCTGCGCGCGGCCGGCATCGAGACTCCGATCACCACCAACTTCATGGTCGGCCAGGGGCCCGACGTGGTCGACTACGCGCGCTGGGCGCCGCACTGCGACATCGCCGTCAACGACCACTACACGACGGGAGCCGATCCCCGCCGCGAGCAGGACCTCGCCTTCTCGGCCGACCGGATGCGGGGGCTGACCGAGGACCGCGCTCCCTGGCTCCTGCTCGAGCACTCGACCGGTGCTGCGAGCTGGCAGCCGCGGAACCGCGCCAAGGACCCCGGCGAGATCCTCCGCAACAGCCTCGCGCACGTGGCGCGCGGCTCCGACGGGGCGATGTTCTTCCAGTGGCGCGCGTCGACGGCGGGAGCCGAGCAGTTCCACTCGGCGATGCTGCCGCACGCGGGCACCCGCACGAAGGTCTGGCGCGAGGTCGTCGAGCTCGGAGCGCTGCTGCAGCGCCTGGAGCCGGTCCTGGGCACCCGGGTCGAGCCCGCCCGCGTGGCGCTCCTGCACGACGACGAGGCGGGCTGGGCGTTCTCCTCCGGCCTCAAGCCGCACAACCGGCTCCGCTGGGCCGAGCAGGCGCGGGCCTGGCACCGCGTGCTCTTCGACCGCACCGTGCTGGTCGACGTCGTCCCCCCGTGGCGCGACCTCTCGGGCTACTCCCTCGTGGTGGTGCCCGCGCTGTTCCTGGTGTCGGAGGAGACGGTCGCGGCTCTGACCGCGTTCGCCGAGCAGGGCGGCACCGTCATCGTGACTCCGCTCTCCGGGATCGTCGATCCCGCGAACCGCGTGCGGACGGGCCTGGCTCCCGGTGCCTTCTCGGCGCTGCTGGGCGCGGGCGCCGAGGAGTTCGGCCCGCTGCAGGAGGAGGAGTCGTTCGCCCTCGACACCGGCTGGCGCGGTGCGGAGTGGACCGAGCGGCTGCAGGTCCTCGACGCGGAGGTCGTCGCCTCGTACCGCGGCGGTGTCCTCGACGGCCTGCCCGCCGTCACCCGCCGCAGCCACGGCGAGGGCGAGGCCTGGTACGTCTCGGCGATGCTCGACGACGACGGGATCGGCGGTCTGCTCGACCTGCTCGACCCCGCCCTGACCGCCCCGGTGCTCGAGGCGCCGCGGGGTGTGGAGGCGGTGCGGCGGGAGGGGCCCGCCGGCCGCTTCCTGTTCCTGCTCAACCACTCGGCCGACGAGGCCGTGGTCGCGGCGACCGGGCGCGATCTCGTCACGGGCGAGCCCGCCGACGGCTCCCTCGTGATCCCCGCCGGGGGCGTGCGCGTCGTCGCCGAGGGCGGTGCGGCATGAGCGCCGAGGTCCGGATGCTCCGCTCGGCGGGCACGGCGCTGATCGTCGCCGTGCGCGCGGAGGGCCTCCCCGAGGTCCTGCACTGGGGCCGCGATCCCGGCCCCGTCGCCGCCGAGGCGCTCGCCGCGCTCGACGAGGCGTCGATCCGCCAGGTCTCCTCGAGCGCTCTCGACGCCCCGTGGCCCCAGACGATCCTCCCGGGCGAGCAGGACGGCTGGCAGGGCCGCCCCGGTCTCGCCGGCCACATCGCCGGAGAGCCGCTGCTGCCGTCGTGGCGCGTCGTCTCGCTCGAGAGCGACGAGCGCTGCCTCAGCCTCGAGGCCGTCGCCGACGAGCTCTCGCTGTCCTCCTCGCTCCGCTTCGACGTCGCCGGAGTGCTGGTCGTCGAGCACGCGCTGACGAACCGCGGCGAGCGCGTCGTCGAGCCGTCGATCCTCGAGGCGACCCTGCCGCTGGACGCCCGGGCCGTCGAGTTCCTCGACCTCGCGGGCCGCTGGACCCGCGAGCGCTCGCCGCAGCGCCGCCCGGTCGCGCACGGCAGCATCGTGCGGGAGTCGCGGCGCGGCCGCACCGGGCACGACGCGCCCACGTTCGCGATCGCGGGCACGGCCGGCTTCGGCGACCGCACCGGCGAGGTCTGGGGCGTGCACCTGGCCTGGAGCAGCGACTCCGTGCACCGCGTCGACCGGCTGCCCGAGGGCCGGGGCGCCCTGGGCGCGGGAGAGCTGCTGCGGGCGGGCGAGATCGCCCTGGCCCCCGGCGAGCGCTTCACCACTCCGCCCGCGCACTTCGTCTGGAGCGACGAGGGCCTCGACGGCCTCTCGCGCCGGATGCACGCCTCGCTGCGCGCCCGCCCGTCGCACCCGCGCACTCCGCGTCCCGTGCACCTGAACACGTGGGAGGCCGTCTACTTCCGGCACGACCTGCCCACGCTGATCCGGCTGGCCGACACGGCGGCCTCGATCGGGGTCGAGCGCTTCGTCCTCGACGACGGCTGGTTCTCCGGCCGCCGGGACGACTCGGCGGGCCTGGGCGACTGGAGCGTCGACGACGAGGTGTGGCCCGAGGGGCTGCACCCGCTGGTCGAGCACGTGCGCGCCGCCGGCATGCAGTTCGGCCTGTGGGTCGAGCCCGAGATGGTGAACCCGGAGTCGAGGCTCGCCCGGGAGCACCCCGACTGGCTCCTCGAGACCCCGCGCCGCGCCCGCAGCTGGCGCCACCAGCACGTGCTCGACGTCGCGCGCCCGGAGGTGTCGGCGCTGCTGCTCGAGCGGCTCTCCTCGCTCGTCGAGGAGTACGCGATCGACTACCTCAAGTGGGACCACAACCGCGATCTGCTCGAGGCCGTGCACGCGGGCCGGCCGGGTGCCGGAGCGCAGACCCGCGCGGTCTACGCCCTGCTCGACGCGCTCCGGGCGCGTCACCCCGGCCTGGAGATCGAGTCGTGCGCCTCCGGAGGAGGTCGCGTCGATCTGGGGATCCTCGCCCGCACCGACCGGGTGTGGGCCTCCGACACCAACGACCCGCTCGAGCGGCTGCGCATCCAGCGCTGGACCGAGCTGCTCCTGCCGCCCGAGCTGATCGGCAGCCACGTCGGTCCGGCCCGCGCGCACACCACCGGTCGCACGGCCGATCTGTCGTTCCGGATGGCCGCGACGCTCTTCTCCTCGCCCGGCATCGAGGCCGACATCACCGGCAGCAGCCCCGAGGAGCTCGAGGCGCTCGGTGCGTGGATCCGCCTCTCGAAGCGGCTCCGACCGCTGCTCGCGACCGCCGGGCTCGTGCACGGCCCCACCGCCGACGACGGGTCGGAGCTCACGGGAGCGGTCTCGCCGGACCGCAGGCACGCCGTGTACCGGCTGGCTCGATCCGGCACCGGGGAGGACGCGGTCCCGCCGCCCACCCGTCTCGTGGGGCTCGACCCCGCGCTGGGCTACCGGGTGCGGATTGTCGAGGAGCTGCGTCCGGAGCGCTTCCTCGATGCGGTCCCGCCGCCGTGGATCAGCCGCGGCGAGGTGGTCCTCCCGGGGTCCCTCCTGGCCGGGGTGGGCCTGCGCACACCGCTGCTCGCCCCGTCCTCGGCGCTCGTCCTCGAGGTCGAGGCTCTCGAGGAGCGCTGAGGGGAGGAGTATCGAGGCCATGAGTATCGAGGGCACGAGCACTGAGGGCACGAGCATCGAGGGCAGGAGCACTGAGAGCAGGAGCACTGACGGCACCGCCCCGTCGCTGCGCCTCGCCGCCGAGCTCGAGGAGCGCGCCCGCGCGGCACTCCCGTGGTTCGTCGCCGACTACTACGGAGCGGTCGCCGGGGGCCGCCTCGAGCGCGACGCCGATCTCGCGGCCTGGGACGCGGTGCGGTTCCGGCCGGCGGCACTCCGCGGCGAGCCCGACACGTCGATCGCGACCACCGTGCTCGGCACCCGGCTCGAGAGCCCGGTGATGATCGCTCCGATGGCGCAGCAGGTGGCCGCGGATCCGCGGGGCGAGGAGGCGATGGCGGAGGCGGCGGCGCGCGCCGGCACGCTGCTGGGCGTCTCGACCAACACGGCCGTGCCCTTCGAGCGCATCGCGGCGGCGGGTGCGCCGTGGTGGTTCCAGGTGTACCTGCTGGCCGAGCGCGACGTGACGCGCGCCCTGGTGGAGCGGGCCTCGCAGGCGGGCGCCGGCGCGATGCTGCTCACCGTCGAGACTCCGGTGCTGCGCGAGGAGCGCGCCGGGGTCGAACCGCTGACCTGGCCGGACGTGCCAGGACGTGCGCGCCTGGGCAACCTCACGCCCCACGAGCGGGAGCGCGTGCTCGGCCGCCCGGTGCCGCATCCCGGCCTCGACGACATCGAGTGGCTCGCGTCGGTCACCGGGCGCCCGGTGGTGGTCAAGGGCGTGCTGCGCGGCGAGGACGCGCGCCGCGCGGTCGACGCCGGCGCCTCCGGGGTCGTCGTCTCGACGCACGGGGGACGGCGGATGGACGGCTCGATCACCGCCGTCGGCGCCCTCGCCGAGGTGGTCGAGGCGGTGGGCCGCGACGCGGAGGTGTACGTGGACAGCGGGGTGCGCAGCGGCCGGCACGTGCTCGCCGCGCTCGCTCTCGGGGCCCGCGCCGTGTTCGTCGGACGGCCGGCGATGTGGGCGCTCGCGGTCGGGGGCGCGGACGAGGTGGCGGCGCTGCTCGCGGTGATCGACGGCGAGTTCCGCAGCATGCTGCGGCAGTCGGGAGCGGCCTCGCTCGCAGACCTCGACGGCCTCGCGGTGCCGCCGCCGGAGTGGCGGCGCTGACGGATCGCCCGCGGCTCAGCGCACGGGCACCCGGACGAGCAGCGACCCCGTGTCCACGCGGATCCGCACGCCCTTGGCGAGTCCGAAGCCGTCGCCGTCGAGCTGGATCTCCTGCGGCTCGTCGACGCGGATCCGGATGTCCTCCCCCTTGAGGTAGATGACGTCGCGGGCGTCCTCGCGCAGGTCGATCAGCTTGCGGCCGGCGGCGGAGCGGCGCAGCACGCCGTTCTCCCACGTGATCGTGTTCCAGACCTTGAGCCAGCCCAGCGGCCCGCGCGGGCGCAGCGCCACGATGTCGAGCACGCCGTCGTCCGGCTCGGCGTCGGGGATCAGCAGGATCCCGCCCGGCAGGACACCGCAGTTGCCGACCATCACGGAGTGGACCGAGACCGACCGCGAGGCCGAGCCGTCGAGCGAGTACCGCAGCTTCACGGGTTCCAGCTCGGCCAGCGCGCGCATCCCGCCGTCCACGTAGGCCAGCCAGCCGACCGCCTTCTTCAGCTTCGTGCTGGTCTTCGCGATCATCTTCGCGTCGATGCCCAGGCCGGCCATGACGAGGAAGACGTTCTCGACCCGCTCGCCGTCCGGGCGCTCCAGCGTCACCACTCCGGTGTCGATCCGGCGCTCGCCGCCGCCGAACGCGACGCGCACCGCCTCCTCGAAGCCCAGCGGCAGGCCGAGGTTGCGCACGAGCAGGTTGCCCGTGCCGAACGGCAGCACCGCGAGGGCCGTGCCCGAGCCGCGGAGCCCCTCCGCCACCGAGCGCACCGTGCCGTCGCCGCCGGCGGCGAGCACGACGTCGACCCCGGAGGCGACGGCCGCGCGGGCCTGCGTGGCGCCCGGCTCCGACGGGGTCGTCTCGAACCAGACCGTCGCCTCCCAGCCGTGCTCCTGCTCCGCCGCCGCCACGAGCGCGCGCAGCCGCGCCTGATCGCCCTTCGAGGGGTTCACGACGACCGCCGCTCGCCTCGGTCCCGTCTCCGCCATGCACGAACGGTAGCGGGCGCCGCCGGTGCCGGGGCTGAACGGGTCCTAGACCCCGGCGGTGGTGCGGGCGCGGCGGGCGCGCTGGCGGTCGTGCTCGGCGTCCAGGAGCGCCCGGGTCGCGGGCACCGCGAGGAAGTCGACCAGCAGGCCGGTCTCCTCCTCGATCCGCTCCGCGAGGTCCAGCGGATCCGTCCGCAGCAGCCGACGGGTCGCGGCGGCCACGTGAGCGGGTCGGGAGGCGAGCGCCGTGACGCGCTCGTCGATCCGCGCCGCGAGATCGGCCCGCGGCACGATCTCGGTGACGAGCTGCCACTCCAGCGCCTCGAGCGCGCGCACGGGTCGGCCCGTGAGGGCGAAGTCGAGCGCGCGGCGCCGGCCGATCGTGCGGGGGAGGGCGACCGTCACTCCGCAGTCGGGCACGAGGCCGACGTCGCCGTAGGCGCTGAGGAACACCGCCGCGGGCGTCGCGACCACGATGTCGGCCGCGAGGGCGAAGGCGATGCCGGCCCCCGCCGTCATCCCGTCGATCGCGCAGACCACGACGGCCCGGGCGCTCTCGAGCAGGCGGAAGACCTCGGCCGAGGTGGTCGCGACGTCGCGGAGGTAGAGCTCCGGCTCCGGCGCGCTCATGATCGCCGAGACGTCGCCGCCGGTGCAGAAGGCCCGGCCTGCCGCCTGGATCACGATGACCGCGACCGCCGGATCGGCGTCGAGGTCGGCCACGGTGCCCAGGAGCGCCCGGGCCAGGCCGAGGTCGATGGCGTTCAGGGCGTCGGGGCGGTTCAGCACGATGCGGGCGGTCGGCCCGTCGCGCTCGACGAGGACGGGGGAGGTCTGGTCGGTCATGCGGTGGTTCCACTTCGGGGGACGGGGGAGGGGGCCCCCTAGAGTCTCAGCACTGCCCGCGATCGGATCGCCTGCTCGGTCGATCCCCAGGTGCGGCGGGCGGGATGCGCGCCCCCGGCTAAACTGCCGGGGTGATCGATCCACTGCTCCTACGCGAGAACCCGGACGTCCTCAAGCGCTCGCAGGAGGCGCGCGGCGACTCCGTCGAGCTCGTCGACGAGGCCCTCGAGGCCGACCGCGTCCGGCGTGCCGCGATCACCGAGGCCGAGCGCCTGCGCGCCGAGCAGAACGCGTTCGGCAAGACCGTGGCGAAGGCCCCGAAGGACGAGAAGGCCGCCCTCGTGCAGGAGGCGCAGCGCCTCGCCGCCGCCGCCAAGCAGGCCCAGCAGGAGGCGGCCGAGGCCGACGAGCGCTTCACCTCGCTCGTGAAGCGCATCGCGAACCCCGTCATCGACGGCGTGCCGGCCGGCGGCGAGGAGAAGTTCGAGCTCGTCAAGACGGTCGGCGAGCGCCCGGTCTTCGACTTCGAGCCCCGCGACCACCTCGAGATCGGCGAGCTCCTCGACGGCATCGACATGCAGCGGGGAGCGAAGGTCAGCGGCGCCCGCTTCTACTTCCTCAAGGGCCTCGTCGCCCGCCTCGAGATCGCCCTGATGAACCTCGGCCTCGAGCGCGCGCTCGAGGCGGGCTTCACCCCGCTGATCACCCCCACGCTGGTCAAGCCCGAGATCATGGACGGCACCGGCTTCCTCGGCGAGCACGACGACGAGGTCTACCGCCTCCGCGACGACGACCTCTACCTCACCGGAACCAGCGAGGTCGCCCTCGCCGGCTACCACAGCGACGAGATCCTCGACCTCTCGCACGGCGCCAAGCGCTACGCGGGCTGGAGCACCTGCTACCGCCGCGAGGCCGGCTCGGGCGGTCGCGACACCCGCGGCATCATCCGCGTGCACCAGTTCAACAAGCTCGAGATGTTCGTCTACACGCTCCCGGAGGACGCGGAGGCCGAGCACGAGCGCCTCCTCTCGTACCAGGAGGGCATGCTGCAGAGCCTGGGCCTGCACTACCGCGTGATCGACACGGCCGCGGGCGACCTCGGCCAGAGCGCGGCTCGCAAGTTCGACGTCGAGGCCTGGGTGCCCACGCAGGACGCGTACCGCGAGCTCACGTCCACCTCGAACTGCACCACGTTCCAGGCCCGCCGTCTCGACACCCGCTACCGCACCGAGTCCGGGAAGACCGCTCCCGTCGCGACTCTGAACGGCACGCTCGCGACCACGCGCTGGATCGTCGCACTCCTCGAGACGCACCAGCGCGCCGACGGCTCGGTCGTGGTCCCGGAGGCGCTGCGCCCGCACCTGGGCGGCCTCGAGGTCCTCGAGCCGGTCGCGACCGCATGAGCGCCGCCTCCGGTCGGCGCCTCATCGCCCTCGACATCGACGGCACCGTCATGCACGAGGACGGCACGATCACCGACGCCGTGATCGAGGAGATCCTGCGAGTCCAGCGCCAGGGCGACGAGGTCATGTTGGCGACCGGCCGCTCGCCCGCGTCGACGCTGCCGGTCGTGGCGCGCCTGGGCATCGCTCCGGAGTTCGTGATCTGCTGCAACGGCGCCGTCACTTTGCGCCGCGACGAGCGCGCCGAGGGCGGCTACCGTCCCGAGATCGTCAAGACGTTCGACCCCACCGAGGTGCTGCAGAACATCTTCCGGTTCCTCCCCGAGGCGCACTACGCCGTGGAGGACGAGCACGGTGCCTTCTTCTACACCGAGGCGTTCCCCGGCGGCGCGGTGATGGGCGTCGAGACCACCCACGTCCCGTTCGAGGAGCTCCTCGGCCGCCTGTGCACCCGCGTCGTCGTCATCTCGCCCGAGACCGGCATCGACGAGTTCTCGGGCCTCGTCGAGAAGATGGGGCTCCACCAGGTCAGCTACGCCATCGGCTGGACGGCCTGGCTCGACATCGCCCCGCACGGCGTCAACAAGTCGACCGCCCTCGAGGTCGTCCGCGAGGAGCTCGGCATCGAGCGCTCCGACGTCGTCGCCCTGGGCGACGGCCGCAACGACATCGAGATGCTCACCTGGGCCGCCGAGCAGGGCGCCGGCCTCGCGATGGGCCAGGCCCCCGACGAGGTCCGCGCGGTCGCCTCCGCCGTGATCCCCACGGTCGAGGAGGACGGCGTCGCCGCCGCCCTGTCGTCGCTGCGCTGACAGCGCTCGGCGCTCCGCTGACGATCTTGGCTGTGCGCTGACGCGCATCGCGCCGTTCGCAACCGAGGTTCGGAGTGCCCGCCGGCGGCACGGAGCGTCGCCGCAGTGCTCCCGTCCTCGGTTACGAACGGGTTCCCCGCCCCCGGGACGCCTGTCGGTTACCATCGACTGTCGCGCCCCCTCGGGAGCGCGGCCGGGAGGGCTGTCCGAGCGGCCGATGGAGCCAGTCTTGAAAACTGGTGGGCAGAAATGTCTCTAGGGTTCGAATCCCTAGCCCTCCGCTCCGATCGACGATCCCGGGCGCCGGCGGCACCGCGAGCGAGCGGCGCGGCCCGTCCCGTCCCGTCTGCGCGTCCGCGGTCGTGATCCGGTCGCTGACGGCTTCCCCGGCCGTTCCGCAGGTCCCCGGGTACTATGTCCCGACGCGCGCTCGCCGGTGACCCCCTCCCGGCTGCGGCGCGCAGGAACCAGGCAGCACGCACGCACACGAACGGGAGACGGATGCTCAGGACGCGCCCTTCGACGGACCGATCCGCCGCGGACGAGTCGGCGCGGTCCCCGCGTCCCTTCGTGCGGCACGGTCGGCAGAAGCGGCACAGCCTCCCGCGCACCCTCGTGAAGGCCGCGGCAGCGGTTTCCGGAGTCGGAATCGCCGCGTCGGTCTCGATCGTCGCGATCGCCGCGACCCTCCTCGTGCAGTCCGCCCAGCCGTCCGTCGATCTGCATCCGGTGGCCGCGGGCTCCGGTGTCGGAGCGGCCGCCTCGGCCCCCGAGATCGGCGCGCTGGAGGGCGGCTTCAACGTCCTCGTCGTCGGCAGCGACTCCCGCCAGGGCCAGGGCGACGCCTACGGCGACCCAGACCAGGAGACGAGCGTCCTGAACGACGTGAACATGCTCCTGCACGTCTCGGCCGACCACACGAACGCCACCGTCGTCTCCTTCCCGCGCGACATGTACGTCGACATCCCGTCCTGCGTGAACGCGGCCACCGGCGAGACGATCGCCGAGCGCTCCGGCACCAAGATCAACGAGGCGATGGGCAAGGAGGTCAGCCTGGGCTGCGTCGCCGGCGTCGTCGAGGACCTCCTGGGCATCAGCGTCGACTACGGCGCGGTGGTCCAGTTCAACGGCGTCATCGAGATGTCGAACGCCGTCGGCGGAGTCGACGTCTGCGTCGCCACCGAGATCGCCGACCCGTACACGAACACCTACCTCGAGCCCGGCACGCACTCCCTGGAGGGCATGGCCGCGCTGCAGTTCCTGCGCAGCCGCCACGGCATCGGCGACGGCAGCGACCTCACCCGCATCAGCAACCAGCAGGTGTTCCTCTCGTCGCTCATGCGCGAGATCAAGAGCGCCGACACCCTCCTGAACCCGGTCGCCCTCTACGGGCTCGCCAAGGCGGCCCTGGGCAACATGACGCTCTCGACCGAGTTCAACAACGTCAACACCATGGTGCAGATGGGCCTCGCGCTCAGCGACGTCGACCTGGCGGACATCGTCTTCGCGCAGTACCCCACCGCGGAGGCGTACGGCGGAGTGGTGCCCGATCGCACCGCGGGCGACGTCCTGGCGACCGCGCTGCAGGCCGACCAGCCGATCGCGATCACCGGAGGGACCGGCGGTGGCGCGGTCGTCGAGGGCGAGCCCGCCGCCGAGACGCCCGCCACGACCGAGCCGCCCGCCGGCCCCGCGACCGCCGAGCCGCTCGCGACCGCGGAGGCGACTCCCGGCACGGCGGCACCGGCTCCCACGGACGGAGCCGAGGTCGCACTGCCCGACAAGGTCACCGGCATGAGGGCCGATCAGCAGACCTGCTCGGTCGGGTTCTTCGGCTGAGCCGGAGGCGCGAGCGCCCCGCGGGATACGCTCCTCCTGGAGCGCCGATCGGCGGTGAGCGGCACGAGGCGGCTCCTGCCGCGCTACGGAGAGGGAGAACGACCCGATGAGCGAACCCGCCCCGTCGCGCAGGACCGCCGCGCGGCACGGCCGTCTGCGCCCCCAGAGCGGACTGCGCCACCTCGGTCGCGTCCTCGCCGCGTGCATCGGGGTCGGGGTCGTCAGCACCGTCTGCATCGTCGCGATCGCGGTGTCGATGATCGCCGGCAGCGCTCGTCCGTCCGTCGACCTCGAGGCCGGCTCGTCCGGCAGCCCGGTGCCCGAGATCGGCGCGATCGAGGGCGGGGTCAACATCCTCCTCGCCGGCAGCGACAGCGCAGAGGGCTCCGAGGCGGGGGCGTTCGGCGACCGCTCCGAGAACCTCAACGACGTGACGATGCTGATGCACATCTCGGAGGACCACTCGACGGTCGAGGTCGTCAGCTTCCCCCGCGACCTGTACGTGCCGATCCCCTCGTGCACCGATCCGGCCACGGGAGCGGTGACCGAGCCGGTGAGCTCGGAGAAGATCAACCAGTCGCTCGAGCTCGGCGGTCTCGCCTGCACCGTGCAGACGGTCGAGCAGCTCACGGGTCTCGAGATCCCCTACGCCGCGCTCATCCAGTTCGAGGGCGTCATCGAGATGTCCAACGCGGTCGGAGGCGTCGACGTCTGCGTCGCGACACCCCTCGAGGACGTGTACACGGGCCTCACGCTGACGGCCGGCACCCACACACTCGTCGGCGCCGAGGCGCTGGCGTTCCTGCGCACGCGGCACGGTGTCGGCGACGGCAGCGACCTCACCCGCATCTCGAGCCAGCAGGTCTACCTCTCGTCGCTCGTGCGCAAGGTGAAGAGCGCCTCGACCCTGTCGAACCCCGTCGCGCTGTACGGGCTCGCCAAGGCCGCGGTGTCGAACATGCAGCTCTCGACCTCGCTCGAGAACGTCAACACCATGGTCTCGATCGGCCTCGCCGTGAAGGACGTCGACCTCGCCAACGTGGTCTTCGTGCAGTACCCCACGTTCATCGACGGCAACGGCGTCTACCCGAGCGAGGAGGCGGCGGCCACGCTGACCGCCGCGCTGCAGGCCGACCAGCCGATCGCGCTGACCGGCACGACCGGCGGCGGTTCCGAGTCGGCCGACGGATCCACGCCCGTCCCCTCGGTTCCCGAGGAGCCCGCGACCCCGGAGCCCACTCCCGAGGAGACCGGCGCGCCCGCCACCACCGCCCCGGTGCCGGAGGAGACCGCCGTGGCGCTCCCGAGCGACGTCTCGGGGCAGACGGCCCAGCAGGAGACCTGCACCGTCGGCCGCACACTCGACGAGCAGTAGCCGCCGCCTCCCGGATGCCCGGCGGGCCGGTGTCGTCCCGGCCCGTCGGGTGCGGTTATGATGGTCGTCGTGCGTTCGCCCAGCGGGCGCTCGGGAGTCGTCGCATAGTCCGGTCGAGTGCACCACCCTGCTAAGGTGGAGAACCCTTTATTGGGTTCCGTGGGTTCAAATCCCACCGACTCCGCACCTCTCGAAAGCCCTGCTCCGGCAGGGCTTTCGTCGTTCCCGGGCCCTCGTCGCAGGGCCGCGGCGGGCTACCCTGATCGGATGCAGATCCTCGACGCCCTGGCCTCCGCTCCCGCCCGCCGCGACGTGCAGTCGATCCGGGGAGCGCTCGCCGAGATCGGCGTCGGCGACGACGTGCGGATGCTCATCCGCTCGCCCCGCTACGGGCTCTACGGCATCGAGGGCGTCGTCGGCCGCGCGGTCGGCGGAGAGCTGGTGGTCGCCGACGTGTTCCTCGGAACGGGCACCGAGGTGCAGAGCCTGGGGCTGGCGGCGGCGCCCGAGGCGCCGGCGGGGGAGCGCTCGGTCGAGGGGCTGCAGCACGGCGCTCCCGTGCGCGTGACGTTCTCGACTCCGACGCTGGGCACCTTCGCCGTCAGTGGTCCGCTGACCGCGGGCCAGGACGAGCTGCTGCTGGTCGGCAGCTGGATCGTCGCGAACGGCGGCGAGGTGGCTCCGCGCGTCGAGTCGATCGAGCGGCTCGTGCTGACCGTGCACACCGCCCACGTGCCCGCCCCGCGCGCGGCGAAGGCGGAGTAGCACCGGCTTCTGCGTGACGAACCGAGGGGGGAGAGTGGCCCCACCCCGCGGGACGACCGGCGGGTGCTCCAGTCGATCGGTGGTGACGGTCAGTCGGTCTCGGTGAGGTACGCCGTCGCGACGGAGGTCGTGGATTCGCCGGGCGTGGTCACCTGATGGTGAGGAGGGCCTGAGTGGGGCGCTCGCTCGAAAACACGCTCTGCGTGCTGACCGCGAACGGGGCGATACCGGTCGCGCCGGTCGTGCTCGCCGGTCCCTGCCGACCGCGAAGGCGGAGTGTCGCCCTCGGGTCCGGCAGGGCGGGCACTCGTCGACAGCCTCGGAACTCGGAGTGCGAGGATTTGGTGGAAGGAAGTTCGGGTCCGCCGTCCTCAGCGACGAGTGATGGAGCCGCTACTCTCTGGCAGTTGTCCGCGCCAACTCGTTGTAGCTCCACTTGAGGACAGCCGAGTCTGTTTGCGATCGTTGGGTTGATTCCGCAGGCAGGGGAGTCGGCCCGGACTTCTCGGTGCTCTCACCGCTGAGACGATAAGGATTCGTTTTACCAGGATTGGTGAGCGCATAGGTCACCCATCGTGGACACTTCTCGATGCCGTTGTTGTCACAATAGGCGGTCACCATGCCTAATTTGCCATTGACCGGCCAGCCGTGATAGTTGGTATAGGTCGTCGGGTCGAAAATCGCGTGAACGAGCATCTGTTCTCTTAAGGTGCAGTTCCACTGGTCCTTGCAGTCGTACTTACCGACGTACGTCCGAAGATCGAAGTTGCCATTGGACTGTTTTTTGTTGTTCGTGGAGCCGAGGAGCACCTTCTGGGCTGCCCGGGAGGTCAGAGCGTGCTTGTGTCACGCCTTATCCATCCCGAATCCTCGCTGAATGTCGGCGTCCCAGAAGCCGCGACGCAAGAGGAACTTGCCCGACCGAGGGTTCTCTACTGTCGCCACCACCTGGTCGGTCTGGTATCCCTTCGGCGGCTGGGCTGCTTCTGCCGGTGTTGCTGCGCCGACGAGTAGCCCGAGGGTGATGAGTACGACGCCGATGGTCCGTGAGGTCTTCTGTCTCATTGTGCTCCTCACGCTAGTATTGAGCAAATCTCATTGCCAGGAGGTATCTTGCCGGAGACAGACTTGATCCACGACATCTTGACCTTGTTCTTCGAGTTCGTGTCGCAGGACATCGGGCCGGATGCCCGAACTCCGGAGATCCTCGCCGCCTGGGTGGACGGGCCGGCGCATGTCGCCGTCATCTATCGCAGCAGCTTCGAGCCTGGTCTCGTCCTCGGCTTACGCCGTTTCTTCGGCGCCGACTCAGGAATGGACGCCCGATCCGGAGCGGCGGAGATCCAGGAGAGCGTCTCAGAGCCCCTCGGCGACGGAGTCCACTTCGTTCGCCCCGACGGAGAGGGAGTGCTGTGGTCGGGTGATCTCGACGATGAGCTTCCGAATGCTCCTCGACGTCGGTGAAGGCGCGCGACACGTGCCAGCGGTTCTGTTGGGGTCCTTCAGCTCTGGCAGTGCGGGCACCAGTAGGTGACCCGCAACTGCAGCTCGCTGTCGCCGAGCTCGCCCTGGCGGATCGGCGTGCCGCAGCGGCGGCAGGGCCGGCGGTCGCGGCCGTAGACCCAGAGCTGCTGCCCGGGCCGGAGGTTGCCTGTCGTGGTGCGCTCGATGCGCTCCCGGTTGACCGTGATCAGCTTCTTGGCGAGGGCGATCGTGCGCACGAGATCGCCGGACTCGCCGACCGGACGGGTCGGCAGGACTCCCCGGAGGAAGCAGAGCTCGGCCCGGTAGACGTTGCCGAGGCCGGCCATGATCCGCTGGTCGAGCAGGGCGAGGCCGATCGGCCGCTCGGGGTCGGCGGAGAGGCGATGCAGAGCCTCGTCCGCATCCCAGTCGGGGCCGAGGAGGTCGGGACCGAGGTAGCCGACGACGTCCTGCTCGGCGGAGAGGGGCACGATCTCGAGCAGGCCCAGCTCGAAGCCGACGGCCTGCCACTCGGGCGTCTCGAGCACGATGCGCGCCTGGAACGCGGGGCGGTGCCACTTCGGCCGCTCGCCGCCGAGGGGGTACAGGTGCCAGCTGCCCTCCATCTTGAGGTGCGAGTGGATGAGCGCATCGCCGACCCGCATCAGCAGGTGCTTGCCGCGGGGCACGACGGAGTCGATGGTCTCCCCCGTGAGGTCGACGGTCGCGTACTTCGGCACGCGGACGTCGCACGTCGTCAGAACCTGGCCGTCGAGCGCCTCGGCGAGGTTGTGCGCGGATCGGTAGACGGTGTCACCCTCGGGCACGGGGGCTCCCTCCGGGGCTCACGCGCGCATCCGGAGACCGCGGGGGTTGGCGACGAAGCCCGCCGCGACGAGCGCGTCGCCCAGCGGCGTGCCGAGCGAGAATTCGCCGTCGATCTTCTCCACGGTCAGCTTCTCGACGCCGCGGGAGCGGACCAGCTGCGCGAACGCCCCGGCCGCGTCCGCGAGAGCGGTCTCGTCCGACGTGAAGGTGAGTGCGGTCTTGCCGCCGCGCTCGAGGTAGACGGCCAGCTCGCCGTCGACGATCGCCACGAGCGCGCCCGCCTTGCGACCCGGGCGGTGGCCCTCGCCCTGCGGCCACGGCAGGGCCGCTCCGAACGGGTTGGCGGGGTCGGTGGCGGCCAGGGCGAGCACGGGGCGCGGACGATCGAGAGCGTCGTCCTGCGGCGCGAAGGTCCGCAGTCGGTCGACGCTGCCGGCGGTGCCGAACTGCGCGGCTCCGAGCTTCTCGATGAAGTAGCCGCGACGGGCGCGGCCCTGCTGCTCGAAGCCGCTGAGGACCTTGTAGGCCAGCGCGAAGCCTCCGAGCACCCCCTCGGCCTGCACGGAGCCGCGGGTGACGATGCCGTAGCGCTCGAGGAGCACCTCGCCGAGGGCGTGCCCGCGGACCGTCGGATCGGACTCGGCGAGCGGAACGATCGACCAGCGGCCGCCGGCGGTGGGCGGACCGACGCGCGTCTGCATCGTCGGGCGCGTCATCATGCGGCCGCGGGGTGCGCGGGCCCGCGCGGGCGCCCGCGGCTGCCGATGGGCGCCTCCGCTCGTGCCGACGAGGGTGCGCAGCGGCGCGAGGGTGTCGTTCGTGAGCAGCCCCGCCCACACGAGCTCCCACAGGGCGTCGACGAGGGCGGAGTCGTCGGTGGAGCCGACGGCGTCGGAGAGCTGGCGGAAGAAGTAGCCGCCCCCCGAGCCGAGCACGCCCACGATCTCCTGCTGCAGCTCGCCCAGCGGCAGCGTCTCGCCGGGCACGGGCAGGGTGAGACCGGCGGTCTCGGCCAGGTGCAGGCTCACCCAGCCGTCGTTGCCGGGCAGCGTCCCCGCTCCGGCCCAGAGCACCTCACCGGTGGCGGTGAGCTCGTCGAGCATCGCGGGAGAGTAGTCGCGGACCCGGGATGGGAGGATCAGCGTCTCCCACGCGGAGGCCGGGATGGGTGCTCCGGCGAGCTGGTCGATGACGGAGGCGACCCCGTCGATGCCGCGCAGCGAGCCGCCGACGTGCTGCCAGGTGGGCAGGAACCGCCCGTAGGCGGCCCCGTGGACCGGCTCGACCTCCTTGCGGAGGGCGGCGAGGGAGCGGCTGCGGAGCCGGCGCAGGACCTCGGCGTCGCACCACTCGCTGCCCGTGCCGTTCGGGCGGAACTCGCCCTCGGTGACCCGCCGCTCGCCGGAGAGGCGGCGGAGGGTGTCGGTGACGACCGCGACGCCGAGCCCCAGCCGCGTGGCGACCGCTGCCGCCGTGAACGGACCGTGGGTGCGGGCGTAGCGGGCGACGAGGTCGCCGAGGGGGTCGCGCACCGGGTCGATGAACGCCACGGGCACGCCGATGGGCAGGGGTGTGCCGAGGGCGTCGCGCAGCCGCGCCGCGTCCTCCATCGCCGCGTAGCGCTGCTCGCCACCGAGCCCGACGGGCAGGACGCGCTTCGCCTTCACGAGCTGGGCGACGACCGCCTCGAGCGTCTCGCGCGCGATCGGGGGAGCGGCCGCGACGTCGGCCGAGGCGACCGACTCCTCGACGAGGCGCTCGCCCAGCTCGTCCATGGTCAGCGGGCCGAGCAGGCGCAGGAGGTCGGCGGCGCCTTCGAGGCCGCGCAGTCGGCGCTCGGGCTCGACGCGCTGCAGTTCGCGCTCGATCTGCGCGAGCACGACGGGGTCGAGCAGCTCGCGCAGCTCGGCACGGCCGAGCAGCTCCCCGAGCAGCGCCGCGTCGACCGAGAGCGCCGCGGCCCGCCGCTCGGCGAGTGGGCTGTCGCCCTCGTACATGAACGCGGCGACGTAGCCGAACAGCATCGACCGCGCGAAGGGGCTCGCGGTCGGCGTCTCGACCTCGAGGATCCGCAGCTCGCGTCCGTCGAGCCGTGCGGCGAGCCGCAGCAGAGCGGGCAGGTCGTAGACGTCCTGCAGGCACTCGCGGACGGTCTCGAGGATGATCGGGAAGGTCGGGTAGGTCCGCGCGACGTCGAGCAGCTGCGCCGCCCGCTGGCGCTGCTGCCAGAGCGGCGAGCGCTTGCCGGGGTTGTAGCGGGGCAGGAGCAGCGCCCGCGCCGCGCACTCGCGGAACCGGGCCGCGAACAGCGCCGAGCCGCCCACCTCGCTGGTCACGAGCGACTCGAGCTCCTCGCGCTCGAAGAGGAAGAGCTCGGCGCCCGGGGGCTCGGACTCGGTGTCGGGGATGCGGACCACGATGCCGTCGTCGCCCGCCATCGCCGCGCCGTCGACGCCGTGCCGCTCGCGCACCCGGGCCCCGACGGCCAGTGCCCACGGCGAGTGCACCTGCATGCCGTACGGCGAGTGCAGGACGAGCCGCCAGTCGCCCAGCTCGTCGCGGAAGCGCTCGAGCACGAGGGTGCGGTCGTCGGGGATCTGACCGGTGGCGATGCGCTGCTCGTCGAGGAACGAGAGCAGGTTGTTCGTCGCGTACTCGTCGAGACCGGCCTCGGCGCAGCGCGCCCGGGCCGGATCGACGGCCGCTCCGCCGAGTTCGCGGGTGAATGCTCCGATCGCCTCGCCGAGCTCGGCGGGCCTGCCCTGGGAGTCGCCCTTCCAGAAGGGCAGGCGCCCCGGCTCGCCGAAGGCGGGCGTGACGATCACGCGGTCGTAGGTGATCTCCTGGATCCGCCAGCTCGTCGCACCCAGCGCGAAGACGTCGCCGACCCGCGACTCGTAGACCATCTCCTCGTCGAGCTCGCCGACGCGGTTGCCGGTGGAGCCGGGCTCCCCGACCATGAAGACGCCGAAGAGTCCGCGGTCGGGGATCGTGCCGCCGCTCGTGACGGCGAGGCGCTGCGCCCCGGGGCGGCCCGTGAGGGTGTTGGCGTCGCGGTCCCAGACGAGGCGGGGGCGCAGCTCCGCGAACTGATCGGAGGGGTAGCGCCCCGACAGCAGATCGAGGGTCGCCTCGTAGGCCGAGCGCGGGAGCGAGACGAACGGGGCGCTGCGCCGGACGGTGTCGAACCAGTCGTCGACGTCGAGCGACTCGAGCGCCGTGGCGGCGACGGTCTGCTGGGCGAGGATGTCGAGCGGATTCGCCGGGACCTGGATCGCCTCGATCAGTCCGGAGCGCATCCGCTCGGTCGTGACGGCCGAGTGCAGCAGGTCGGCCCGGTGCTTGGGGTAGAACGCGCCGCGCGAGACCTCGCCGACCTGGTGGCCCGCGCGGCCGACCCGCTGCAGGGCGCTGGCGACCGACGGCGGGGTCTCGACCTGCACGACGAGGTCGACGGCGCCCATGTCGATGCCGAGCTCGAGGCTCGAGGTGGCGACCACGCAGCGCAGCCGGCCGGACTTGAGGTCGTCCTCGATGATCGCGCGCTGCTCCTTGCTGACGGAGCCGTGGTGGGCCCGGGCGAGCAGGGGCTCGTCGTCGGGCGCCGACTGCCCGGTGCCGCTCGTGCCGCCGGCGCCGCCCATCAGCTCGGCCGGAGCGCGCCGGGAGGCGCCCGTGGCCATCGATCCGATCGCGTCGTCGACGAGCGCGCCGACCGCGACCGGCTCGGCGGCCGACCGGGCGCGCTCGAGGTCGGCCTCGCGGCGCTCCGAGTAGATCTCGTTGAGCCGCGCTGTCAGCCGCTCGGCGAGCCGACGCGAATTGGCGAAGACGATGGAGGAGGTGTGAGCGAGCACGCGGTCGACGATCGACTCCTCGACGTGGGGCCAGATCGATCCGCTCTGCGGACCGGTCGCGCCCATCGTCGATCCCTCCTGGGGTGCGGCGGCGCCGAGCTCGGACATGTCCTCGACCGGGACGACGACGGTGAGGTCCCACTGCTTCTCGGAGACGGGGGCGACGATCGAGACGGGCGAGCGACCGGCCAGGAACCGGGCCACCTCCTCGCGGGGCCGCACGGTCGCCGAGAGACCGATGCGCTGCACCGGCTTCGTCAGCAGGGCGTCGAGCCGCTCGAGCGAGACGGCGAGGTGCGCACCGCGCTTGGTCGACGCGACCGCGTGGACCTCGTCGACGATGACGGTCTCGACGCCGCGCAGCGACTCCCGGGCGGCGGAGGTGAGCATCAGGTAGAGCGACTCGGGCGTCGTGATGAGGATGTCGGGCGGGGTCTTCTGCAGCACGCGGCGCTCGGCCGCGGGGGTGTCCCCGGAGCGGACGCCGACCGTGACGGTCGACGGAGCCCCTCCGACGCCCTCCGCGCTCAGGCGGAGCGCCGTCTGGGTCACGCCGACCAGCGGCGAGCGGAGGTTCCGCTCGACATCGACGCCCAGCGCCTTCAGCGGCGAGACGTAGAGCACGCGGGTGCGGTGCTGCGGATCCTCCGGCGGCGGACCCTGCACGAGGCGGTCGATGGCCCAGAGGAAGGCCGACAGCGTCTTGCCCGAGCCGGTGGGGGCCACCACGAGCGCGTGGGATCCGGAGGAGATCGCCGACCACGCGCCCTCCTGCGCCGCCGTGGGCGCCGGGAAGGCACCCTGGAACCAGGCGCGGGTGGCGGGGGAGAAGCGCTCGAGAGCACTGCCGCCGGGTTCGGTGGGCATGGTTCCATCCTCCCTGCCACCACCGACACTGACGGGCGCGTCCGCCGCGGGCAAACCCTTGACGCGGCGCCGGTGGTCGGCGCCCTCAGCCGAAGGCGCGGCGGATGAAGGAGCTGACGTCCGCGATCTCGGTCTGGCTCACCCCGTGCGCCACCCCCTCGTAGACGCGGGAGTCCAGGTCGGTGTGCGCCGGGAACCAGGCGTCGCCCTCGGCCACGGCGCTCGGCGGGATGACCGAGTCGAGTGTCCCTCGCCCGCGGAAGACGAGCGGACGCTCCCGCGCGAGTCGCTCGTCGGCCTCGTCGCCCTCGGCCAGCGGCACGACGAAGCCCGACAGGGCGACGGCGAACGCGAAGCGGGCGGGAGCGCGCCGCAGCAGCTGCACCGCCAGGGCCGCTCCCTGCGAGAACCCGAGCAGCCCGACGGGACCGGGGTGCTGCAGGGCGTCGAGCCAGTCGAGCACGTCCTGCACGGCGCGCTCGACGGCGTCCGGGTCGGTCGTCAGGCGCTCCGGATCCAGCGGCACGCGCAACGGCCACCACGCGTTCGCCCGCCCGTCCAGGGCGATCGGGGCCCGGAGGGAGGCGAGCACCGGCTCCAGCGGCAGGTACGCGCCGAGCGAGAACAGGTCGCCCTCGTGCGAGCCGTAGCCGTGCAGGAGCACCAGCAGCGGCCGGTCCGCCCGGTCCTTCTCGGAGGAGGACCACAGCACCGCGTTCGCGTCGATTCCCATGGCTCCATCATCGCCGCTGCCGCCGCCGCACCCCGGACGGAACCGGACGGACAGCAACGAGGGGTAAGAATGGCTCCATGAGCGTGCGTACCCCTGACCCCAACTCCGGGTGGCTGTCCGACGACGAACTCGCCGAGATCCGCCGTCGGCTCCCGCTGCTGTACGTCGAGGCGGTGCCGGTGCGCGTCGACGGGCTCGGCCAGGTGACGGAGGTGGGCGTGCTGCTGCGCGCGACGGCATCGGGCCAGATCACCCGCACGATCGTCTCAGGCCGCGTGATGTACGGCGAGACCCTCCGGGACGCGCTCTTCCGCCACCTCGAGAAGGACCTCGGGCCGATGGCGTTCCCGCTGCTGCCCGCGAGCCCGCTGCCCTTCCACGTCGCCGAGTACTTCCCGATGCCGGGCATGGGCCCCTTCACCGACGAGCGCCAGCACGCGGTGTCCCTCGCGTACGTCGTCCCCGTGACGGGCACGTGCGAGCCCCGCCAGGACGCTCTCGAGCTCACCTGGATGACCCCCGACGAGGCCTGCTCCGAGGCCGTCTCGGCCGAGATGGAGGGCGGCCGCGGCGCACTCGTCCGCGCCGCGCTGGCCTCTGTCGGTCGGCTGCGCTGATCTGTGCGCCGCGGGGCGGCGCACCGCGGTCGACTCTTCGAGGTGGCCGGGTTCCCGAGAGCGTGGTGCGTTCCGCCTAGCGCGATCCGCTCGCATGCGGATCGCGCGTTCGACGGTGTCGTTCTGTGCGCCGCGGGGCGGCGCACCGCGGTCGGCTTTCGTGGGTGGTCGCGTTCTGCAGAGCGGGTCGCGTTCCGCCTAGCGCGATCCGCTGGCACGCGGATCACGCGTTCGGCTCCGCCGTGCGCTTCGGCGCTCCTCTCCGGTGCAAGGTGAGGCCGCGCACCGCGGTCGGCTCTTCGAGGTGGCCGGGTTCCCGAGAGCGTGGTGCGTTCCGCCTAGCGCGATCCGCTCGCATGCGGATCGCGCGTTCGGCTATGCCGTGGGCTTCGGTGCTCCGCTCGGGAGACGCGCGTTGCGTCCTCCGCGGGAAGCGGAACCTCGGCTGAGAGCGCCCGTCAGCCGCGACGGTGGCTGAGCCGTGGTCCTGGCCGACGTTCTGCTCGTCGTGCCACATGCGGCACGGCCGTCTGCGTCGGAGCCGCAGGTGACGGACCGGGCACGTGAGCCGGGCCCGTCTGCTGCGACCGGCTCTGCTCCCGCGGCCCGGGTCCGTTCGGAATCGAGGCCGAGGGCGTCATCGCGCACCGTCCGAGGCTCGAATCACGCTCCCGACCTCGGTTGCGAACACCGACTCGCCGCGGAGAGCCCTGCGTCCCGACCGCGGCGCGCCTGCCCTGGGCCACGAGCGGCTCTCCGTCATCCGCCGGGCTCCACCGGTCCGAACCGACTCCGCAGGCACCGTCGACACGGTCGCGTCAGCGGCCGCAGGAACGACGAAGGCCGGGGTGCCTCCCGCGTGGATCACTCCACGGGAGGGACTCCCGGCCTTCATCACTCGTCAGCTCGGACGCTCTCGACGTTCACCGCAAGCAGCACTCACGAGGCGGACCGCCGATCCGAGTGCGAGCGGATCGGCGTAGCCGGTCGCACCCCGCTCTGCGAGACGCGACCGGCTACGCGAGCCGACCGCGGTGCGCCGCCCCGCGGCGCACGATCAGCTCAGCCCTGGGCGCGACGTCCGCCGCGGCGCTCGCCGCCGGCCGGGGCGGCCGAGGAGGCCCCACCGGTCGCGGTGCTGTAGAACGAGCGCGAGCCGCCACCGGTCGAGGCGGCGCCGGCGGTGCGGCCGCGGCCGCCGCGGGCTCCGCCGCGAGCGGCGCCCTCGGAGGAGGCGGCGCGGTCGCGACGGGGACGGTCCGAGCCGCCGGCGGGAGCCGCCGAGCGCTCGCCCCGTCCACCGCGGGGAGCGGAGCCGGTGCCGTCGGTGCGAGCCGCGCGCTTGCGCTGCGCGTTGGCGCCCTGCGAGCGTCCGCCCTGCGACTGGCCGCGGACGGGCTCGACGACGGCCGACGGGGTCACGTACGCGGCGACGTTCCCGACGAGCTTCGCGACGGCGGCCGAGTCGGCCGTGACCTGCTGGGGCTGGACCTGGATGGCGGCCTTGCGCAGGAGGGTCTTCACGTCGCCGCGCTGCGTGGGCAGCACGACGGTGACGACGTCGCCCTCCGAGCCGGCGCGGGCGGTGCGGCCCGAGCGGTGCAGGTACGCCTTGTGCTCCATGGGCGGGTCGACGTGGATGACGAGCTCGACGTCGTCGACGTGGACGCCGCGGGCGGCGACGTCTGTCGCGACGAGCACCTTCACGTCGCCGGCGCCGAACGCCGCGAGGTTGCGGTCGCGGGCGACCTGCGAGAGGTTGCCGTGGAGGTCGACGGCGGGGATGCCCTGGCCGGTGAGCTGCTTGGCGAGCTTCTTCGCGTGGTGCTTGGTGCGCATGAAGAGGATGCGGCGGCCGGTGCCGGACGCGAGGGTCTTCACGAGCGCGTTCTTCGCGTCGAGGCCGTCGACCTCGAACACGTGGTGCGTCATCAGCGCGACGGGGGAGTTGGCCTCGTCGACCGAGTGGAGCACCTCGTTCTGCAGGTACTTCTTGACGAGCTTGTCCACGCCGTTGTCGAGCGTCGCCGAGAACAGCAGGCGCTGGCCTCCGCGGGGGGTCTTGTCGAGGATGCGCGTGACGACGGGCAGGAAGCCCAGGTCGGCCATGTGGTCGGCCTCGTCCAGCACGGTGATCTCGACGGCGTCGAGGTTGACGAAGCCCTGCTTCATCAGGTCCTCGAGGCGGCCGGGGCAGGCCACGACGATGTCGACGCCCTGCTTGAGGGCCGCGACCTGGCGCTGCTGCGAGACGCCGCCGAAGATCGTCGTGGTGACGATGCCGTAGGCGTCGGCGAGGGGCTGCATCGCGGCCGTGATCTGAGTGGCCAGCTCGCGGGTCGGCGCGAGGACCAGTCCGAGCGGGCGGCCCGGACGGCGGCGGCCGCCGGCGAGCGATCCGCCGAGGCGGGCGATCATCGGGATGGAGAAGGCGAGGGTCTTGCCCGAGCCGGTCTTGCCGCGTCCGAGGACGTCGCGGCCGTTCAGGGTGTCGGGGAGCGTGTCGACCTGGATCGGGAACGGCTCGGTGATGCCGTTCGCGGTCAGGGCCGAGACGAGGGGAGCGGGGACGCCGAGAGCGGCGAAGGTGGGGATGGACGACATGGATGGTGCCTTTCGGGGCATCATGCCGATCCGACAGCGCAGGCGGGTGGCCGGGCGCGGGTGATCGGCTTTCGGGCGAAGGTGACGGTGGTCACATCCGTTCGCCGTACGAAGCTGTGCGCGCGGCCGGAGGCCTCATGCACGGTGCGCCAGATGGTCGGGACGGGGTCCTCGACGTTCAGAGTCCTCAGCGGACAAGGGGCGTTCTACGACGCGGGGGAGCGCAGACTTCGCGCTCGCACCCTCCCACCCTAGCGGACGACCGGGCTCCGGCGCAGGACGGGGCCCGCGTCAGCCCTTGTAGCGCTCGCCCACCGGCACCTCGACCCCGAGCGTGTTCCCCGCCTGCGCGAGCGGGCACGCCCACGCCGGGTCGTAGGCGCAGGACGGGTTGTAGGCGAAGTTGAAGTCGAGGACGAGGGTCGACGGAGTGGACCCCGGGCCCAGGTCCGCGCCCTTGACGGTGTCCAGGAGGTAGCGGCCGCCGCCGTAGGTCCCGCCGGGCCGGCCGGCCAGCGCGTCCTTCACCGGCACGAACAGCCCGCCCCCGTAGGAGGCGAGGCGCCAGACGTCGAGCGTCCCGGCCTGCGGCACCGCGACCGTGCCGACCAGCTCGAACGGCACAGTGCCGTCCGTCCCGGTCTCCACGTCCATCCGCCGGGGCTCCTCGGCGGGCAGCACCTCGAGCTCGAAGCGCCAGGACGCGTCGTAGGGCGCGATCGGGAGCGAGCGGAAGTGCGCGCGGTCGACCGGCAGCAGCGGAGTGGACGGGTGGTGCGCGAAAAGGGCGTTGCGTCCCCGGATCCACGAGGCGTGCGCAGCGAGCAGGTCGACGTTCGAGAGCCGGCGGACCTCGGCGTAGAGCGCCTGCACGTGGCGGCGCCAGTCGGCCACCTCGATCGACGAGGCGAGTCGGCGGCGGGGCGAGACCTCGTCGGTCTCCTCGGCCTCCTCGCTCGCGGGCCACTGGAAGCGCAGGAGCTCGGCGCGCGAGAGCTCGACCTCCTCCTCGGCGGTGCCGTCGGGGCTCACTCCGCCGCCTCCCCGCGGGGGCGCGCATCGGCGCCCACGTCGTGTCGCCAGGTCGGGGCGAGCGAGCGGATGCGGATGCCGCGCCACTGCCAGAACGCCCACATCGACGGCCACAGCGCGGGCGAGGCGAGCCCGGCGCTGAACTCGAGCCTGTCGCGGAAGAGCGTCCGCCCGTCGGGGAGCGGAGCGACCGCCATGCGGTGGTCCCACGCGGTGATCAGCCGGAGCGCACCCGTCAGCGGAGCACCGCTGTCGCGGAGGATCCGGACGTCCGGCATCGACGGCACGCGGCGGTAGGAGAGGTCGATCTCCTGCGCCCCCATCGGCACGATCCCGAGGGCGTCCATCGCCACGTCGTGCGGGCCCAGCCCCCACGTCGGCCGGAAGCCGCCCTCGTCGAGCGAGGCGGCGGTCAGGAGGGGGGACATCACCTCGCGGAACACGGCCGGGCTCTGCAGAGCGCGCCAGGCGGAGTCCACGTCGGTGTCGAGCACGTGCTTCAGCATCACCTTCACGTCGTCCATCCTCCTCCGCCCGGCCCGTCGGCGTCACCGGGTGCGCGGGAGCGCTCGGCCGTGTATGCGCCCGGTACCGTGTCAGGGTGAACGCCGCGTCCTCCGCCCACGACCAGTCGACCTACCAGATCCGCTTCGACTGGGGCCCGCGGGCCCTGCGGGTGCTCGCTCCGGCGCACATCACCGTCGTCGTCGACGCGCTGCCGGGCGGGTCGGACCTCGACACCGGGTCGGTCGACGGCCACGTCGTGCGGGCGGGCCTGGCCGACCGCACCGCCGTCGCGCGCTGGATCCTCGAGCGCCAGCACGAGAACGGCGGCCGCACCAGCGTCAACGTCGTCGCTGCGGGCGACACCGACGAGAGCGGAGCGACGCGCTTCGCCCTCGAGGACCAGCTCGCGGCCGGCGCGCTGATCGACGCCCTGATCTCCCTCGGGATCGACCACACCTCGCCCGACGCCGCGGTCGCGTCGGCCTCCTTCGACGGACTGCGACGGGCCTGCTCCCACCTGCTCTCCGCCTCCCCGTCGGGCCGCGCTCTGAAGGAGGCGGGGCGTTCCGCCGAGGTCGCCGCCGCCGCCCGCGTCGACACCGTCGACGCCGTGACGGTGCTGAGCACCCCGCGCCCGGCGGCCCACTCGACCACCGGGCCCCCAGCGGCGTAGCGTTCCCAAGGAGCGCCTCCGCTCCCACCGCGCACGCGACCCTCCCGAAAGCTGGCCCGCATGAAAGCCGTCCTCAACGACGTCGTCCTCGCCGACGCCCCCGACTCCGACCTCATCTCGATCGAGGGCAACTGGTACTTCCCGCCCTCGAGCGTCGCCACCGAGCTGCTCGAGCCGAGCGACACGCCCTACACCTGCCCGTGGAAGGGCGAGTGCCAGTACTTCTCGGTGAAGTCCGACGACGGGCTCCTGAAGGACCGCGCCTGGTCGTACCCGACGCCGTACCCGACTGCGTTCGACCGCGTAGGGAAGGACTTCTCCGGCTACGTGGCGTTCTGGAAAGAGGTCCGCGTCATCGATTAGCGGTCGTCCGCGCGCGCCGCGCTGCGGCTGCGGTGCGCGCGGACCTTCGCCCGGTTGCCGCAGCGCTGCATCGAGCACCAGCGGCGGGACCCCGCCCGCGAGGTGTCGAGGTAGAGCATCCCGCAGTCCTCGGCGGCGCAGCGCCGCAACCGCCCCGCCCCTGATCCGCCGAGCAGCTCCACGCCCTCGCGCGCGATCGTCGAGAGCGCCTGTCGTGCCGCGGCGTACGTCCGCCCCGCCTGCCGCGTCCCTCCGGAGAGCGCAGGGGGGATGTCCGGCATCGCCGCGAAGAGGTTGACGACGTCGACGTCGCCCGCGTCGCCCGCGGCGGAGCCGCCCCGCTCGGCCGCCCGGGCGAGGCGCGCGATCGCGTCCCTCAGCACGAGCGCGTCGGCCAGTCGTGCGTCGCGCGCCTCCTCGCCCACGGCGTCGAAGCGAGCGGCGAGCCAGGACGCCAGTGCGCCGTCGGAGTCGAGGCGCTCGCCGGGAGCGCCGTGCATCGGACCCGTGTACGCGAAGTCGAGCGCCGTGCTGCCGGAGTCGAACCACCAGCGGCGCCCGTCGGCCTCCTCGAACCACTGCCCCGTGCTCGGAGCGCGGCCCCGGATCGCGCGGGGTCCGCCGGTCGTGCTCACGCCGACGGGACCGTGCGGCGGCGCCACTCGATGGCGTTCGCCGGCTCGAAGCGCCGCGCGCAGCGGCCGCAGGCGAGAGGCCTGCCGGGTCGGCGGTGGCGGTAGAAGACGTGGCCGCTCGGGCACGCGCCGACCCAGGGCGCGAGCTCGTCGGCGGTCGGGTTGCTGTGCGTGCGCGCCCCCGTGTACCCGAGGTCCGCGGCGATCCTCCGCCACGCGGCGCCGTGACCGGCACGGGGTCCGGCGAGGGCGTGCGCGATCTCGTGCAGCAGCGTCTGCCGCACCTCCTCGTCGCTCCACCGGGGTGCGAGATGACGCGAGAGCGTGATCCGCTTGTCGCTCCAGTGGCAGGCGCCCCCGCGGGTGCGCGCGTGGTCGAAGCCGAAGCTCCACGTGGCGTCGAGGTGCTCGGCGAAGAGCTCCTCGGCCCATCGAGAGACCTGCTCGAGCTCAGCCACGCGTCCGTGCTCCCGTTCGAGGGGCCGTCAGGACCGGTCGGCGCCGTCGGTCGTGCCGGCGTCGTCGGTCGTCGCCGCGTCGTCGGTGGTCGCCGCGTCGTGCGCGCCGTCGGCCCGGCGGCGTCCGCGGACGGAGCCGTCGGTGCGGTCGCGCGCCGCGCCGCCCTGGAACTCGGTCGCGGCCGAGACGCCCAGCCGGGCGATCTCGAGCTCCTCCTCCGGCACGCCGACGCGCTCGCCGAGGGCGGTGGCGGCGTCGAAGTCGCGGGCCGCCCGGCCGTACTCGCCGAGCTCGAAGAAGGTCAGGCCGCGGTGCTTGAGGGCGAACGAGTGCTCGAGGTGCCACTCGTGGGTCTTCGCCTCCTCGACGCAGAGCGCGAGCTCCGACAGCGCCTCGTCGGTGCGCCCGCGCAGCTGCATGAGCCGGGCGCGGCGCACGCGCGCGGTGAGGAGCTCGGCGCGGTCGCCCGAGAAGCGGGTGCGGCGGACGGCCTCGTTGGCCACGTCCCAGGCCTCGTCGATCCGACCGAGCAGGCGCAGCAGCTCGGTCTTCTCGGTGAGGGCGGCGAGAGAGCGCAGCGCGCCGATCTCCTCGAGGCGCTCCTGGGCGGCGTCGACGTCGATCTCCTCGCGGAGCGTCGCGGGGTCATGGCGGATGATGATGCTCAGAGCAGTGCTTCCTCGTGGGTTGCGGATCCGGTGCGTCGCAGGTCGTGCGCGACGGGCGGGAGGCCGCTGCGGCCGGTCCAGTTTACGGGCACACGCGCCGGCTCCCCGGGTGACGCGCGCAGGCCGCCGGACCGTCGGGGCGGATCAGCCGCGGCGCACCTGGAAGATGCTCCGCGCGGGCAGCGGGGACGGGGTGGCCGTGTCGTCGGTGACCACCGAGGCGCCCGCCACGAAGTTCTCGAGCTCCCGTCCCTGCACGAGCTTCGAGGGCGCGGGGTCGGAGGCGAGGCGCCGGGGCAGCCCGTCCAGGGGGAGGGGCGAGGCGGAGGCGAGCATCACCACGTTGCCGAAGCGCTTCGCCTTGAGCATCTGCGTGTCCGTGACGATCGCGGTGTGCGCGAAGACGGAGGCGAGGGTCGCGGCCTGCGCGCGGGCGAACGCGAGCGCCCCTCCGTCGGCCACGTTCACCGCCACCACGCCGCGGGGCGCGAGGAGCGGAGCGATCGCCGCGTAGAACTCGGCGCTCGTCACGTGGGCGGGAGTGCGCGCGCCCGAGAAGATGTCGACCACGACGACGTCGATGCTGCCCAAGAGTCCGGGCGGCAGCTTGCCGAGCACCTCGCGGGCGTCGCCCTGCCGGATGCGGATCTGCGCGCCCCGGGGGAGCGGGAGCGCCTCCCGCACCAGCTCGACCAGCGCGCCCTCGATCTCGACGACCTGCTGCCGGGAGCCGGGCCGGGTCGCGGCGACGTAGCGGGGGAGCGTCAGAGCGCCCGCGCCCAGGTGCAGAGCCGTGACGGCCTCGCCCTCCGGCGCGAGGAGGTCGATCGCATGCCCGATGCGGCGCACGTACTCGAACGAGAGGTGGGTCGGGTCAGCGAGGTCGACGTGCGACTGCGGGGTGCCGTCGACGACGAGGGTGGCGGCGTCCGACGCGTGGCGGTCGGCCTCGATCGTCGCGAGGAAGCCGCTGGCCAGGACGGCTCGGGGGTGCTCGGCGTCGTCGCCGCGTCGGCGGCCGGTTCTCTCCTGCATCCCCTCAGTCTGAGGGACGGCGCCGGAGGAGGGGCGCGGCGTCCGCTCGGCGGCGGACGTATACCGGACCCCGGGACACGGCGCAAGGATCAGCACTTGCGCGGCGTGGCGCGATGCATCTATATTTGTACTTTGCGCTCCCGAGTACCCACGCCCTCATATTGCGGTAGGCAGGTCACCGGAACCCGGCATCAGATGGTGGATGCCGATGCCACACTCTAGCCCCCACCCCGAAGACCGCGTCGAACCGGTCCCTGCGGCGTGCGGACAGGGGAGTGTCGGCCCGCCCGGCGGGAGCCCACTCCACACATCCCACAGATTGAGACCCGCGAGGGTCTACGGAGGTTCCTTCCTTGGCTGCTGCGCCCAACGCAACCACCACCTCACCCAAGAACGGACGCGGCGCATCGCGTCTCTCGTTCGCCAAGATCAGCGACACCCTGACGGTTCCGGATCTGCTCGCACTGCAGACCGAGAGCTTCGACTGGCTCGTCGGCTCGGAGGCGTGGAAGACCCGCGTCGCCGAGGCGAAGGCCGCCGGCCGGGAGGACCTCCCCGCCAACTCCGGTCTGGACGAGATCTTCGAGGAGATCTCCCCGATCGAGGACCTCAGCGAGACGATGCAGCTGAGCTTCACGAACCCGTACCTCGAGCCCGAGAAGTACACGATCGAGGAGTGCAAGGAGCGCGGCAAGACCTACGCCGCCCCGCTGTACGTCGAGGCCGAGTTCATGAACCACCTCACGGGTGAGATCAAGACCCAGACGGTCTTCATGGGCGACTTCCCGCTCATGACCGAGAAGGGCACGTTCATCATCAACGGCACCGAGCGTGTCGTGGTGTCCCAGCTCGTCCGCTCGCCCGGCGTGTACTTCGAGCGCCAGCAGGAGAAGACGTCCGATAAGGACATCTACTCCGCTCGCGTGATCCCCAGCCGCGGTGCGTGGCTCGAGTTCGAGATCGACAAGCGCGACCAGGTCGGCGTCCGCATCGACCGCAAGCGCAAGCAGTCGGTCACCGTCTTCCTGAAGGCCCTCGGCCTGACCAGCGAGGAGATCCTCGAGCAGTTCGCCGGCTACGAGTCGATCGAGCTGACGCTCGAGAAGGACAACATCCTCACCAAGGAGGACGCTCTCCGCGACATCTACCGCAAGCTCCGTCCGGGCGAGCAGGTCGCCGCCGAGGCCGCGCGCGCGCTGCTGGACAACTTCTACTTCAACTCCAAGCGCTACGACCTCGCGAAGGTCGGCCGCTACAAGATCAACCGCAAGCTCGGCATCGACAAGGCGCTGTCCGACTCGGTCCTGACGGTCGAGGACATCATCGCGACCATCAAGTACCTGGTCGCGCTGCACGACGGACGCACCACTCTGCCGGGCGTGCGCGAGGGCGCCCCGGTCGACCTGCGCCTGGACGTCGACGACATCGACCACTTCGGCAACCGCCGCATCCGCGCGGTCGGCGAGCTGATCCAGAACCAGGTCCGCACCGGACTGTCCCGCATGGAGCGCGTCGTCCGCGAGCGCATGACCACGCAGGACATCGAGGCGATCACGCCGCAGACCCTGATCAACGTCCGCCCCGTGGTGGCCGCGATCAAGGAGTTCTTCGGAACGTCGCAGCTGTCGCAGTTCATGGACCAGAACAACCCGCTCGCGGGTCTGACCCACAAGCGCCGCCTGTCAGCGCTGGGCCCCGGCGGTCTCTCCCGTGAGCGCGCCGGCGTCGAGGTCCGCGACGTCCACCCGTCGCACTACGGCCGCATGTGCCCGATCGAGACCCCGGAAGGCCCGAACATCGGCCTGATCGGCTCGCTCGCGTCCTTCGCGCGCATCAACTCGTTCGGCTTCATCGAGACCCCGTACCGCAAGGTCGTCGCGGGTCGCGTCACCGAGCAGATCGACTACCTCACCGCGTCCGAGGAGGACGAGTACCTGGTCGCCCAGGCGAACGCCCCCCTCACCAAGGACTTCCACTTCGCCGAGGGCAAGGTCCTCGTCCGCCCCAAGGGCGGAGAGGTCGAGCTCGTCGACGCCGACCGCGTCGATTACATGGACGTCTCCCCGCGCCAGATGGTGTCGGTCGCGACCTCCCTCATCCCGTTCCTCGAGCACGACGATGCGAACCGCGCGCTCATGGGCGCCAACATGCAGCGTCAGGCCGTCCCGCTGCTGCGCAGCGAGTCGCCCGTGGTCGGCACCGGCATGGAGGGCTTCGCGGCCATCGACGCCGGCGACGTGATCACCGCCGACAAGGCGGGCGTGGTCCAGGAGGTCTCCGCCGACTCCGTCACCGTCCAGCTGGACGAGGGCGGCACGCAGACCTACTTCCTGCGCAAGTTCGACCGCTCCAACCAGGGCACGTCGTACAACAACCGCGTGGTCGTCTCGGCCGGCGAGCGCATCGAGGTCGGCGAGGTCGTCGCCGACGGTCCCGCCACCGAGAACGGCGAGCTCGCGCTGGGCAAGAACCTGCTCGTCGCGTTCATGCCGTGGGAGGGCCACAACTTCGAGGACGCGATCATCCTCAGCCAGAACCTGGTGAAGGACGACGTCCTCTCCTCGATCCACATCGAGGAGTACGAGGTCGACGCCCGCGACACCAAGCTCGGCAAGGAGGAGATCACCCGCGACCTCCCCAACGTCAGCCCGGAGCTCCTGGCCGACCTGGACGAGCGCGGCATCATCCGCATCGGCGCCGAGGTCCGCCCCGGCGACATCCTCGTGGGCAAGGTCACGCCCAAGGGCGAGACCGAGCTCTCGGCCGAGGAGCGCCTGCTCCGCGCGATCTTCAACGAGAAGAGCCGCGAGGTCCGCGACACGTCGCTGAAGGTGCCCCACGGCGAGCAGGGCACGATCATCGGCG
Organism: Rathayibacter sp. SD072; assembly: GCF_017355185.1. Classification (GTDB taxonomy): domain Bacteria; phylum Actinomycetota; class Actinomycetes; order Actinomycetales; family Microbacteriaceae; genus Rathayibacter. Next base: position 60,237 of record NZ_JADILJ010000007.1, on the reverse strand, counting down.
TCAAGGTGTTCGACGCGCAGGACGGCGACGACGAGCTCGGCTCGGGCGTCAACCAGCGCGTGGTCGTCTACATCGCCCAGAAGCGCAAGATCACCGAGGGCGACAAGCTCGCCGGCCGCCACGGCAACAAGGGCGTCATCTCGAAGATCCTGCCGGTCGAGGACATGCCGTTCCTCGCCGACGGCACCCCGGTCGACATCGTCCTCAACCCGCTCGGCGTCCCCGGCCGCATGAACTTCGGCCAGGTCCTCGAGATCCACCTCGGGTGGATCGCGAAGCAGGGCTGGAAGGTCGACGGCGAGCCGGAGTGGGCCGCGCGCCTGCCCGAGCACGCCCGCGAGGCGGCGCCCGGCACCAAGGTCGCGACCCCCGTGTTCGACGGCGCGGCGGAGGAGGAGCTCGCAGGGCTCCTCGACTCCACCACCCCGACGCGCGACGGTGAGCGCCTGATCGGCTCGTCCGGCAAGACGCAGCTGTTCGACGGCCGCTCCGGGGAGCCCTTCCCGGACCCGGTCTCGGTCGGATACATGTACATCCTGAAGCTGCACCACCTCGTCGACGACAAGATCCACGCGCGCTCGACGGGCCCGTACTCGATGATCACCCAGCAGCCGCTCGGTGGTAAGGCGCAGTTCGGTGGACAGCGCTTCGGCGAGATGGAGGTGTGGGCCCTCGAGGCCTACGGCGCCGCCTACGCGCTCCAGGAGCTCCTCACCATCAAGTCGGACGACATCCTCGGCCGCGTGAAGGTGTACGAGGCGATCGTCAAGGGCGAGAACATCCAGGAGCCGGGCATCCCCGAGTCCTTCAAGGTCCTCATCAAGGAGATGCAGTCCCTGTGCCTGAACGTCGAGGTCCTCTCGGCCGACGGCACCGCGGTCAGCCTGCGCGACACCGATGACGAGGTCTACCGCGCTGCGGAAGAGCTCGGCATCAACATCTCCTCCCGGTTCGAGTCGTCCTCCGTCGACGACATCTGATCCGGCGACCCGCTCCGACCTCCCGTCTCTGACGAGACACCCTGTTTTCCGACAAGGAGAAAACATTGCTCGACGTAACAACTTTTGACGAGCTGCGCATCGGCCTCGCGACGGCCGATGACATCCGTCGCTGGTCGCACGGTGAAGTGAAGAAGCCCGAGACCATCAACTACCGCACCCTCAAGCCCGAGAAGGACGGCCTGTTCGGAGAGCAGATCTTCGGACCGTCCCGCGACTGGGAGTGCTCCTGCGGCAAGTACAAGCGGGTCCGCTTCAAGGGCATCGTCTGCGAGCGCTGCGGCGTCGAGGTCACCAAGTCCTCGGTCCGCCGCGAGCGGATGGGCCACATCGAGCTCGCCGCGCCCGTCACCCACATCTGGTACTTCAAGGGCGTCCCCTCGCGCCTCGGATACCTGCTGGACATGGCGCCCAAGGACCTCGAGAAGGTCATCTACTTCGCGGCGTACATGATCATCGACGTGGACGACGACGGCCGTCACGCCGACATGCCCGGCCTCGAGAACGAGCTCCGGCTCGAGATCAAGACCCTCTCCGACCAGCGCGACTCCCGCATCGCGGACCGCCTGGCCCGTCTCGAGACCGACCTCGCCGCCCTCGAGGCGGAAGGCGCGAAGAGCGACCAGAAGCGCCGCACCAAGGACGGCGCCGAGAAGGAGATGTCGCAGATCCGCAAGTCCTTCGACGAGGACATCGCGCGGCTCGAGAGCGTGTGGGAGCAGTTCCGCACCCTCAAGGTCGGCGACCTCAAGCCCGAGGACGCGGTCTTCAACGAGCTCGTCGACCGCTACGGCGTCTACTTCGAGGCCTACATGGGCGCCGAGGCGATCAAGAAGCGCCTCGAGCAGTTCGACCTCCAGGCCGAGGCCGAGACGCTGCACCTGCAGATCGCCGAGGGCAAGGGTCAGAAGAAGATCCGCGCCATCAAGCGCCTGCGCGTCGTCAACTCGTTCCTCGCCACCGGCAACTCGCCGGCCGCGATGGTGCTCGACGTCGTCCCGGTGATCCCGCCGGAGCTGCGCCCGATGGTGCAGCTCGACGGAGGCCGGTTCGCGACGAGCGACCTGAACGACCTCTACCGCCGCGTGATCAACCGCAACAACCGTCTCCGCCGCCTGCTCGACCTCGGTGCCCCCGAGATCATCGTGAACAACGAGAAGCGCATGCTGCAGGAGGCCGTCGACGCCCTGTTCGACAACGGCCGCCGCGGTCGCCCCGTCACCGGTACCGGCAACCGCGCCCTGAAGTCCCTGAGCGACATGCTCAAGGGAAAGCAGGGTCGCTTCCGCCAGAACCTGCTCGGCAAGCGCGTCGACTACTCGGGCCGCTCGGTGATCATCGTCGGACCGCAGCTCAAGCTGCACCAGTGCGGTCTGCCCAAGCAGATGGCGCTGGAGCTGTTCAAGCCGTTCGTCATCAAGCGCCTGATCGACCTGTCGCACGCGCAGAACATCAAGGCCGCCAAGCGCATGGTGGAGCGCTCGCGCCCCCAGGTGTGGGACGTGCTCGAGGAGATCATCCGCGAGCGCCCCGTCCTGCTCAACCGCGCGCCCACGCTGCACCGACTCGGCATCCAGGCCTTCGAGCCCCAGCTGGTCGAGGGCAAGGCGATCCAGCTGCACCCGCTCGTCTGCGCCGCGTTCAACGCGGACTTCGACGGCGACCAGATGGCCGTCCACCTGCCGCTGTCCGTCGAGGCCCAGGCCGAGGCGCGCATCCTGATGCTCGCGTCGAACAACATCCTCAAGCCCTCGGACGGCCGTCCGGTCACCCTGCCCACGCAGGACATGATCATCGGCCTCCACCACCTGACGACCATCCGCGAGGGTGCCGCCGGTGAGGGACGTGCGTTCTCCTCGGTCTCCGAGGCGATCCTCGCCAAGGACCAGGGCTCGCTGCACCTGAACTCGAAGGTCCGCATCCGCATGTCGGAGGTCTACTTCGCGCAGGGCACCGCACCCGAGGGCGTCGAGCTCGACGAGACCGGCAAGGTCACCGCGCCGGTCCTGCTCGACACGACGCTCGGCCGCGCGCTCTTCAACGAGGCGCTGCCGGTCGACTACCCCTACTTCGAGCAGGTCGCCGACAAGACGACCATCTCCGGGATCGTCAACGACCTCGCGGAGCGCTACCCGAAGGTGGAGGTCGCCGCCTCGCTCGACCGCATCAAGGACGCCGGCTTCTACTGGGCCACCCGGTCCGGTGTCACCGTCGCCCTGTCGGACATCCTCACGCCCCCCTCCAAGCCCGAGATCATCGCGGGCTACGAGAAGAAGGCCGCGAAGGTCGAGACCGAGTACGACAAGGGTCTGACCACCCAGGCGGAGCGTCGCCAGGAGCTCGTGAAGATCTGGACCGAGGCGACCGACGAGGTCGCCAAGGCCATGCGCGCGAACTTCCCGACCGACAACACCATCAACCGGATGGTCACGTCCGGTGCGCGTGGAAACTGGCTGCAGGTCCGCAACATCGCGGGCATGCGCGGCCTGGTGAACAACCCGAAGGGCGAGATCATCGCCCGACCGATCATCTCCTCGTACCGCGAGGGACTGTCGGTCGCCGAGTACTTCATCGCCACGCACGGTGCCCGCAAGGGTCTGGCCGACACCGCGCTCCGCACCGCGGACTCGGGATACCTGACGCGTCGACTCGTCGACGTCTCGCAGGACGTCATCATCCGCGAGGACGACTGCGGCACGACCAAGGGCCTCGAGCTGCCGATCATGCTCCAGGACGCCACCGGCGCCTGGATCCAGGACTCCAACGTCGAGAACTCCGTCTACGCCCGCTCGCTCGCCACTCCGGCGACGAACGAGGCCGGCGAGGTCATCGCGGAGGCCGGGGAGGACGTCGGAGACGTCCTCATCGAGAAGCTCGTCGGCGCCGAGGTGCGTCACATCAAGGTCCGCTCGGTCCTGACCTGCGAGTCGGCCGTCGGCGTCTGCGCGGCCTGCTACGGCCGCTCGCTCGCCACCGGCAAGCTCGTCGACATCGGAGAGGCCGTCGGCATCATCGCGGCCCAGTCGATCGGCGAGCCCGGCACGCAGCTCACCATGCGCACCTTCCACACCGGTGGTTCGGCCTCGGCCGACGACATCACGCAGGGTCTTCCCCGCGTGCAGGAGCTCTTCGAGGCCCGCACCCCCAAGGGCGCGTCGCCGATCGCGGAGGCCGCCGGTCGCATCACGATCGAGGACACCGACCGGGCCCGACGACTCATCCTCCAGCCGGACAACGGCGACGAGGCGGTCATCTACCCGGTGCTCAAGCGCTCGCAGCTCCTCGTCGAGGACGGCCAGTCGGTCGTGCTCGGTCAGCAGCTGCACGTGGGAACGGTCGACCCCAAGGAGGTCCTGCGCGTGCTGGGCGTCCGCGAGGTGCAGAAGCACCTGGTCGGCGGCGTCCAGGGCGTCTACCGCTCGCAGGGCGTGCCGATCCACGACAAGCACATCGAGGTCATCGTCCGTCAGATGCTCCGCAAGGTCACCGTGGTCGACCACGGCGACACGGATCTGCTGCCGGGCGAGCTCGTCGACCGCTCGCGCTACAGCGAGGTCAACCGTGCGGCTCTGACCGAGGGCAAGCGGACCGCGTCCGCCCGCCAGGAGGTCATGGGAATCACCAAGGCCTCGCTCGCGACCGAGTCGTGGCTGTCGGCCGCGTCCTTCCAGGAGACCACCCGCGTCCTGACGCAGGCGGCCATGGAGGGCAAGCGCGACCCGCTGCTGGGCCTGAAGGAGAACGTGATCATCGGAAAGCTGATCCCGGCCGGTACCGGTCTCCCGAAGTACCGCAACGTGTCCGTCGAGGCGACCGAGGAGGCGAAGGCCGAGCGGTACCCCAACCGCATCTTCGCCGACGACGCCGCGTTCAGCGACGCCGACCTCTCGTTCGTCGACTTCGACTCGTTCTCGAGCGACGGCTACGAGCCCGGCAACTACAGCTGAGCACGGACTGAGTGAGCGAAGGCCCCGCCGGGACACCGGCGGGGCCTTCGTCGTTCTCGGTCACCCGCACGGGGGGTCGACCGATCCGGGTAAGTCCCGCCGCTCCCCGTGCGCGGATGATTGACTCGACACACGTTCGAGGGGTGCCCGCCCCGTGCCCGTCCAGTCGGGATCGCAGCGGTGAGGAAACGCGCGGATGAGACTCGTGGTCGTCGTGCTGGCCGCCCTTCTCGCGGTGGTCGGTGCTGTCGTGCTGCCCGCGGACAGGGCCCTCGCGGCTGGGGCGGTGCCGTCCTCCTGCGGAGCGGCGCAGCTCGCCCCCGTCCTCCCCGAGGACGAGGTGCGGACGGCCGACGCCCCCGCGCGCGTCCCGATCGTCGTCCTGCACGGCTGGCTCGGCACCGCGACGCACGACGAGACGCGCACCGGCGCCTTCTCGCACCTGGTCGACCTCGTGGCCGTGAACGGCGTCGACGAGCCAGAGACGGTCTCGGAGCGCTCGGTCATCGGGCGGCTGCAGAACATCGAGGGCTCCGCGGTCTACACCTTCGACTACCGCGATCTGTCGGCTCGCTGGGTGACCGATCCGGGCATCAGCGACGCACTCGCCTCCTCCCTCTCGTGCCTGGTGCAGGCGACGGGGCACCGCGCGATCGTGGTGGCGCACTCGATGGGCGGACTGGCGGCGCGGCAGGCGCTGAGCCAGGAGGTGGACGGCGTCCCGGTCGAGTCGCTGGTCTCGGACGTGATCACCTTCGGCACTCCGAACACCGGCTCGGACGTCGCCAAGCGGCTGGGGGAGATCATCGACTCCACGGGCGGGGTGAGTCCCGCGATGGTGGCCGGCCTCGAGCCGCAGAGCCGACTGGGCTTCTCGGCGCTCATGGCCTCCTGCGGCGAGGCCGCCTCCGAGGATGCGACGAACGCGGGCGAGTGCACCGGCATGCCGATGATCGACGCCCTCTCGAGCCAGGCGGGGATCGCCATGCGCACCGGGTCGACCGAGCTGGGCGAGCTCCCGCCGTGGCCCGCGAGCGTGCACGTGGTCGCGCTCGCGGGCGACATCCGGGTGAAGGTCGCCTCGCTGCTCGGCACCGGAGTCGGCGACGTCGACCTGGGCGACATCATGGTCGGGGCGAGCTCGGCCGAGGCCGGTGTCGACGAGTACGCCGTGTCGACATGCCGCTACACCCTGATGACGCTCCCCGATGTGCCGTCGGTCGTCGCCGAGCTCAACCCGCTGGCCCGGCTGGGCGACGCCGTGCGGTTGGCGTCGCTGGTCGTCCGGATCGACGCGAGCCCGTGCCACCACGCGAAGCTGATGCGCAACACCGCTCTGGCCGAGCGCGCGGGCGCCGAGGCGGCCGACGCCGTCGCGGCCGTCCTCGCCGGGCCGCGCAGCGGCGAGGACCGCTCGCCGGCGGTGCTGCGCGGACTCCCGCCCTCGGAGGAGGCGCGCCGCCGCCCGGTGCGCTGAACGCCCGGGCGGCTCGCCGACCACGGGATTCCACTCATCGCTTCGCGACACGATGTCCCAGTCTTTTGACCGCCCCGGAGGACTGCGCTTACCGTGAAAGAGGCCGAAGGGGCGGCCACCTGGGGGACAGGCAGCGCGGTCCGCCCGGCTTCCGAGCAGGAGGCGGGCCGCGCCCGTCTCCGACGAGCGTCGGGCACGCGCTACGCTCCCTCCATCGGGGGACGACGAAGGAGCCTCCGCATCCCGCCGGAGTGCGCATGACCCAGAATCCCGACCCGTCGGAGTCCCCGCGGGCCCCGCGCCTCAGCCGGGAGCAGGTGCGGACCAGGCTCCTCGACGCCGGTCTCGAGGCCGTCCGCACCGGCGGCCTCCGGGTGGGCGTCTCCCACCTCCCGCTCGAGGACCTCATCCGGTCGGCCGGCGTCCCGCGGAGCACGGCGTACCGCATCTGGCCGAGCAGGCAGGACTACTTCGACGAGCTCCTCACCCGGATCCCCGACCGCCTGCTCTCGAACCGGCTCGACGAGCCGGCGCTGCAGGTCGGCGCGTCCTACCTGCACCAGAACACCGACGAGCAGGCGGGGCCCGAGCAGCGGCGCGCGACCCTCGTCGCCTCCGTCGCCGTCGCGATCGAGGCGAACTACGAGAACACGTTCGCCTCACGGCACTGGCGGAACTTCATCGCCCTCGCCGGCACGGTGGAGTCGCACGAGGACCCCGCGCGGAGCGTCCTGCACGACGCGCTGCGCAAGCGGCAGCAGCACTTCGTCGAGAACATGGCCAAGTACTACCGGCACACGCTCACCCAGGCGGGGCTGAGGGTCCGGCCGGTCTACGGGGACGCCTACACGGCGCTCGCCTCGGCGATCTCCGCGTACATCGAGGGGCTCTGCGTCGCGAGGATCGCCGACCCCGCACTGGTGACCGGTCCCCTCGACCCCGCTCGACCGCAGACTCCGAGTCTGGTGGTGGCCGGCGTGATGATGCTGATCGACGGCTTCTGCGAGCCGGTCCCGGAGGATTAGGGCCTGTCGAGCACGGGATCGCGGCAGATCGTGCCATCAGGCCGAGCGGAGCACGCGAGATCGTGTCCGGCACGGCCTAGTCGTCGGCCGGAGGCTCGAGCATCCCCTCGACGATCGAGCGGATGGTCCACGACGCCAGGTGCCACTGGACCGGTTCGCCGGTGAGCCCGGGCGCCGTGATCACCTCGTCCAGGTCCCCGTCGATCAGACGGCTGCGGTGGGCGAGGCCGTCGATGACGATCGCGGTGAGGTGGGCGAGCTGCAGGGTCGTGAATCCGGGACGCAGGCTGCCCTGGAAGACGTCGAGCATCTCCTGGTAGAAGACCTGCATGCGGTGCGTGAGCATCGTCTCGATCCGCTTCGCAGTGGCGCGCACGGCCTCGCGCGCCGGCCCCTCCTCCATCGAGAACGTGCAGGCGAGCAGCGCGTTGTACGAGGACCAGTCCACCGAGCGGCGCAGGTTCGCCAGATTGGCGTTCGCGCCGATCCGGATCATCTCCCAGGCCACGGCCCGCCGACCGGTCGCGGTGCCCAGCCGGTCGGAGTGGCGCTCGTAGACCTCCCGCATGAGCTCCTGCGCCTCGGGATCGTCCCCGCCGGCGTAGCGGTCGTGCACGAACACCTCGCCGATCAGATCCGCGACGAACTCCTCGCGAGTGCTCCAGAGGCGATAGACGGAGCTGCGGGGCACGTCGGCGAGGCGGATGTACTCCTCCATCGGCAGGTGCGCGAACCCGACGGTGAGACCGTTCTGCGAGATCACGCCGCGCGCGGCGGAGAGCATGCGCTCCCGCACCACGTCGGCGGGGAGCCGCCGGGCGCGCGGGGGGCGGGGGTCGACGTCGTCCATAGAGAGCAGAGACTAGCCCGAGAGCCGCGGCGGCGCACCGGAGCACGTGGAGCCCCTCCGGACCGCTGCCCTCGGCACTGTTCGAGACGGCATGTCCCGATGGCTGGATCAGCGCGGCACGTGGCGCTACGTTGCCCCCGGGGGCGGCTCCCGACCGCGCCCACGAGGAGTCCCCGTGCCCGAGACCGAGCGCCTCGCCCTGACCGTCGTCGACGGTCTCGCGATCGAGCGCGCAGCCCTGCTCGCCCTTCTGCGCAGCGCCGTCCCGCAGTTCGACGTGCAGGACGGCGCCGGCAGCACCCCCGCCGAGACCGTCGTCGTCGTCGATCTCGACAGCGTCGCCCCCGGCGAGCTCGTCCGCACTCTGGCGCTGATGGGCGGGCGGTACCGCGGTCTCGTCGCGCTGTCGACCTCGGTCGCGCTCGAGACCGTCCGCGCCGTCCTGCGCTTCGAGCGGTCGGCCTTCGTCTGGAAGGGCGACGAGCCGGGCGACCTCGCGGCGGCCGTCGTGTCGGTGGCCTCGGGCCGCACCTGGATCTCGGAGGCGGCGCGCGTGCGCTTCCTCCGCACGAGCGAGGAGCGGCGGCCGGTCCTCAGTCCGCAGGAGAGCAGGGTGATGCGCTCCTACGGCGGGGGCACGGCCGTCAAGGCCGTCGCGCTCGAGATGCGGATCGCCGAGCACACCGTGCGCACCTACATCAAGCGCATCAAGATCAAGTACCTCGACGCCGGTGTCGCCCTGGAGTCACGGGTCGACTTCTACCGGCACCTCGACGGGCACGACGTCGCGCTGCGCAGCGGCGGCGACCGGATGCGGTCCCGCGCGCAGCAGGGCGATCGCGACGTCGGCGGCGACGGATCCGCGTGACGCCAGCAGGATCGCGTTGCCGCCCGAGCGGTGCTCGACGAACGGCGCCGCTCCGACCGCCGCGGTGACGGGCAGCAGCCGTCCCACCTCGCCGCGCAGCCGGTCCAGGCGCCGGTGGTCGGCGTCGTCCGCCACGTTGACGGCGAGCAGCCCGCCGCCGACGCGCTCGGCGATGCCCGCGAGCACCTCGGCGCGGTAGAAGGCGGCCGGGATCTCGTCTCCGTCGTACGCATCCAGGACGACGAGGTCGAAGGATCCGGAGGGGAGCACCGCCGACGCGTCCCCGGTGATCACTCTCAGGCGGGCCCCGGCCGGCAGCGGGGCGTGCGCGAGGACGAACTCGACCAGTCCCTCCTCCAGCTCGACGACGGTCTGCTCGGATCCCGGCCGTGACGACGCCGTGTAGCGGGCGAGCGACAGCGCCCCGGCGCCCAGGTGCAGCACGCGGACCGGCTGCGCGGCCGGCGCGAGGGCGTCCACGACCGCCCCGAGCCGGGCGGTGTACTCCAGATCCAGCGCCCCCGGATCCGCGGGATCGATGAGCGACTGCTCCGACCCGTCGATCCTCAGCACCAGCGAGTCCGGGCGGACGGCGTCCGGCTCGAGCGCGACGGTCCGGCCGCCGGGCAGACGAGCGGAGGGAGGCATCCCGCCACGCTAGCGCGCGTCCCGCGCGCCCGGGTCGGCGCGGCTACGGTGGCAGCCATGGCCGCCCTCATCCTCCTGGACGTCGACGGCGTCCTGAACCCCTCCGTCGTCAGCGATCGAGCGGCGGGCGGGCACCGGCTCGTCCTCGACCAGGATCGCGCCGCCCTCGTCGCCCGTCTCGCCGTGATCGGCACGATCGTCTGGGCGACGACCTGGCCGCCCGAGCTCACCTCGGTCCTCGCCCGCGATCTGCGACTTCCGGAGGGGACCGAGGCGATCGTCTTCCGCGGCGGTCTGCCGCGCGATCCGCGCTTCCCCGGGCAGACGGGCAAGCTCCAGCCCGTCGCCGCCTGGCTCGACCAGGCCCGCGATCGGCAGCCGATCGACGCCGTCGTCTGGATCGACGACAACCTGCGGGAGGACGCCTACGCCTGGGCGGGGGAGCAGGACACCCCGTTCCACCTCGTCCGCCCGGAGGCGGCGGAGGGCCTGACCTCCGACGAGGTGGCCGGCGCCGAGGAGTTCCTCGCCGCTCTCGCGCCGTCATCCGGGGTCATCGGGGAATAGGCCGCCCCCTCCCGGTGGTTATGGTCACTCCGGGCGCCCGCGGACCGAGTCCGCGCCGTCCGCTCGGCGGAGCCCCCGCTCCGCCCGGCACCCGCGCCGAGAACCGGCGCGACGACAACGTGAAGCATCGAAGGACACCCACCGTGACGCACCTCCCCGCCCGCACCTCCCTGCGCGTCCTGCTCGGCACCGCCGCAGCCGCCACCGCCCTCGTCCTCGCCGGATGCGCTCCCGCATCCACCGACGACGCGGTCTCCGGATCGACCGACGAGGGCACGACGGCCGCGAACTCGGGCCTGACGCTCGCCGAGGTGCAGGACGCCGGTGTGCTGACGATCGGCACCGAGGGCACCTACCAGCCCTTCTCCTTCCACGCCGACGGCGGCACCGGGGAGCTCACCGGCTACGACGTCGAGATCATCACCGCCGTCGCCGAGAAGCTGGGCGTCGAGCCCGAGTTCGAGGAGACCCAGTGGGACGCCATGTTCGCGGGTCTGGACGGCGGGCGCTTCGACGTCATCGCCAACCAGGTCTCGATCAACGACGAGCGCAGCGCCCGCTACGACTTCTCCGAGCCCTACGCCGTGAGCCCCGGAGTCGTCGTCGTCCCGACCTCCGACACCGAGATCACCTCGCTCGACTCCCTCGAGGGCAAGACCACCGCTCAGTCGCTCTCGAGCAACTGGTACGAGCTGGCCCAGGACGCCGGCGCGCAGGTCGAGGGCGTCGAGGGCTGGGCGCAGGCCGTGGCCCTCGTCGAGCAGGGCCGCGTCGACGCGACCATCAACGACCGCCTCACGTGGCTCGACTGGTCGACGAACTTCCCCGACCAGGCCGCCGGCCTCAAGGTCGCGGTGACCACCGACGACAGCTCCGAGAGCGCCTTCACGTTCCCGAGGGGCTCCGACGACCTCGTCGACGCGGTCGACGAGGCGCTGGGCGAGCTCCGCGCCGACGGCACCCTCGCCGAGATCTCCGAGCGCTACTTCGGAGCGGACGTCTCCGAGTAGCCGGATCGGAGGGAGTCGGCGCGGCCGGCTCCCTCCTGCCATGCCCGGGCCTCCCACGCCCGGGCCTCCGTGGCAACCTCGCGCGTCGGCGCCTCGGGCGTGACAGCATTCCGGGGGAGCGGCCCGCGCTCCGCCACCCCCGTCGAGAGGAGACGACATGGACATCGACCTGGTGCTCCGGTCGTTCTGGCCGATCCTGTCGGGCGGTCTCGTCGGCACGATCCCGCTGGCGCTCGCCAGCTTCGTGCTGGGTCTCGTCCTCGCCCTCGGCGTCGCGCTCATCCGGCTCTCCAAAGTGCGCGTCCTGGCCTGGATCGCCCGCGTCTACATCTCCGTCATCCGGGGCACGCCGCTCCTGGTGCAGCTCTTCGTGATCTTCTACGGGCTGCCGAGCCTGGGGATCAGGATCGATCCGTGGCCCAGCGCCATCATCGCCTTTGCCCTGAACGTCGGCGGCTACGCGGCCGAGGTCATCCGCGCCGCGATCCTCAGCGTGCCGAAGGGGCAGTGGGAGGCGGCGCACACGATCGGGATGGGTCGCGGGCTCGCCCTGCGGCGCATCATCCTGCCGCAGGCCGCCCGGGTCTCCGTCCCGCCGCTGTCGAACACCTTCATCTCCCTGGTGAAGGACACGTCGCTCGCGTCGCTGATCCTCGTCACCGAGCTGTTCCGCCAGGCGCAGAAGATCGCCACCGCCTCGAGCGAGTTCATGCTCCTCTACCTCGAGGCCGCCCTGATCTACTGGCTCATCTGCCTCGTCCTCTCGAGCGGGCAGAGCCTCCTCGAGAAGCGATTGGACCGCTATGTCGCCCGCTGACGCCGCCCAGGACGCCCGGCCCGTGCTCTGCGTCCGCGGCCTCCGCAAGTCGTTCGGGTCGATCGAGGTGCTCCGCGGGATCGATCTCGAGATCCGCCGGGGAGAGGTGATCGCGCTGATCGGGCCCTCCGGCTCCGGCAAGACCACCGTGCTGCGCTCGCTCAACAGCCTCGAGGTCCCGGATGCGGGCGTGGTCGTCCTCTCGGACGGCACCGCTCTCGACTTCGCCGCCGGCGTCGGCAAGCGACCGCTCACGGCGCTGCGCGACCGCTCGGCGATGGTCTTCCAGCACTTCAACCTCTTCCCCCACCTCACGGTGCTCGAGAACGTCACGGAGGGGCCGTTGCGCGTGCAGCGCCGCCCCGCGGCCGAGGTGGTGCCGGAGGCGGAGGCGCTGCTCGAGCGCGTCGGTCTCGGCGGCCGGGGCGGCGCGTACCCCTTCGAGCTCTCCGGCGGCCAGCAGCAGCGGGTGGGCATCGTGCGCGCGCTCGCGCTGCGCCCCGAGCTGCTGCTGTTCGACGAGCCCACCTCCGCTCTGGATCCGGAGCTGGTGGGCGAGGTGCTCTCGCTCATGCGCGAGCTGGCGGCCGAGGGCTGGACGATGCTCGTCGTCACCCACGAGCTCGAGTTCGCGCGCCGCGTCGCCTCCGAGGTCGTCTTCATGGCCGACGGCGTCGTCGTCGAGCGGGGCGTGCCGGCCGAGCTGCTGCGCGATCCGCACGAGCCGCGCACCCGGCAGTTCCTGCACCGCCTCCTGAACCCCCTGGAGTGAGGCGCCCGCGGCCGTGCAGCCCGGAGGCCACTCCGGGTGACACCCTTCTGCGGGTGACCGCGCGCCTGACCGCCGACGCAGTCCTCCGTGCCTATCCTGACCGGGTGACTGGGAGAAGCGACGCCGAGACCGAGCGGATGCCGTCCGCGACCGAGGGGTCCGGCACCGCGACCGGCCCCCAGCCGACGCGCGAGTACGTGTGGCCCGAGCCGCCGACGGGATCCAGCGCCGCGGTACCCGCCGCGGCCGCCGAGCCGTCGCCGCTGGGCGCGGTCGAGCCCGACCCCGCACCGCCCGCCCGCAGGGGGAACCGCCTCGCGGGGCTCGCGATCGCGCTGCTGACGACGGCCGTCTACGCCGCCCTGCTGCTCGCGGCGATCACCGCGATCCGGATCGTCGTGGACGCGGTGCCCGGTGACCCGCTCGCCGTCGCACTCGCGGAGGCGCCCAGCCCGGCTTTCCTCGCCCCCGTCGCGGTCTTCTTCGCGGGCCTCGCCCTGATCGTCCTCGCCGTGAACCGCGCGGGGTGGTGGGCGTACGTCCTCGGCGGCTTCTTCGTCGCCGTACTCGCCGGAGCGGCCGCGCTCGTCGGCGCCTGGTACAGCGTGGGAGGCGCGGCGCTCCCCTCCGACCGCGTTGTGCTCGTCGAGTTCCTCCGCGATCCGGTCGTGCTCGCGAGCGTCCTCGCCGCCGCGGTCCTCGCCCGCGAGGTGAGCGTCTGGGGCGGCGCGCTGATCGCCGGGCGCGCCCGCGGAGTGAAGCGCCGCAACGCCGAGCGGGAAGCCGCCGCGCGCTCGTGAGCGCGCCGGGGGAGGAGGGCCGGGGAGCGGGCCTGGGCTACGGGATCGCACTCGCCGCGTTCGCCGCCTTCCTCTACCTCGCCCTCGTGGTCTGCGCGTTCGGCGTGCTGAGCCTCCTGCTGGATCAGGACGTCGTGCCCGAGCGCGACGCCGGACCGCTGCTCGGACCGGTGTCCGTGGCCGCCTGCGTCCTGGCGGTCCTGCTCTCGATGATCACCCTCGCGGCGCGCCCGTCCGTCACCCGCATCGTCGGGCCGTCGCTGCTCGCCGGGCTCGTCGCGTACCTGCTGTTCCTGCTCGTGGGCGGCGCTCTCTACGGTCTCGGCCGGCAGGAGCCGGGGGAGATCCTCGGCTACGCGCTCGAGCACGCGGGCACCGCGTTCGCGATCGCGACCGGAGTCCTCGCTGCAGCGGTGCACGTGGTGTTCCTGCTCCTGCTGCTGCGCCGCGACGCCGGCGGGCAGCGCCCGCACTGGGGCTGGGAGGGCGACGAGCGGGAGTGAGGTGCACGGGCGGTCCCTCCGACCGTCGCAGCTCCCTCCTGCTCGCTGGGAGCGGACGCCGTCCGGTTGACCGGCCCCGTCACTCCCCGTAATATTCTTCGGGTGTGCGCTTTGGCGTGCGCTCCTGTCGTGCCTCCGGGCCCGCCGGGCGCCGCGCTTCGCTCCACCGGGTCCGCAAGGGTCCGCGGGTTCGTCCGATCGGGCGGCCCCCACGGCATACCCGTCCTCCTCCCCGCTGCCCCGCTCGCCGGTGCACCGGGGTGCGTCGGGTCCAGATGAACTCGGCCGCGTCCGGCGACGGACAGGCCGAATGTCGACCATCGATCCGCTGTCACCGTGCAGCATTCAAGGAGCAGATCAGTGCCAACGATTCAGCAGTTGGTCCGGAAGGGACGCACGCCGAAGGTCACCAAGACCAAGGCGCCCGCCCTGAAGGCCAACCCCCAGCAGCGCGGCGTGTGCACCCGCGTGTACACGACCACGCCCAAGAAGCCGAACTCGGCCCTCCGCAAGGTGGCCCGCGTGAAGCTCTCCAACGGCACCGAGGTCACCGCCTACATCCCCGGTGAGGGCCACAACCTGCAGGAGCACTCGATGGTGCTCGTGCGCGGCGGTCGTGTGAAGGACCTCCCCGGTGTCCGCTACAAGATCGTTCGCGGCGCCCTGGACACCCAGGCCGTCAAGAACCGCAAGCAGGCTCGCAGCCGGTACGGCGCGAAGATGGAGAAGAAGTAATGCCTCGTAAGGGCCCCGCTCCCAAGCGCCCCGTCGTCGCAGACCCCGTCTACGGCGCACCGGTCGTCAGCCAGCTCGTGAACAAGATCCTCCTGGACGGCAAGAAGGGTCTCGCCGAGCGCATCGTCTACGGCGCGCTCGAGGGCGTGTCCACCAAGAACGGCCAGGACGCCGTCGTCACGCTCAAGAAGGCGCTCGACAACGTCCGACCGACCCTCGAGGTCCGCAGCCGCCGCGTCGGCGGCTCGACCTACCAGGTCCCGGTCGAGGTCAAGCCGCACCGCGCCAACACCCTCGCCCTCCGCTGGCTCACCAGCTACGCGAAGGCCCGTCGCGAGAAGACGATGACCGAGCGTCTCATGAACGAGATCCTCGACGCGTCGAACGGACTCGGCGCCGCTGTGAAGCGTCGCGAGGACACCCACAAGATGGCCGAGTCGAACAAGGCCTTCGCGCACTACCGCTGGTAGCGCGTCCCGCGGCCGCTCCCGAGCGGCCGCGACCCCCGGGCCCGCAGCGTCAGTGCTGCGGGCCCGGCCCGGCGGCCGATCCCCGATCCCCGCGGTCGGGCGACAGTCCCACCAGAACCCCAGCCGATCGGCCATGAGCCCGTTGCGCTGGCTCCATCACCAATCGGAGGAACTCCGTGGCACAAGATGTGCTCACCGACCTGAACAAGGTCCGCAACATCGGCATCATGGCCCACATCGATGCCGGCAAGACCACCACGACCGAGCGCATCCTGTTCTACACGGGTATCACGCACAAGATCGGTGAGGTGCACGACGGCGCCGCCACGATGGACTGGATGGCGCAGGAGCAGGAGCGCGGCATCACGATCACGTCCGCCGCGACGACGTGCTTCTGGAACAAGAACCAGATCAACATCATCGACACCCCGGGTCACGTCGACTTCACCGTCGAGGTGGAGCGCTCGCTCCGCGTCCTCGACGGCGCCGTCGCGGTGTTCGACGGCAAGGAGGGCGTCGAGCCCCAGTCCGAGACCGTCTGGCGCCAGGCCGACAAGTACGACGTCCCGCGCATCTGCTTCGTCAACAAGATGGACAAGCTCGGCGCCGACTTCTACTACACGGTCGACACGATCATCAACCGCCTCGGCGCGAAGCCGCTGGTCATCCAGCTGCCGATCGGCGCGGAGTCCTCGTTCGAGGGCGTCATCGACCTGGTCGAGATGCGCGCGCTCACGTGGCGCGGCGACTCCAAGGGAGACGTCCAGCTCGGTGCGAAGTACGAGATCGAGGAGATCCCGGCCGACCTCGCCGACAAGGCCGCCGAGTACCGCCAGAAGCTGCTCGAGACCGTCGCCGAGACCTCGGACGAGCTGCTCGAGAAGTACTTCGGCGGCGAGGAGCTGACCGTGGCCGAGATCAAGGCCGCGATCCGCAAGCTGACCGTCAACTCCGACATCTACCCCG
This sequence comes from Rathayibacter sp. SD072, assembly GCF_017355185.1. Taxonomy (GTDB): domain Bacteria; phylum Actinomycetota; class Actinomycetes; order Actinomycetales; family Microbacteriaceae; genus Rathayibacter. The sequence goes on along the minus strand of NZ_JADILJ010000007.1, from coordinate 43,784 downwards.
TGCTCTGCGGCTCCGCGTTCAAGAACCGCGGCGTGCAGCCGATGCTCGACGCGGTCGTCGACTACCTCCCCTCCCCGCTCGACGTCCCGGCCATCGAGGCCCACGACGTCCGCGACGAGGAGAAGGTCATCATGCGGCACGCCGACTCGACCGAGCCCTTCTCGGCGCTCGCGTTCAAGGTCGCGGTGCACCCGTTCTTCGGTCGCCTGACCTACGTCCGCGTGTACTCGGGCAAGCTCGACTCCGGCGCCCAGGTCATCAACTCGACCAAGGGCAAGAAGGAGCGCATCGGCAAGATCTTCCAGATGCACTCCAACAAGGAGAACCCGGTCGACTCGGTCACCGCCGGCCACATCTACGCGGTCATCGGCCTCAAGGACACCACCACCGGTGACACCCTGAGCGACCCGCAGGCCCAGGTCGTCCTCGAGTCGATGACCTTCCCGGAGCCCGTCATCGAGGTCGCCATCGAGCCCAAGACGAAGGCCGACCAGGAGAAGCTCGGCACCGCGATCCAGAAGCTCGCGGAGGAGGACCCCACCTTCCGCACCGAGCAGAACCAGGAGACCGGTCAGACGGTCATCAAGGGAATGGGCGAGCTGCACCTCGACATCCTGGTGGACCGCATGAAGCGCGAGTTCAACGTCGAGGCCAACGTCGGCAAGCCGCAGGTGGCCTACCGCGAGACGATCCGCCGCACCGTCGAGAAGTACGACTACACCCACAAGAAGCAGACGGGTGGATCGGGTCAGTTCGCGAAGGTCCAGATCACCATCGAGCCGATGGAGGTCGAGGCCGACAAGACCTACGAGTTCGTCAACGGCGTCTCCGGTGGACGCGTCCCCCGCGAGTACATCCCCTCGGTCGATGCGGGCATCCGCGACGCCATGCAGGTCGGCGTCCTCGCCGGTTACCCCATGGTCGGCGTGAAGGCCACCCTGGTCGACGGAGCGGCGCACGACGTCGACTCCTCCGAGATGGCGTTCAAGATCGCCGGCTCGATCGCGTTCAAGGAGGCCTCGCGCAAGGCGCAGCCCGTCCTCCTCGAGCCGCTCATGGCCGTCGAGGTCCGCACTCCCGAGGAGTACATGGGCGACGTCATCGGCGACCTCAACTCGCGCCGCGGCATGATCCAGTCGATGGAGGACGCCACCGGCATCAAGGTCATCCGCGCCAACGTGCCGCTGTCCGAGATGTTCGGCTACATCGGCGACCTGCGCTCGAAGACCTCGGGCCGCGCCGTCTACTCGATGACGTTCGAGACCTACAGCGAGGTCCCCAAGGCCGTCGCCGAGGAGATCGTCCAGAAGAACAAGGGCGAGTAACTCCGCCCCCTCCCCCCGCCGCTCGACCGGACGGCGGGGGACTGGTAGTGTCGTGCGGGTTTGCTGCCGCTTACGCGCGTGGAAACCCGCACGACCTCTGCCGGTAACATAAGTACACAAAACCCCCGCAAGCCCTCATGTCCTCGTGCCGCCCCGTGCGGCGTCGGATGCGGATGCTTGCACCTAAGTCCTGAGGAGGACCCACAGTGGCTAAGGCCAAGTTCGAGCGGACCAAGCCGCACGTCAACATCGGAACCATCGGTCACGTCGACCACGGAAAGACCACGCTGACCGCGGCGATCTCCAAGGTTCTCGCTGACAAGTTCCCGTCCGCGACCAACGTTCAGCGCGACTTCGCGTCGATCGACTCCGCTCCCGAGGAGCGCCAGCGCGGCATCACGATCAACATCTCGCACGTCGAGTACGAGACGCCGAAGCGCCACTACGCGCACGTCGACGCCCCGGGTCACGCCGACTACATCAAGAACATGATCACCGGCGCGGCGCAGATGGACGGCGCGATCCTCGTGGTCGCCGCCACCGACGGCCCCATGGCTCAGACCCGTGAGCACGTCCTCCTCGCCAAGCAGGTCGGCGTCCCCTACCTCCTGGTCGCCCTGAACAAGGCCGACATGGTGGACGACGAGGAGATCCTGGAGCTCGTCGAGCTCGAGGTCCGCGAGTTGCTCTCGTCGCAGGGCTTCCCCGGCGACGACGCCCCCGTCGTGCGCGTGTCCGGTCTCAAGGCCCTCGAGGGCGACGAGGCCTGGACCCAGTCGATCATCGACCTCATGGACGCTGTCGACGAGTCCATCCCGGACCCGATCCGCGACAAGGACAAGCCGTTCCTCATGCCGATCGAGGACGTCTTCACGATCACCGGTCGTGGAACCGTCGTCACCGGCCGTGCGGAGCGCGGAACCCTCGCTCTGAACTCCGAGGTCGAGATCGTCGGCATCCGCCCGACGCAGAAGACCACGGTCACCGGTATCGAGATGTTCCACAAGCAGCTCGACGAGGCGTGGGCCGGCGAGAACTGCGGTCTGCTCCTCCGCGGCACCAAGCGCGAGGACGTCGAGCGCGGCCAGGTCGTCGTCAAGCCGGGTTCGGTCACGCCGCACACCGACTTCGAGGGCACCGCGTACATCCTGTCCAAGGATGAGGGTGGGCGTCACAACCCGTTCTACGCGAACTACCGCCCGCAGTTCTACTTCCGCACCACCGACGTCACCGGCGTCATCACGCTGCCCGAGGGCACCGAGATGGTCATGCCCGGCGACACCACCGACATGACGGTCGCGCTGATCCAGCCGATCGCCATGGAGGAGGGCCTCGGCTTCGCCATCCGCGAGGGTGGACGCACCGTGGGTGCCGGAACGGTCACCAAGATCGTCAAGTAGGTTCTTCCTGCTGATCTCTCGAGAGGGGTCGTCCGCTTCGTGCGGGCGGCCCCTTCCGTGTTCCCCGCGGTCGACCGTCGGCCGCGCCGGTCCGCTCGCCGGTTAGCGTGGAGCGCATGGTGTTCGTCAAGAGCGATCCGTCCGCCGCTGCGCAGTTCTTCGAGTGGGAGGCCGCCGGGCTGCGCTGGCTGAGCGAGGCGGAGCCGCGCGGCGGCGCCCGGTGCGTCGAGGTCCTCTCGGTGTCGCCCGGTCGGATCGAGCTCGCGACGGTCGACCCGGTGCATCCGACCGCCGCCGCAGCCGCCGACTTCGGCCGTGCGCTCGCGGCGACGCACGATCTCGGGGCGGAGGCGTTCGGTGCCGCCCCCGAGGGCTGGGACGGCCCCGCCTGGATCGGCCGCCGTCGGATGCCCTGCACCGCCGAGGAGTCCTGGGGCCGCTTCTACGCCGAGCAGCGGGTCCGCCCGTTCCTCGCGACCGCGGTGGCGGCCGGGAACCTGCGCAAGGCGGATGCCACGACAGTGGAGCGTGCGCTCGAGCGCATCGCCGCGGGCGAGTTCGACGACGACGAGCCGCCGGCGCGACTGCACGGCGACCTGTGGACGGGCAACGTCCTGTGGTCGGCGTCCGGAGTCGTGCTCATCGACCCCGCAGCTCACGGAGGGCACCGCGAGACCGACCTCGCCATGCTCGCGCTCTTCGGCGCCCCCCGTCTCGACGAGATCCTCGCCGGCTACGACGACGCGCATCCGCTCGCCGACGGCTGGGAGGCGCGGGTCCCGCTGCACCAGCTGCATCCGCTGGCCGTGCACGCCGCCGGCCACGGGCCCTCGTACGGGCGCGCTCTCGCCGACGCGGCGGCCCGGGTCCTCGCGCTGCAGCGCCCCACCGTTCGTCCAGGACGGGACGCCACACTGGGCGCGCGCGGAACGCCGCGCGTCGATCAAGGAGAAGTCATGGTGGATCTCGGGAAGCTCGGACGTCAGGCAGCGGAGCTGCTGCAGAGCCAGAAGGCCCAGGAGGCGCTCCGCAGCGAGAAGGCCGAGCGCGTCTCGGACCAGGTCCTCGAGAAGACGAGCGACATCGCGAGCCGCCTCACCAAGGGCAAGTACGACGACCGCATCGAGGACCTCAAGCGCCAGGCCGACAAGCGCCTCGGCAACGAGTAGGGCCTCCCTGGCCCGCTCGGCACCCTCCCGTCAAGCGGGTGCCGAGCGAGGTGCCCCCGTCCTAGGGTCGTGCCGATGGCTGAGACGCGCGCGCAGAGACTCCGAAGGACCGACTCGAGCAGTCGCGGATACACCCGGGTCCGTGCCGGCTCCGGCTTCAGCTACCGCGACCCCAAGGGCGTCACGGTCACCGACCCGGAGCTGCGGGCGCGGTTCGACGCACTCGGAATCCCACCGGCCTGGAAGGACGTCTGGATCGCTCCGTACCCCAACGGCCACATCCAGGCCATGGGCGTGGACGCGGCCGGACGCCGGCAGTACATCTACCACCCGACCTGGCGCGAGCAGAAGGACCGGATCAAGTTCGATCGGGCGCTCCGTCTCGCGGAGTCCCTCCCGAGTGCGCGCCGAGCCGTGACGATGGACCTCCGCCGCGACGGGTACGGCCGGGAGCGCGCCCTCGCGACGGCGTTCCGGATGCTCGACACCGGCTCCCTCCGCGTCGGCAGCGAGCGCTACGCGAAGGAGCACGGGAGCATCGGCCTCTCGACCCTCCTCTGCTCCCACGCCACCACGCACGGCGACCGCGTCGCCCTCGCGTTCCCGGGCAAGAGCCACCAGGCCTGGACGAGCGAGATCTTCGACAAGGACCTCTCCAGCGTCGTCCGCTCCCTCAAGCGACGCGGTCCGAACGCCCGGCTGCTCGCCTGGAAGGACGGCCGCGAATGGCATCCCCTCTCGGCACCGGAGATCAACGACTACGTGCGCGAGAAGGCGGGCGACGACTTCACGGCGAAGGACTTCCGCACTCTGCACGGAACGGTGGCGGCCGCGCTGAGCCTGGCGCGGACCGGCCCGCAGCCGACCCAGCGCGCCCGCAACGCGGCGATCGCGCAGGCCATGCGCGACGCCTCCGACGTCCTCGGCAACACCCCCACCGTGGCGCGGGCGAGCTACGTCGATCCGCGGGTGCTGGACCACTACCGCGCCGGCGAGACCATCGATCCCCGCCGCCCGGACTCGGCCGAGACGACCCTCCGGGCCCTCCTCTACGAGTGACCCGCCGCCCCGGAATCCCGCGGGAGTGGAGGCCCCCGACGCGCGACACGCCCGGGTTGCACGGGTGGCTCATCTGTGGGAGACTCTTCTAGTTCAAAATTTTCGCCGACGCAGCGTGCTGCAGCCGGTGGAACACTGCCAGGCAGTGCCGAGACGGCATCGCTGAGGCTCGACCCGAGAGGGCGGCCCAGCCGGTGCGACATCGAGGCGGCGGGTAGCAGAACGACAACAACCGACATCTCACCGGGCTCTCCGTGCGTCGTGCGTTCTGCACGCCGATCGGAGCGCCCACGAGTGCGGCGCTTTTGACAGAAGAACATCGGTGCACTCCCGGTTCGCCGGAGTTCCTTCGCGAGCGCGTCCAATGCGAGGCGAGGCCCCACAGGCCCGTCGCGTACGACGCAATAACAAGAGAGTGAGAGATCACACATGGCGGGACAGAAGATCCGCATCCGACTGAAGTCGTACGACCACGAGGTCATCGACACGTCGGCGCGCAAGATCGTCGACACGGTCACCCGTGCCGGAGCCACGGTCGTCGGCCCGGTGCCGCTTCCGACCGAGAAGAACGTGGTCTGCGTGATCCGTTCTCCCCACAAGTACAAGGACAGCCGCGAGCACTTCGAGATGCGCACCCACAAGCGCCTCATCGACATCATCGACCCGACGCCCAAGGCCGTCGACTCGCTGATGCGCCTCGACCTCCCGGCCGACGTCAACATCGAGATCAAGCTCTAAGGGGAGGGGTAACACATGTCTGTCGCCACCAAGACCTCCAAGGGCCTCCTCGGCACGAAGCTCGGCATGACCCAGGTGTGGGACGCCGACAACAAGCTCGTCCCGGTCACCGTCATCGAGATCAGCCCCAACGTCGTGACCCAGATCCGCACCGAGGCGAAGGACGGCTACTCGGCCGTCCAGATCGCCGCCGGCGCCATCGACCCGCGCAAGGTGAGCAAGCCCGCCGCCGGTCACTTCGACGCCGCGGGAGTCACCCCCCGCCGCCACCTCACCGAGGTCCGCACCGCCGACGCCGCCGAGTACTCGGCCGGCCAGGAGCTGACCGTCGACGCCGTCTTCGAGGCCGGCACCAAGGTCGACGTCGTCGGCACCAGCAAGGGCAAGGGCTTCGCCGGTGTCATGAAGCGTCACAACTTCAAGGGCGTCTCGGCTTCGCACGGTTCGCACCGCAACCACCGCAAGCCGGGCTCCATCGGTGCCTCCTCGACCCCCAGCCGTGTCTTCAAGGGCATGCGCATGGCCGGTCGCATGGGTGGCGAGCGCGTCACCGTGCTCAACCTCAAGGTGCACTCCGTCGACGCCGAGAAGGGCCTGCTGCTCGTCAAGGGCGCCGTCCCCGGTGCGCGCGGTCGCCTCGTGTTCGTTCGCAACGCCGTGAAGGGAGCGTAGTTCCATGGCTACCTCTATCGACATCGTCGACGTCAAGGGCCAGAAGGCGAGCTCGTTCGAGCTGCCCGCCGAGCTGTTCGACGTCCAGACCAACATCCCCCTCATCCACCAGGTCGTCGTGGCCCAGCTCGCCGCGGCGCGCCAGGGAACCCACAAGACGAAGAACCGTGGCGAGGTCTCCGGAGCCGGCCGCAAGCCGTTCAAGCAGAAGGGAACCGGTCGCGCTCGTCAGGGCTCGATCCGCGCCCCCCACATGACCGGTGGTGGCGTCGTCCACGGACCGACCCCCCGCAGCTACGCGCAGCGCACCCCCAAGAAGATGATCGCCGCTGCTCTGCTCGGTGCTCTCTCCGACCGGGCCCGCGGCGGCCGCATCCACGCGGTCGAGACCCTCGCCCTGGGCGAGACCCCGAAGACCAAGGACGTCCTCGTCCTCCTCGAGGCCCTCTCGGTGTCGCGGAACGTCCTCGTGGTCCTCGAGCGCGACGACTTCATCGCCGAGCTCTCCCTCCGCAACGTGCCGTTCGTGCACATCCTGCCGTTCGACCAGCTCAACGCGTACGACGTGCTCGTCTCGGACGACATCGTCTTCTCGCAGGCTGCTCTCGAGGGCTTCGTCGCCCTCAAGACCGGCGTCGAGTCCAAGAAGGAAGAGGTGAACGCATGAGCCAGTCCGCCGCGTTCAACAAGGACCCCCGCGACGTGATCATCTCCCCGGTGGTCTCGGAGAAGTCCTACGGCCTGATCGACCAGGGCAAGTACACCTTCGTGGTGGACCCCCGCTCGAACAAGACCGAGATCAAGCTCGCCATCGAGAAGATCTTCGGAGTCGAGGTCGCGTCGATCAACACGCTGAACCGCCAGGGCAAGACCCGTCGGACCAAGTTCGGCACCGGCAAGCGCAAGGACACCAAGCGCGCGATCGTGACGCTGAAGTCCGGCTCCATCGACATCTTCACGAACGTCGGCTGAGCCGAAGAAGCGTAGAGGAAACAGACAATGGCTATTCGTAAGTACAAGCCCACGACCCCTGGTCGCCGCGGCTCCAGCGTTGCCGACTTCGCCGAGATCACCCGCTCGACGCCCGAGAAGTCGCTCCTTCGCCCGCTGTCCAAGACCGGTGGCCGCAACAACTCCGGCCGCATCACGACGCGTCACATCGGTGGTGGCCACAAGCGCCAGTACCGTCTGATCGACTTCCGTCGCAACGACAAGGACGGCGTCAACGCCAAGGTCGCTCACATCGAGTACGACCCCAACCGCACGGCGCGCATCGCGCTGCTCCACTTCGTGGACGGCACCAAGCGCTACATCCTGGCTCCGAACAAGCTCTCGCAGGGCGACATCGTGGAGTCGGGCGCCGGCGCCGACATCAAGCCCGGCAACAACCTGCCGCTGCGCAACATCCCGACCGGTACGGTCATCCACGCCATCGAGATCAAGCCCGGTGGGGGAGCGAAGCTCGCCCGCTCGGCCGGCACCTCGGTCCGCCTCGTCGCCAAGGACGGCCCCTACGCGCAGCTCCGCCTGCCGTCGGGCGAGATCCGCAACGTCGACGCGCGCTGCCGCGCCACGATCGGCGAGGTCGGCAACGCCGAGCAGTCGAACATCAACTGGGGCAAGGCCGGCCGCATGCGCTGGAAGGGCGTCCGCCCGACCGTCCGCGGTGTCGCGATGAACCCGGTCGACCACCCGCACGGTGGTGGAGAGGGCAAGACCTCCGGTGGACGCCACCCGGTCAGCCCCTGGGGACAGTCCGAGGGACGCACCCGTCGCCCCAACAAGGAGAGCGACAAGCTCATCGTCCGCCGCCGCACCGCCGGTAAGAAGCGCAAGTAGGAGTTGTAGAAGATGCCTCGCAGTCTCAAGAAGGGCCCCTTCGTTGACGACCACCTGCTCCGCAAGGTGTTCACGGCCAACGAAGCCGGCAACAAGAACGTCATCAAGACCTGGTCGCGCCGTTCGATGATCATCCCGGCGATGCTGGGTCACACCATCGCGGTCCACGACGGTCGCAAGCACATCCCCGTGTTCGTGACCGAGACCATGGTCGGCCACAAGCTCGGCGAGTTCGCCCCCACTCGGACCTTCCGCGGTCACGAGAAGGACGACAAGAAGGGCCGTCGCCGCTAAGCGGCGACGAGAAGGAGGAGAGAAATGGTGGAGTCGATCGCACGCGTGCGACACATCCGCGTCACCCCCCAGAAGGCTCGCCGTGTCGTGAACCTGATCCGCGGGAAGCAGGCTCAGGAGGCACTGGCCATCCTGAAGTTCGCGCCGCAGGGCGCGTCCGAGCCCGTCTACAAGCTCGTCGCCTCGGCGATGGCCAACGCTCGCGTCAAGGCCGATGCCTCGAACGAGTACCTCGACGACCAGGACCTGTTCGTGTCCCGCGCCTTCGTCGATGAGGGAACCACCCTCAAGCGATTCCAGCCCCGTGCTCAGGGTCGTGCCTTCCGCATCAACAAGCGCACCAGCCACATCACCGTCGTGCTGGCCACTCCTGAGGAGGGGACCAAGTAATGGGTCAGAAAGTAAACCCCTACGGTTTCCGTCTGGGAATCACCACCGACCACGTGTCGCGCTGGTTCTCCGACAGCACCAAGAAGGGCCAGCGGTACAGCGACTACCTCGCCGAGGACGTCAAGATCCGCCGCCTGCTCGCCACGCAGCTCGACCGTGCGGGCGTCGCCCGCATCGAGATCGAGCGCACCCGTGACCGCGTCCGCGTCGACATCCACACCGCCCGTCCGGGCATCGTGATCGGTCGTCGCGGCGCCGAGGCCGAGCGCATCCGCGCCGACCTCGAGAAGCTCACCGGCAAGCAGATCCAGCTCAACATCCTCGAGGTCAAGAACCCCGAGGCCGAGGCCCAGCTCGTCGCGCAGGGCATCGCCGAGCAGCTCTCCGCCCGCGTGGCCTTCCGCCGCGCGATGCGCAAGGGTCTGCAGGGCGCTCAGCGCGCCGGCGCCAAGGGCGTCCGCATCCAGGTCTCCGGCCGCCTCGGCGGCGCCGAGATGAGCCGCTCGGAGTTCTACCGCGAAGGCCGTGTGCCGCTGCACACCCTCCGCGCGAACATCGACTACGGCTTCTACGAGGCCAAGACCACCTTCGGCCGCATCGGCGTGAAGGTCTGGATCTACAAGGGCGACATCACGAACAAGGAGCTCGCGCGGGAGCAGGCGAACAGCAAGTCGTCGCGCCCCGAGCGCAGCGACCGTCCGCGTCGCGCCCCCCGCCAGCAGGGCGAGGCGCCCGTCGCAGCAGGAGTTGAGGCATAACCATGTTGATTCCCCGTCGAGTCAAGCACCGCAAGCAGCACCACCCCGGCCGTTCGGGCCAGGCCACCGGTGGCACCAAGGTGTCGTTCGGTGACTTCGGTATCCAGGCGCTCACGCCGGCCTACGTGACCAACCGTCAGATCGAGTCCGCTCGTATCGCCATGACGCGTCACATCAAGCGCGGTGGAAAGGTGTGGATCAACATCTACCCCGACCGCCCGCTGACCAAGAAGCCCGCCGAGACCCGCATGGGCTCCGGCAAGGGCTCGCCCGAGTGGTGGGTCGCCAACGTCAAGCCGGGTCGGGTCCTCTTCGAGGTCGCCGGCGTCGAGGAGAAGCTCGCTCGCGAAGCTATGACTCGTGCCATCCACAAGCTGCCCCTGAAGGCACGCATCATCAAGCGCGAGGAGGGAGACGCGTAATGGCGATCGGATCCAAGGAGCTCGCCCCCGCCGAGCTCGACACCTTCGAGGACGAGCGTCTCGTCACCGAGCTGAAGAAGGCCAAGGAGGAGCTGTTCAACCTCCGCTTCCAGTCGGCCACCGGACAGCTCGACACCAACGGCCGCCTGCGTGCGGTCAAGCGCGACATCGCCCGCATCTACACGGTCATCCGTGAGCGCGAGCTGGGCATCCGCGCGACCCCCGCACCCGTAGAGGCCCCGGCCAAGGCGGAGAAGAAGCCGAAGACCACCAAGAAGGCCGCCAAGGCCGAGGTCGCGGCGACCGAGTCGAATGAGGAGGCCAAGTAATGGCAACGGCCAATGAGACCGCCGGCCACGAGTCGGCCGCCCACGACGTCAAGGAGGCGGGCACTCGCGGATACCGCAAGACCCGCCGCGGATACGTCACCAGCGACAAGATGGACAAGACCATCGTCGTCGAGGTCGAGGACCGCGTGAAGCACCCGCTCTACGGCAAGGTCATCCGCCGCACGTCCAAGGTGAAGGTTCACGACGAGCTGAACTCCGCGGGCATCGGCGACCTCGTCGTCATCAGCGAGACCCGTCCCCTCAGCGCCACCAAGCGCTGGCGCCTGGTCGAGATCCTCGAGAAGGCCAAGTAGGCCGCGGCCTACTTGAGTTAGCAGGAGAGAGACATGCTTCAGCAAGAATCCCGAGTGAAGGTCGCCGACAACACCGGCGCCAAGGAACTCCTCACCATCCGCGTGCTCGGCGGCTCCGGCCGCCGGTACGCCGGTCTCGGTGACATCATCGTCGCCACCGTCAAGGACGCGATCCCCGGTGGCAACGTCAAGAAGGGCGACGTCGTCAAGGCGGTCATCGTCCGCACCGTCAAGCAGACCCGTCGTCCCGACGGCTCGTACATCAAGTTCGACGAGAACGCCGCCGTCATCCTCAAGAACGACGGGGACCCCCGCGGCACCCGCATCTTCGGACCGGTCGGTCGCGAGCTCCGCGACAAGAAGTTCATGAAGATCGTCTCGCTGGCACCGGAGGTTATCTAGTCATGGCCAAGATCAAGAAGGGTGACCTCGTCCAGGTCATCTCGGGCGCTACCCAGGCCCGCGGCGGAGACCGCGGCAAGCAGGGCAAGGTTCTCGAGGTCCTGGTCGAGAAGAACCGTGTCGTCGTCGAGGGCGTGAACTTCGTCAAGAAGCACACCCGCGTCGGCCAGTCGCAGCGCGGCTCGAAGGAGGGTGGAATCGAGACCGTCGAGGCCTCGATCCACATCTCGAACATCGCGCTCGTCGACCCGAAGACCAAGAAGCCGACCCGGGTGGGGCACCGCAACGTGTCCGTCACCAAGGACGGCGTGACGAAGACCGTTCGCGTTCGCTACGCGAAGGCGTCGGGTGAGGAACTCTGATGACTGACACCACCGCACAGGCTGCGAAGGTTCAGCCGCGGCTCAAGGCCAAGTACCAGGCCGACATCGTCCCGGCGCTCAAGGAGCAGTTCGGGTTCGGCAACATCCACCAGGTCCCCGGCCTGGTGAAGGTGGTCGTGAACACCGGCGTCGGCGAGGCTGCTCGCGACGGCAAGATCATCGACGGCGCGATCAAGGACCTCACGGCCATCACCGGCCAGAAGCCCCAGGTCACGAAGGCCCGCAAGTCCATCGCGCAGTTCAAGCTGCGCGAGGGCCAGGCCATCGGCGCTCACGTCACCCTCCGCGGCGACCGCGCCTGGGAGTTCCTGGACCGCCTCGTCACGGTGGCGCTGCCGCGCATCCGCGACTTCCGCGGTCTGTCGGACCGCCAGTTCGACGGCCACGGCAACTACACCTTCGGCATCACGGAGCAGTCGATCTTCCACGAGATCGACCAGGACCGCATCGACCGCGTCCGCGGCTTCGACGTGACCGTCGTGACCACCGCGAAGACCGACGACGAGGGTCGCGCGCTGCTCAAGCAGCTCGGCTTCCCGTTCAAGTCGGCGGACAACGCGTAGCGAGAACCTCCGAGGTCGGGGGGTGGTGAGAACCGCCCCCCGACCTCGTTGCACGTCCGCGTGCAAGGACGGAGCCGCACTCCTCCGGGAGTCGCGGTGAGAATCGGCCCTCGACCGCCGGCCCTCGGCCATGTACCATGGCTCGTTGGCCTGCGTTCGCGCGGCCGCACGGGCGTCGACGTCGTCGGCGCCGTCCCACACCACAGGTCGTCACTCTTGTAAAGGGTGCCGAAACCAGGCGAGAAAGGCACCATCAGCCATGACCATGACTGATCCGGTCGCAGATCTGCTGACCAGAATCCGTAACGCGAACTCCGCGCACCACGACTCCATCACCCTGCCGGGCTCGAAGCTCAAGGCGAACATCGCCGAGATCCTCCAGCGCGAGGGCTACATCGCCGACTGGAAGGTCGAGGAGGCGCGCGTCGGCACGACGCTCTCCATCTCCCTCAAGTACGGCCCGAACCGCGAGCGCTCGATCGCCGGCATCAAGCGGGTCTCGAAGCCGGGTCTGCGCGTCTACGCGAAGTCCTCCGAGATCCCCACCGTGCTCGGCGGCCTCGGCGTCGCAATCCTGTCCACCTCGAGCGGTCTGCTGACCGACCGCCAGGCCGAGAAGAAGGGCGTGGGTGGGGAAGTCCTCGCCTACGTGTGGTAACCCCTCATGTCGCGTATTGGAAGACTCCCCATCGAGATCCCGGCGGGCGTCGACGTCTCCGTCGCCGGATCCGTCGTGACCGTCAAGGGCCCCAAGGGCGAGCTGACCGTCCCGGTCGCCAGCCCCATCCAGGTCTCCGTCGAGAACAGCCAGGTGCTGGTCTCGCGCCCCGACGACGAGCGCGAATCGCGCTCGCTCCACGGCCTCACCCGGACGCTCATCGCGAACGACATCATCGGTGTCACGCAGGGCTACTCCAAGGGCCTCGAGGTCGTCGGCACCGGATACCGCGTCGTCGCCAAGGGCTCGGACATCGAGTTCGCGCTCGGCTTCTCGCACCCGGTCGTCGTCACCCCGCCTGCGGGCATCTCGTTCACGGTCGAGGGCAACAACAAGCTCACCGTGCACGGCATCTCGAAGCAGGCCGTCGGTGAGGTGGCCGCCAACATTCGTAAGATCCGCAAGCCCGAGCCCTACAAGGGCAAGGGCGTGCGCTACGCCGGCGAGGTCGTTCGCCGCAAGGCCGGAAAGAGCGGTAAGTAATCATGGGTCTCGGAACCAGAGGAAAGAGCAAGTCCGCCGCTCGCGGTCGTCGTCACGACCGCCTGCGCAAGAAGGTCGTCGGATCCGCCGAGCGCCCCCGCCTCGTCGTCAACCGCTCGGCCCGCCACGTCTTCGTGCAGATCGTCGACGACGCCCAGGGTCGTACCCTCGCGTCGGCGTCCACGCTCGAGGCCGATCTGCGCGTGTTCGAGGGTGACAAGACCGCCAAGGCCCGCAAGGTCGGCGCGCTCGTCGCCGAGCGCGCGAAGAACGCCGGTGTCGAGGCGGTCGTCTTCGACCGCGGAGGCAACAAGTACGCCGGTCGCGTCGCCGCGATCGCCGATGGAGCACGAGAGGCAGGGCTCAACCTGTGAGCGCCGCAGAGAACAAGGAACCCGAGGTCGCCGCTGTGTCGGAGGCCCCCGTCGAGACCGCTGCGTCCACGCAGCCGCAGCAGGAGGCTCGCGAGCCCCGCCGCGGCGGCCGCGACCGCAACCAGGGTGGCCGCGACCGCGGTGGCCGTGACGCCGAGAAGAGCCAGTTCCTCGAGCGCGTCGTGACCATCAACCGCGTGTCGAAGGTCGTCAAGGGCGGTCGTCGCTTCAGCTTCACCGCGCTCGTCGTCGTCGGCGACGGCAACGGACTGGTGGGCGTCGGCTACGGCAAGGCCCGCGAGGTCCCGACCGCCATCTCCAAGGGCGTCGAGGAGGCGAAGAAGAACTTCTTCCGCGTCCCGCGCGTCGGCTCGACCATCCCGCACCCCGTCCAGGGTGAGGCAGCGGCCGGTGTGGTGCTCCTGCGCCCCGCCGCCGCCGGTACCGGTGTCATCGCCGGTGGTCCCGTCCGCGCCGTGCTCGAGTGCGCCGGCATCCACGACGTCCTGAGCAAGTCGCTCGGCTCGTCGAACACCATCAACATCGTCCACGCGACCGTCGAGGCTCTCCAGCAGCTCGAGGAGCCGCGCGCCGTTGCCGCCCGTCGTGGTCTCGACTTCGACCAGGTCGCTCCGGCCCGTCTCGTCCGTGCCGAGGCCGATGCCCTCGCCGCCGCGTCCAGCGCGAAGGCAGGCAAGTGATGGCCCAGCTCAAGGTGACTCAGATCAAGTCGAAGATCAGCGAGAAGCAGTACCAGCGCGACACGCTGCGCTCGCTCGGTCTCAGGAAGATCGGTCAGAGCGTCGTCCGCGAGGACAACTCTCAGAACCGCGGATACGTGAAGACCGTCGCCCACCTGGTGAAGGTCGAGGAGATTGACTAATGGCTGACAAGAACCAGGCCGTCGCGCCGGAGTCGACGACTCCCGCGAAGACGTCCACGAAGGGCGCGGCCCCGGCCGACGCTCCGGCGACCAAGGAGCACGTGCTCAAGGTCCACCACCTCCGCCCGGCCACGGGTGCCAAGAAGGCCAAGACCCGCGTCGGACGCGGTGAGGGCTCGAAGGGCAAGACCGCCGGTCGCGGCACCAAGGGCACGAAGGCCCGCTACACGGTGCGCATCGGCTTCGAGGGTGGGCAGATGCCTCTGCACATGCGCACTCCGAAGCTGCGCGGGTTCAAGAACCCGTTCCGCGTCGAGTACCAGGTCGTCAACCTCTCGGCTCTCGCCGACCTCTACCCTCAGGGCGGTGACGTCACCATCAGCGACCTCGTCGCGAAGGGTGCCGTTCGCAAGAACGAGAAGGTCAAGGTTCTCGGCGACGGGGACATTGCGGTTAAGCTGAACGTCGCGGTCGACAAGGTCTCCAGCTCTGCTGAGCAGAAGATCGTCGCCGCGGGCGGATCCATCAAGTAGCACCAGCAGCTTGTCGGTCGAGCTTGTCACGCCGACTCCCTCCGGGGGGCGCGTGGCAAGCTCGACCTGTATCCCGCACCAAGAACTGAGCAGGAGACCTTAGGTAGTGTTTGGCGCCGTTGCGCGGATCTTCCGCACCCCCGACCTCCGCCGCAAGATCGGCTTCACTCTCGCGATCGTGGCGATCTTCCGGCTGGGATCCTTCATCCCTGCTCCGTTCGTCGACTTCAGCGCCGTGCAGGCCTGTCTCGCCGGCAACCAGGGGACCTCCGGTCTCTACGAGCTCGTCAACCTCTTCAGCGGTGGAGCCCTGCTCCAGCTGTCGATCTTCGCGCTCGGCATCATGCCGTACATCACGGCGTCGATCATCGTGCAGCTGCTGCGCGTGGTCATCCCTCACTTCGAGACCCTCTACAAGGAGGGTCAGTCCGGTCAGGGCAAGCTGACGCAGTACACGCGCTACCTCACCATCGCGCTGGGCGTCCTGCAGTCCACCACCCTGATCACGGTCGCCCGCTCCGGCGCCCTCTTCGGCTCCTCGGGCGTTCCCGAGTGCTCGCAGCTGATCACGACCGACGCCTGGTACTCGATCCTGCTCATGGTCATCACCATGACCGCCGGCACCGGCATCATCATGTGGATGGGCGAGCTCATCACCGAGCGCGGCATCGGCAACGGCATGTCGCTCCTGATCTTCACCTCGATCGCGGCGCAGTTCCCCACCTCCCTCTGGTCCATCGCGCAGTCGCGCGGCTTCGAGACCTTCCTCCTCGTCCTGGGCGTCGGTCTCCTCCTCGTCGTCGCGGTCGTCTTCGTCGAGCAGTCGCAGCGCCGCGTCCCGGTGCAGTATGCCAAGCGGATGGTGGGTCGCCGCACCTACGGCGGCAACAACACCTACATCCCGATCAAGGTGAACATGGCCGGGGTCGTGCCCGTCATCTTCGCGTCCTCGCTGCTCTACCTGCCCGCTCTGATCGCGCAGTTCAACCAGCCCGCGGCCGGCCAGGAGGCACCCGCCTGGGTGACCTGGATCACCAACTACCTCACGCAGGGCGACCACCCGCTCTACATGGCGCTCTACTTCCTGCTGATCGTGGGCTTCACGTACTTCTACGTGGCCATCACGTTCAACCCGGACGAGGTCGCCGACAACATGAAGCGCTACGGCGGCTTCATCCCCGGCATCCGCGCGGGCCGCCCGACGGCCGAGTACCTCAACTACGTGCTCACCCGCGTCACGCTCCCCGGATCGATCTACCTCGGCCTGATCGCCCTGGTCCCGCTGGTCGCGCTCGCGCTGGTCGGCGCCAACCAGAACTTCCCGTTCGGCGGCACGTCCATCCTGATCATCGTCGGAGTCGGACTGGAGACCGTGAAGCAGATCGACTCGCAGCTGCAGCAGCGCCACTACGAAGGGCTCCTCCGATGACCGCGACCCCGGTGGTGGGCTTCCGTCTCCTGCTGATCGGCCCTCCCGGTGCCGGCAAGGGCACCCAGGCCTCGCGACTCTCCGAGATCCTGAGCGTCCCGGCCGTCTCGACCGGCGACATCTTCCGGATGAACGTCGCGAACGAGACCGAGCTGGGCCTGCAGGCCAAGGCCTTCCTCGACGCCGGTCGCTACGTGCCGGACGAGCTCACCAACGCGATCGTGCACGACCGGCTCCAGGAGGCGGACGTCAAGACGGGCTTCCTCCTCGACGGCTACCCGCGCACCACGGAGCAGGTCGACGAGCTCGACCGCATCCTCGCTGCGGACGGCAACAGCCTCGACGCCGTCGTGCAGCTGACGGCCGACACCGATGAGGTCGTCACGCGCCTGCTGAAGCGCTCGCACGAGCAGGGTCGCAGCGACGACACCGAGGACGTCATCCGCCGCCGGCTCGCGCTGTACGAGGAGCAGACCGCTCCGCTCATCGACGTCTACGCCCGCCGCGGCCTCGTCGTCGTCGTCGACGGCCTCGGGCCCGTCGAGGAGGTCACCGATCGGATCGTCGTGGCCCTCGAGGGCCACCGGGTGAGCCGGCTGGTCGACGACCCGTCGGCCGCCTGACGCCGTGGGGTTCCGCTCCTCCCTCTACAAGACGCCCGCGCAGCTGCGGTCGATGCTGGCCCCGGGGCTCGCGACGGCCGCCTCGCTCGATGCCGTGCGCGCCGCGATCCGTCCGGGCGTCACCACGCTCGAGCTGGACGCGATCGCGGAGGCCGCGATCATCGAGCGCGGCGGGCACTCGAACTTCAAGCTGGTGCCCGGCTACCGGCACACGGTCTGCGCGTCGGTCAACGACGAGGTCGTGCACGGCATCCCCGGTGGGCGCGTCCTCGCCGCGGGCGACATCGTCTCGATCGACAGCGGCGCCGAGATCGACGGCTGGAACGGCGACTCCGCGATGACGCTCGTGCTGCCGGACCCCTCGCGTCCCGAGGAGGTCGCGGCCCGGGCCGAGCTGTCGCGCGTGACCGAGGGCTCGCTCTGGCGCGGCATCGCCGCCCTCGCCTCCGCCCGGCACCTCAACGAGATCGGTGCGGCGATCGAGGAGTACATCGAGGACGAGGCCGAGAAGTCGGGCCGCGTCTACGGGATCCTGACCGACTACATCGGCCACGGCATCGGCCGCTCGATGCACGAGGCACCGCCCGTCTTCAACTACCGGGTGCGCCAGCGCGGACCCGAGGTGAAGCCCGGGCTCGTCGTCGCGATCGAGCCGATGGTGACGGCCGGCAGCGCCGAGACCGTCGTGCGCGAGGACGAGTGGACGGTCGCGACCGTCGACGGCAGCATGTCCGCGCACTGGGAGCACTCCGTCGCGGTGCACCGCGACGGCATCTGGGTGACGACGCTCGCCGACGGGGGAGCTGCGGGGCTCGCGCCGTACGGGATCGCGCCGACGCCGATCGCGTGAATTAGGCGCGAGTGTGGCTCGATCCGCTCATCGAGCAGCCGCGCAGCGGCGTGTCGAGCGGTGAAGCGGGTTCGCGTCTCAGCGGTGAGGGAGAAGTCGGCTGCTGCCGACCCGGTCGCCACGCGTACGAGGGGACTTCTCCTCAGAGACCCACCACTCCCGGTGGGCCTCTACGCAAGGCTCCACGACGCGATCCGGTGATTCCCGCTCGGATCTCCTCAGTCAGCCTTGGTTCTGCGGGCCGAGCCGTTCGCAACCGAGGTCAGGAGCCGCGCGGGCGACTCGAACGGAACCCGCGGGCCGTCCCGACCTCGGTTGCAGACAGCACGACGGCTCGGACCGGAGGAGCAGACGCGACGGCGGTCCCCTTGCTGGTCGAGCAGCCCCGCAGAGACGCATCGAGCGGCGGCGCTCGCACCGTACGGGATCGTGCCGACGCCGATCGCGTGGAGCAGAGCGGGGAGGATCTGTCGCGCCTCCTGCTGGTCGGATAGCCGCGGGGCGGCGTATCGAGACCTTTCTCCGCCTGCAGCACCGGGGGATGCGGATGCGACCCATTGAGGGTCGCCGTCACGGATCGCGGTCTTCCGCGGCGGGGCGGTCCACTGGACCGCCCGGCTGCCGCCTGGGAGGAGCTGGTGAGGGTGTCCGACAGCTAGCTGTCGACCACCCTCACCAGCTCCTCGATGAAGGCGCCGAAGTCGGTGGAGCGGCGGATCAGCCGCTGCACCTCCGCGCGCTCCGAGAAGACCTCCACGAACTGGTCGAAGACCGACTGGAAGGTGCTGCGGCCCGCCGACGCGAACGCGATCATCGCGATGACGTTCACCCGCTGCTCGCCCCACTCCATCGGCACGTCGTTCACGACGATCGCGATCGAGGTGCGCCGCGCGCTCATCGCCATGGCGTGCGGCACGGCGAGATTGTCGGTGAAGGCCGTGGAGCTCATCCGCTCGCGTTCGATCGCGCCGGCGACGTAATCGTCGTCGATGATGCCCTGCGCGATCATCCGCTCGCCCAGGAGGCGGATCATGGCGGACTCGTCGCGCGCGTGGAGGTTGCGGAAGAAGAGCGACTCGTCGAAGAACTGCAGCAGCTCGTCCTTGATCTGCGCGCGGCGCCGGTGCCGGCGGACCCGGGCGATCGCTCGACGGACCGAGTCGACGTCGTGATCGGTGAGGAACGGCTGCACGACGACCACGTCGTCGGCGTACGGCCGCTCGTCGATCGTGGTGATCACCAGATCGGCGGTCAGGCGGTCCCAGTCGACGTCGCTCCGGGTGATCAGCGAGCGGACCTCGACCTCGGTGCCCAGTGAGCGCTCGACCCGGAGCCTGAGCATGTGCGCGAGGTCGTAGTAGTTGGGGCAGACGATGACGCAGGACAGCCGCTCCTCGCGGCGCGAGACACGCTCGAGGAACGAGCCCACGTGCAGGGCGATGTACGCGATCTCGTCCTCGTTCACGAGGATGCCGCGGCGGCGCTGGAGTCCCGAGGCGAGGAAGACCGCGATCTCGTACGTCATCGGGAAGCTGGTCTTGATGGAGCGGGTGAGCGGATTGCGGGAGTAGCCGCCCTCGGACGCCCGGGCGATGAGATTCCGGACGTGCAGGGCGAGGCGCACGATGAAGCCCTCGTCGTCGAGGTCCACCAGGTACTCGCGGTTCACCTCGGCGACCAGCTCCCGGACCACGGCGAGGTCCTCGGGATCGACGTAGTTCTCGACGACGGCGGCGACCGGCTCGTTCTGCCCGGGAGTCGCGACGCGGGTGGTCATCAGGATCGCGAGCTGGGCCAGCTCGGCGTCCGTGAGCCGCGTCGCGTAGTGGCGCTCGACCAGCTCGGCGAGCAGTGCGGCGAGCTCGCCGTGCAGAGCGGGGGAGGGGTGCCCCGCCGACGAGTCCCCGATCCCGCGCGAGACCCGGTCGACGGCGATGGCGATGTGCAGCAGGACGCTGTTCACGCCGTAGTCGTTGATGTAGTAGCCGCGCTCCTGCAGGGCGCCCAGCAGCTCGGTCTTGAACGCCCCGAGACCGGGGGAGGCGAACTCCCGCTGCACGTCGTCGAGGGTGAAGACGCCCTGGGCGCTCTCGTCCCGGAACATGCGCGAGATCAGGCGGCGGCGCGCCTCCTCGCTGCCCTCGAGCCGCACGGTCGCGCTGAGGCGGGCGAGGGAGAGACCCGCCTCGTCGGCGAGGGACTTCACGCGCCTCAGGTCCGCCTCCACCGTCGACTCGCTCACCGCGAGGTCCTCGGCGAGGGCGACGACGTCGAGTCCGTCGTCGGAGTCGACCAGCCGCCGGACGAGTCCGTACAGACGATCGCGGGGGGTGTCCGGTTCGACGTAGCGGCTGCGCTGGGCGTCGAGGAACGCGGCGTAGGCGTCGCGGGCCAGCCGGTAGCCGTTGGCGGAGGACTCGACGGGCTCGAGCGGTGCGGCCTGCGTCTTGATCGCGGTGACGTAGCTGCGCACGCTCCGGGTGGTCACTCCGAGCCGATCGGCGAGCTCGTGCGCGGTCACCCACCCGTCCGCGCGGGAGAGGTACTCCAGCAGGCGTTCGCGGTTGTCAGGCATCCAGGGGCTCCAGGCGCGAAGGGGGATCCGGCGGAGAGCGTGCGCCCCGCCGCGGGCCCGCTCGTCGCGAGGTCGGCGAGTCGTCGGTCCTCGCAGTCAACCATCTCGGAGTCAGGCCGGGAAATCCCCGCGCCGTCGGCGTGGAAGCGCTCTTCCGGCCCTGCGGAAGATTGCCTGCGGCAGCCCCGCCCGCGCGGGAGGGGTGCTTCACTGAAGGACGACACGGGCGCGAGGAGGCGATCGTATGCGGAAGATCCTGATCGTCTGCGGTGCAGGGGCGTCGAGCACGTTCCTGGCGCACCGCCTGCGGGCGGGTGCGAAGGAGCGGGGCGTGGACGCCTCGTTCCGCTCCGAGACCCTCGCCGGTCTCGCGGACTCCCTCCCGGAGGCCGACGTCCTCCTGGTCGGGCCGCATCTCGAGTCGCAGTTCGACGGACTCCGCCACCAGGCGGAGGCGGTCGGAGTCGCGGCCGCCCTCCTCCCGCACGACGTCTTCGGAGTGCACGGTGCCGACACCGTGCTCGACACCCTGCCCGTCCTCTTCGCCGCTCGCGCGGTCGTCGCAGGAGCGGACGGGGATCCCTCCGGACGACCAGCACCGGGCGCCGAGCCCGGAGCAGGCCACCACTGACGCAGCCCCGGCTGCAGATCCAAGGAGAAACGTTCATGGTCGAGCGCACTGTTCAGGTCGCATCGTCGAAGGGCCTCCACGCCCGCCCCGCCTCGCTCTTCAGCCAGGCCGCGGCGAAGTCGGGCCAGAAGGTCCTCGTCAAGAAGGGCGACGCCACCGCGGTCAACGCCGCGTCGATCCTCGGCATCATCTCGCTCGGCATCGAGCACGGAGACGACCTCACCCTCACCGTCGAGGGCGACAACGAGCAGGCCGTGCTCGACGAGCTGGCGGAGTTCCTGACCACCGACCACGACGCCTAGATCCCACCGGCACCCCACTCGATCACCCCCGCTCTCTCACCGACGAGAGCACGACAGGAACCGAGCACTCATGACGCTGTCCACTCCTTCGACCGCCTACGCCTCTGCGAAGCTCCAGGGCACCGGAGTCGGCCGCGGGCTCGCCCTCGGGCCCGTCCTGCGCATGCCCGAGCCGCTCCCCGAGCCCGAGGACGTGGCGAGCACGCGCACTCCCGTGCAGGAGGAGGAGCGCGCCGTGTCGTCCCTGTCGGCGACGGCCGCGACGATCCGCCACCGCGGGGAGCGCGCGGGCGGCTCCGCGAAGGACGTCCTCGACGCGCAGGCGCTGATGGCGGAGGATCCGTCGCTCGCCGACGACGTCAAGGCGCGCATCGCGAACGGCAAGACGGCCGAGCGGGCGGTGCACGAGGCGTTCGCCGGGTTCCGCGACCTCCTCGTCGCGATGGGCGGGTACATGGCCGAGCGCGCGACCGACCTCGACGACGTCTCGCAGCGCGTCGTGGCGCACCTGCGCGGCGTGGCCGCACCGGGCGTGCCCGAGTCGGACGAGCCGTTCGTGCTGGTCGCCCGCGACCTCGCGCCGGCCGACACCGCGCTGCTGGACCTCGACAAGGTCCTCGGCCTCGTCACCAGCGACGGCGGTCCGACCTCGCACACCGCGATCCTCGCCCGCGAGAAGTCGATCACCGCGATCGTCGGCACCACCGGTGCACTCGACCTGCGCGACGGCCAGCTCGTGATCCTCGACGCCACCACCGGCGTCGTGACCGTGAACCCGTCGGACGTCGAGATCACGGAGGCGAAGGCCGCGATCACCGAGCGCGCCGAGCGCCTCGCCGCGCCCGTCGTCCCCGGCGCCCTCGCCGACGGCCACGCCGTCCCGCTGCTCGCGAACCTCGGCTCGGCCGACGGCGCGCAGGGCGCGGTCGAGCTGGGAGCGGAGGGCGTGGGCCTGTTCCGGACCGAGTTCCTCTTCCTCGACGCGAAGACCGCGCCGACCGTCGCCGAGCAGGCGGAGCAGTACACGCGCCTGCTCGCCGCGTTCCCGGGGAAGAAGGTCGTCGTCCGAGCGCTCGACGCCGGTGCCGACAAGCCGCTGAGCTTCCTCAACGACGACCACGAGGAGAACCCCGCCCTGGGGCTCCGCGGACTCCGCGCTCTGCGCGCCAGCGAGCAGATCCTCCGCGACCAGCTCACCGCCCTCGCGCAGGCCGACGCCGCGACCGACGCCGACCTCTGGGTCATGGCGCCGATGGTCGCGACCGTCGACGAGACCCGCTACTTCACCACGATGGCCCGCGAGCTCGGCATCCGCACCGCGGGCGTCATGGTCGAGGTGCCCTCCTCGGCCCTGCTCGCCGACCGGATCCTCGGAGTCGCGGACTTCGCCTCCATCGGCACCAACGACCTGACCCAGTACACGCTGGCGGCGGACCGGATGCTCGGCACCGTCTCCGCGTACCAGGACCCGTGGCACCCGGCCGTCCTCCGACTCGTCGGCGAGGTCGGTCGCGCGGGTGCGGCGCTGGGCAAGCCCGTCGGCATCTGCGGCGAGGCCGCCGCCGACCCCCTGCTCGCCGTGGTCCTCGTGGGCCTCGGCGCGACGAGCCTGTCGATGTCGCCCTCGGCTCTCGCCGACGTGCGCGCCGAGCTGGCCGAGCACTCCCTCGAGGACGCGAAGCGGTTCGCCGAGCTCGCGCTCTCGACGGACAGCGCCGCTGCGGCGCGCTCCGCCGTCACCGAGGCGATCGCCGCCTCCTGATCCTGCGGCCTCCCGGCCGCCGTCCCGCACCACCCCGTCAGACCCCCTTGCACCACCCCTCATCACGACCCGCCCGCGGGACCCGGCCGCTCAGGAACGACCGGATCCCGCACCAAGAATCGGAGAACACCACATGACAACGACGTCAGCGACGTCGACGCGCGGTGGAGCGCGCGTCCACATCCAGCGTTTCGGCACCTTCCTCTCGGGGATGGTCATGCCGAACATCGCGGCCTTCATCGCGTGGGGCTTCATCACGGCCCTCTTCATCCAGACCGGGTGGCTGCCGCTGCTCGGCGTCGACGCCACGTGGGTCCAGCAGTTCGGCGGTTGGAGCAGCGACCCCGACGTGGTGAACACCGGCCTCGTCGGCCCGATGATCACGTACCTCCTCCCGCTGCTCATCGCGAACACCGGTGGCCGCATGGTCTACGGCGCCCGAGGCGGCGTCGTCGGCACCATCGCGACCATGGGCGTCATCGTCGGCGCGGGCATCCCGATGTTCATCGGCGCCATGATCATGGGCCCGCTCTCAGCGTGGCTCATGAAGAAGGTCGACGCGATCTGGGACGGCAAGATCAAGCCCGGCTTCGAGATGCTCGTCAACAACTTCTCGGCCGGCATCCTCGGCCTCCTGCTGGCGCTCATCGCGTTCGCCGGTGTCGCCCCGCTCGTCGAGGGCCTGTCGGACATCCTGGGCGCCGGAGTCGAGTGGCTGGTCGGCGCGGGCCTGCTCCCGCTGACGAGCCTCTTCATCGAGCCCGCGAAGATCCTGTTCCTCAACAACGCGATCAACCACGGCGTGCTCACCCCGCTCGGCGTGCAGCAGGCCGAGGAGACCGGCAAGTCCTTCCTCTTCCTCCTCGAGGCGAACCCCGGCCCCGGCCTGGGCGTGCTCCTCGCCTTCGCGATCTTCGGAGTCGGTGCCGCCCGCGCCTCCGCTCCCGGCGCCGCGGTCATCCACTTCATCGGCGGCATCCACGAGATCTACTTCCCGTACGTGCTGATGAAGCCGGCCCTCCTCGCCGCCGTCATCCTCGGCGGAGCGACCGGTGTCGCCACCAACGTCGCCTTCAACTCGGGCCTGCGCGCGCCGGCCTCGCCCGGCTCGATCATCGCGGTGCTCCTGCAGACCGCGAACGACAGCTTCATCGGAGTCATCCTGTCGGTCATCCTCGCCGCCGCCGTCTCGTTCGCGGTCGCCTCGGTGATCATCCGCGCCGGCCGCAAGAGCGACCTCGCCGCAGCGCAGGAGGGCGACGACAAGCTCGCCGCCGCCGTCGCCGCGAACCAGGCCAACAAGGGCAAGGACAGCGCCGTCGGCTCGCTCATCAACGCCGGCGGAGCCAACACCCCGCAGGACTCCAGCGGCGCCTCCGTCGCCGGTGCCACCGCGACCGCGACCCAGGTCCGGAACATCGTGTTCGCCTGCGACGCCGGGATGGGATCGTCCGCCATGGGCGCCTCCGTCCTGCGCAACAAGATGAAGAAGGCAGGCTTCGAGGACGTCACGGTCACCAACAAGGCGATCGCGGCCCTCGAGGACGACGTCGACCTGGTCATCACCCAGGCCGAGCTCACCGAGCGCGCTCGCCAGCGCACGCCCGGCGCGATCCACGTCTCCGTCGACAACTTCATGAACAGCCCGAAGTACGACGAGGTCGTCTCGCTCGTCCGCGAGCAGCACGGCAAGTAGTCGGGATCGACATCCAGTAAGCACGACGAGGGGACCCGTAGGGTGCGACGAGGCGGACACGCTCCGCTCGCCCCTGCGGGTCCCCTCTCCCGTTCCACCCACGGAAGGACTGAAGCCATGAGCGAAGTGCTCACCATCGGACAGATCAACGCCTCCGGCACCGCCACCACGAAGGAGGCCGCCATCAAGGAGGCCGCCGACATGCTCGTGGGAGTCGGCGCGGTGACCCCCGCCTACCACGAGGCCATGCTCGCCCGCGAGGCGACCGTCTCCACCTACATGGGCAACCTGCTCGCGATCCCGCACGGCACCAACGACGCGAAGGACGAGATCCGCTCCTCCGCGCTGTCGTTCGTCCGCTACGCGCAGCCGATCGACTGGGACGGCAACGAGGTGCGCTTCGTCGTCGGCATCGCCGGCGTGAACAACGAGCACCTCGAGATCCTCTCGAAGATCGCCATCATCTTCTCGGAGGAGGACGAGGTGCAGAAGCTCCTCGACGCCCCCGACGCGCAGGCGCTCTACGGGCTCCTCGGGGAGGTCAACTCCTGATGCCCAAGGCCGTCCACTTCGGCGCCGGCAACATCGGCCGCGGCTTCGTCGGGCTGATCCTGCACGGGTCCGGCTACGAGATCGTCTTCGCCGACGTCAACGCCGCGCTGATCGACCAGCTGGCCGCCGCCGACAGCTACGAGGTGCACGAGGTGGGGGAGGAGTCGGTCACGCACGTGGTCGACCGCTTCCGCGCCGTGAACTCCGCCGCCGACGAGGAGGCCCTGATCCGCGAGATCGCGACGGCCGACATCGTCACGACGGCGGTCGGCCCCACCATCCTCCGCTTCGTCGCTCCCGTGATCGCGAAGGGCCTCGCGGCCCGGGACGAGTCCGCGGCACGGCTCAGCGTGATGGCCTGCGAGAACGCGATCAACGCGACCCGTCTGCTGCAGACCGAGGTCGCCGCGAACCTGGGCGCCGACGAGTGGGAGCGACTGCGCTCCCGAGCGGTCTTCGCCGACACCGCGGTGGACCGCATCGTGCCGAACCAGGAGCCGGGACAGGGCCTGGACGTCACCGTCGAGAGCTTCTTCGAGTGGGTCATCGACCGCACTCCCTTCGAGGGCGGCGAGCCGGAGCTGCCGGGCGCGACCTACGTCGACGACCTGGAGCCCTTCATCGAGCGCAAGCTCTTCACGGTGAACACCGGCCACGCGACGGCGGCCTACGTCGGCTTCGCGGCCGGCGCGCACAAGCTCTCGGACGCTCTGGCGATCCCGGAGGTGCACGACGCGGTCAAGGCGGCTCTCGAGGACACCAAGGCGCTCATCGTGGCGAAGCACGGCTTCAGCGACGAGGAGCAGCAGGCCTACCTCGAGAAGACCCTGAAGCGCTTCGGCAACCCGTACCTGACCGACACGGTCGACCGGGTCGGCCGTCAGCCCCTGCGGAAGCTGTCGCGCCACGAGCGCTTCATCGGCCCCGCGGCCGAGCTCGCCGAGCGGGGACGCACCCCGTCGGGGCTCCTGGCCGCCGTCGGCGCTGCGCTGCGCTTCGACGTGCCGGAGGACCCGCAGAGCGTCGAGCTGCGCGAGAAGCTCGCCGCGCTCTCGCCGGAGGAGTTCGTCGCGGATGTGACCGGGCTCTCTGCCGAGCACCCGCTGTTCCCGCAGCTCGTCGAGGTCGTGCGCTCCTAGCGGCAGGCAGCACGCCCCTGTCGGACGGACGGGACCCGAACGGGTCCCGTCCGTCAGTGCTTCCCCGCGAGGGTCAGTACAGCCGCCAGCGGGTCAGCGGCCAGGCGACGGCGAAGACGCGGCCCACCACGCGCTCGACGGGCACCGTCTTGACGCAGGCGTCGATCGGTCCGATCGCACCGCGGCAGAGCCCGAGCGAGTCGTTCGAGTTCGAGCGGTGGTCGCCGAGGACGAAGAGGGCGCCCTCCGGCACCGTGTACTCCTGGAAGCACCGGGTCGAGGCGGGCGTCGTCGAGCAGTCGAGGGACCCGGCGTCGAACGGGAAGTCCTCGAAGACGTAGTCCTCGTCGAGCGGCCGCCCGTCGACGAGCACCCGCCCCTCGGCGTCGCAGCACGAGACCGTCTGACCGGCCGACGCGATGACGCGCTTCACGAGGAACTCCTCGTGGCTGGGACCGATGCTCGTCACGTCGCCGAAGTACTTCACGGCCTCCGAGAGCGGGTTCCCGACCGTGTCGGCGGCCCCCCACGCCTCGTCGCGCGAGAAGACGACGATGCGCCCCGTCCCCGGCTCGCCCTGCAGTGCCGCGGTGCGGTCGACGAGGATCCGGTCGCCGAAGAAGCCGCCGCCCTGCAGGGTGCTCTCCATCGACCCGGTGGGCACGGTGTACACCTTCACGAAGAAGGTCTGCACGAGGGCGATGACGACGATCGCGACCAGCACCGTGACGAGCGGATGCGAGTACCAGCGCCGCCCGTCGCGGTCCGTGGATCTCCTCGTGCGCGCCATCGGCACTCCCTCCGTCGGCCCGACCCGGACCCGGGTGCCAGCCTAAGCGGCGGCGAGGGGCCGATCGGCGGAGGCGCGTCCTGTCCGGCCGCCCGTGCGACACGCCCGAGGTGGCGGAGCGGGCCGGAATCGCGTAGCATCGACCCTTGGTGTTTTGCGCGTGCTCCGGCACGCCCGCACACCGCATCCCGGGCACTCGCCCGGGGGAGGATCGCGCGGAAACATTCGCACGACCAGTACACACACTACTTCCGAACGACAGTGAGGCTATGGCCAAAAAAGACGGTGTCATCGAAATCGAAGGTGCGGTTGTCGAGGCGCTCCCCAACGCGATGTTCCGCGTGGAGCTGACCAACGGACACAAAGTTCTCGCCCACATCTCGGGCAAGATGCGTCAGCACTACATCCGCATCCTCCCCGAGGACCGCGTGATCGTGGAGCTGAGCCCTTACGACCTGACCCGCGGCCGGATCGTCTACCGCTACAAGTAGGCGTTCGCCCCGCTCCGTTCGCGACGTGCGTGTCCTGTAAGGAACGGCCCCGGCATCCGCCGGGAGCACGACGCCAGCGAAATCAAGGAACAGAACCATGAAGGTCAACCCCAGCGTCAAGCGCATCTGCGATCACTGCAAGATCATCCGCCGCCACGGCAATGTGATGGTCATCTGCAGCAGCAACCCCCGCCACAAGCAGCGCCAGGGCTAGTCCCGACCGCTGCTCCCGGCAGGGAGCGCCGGGGCGGTCCGCCGCCCCACAACCGAACACAGAACCGCAACGTCACCACTCGCGCTGCATCCCCGCCCCGGCGGGGACGAACGGCGAGGACACCCCCGGTGGAGGCCGGGGCACCGGCGTTGCATCACACCTCCACTCACTCAACAGGAGAAGCCACAATGGCACGTCTGGCAGGAGTAGACATCCCGCGCGAGAAGCGCGTGGAGGTCGCACTGACCTACATCTACGGTGTCGGCCGCACTCGGGCGCTCGCGACCCTCAGCGACACCGGGATCGACGGCAACATCCGAGTCAAGGACCTCAGCGACGACCAGCTCGTCGCGCTCCGCGACTACATCGAGGGCAACTACAAGGTGGAGGGAGACCTCCGCCGCGAGGTCGCCGCCGACATCCGCCGCAAGGTCGAGATCGGCTCCTACGAGGGCCTCCGTCACCGTCGCGGCCTCCCGGTCCGTGGACAGCGCACCAAGACGAACGCGCGCACCCGCAAGGGACCCAAGCGCACCGTCGCCGGCAAGAAGAAGGCCGGCCGCAAGTAACGCGGGCGACACGGACCTAGAGGAGATACACATTGGCTACCCCCAAGTCGGCCGCTCGTAAGCCGCGCCGCAAGGAGAAGAAGAACATCGCAGTGGGCCAGGCCCACATCAAGTCGACGTTCAACAACACCATCGTCTCGATCACCGACCCCTCCGGGGCCGTCATCAGCTGGGCCTCGTCCGGTGGAGTCGGCTTCAAGGGCTCGCGCAAGTCGACGCCGTTCGCCGCCCAGCTCGCCGCCGAGTCGGCCGCGCGCCAGGCTCAGGAGCACGGCATGAAGAAGGTCGACGTCTTCGTGAAGGGCCCGGGCTCGGGTCGCGAGACGGCGATCCGCTCCCTCCAGGCCGCAGGCCTCGAGGTCGGCTCGATCAACGACGTCACCCCGCAGGCGCACAACGGGTGCCGCCCGCCCAAGCGCCGCCGCGTCTAGCACCAGCACTCGCAGCCGTCGGTCGGCCGCGCTCCCGCCCTCCGCGGCGGGCGCCGGCCGACCGGCGGATCGCGCATTTCTTTCACAACTTCATACCTCGCAAACGCACGTGTCATATAGCGGACACGTGATCGAAAGGAATCAACAGTGCTTATCGCACAGCGTCCGACGCTCACCGAGGAGAACATCTCGGAGTTCCGTTCCCGCTTCGTCATCGAGCCCCTCGAGCCCGGCTTCGGCTACACGCTCGGCAACTCGCTGCGTCGCACCCTGCTGTCCTCCATCCCGGGCGCCGCTGTCACCAGCATCCGGATCGACGGAGTCCTGCACGAGTTCACGACGGTCCCGGGAGTCCGCGAGGACGTCACCGAGATCATCCTGAACATCAAGGGCCTGGTCGTCTCCTCGGAGCACGACGAGCCGATCACCGCCTACCTGCGCAAGCAGGGCGCCGGTCAGGTCACCGCCGCCGACATCTCGGCTCCGGCCGGTGTCGAGATCCACAACCCGGAGCTCGTCATCGCCACGCTGAACGACAAGGCGAAGTTCGAGCTGGAGCTCACCATCGAGCGCGGCCGCGGCTACGTGTCGGCGACCCAGAACCGCAGCGAGTTCTCCGAGGCCGGCCAGATCCCGGTCGACTCGATCTACTCGCCCGTGCTGAAGGTCACCTACCGCGTCGAGGCCACCCGTGCCGGCGAGCGCACCGACTTCGACCGCCTGGTCGTCGACGTGGAGACGAAGGCCGCGATCACGCCGCGCGACGCCATCGCCTCCGCCGGTCGCACGCTGACCGAGCTGTTCGGACTCGCCCGCGAGCTGAACAACGCGGCAGAGGGCATCGAGATCGGCCCCGCGCCGGTCGACGCCGTCCTCTCGACCGAGCTGTCGATGCCCATCGAGGACCTCGACCTCTCGGTGCGCAGCTACAACTGCCTCAAGCGCGAGGGCATCAACAACGTCAATGAGCTCGTCGCCCTCTCGGAGACGCAGCTCATGAACATCCGCAACTTCGGTCAGAAGTCGGTGGATGAGGTCAAGGAGAAGCTGACGGAGCTCGGCCTGTCGCTCAAGGACTCGGTCCCCGGGTTCGACGGCGCCCACTTCTACAGCTACGACGACGAGAGCATCTAGGTCTCCGCTCCGGAGCCTGAGGCTCTTCGCGACCGACCTGCTGACACCCCTTTAGTACTGGAGTAAACCCATGCCCAAGCCCACCAAGGGCCCCCGCCTCGGAGGCGGTCCCGCACACGAGCGTCTGATGCTGGCGAACCTGGCCGCGGCCCTGTTCACGCACAAGAGCATCAAGACGACCGAGACCAAGGCCAAGCGCCTGCGTCCGCTCGCCGAGCGCCTCGTCACGTTCGCCAAGCGCGGCGACCTGCACGCCCGTCGTCGCGTCCTCGCGACCATCGGCGACAAGTCCGTCGTGCACGAGCTCTTCACCGAGATCGCTCCGCTCGTCGCCGAGCGCGAGGGCGGCTACACCCGCATCACCAAGATCGGTCCCCGCAAGGGCGACAACGCCCCCATGGCGGTCATCGAGCTCGTCCTCGAGCCCGTGACCCCGAAGGCGAAGAAGTCCCGCACCACGGCGGCGCCGGCGACGGCTCCCGTCGCGGACGCGCCCGTCGAGGAGACCGACGTCCAGGACGCGCCGTCCGAGGACGTCGCGACCGTCCAGGACGCTCCTGTCGAGGACGCTCCTGTCGAGGAGACCAGCGAGACCAAGTAGTCCCGCGCGAACCTCGAGAGCCCTCCGTCCTCCGGGACGGGGGGCTCTCGTCGTTCCGGGAGGGCGGTCGTCGACACTCCGGTGGCGCGGAACGTCGCCTACGATGGCGTCATCGCGCTGCATCGCGCGACCGCGCCGCCCGGTGCGGCCGGGGCCGCCGCCCCGGTGAGCCTGCGGAAGGGGAGTCGTGCGCCTGCGCTCCCGACGACCGGCCGTCCTGGTCCTCTCCCTCGTCGTCGTCCTCGCGGGCTGCTCGTCCGAGCCGGTGGTCGAGATCCCGGAGCAGTCCGGAGCGACCGCGGTGATCACGCCGACGCCGGTACCCGCCGAGCCGACCGCCGCCGCGCAGCCGGTCCTGGACTGCGCGACCGTCCTGCCCGCCTCGCGGATCGAGGAGAGCACGGGGCTGCCGACCCGATCGGTCGCGCTGGTCGGCGACGGCCGACGCTGCACCTACTCCGTCGCGGGCAACCCCTCCGCGCTCGAGGTGACCCTCGCGCCCGCCCGCCTGCTCGAGACCTTCGTCGGTGCGGGAGAGGCCGTCGGTGCGACGCCGGTGCCCCTGGGTGATGCCGGCTACCGCGTCGACCGCGACGCAGGGGCGTCGCAGCCCGGCGAGCTGGCGATCCAGGCCGGCGGCTACGAGGTGCGCATCGTCTCGCACCTCGGGGACTCCGCCGCCGCGCTCGACTGGGCGGAGACCGTCCTCGCCGCTGCCGGCGTGCGCCTCTAGGCCGGATCCGACCGGCCGGGGAGGCCCGGTGCGTCGATCTAGACTCGACGGGTGCTTCACCGCGTCCGCCTCGACCTGGCCTACGACGGCTCCCACTTCTCGGGCTGGGCGCTCCAGCCCGGACTCCGCACGGTGCAGGGGGTGCTCGAGGACGCGCTGTCGAAGGTGCTGCGCACGCCAGAGCGCACGACGGTCACGGTGGCGGGCCGCACCGACGTCGGCGTGCACGCCAGCGCGCAGGTCGCGCACGCCGACCTCAGCGAGGAGCAGTGGATCCGGCTCAGCGGCGGTCGCCGCGCGGGCGAGGGGACGCTGCCGCAGGAGGCGGTGCTGGAGCGGCGGCTGCGCGGGATCCTCGGGCAGTACTCGGACCTCAGCGTGCACCGCGTCTCGCGAGCGCCCGAAGGGTTCGACGCCCGCTTCTCCGCCCGGTGGCGGCGCTACGAGTACCGGCTGGCGGACGCCTCGTCGCTGCGCCACCCGCTCGAGAGGGCGTACACGACGTGGATCACGGAGTCGGTCGACGAGGAGGCGATGAACCGGGCGGCGCAGTCGCTGCTGGGCCTGCACGACTACGCGTCCTTCTGCCGGGCGAGGGTGGGCGCGACCACGATCCGGACGCTGCTCGACTTCGACTGGGAGCGCGACTCCGACGGCGTCCTGCACGCGCACCTCCGGGCCGACGCCTTCTGCCACAGCATGGTGCGCGCGCTCGTCGGTGCCTGCGTCGCGGTGGGGCACGGGCGGCTCGCCGCGGAGGACGTCGAGGGGCTCCGCGACGACGCGGCCAGGACCAACGCGTTCGCGGTGATGCCGGCCCGCGGGCTCATCCTGCGCGAGGTCGACTATCCTGAGGAGTCCTCGCTCGCCGAGCGCGCCACCCGGACGCGCGTGCGCCGCACCCTGCCGGTCGCCGAGCCTCTCGCGGAGGACCCGTCATGATCCGCTCCACGCCCGCCGCCCTCGCCGGCGCTGCCGTGCTCGCGCTCGCACTCGTCGGCTGCTCGGGCACCACGGTCGACATCCCGGAGCAGGCGCAGCCCACCATCGCGACGCAGGCCCCCGCCGCCGGCACGACGCCCGCGACGACCGATCCGGCCGCTCCCGCGGCACCGACGCTCACCGCCGAGACGCTGGACTGCGCGCAGGTGCTGCCGGTCGAGACGATCGAGTCGGTCCTCGATCTCCCGGAGGGGTTCGCGACACCCTCCGAGCAGCTCGGGGCCTGCGCGTGGTCGATGGCCGGCAATCCCACTGCGCTGCTGCTCCAGACCGCGACGGGGGCGACTGCCGCCGACGTGACCTCGCGACAGGCGTCGACGGTGGGCGCCGTAGGCAGCGACCTGGGCGAGGCCGCCTTCTTCCAGCCCGGGGATCCGGCGCTGGACCCGGCGTCCACCCTCACGGTGCTCGCGGGGGACCGGCTCGTGTCCCTCCGGTCGTCGGTGGGCGCGCAGGACGCGCTCGAGACGCTCGCGGAGGACGTGCTCGCCGCACTCGGCGGGACGGAGTGAGCGGCTGCTCCCGTCCCGCGAGGGCCGCCGATCGGCGTCGTCGCCATCGCTGACGGTGTCGTCGCTATCGCTGACGCCGTCGTCGCTATCGCTGACGCCGTCGTCGCTATCGCTGACGGCATCTTTGCTGTAATGTCGACCCTTGGTGTTTTCGGCCGTGTGCCGAGCGCCCGAAGTTGAGCCCTCCACCGGATCGGTTCGGCCCCCTCGCGGGTCGAACGGCCACGGAGCGGGATTCACGAACACCTCACTCCGACCAGAAAGCAGCACTCACGTGACTCGCACTTTTTCTCCGAAGCCGGCTGACGTCCAGCACGACTGGATCGTCATCGACGCGTCCGACGTCGTGCTCGGCCGTCTCGCCACCCACGCCGCGGCGCTCCTGCGCGGCAAGCACAAGGCCACCTTCGCGCCGCACATGGACATGGGCGACTTCGTCATCATCGTCAACGCGGAGAAGGTCGCCCTGACCGGCCAGAAGCTCCTCCAGAAGAAGGCCTACCGCCACTCCGGCTACCCGGGAGGCCTCTCGGCCACCACGTACGCCGAGCTCCTCGAGAAGAACCCGGTCCGCGCCGTCGAGAAGGCCATCCGCGGAATGCTCCCCAAGAACTCCCTCGGCCGTGCGCAGCTGCGCAAGCTGAAGGTCTACACGGGCACCGAGCACCCTCACGCGGCGCAGCAGCCCAAGGCGTACGCCTTCACCCAGGTCGCCCAGTAGGCTCCGGCCCTCCCCGACACCCCAGACTTCGAAGACAAAGGATCACCTACACCGTGGCGAAGATCGCAGACCAGATCGACGTGGCTCCCGAGAGCTACTCCACCGAAAGCCCGGCCACCGAGGCGTCCTCGACGCCCCGCGCCGTCCTCAACGTCTCCGGCGCAGCCGTGGGCCGTCGCAAGCAGGCCATCGCCCGCGTGCGCCTGGTCCCGGGCTCCGGCAGCCTGACCGTCAACGCCCGCGAGTTCGCGGAGTACTTCCCCAACAAGCTGCACCAGCAGCTGATCACCGACCCGTTCAAGGTGCTCGACCTCGTCGGGTCGTACGACGTCGTCGCGAAGATCACCGGCGGCGGCCCCTCCGGCCAGGCCGGCGCGCTGCGCCTCGCCATCGCCCGTGCGCTGAACGAGATCGACCGCGAGAACAACCGCGCCATCCTCAAGAAGGCCGGCTTCCTCACGCGCGACGCCCGCGTCATCGAGCGCAAGAAGGCCGGTCTCAAGAAGGCCCGCAAGGCGTCGCAGTTCTCGAAGCGCTAGTCGGTGCGGCCCCTCGGGCCGCGCGACCAGTAGCTGGAGAAGTGGACTGCGCACTATGACGCGCCTGTTCGGAACCGACGGCGTCCGTGGCCTCGCGAATCGCGAGGTCACGGCCGACCTGGCTCTCGGCCTCGCCCAGGCGGCCGCCCGTGTACTCGGTGCGGCCGCCCGGGCGGAGGGTCGACGCCCCCTCGCGGTGCTCGCCCGCGACCCCAGAATCTCCGGCCAGTTCATCGGCGCCGCTGTCGCCGCCGGACTCGCCAGCGCCGGAGTCGACGTCCTCGACGCCGGCGTCATCCCCACGCCCGCGACCGCATACCTGATCGCCGACGAGCAGGCCGACTTCGGCGTGATGATCTCGGCGTCGCACAACCCGGCCGCCGACAACGGCATCAAGTTCTTCGCCGCGGGCGGGCGCAAGCTGCCCGACGAGCTCGAGAACCGCATCGAGGCGGCTCTCGGCGTCCCCGCGCTCACGCCCACCGGCCCCGACGTCGGCCGGATCCGCCGCTTCTCCGACGCGGAGGACCGCTACGTGGTCCACCTGCTCGGGTCGCTCGGCAGCACCCGACTCGACGGCCTGCACGTCGTCATCGACTGCGCGCACGGCGCGGCGGCCGGCATCTCGCCCGAGGTCTTCACCGACGCGGGCGCCACCGTCACCGTGATCGGCAACGATCCCGACGGCCTGAACATCAACGACGGCGTCGGCTCGACGCACCTCGACCACGTCGCCGAGGCGGTCCTCGCGGCCGGAGCGGACCTGGGCATCGCGCACGACGGCGACGCCGACCGCTGCCTGGCCGTGGACGCCACCGGGCGCGTCATCGACGGCGACCAGATCATGGCGATCCTCGCGACGTCGATGGCCCGACGCGGCGTGCTCCGGGACAACGTCCTGGTCGCCACCGTCATGAGCAACCTGGGCCTCAAGATCGCGATGGCCGACGCCGGCATCCGCGTCATCGAGACCGGAGTGGGCGACCGCTACGTGCTCGAGGCGATGAACGACGGAGGTTACTCCCTCGGCGGCGAGCAGTCGGGCCACGTCATCATGAGCCGCTTCGCGACGACCGGCGACGGTGTCCTCACCGGCCTGCAGCTCGCGGCCGAGATGGCGCGCTCCGGGAAGAGCATCGCCGAGCTGGCCTCGGTGATGAAGGTGTTCCCGCAGACCCTCGTGAACGTCCGCGGCGTCGACCGCGAGGGCGTGCACGACGACGAGGTCATCGCGGCCGCGGTCGCGGACGCGTCCGCCGAGCTCGGCACGGGCGGTCGCGTCCTGCTCCGCCCCTCCGGGACCGAGCCGATGGTGCGCGTCATGGTCGAGGCGACGACGCAGGAGACGGCCGACCGCCTCGCGCAGTCGCTCGCCGACGTGGTGCTGGAGCGGCTGCGCTCCTAGGGAGCGCGCGTCCGGCGGATCTCGAGACGCCGGCTGCTCGATCAGTGAGGGAGGCGCGGTCTCTCTTCTGCGAGCGGAGTTCCGCCTGCTCGAGACAAGTCGACGCCGCGGGGCTCCCGCGACGCTCAGATCTTGCGGAGGAGCACCGACGACACCGCGTGGTCAGACTGCTTGCGCAGGACCAGGCTGGCGCGGCTGCGCGTGGGGCGCACGTTCTGCACGAGGTTCGGCTCGTTGATCGCCTCCCAGATGCTGCGGGCGCGCTCGCGGGCCTCGTCCGGCGTGAGGGTCGAGTAGCGGTGGAAGTAGGAGTTCGGATTGGCGAACGCTCCCTGCTGCAGCGCGAGGAAGCGCTCCTCGTACCAGCGGGCGATGTCGCCCGTGCGCGCATCGACGTACACGGTGAAGTCGAAGAGGTCGCTGACGGCGAGGCCGTGCCCGGGAACGGGCGGCTGCAGCACGTTCAGCCCCTCGACGATGAGCACGTCGGGCCGGCGCACCACGATCTCCGCGTCCGGGACGATGTCGTACGAGAGATGCGAGTAGAAGGGTGCGCGCACTTCGGCGGCTCCGCCCTTCACCTCCGACACGAAGCGGAGCAGAGCGCGGCGGTCGTAGGACTCGGGGAAGCCCTTGCGGCTCATCAGCCCGCGCCGCTCGAGCTCGGCGTTGGGCAGCAGGAAGCCGTCGGTGGTCACCAGCTCGACGCGGGGAGTGTCCTCCCAGCGGGCGAGCAGCTCGCGCAGGAGCCGCGCGATCGTGGACTTGCCCACCGCCACCGAGCCGGCGACTCCGATCACGAAGGGGGTGGGCTGCGCCCGCTCGCCGAGGAACGTGCTCGTCGCCCGGTGCAGATGGCGGGAGCCGGCGGCGTACAGCGCGAGCAGGCGGGAGAGCGGCAGGTACACCTCCGCCACCTCGGTGAGGCTCAGCCGATCGCCCAGCCCGCGCAGCTGCACGACCTCGGTCTCGGTCAGCGGGAGCTCCGTGGACCGGGCGAGCTCTGCCCAGTCGGAGCGGACGATCTCGACGAACGGGGAGGGCTGCGCCTCGCGGCCGGGTTCGCGAGCTGACGACGGCATAGGCACCGATCCTAGCGGCCGCGGGCGCACCGGCCCGGTCGCGGCGATCGGGGCCTCCGGCGCGGTTAGGATCGAGCCCATGTGTGGAATCGTGGGATACGTCGGCGCGCGTGACAGCCTGGCCGTGCTGCTCGGCGGCCTGAAGCGTCTGGAGTACCGCGGGTACGACTCCGCGGGAGTGGCCGTCATCGACGCGGACGGGGTGGTCGACAGCCGCAAGCGCTCCGGCAAGCTCAGCGTCCTGGTCGACGACCTCGAGGCGAACCCGCTGGCGCAGGGCACGACCGGCATCGGGCACACCCGGTGGGCGACCCACGGCGGGCCGACCGATCGCAACGCCCACCCGCACCTCGCGGACGACGGCAAGCTGGCCGTCATCCACAACGGCATCATCGAGAACTTCCAGCCGCTCAAGGAGGAGCTCGCCGCCGAGGGCGTCGTCTTCGAGAGCGAGACCGACACCGAGGTCGCCGCGCACCTCATCGCCCGCGAGTACCGCCGCACCGGCGACCTCGTGCTCTCCTTCCAGGCGATCGTCGCGCGGCTCGAGGGCGCCTTCACGCTCCTCGCCCTGCACCAGGACCAGCCGGGTGTCGTGGTCGGCGCCCGCCGCAACTCCCCGCTCGTGATCGGCCTGGGCGACGGCGAGAACTTCCTCGGCTCGGACGTCGCGGCGTTCGTCGAGTTCACCCGTCGCGCGGTCGCGATCGGGCAGGACCAGATCGTCACGATCACCCCTGATCTCGTCACCGTCACCGACTTCTTCGGCGAGCCCGTCGAGACCGAGCCGTTCGAGATCGCCTGGGACGCGTCCGCCTCCGAGAAGGGCGGCTGGTCGAGCTTCATGGCGAAGGAGATCACCGAGGGTCCCGAGGCCGTCGCCAACACGCTCCGCGGACGCATCCACGAGGGCGTCGTCACGCTCCCCGAGCTCGAGGGTCTGGACCCGATCCTCACGGACATCGACCGGATCACGATCATCGGCTGCGGCACCGCCGCCTACTCGGGCATGGTCGCCAAGTACGCGATCGAGAAGTGGGCGCGGGTCCCCGTCGAGGTCGAGCTGAGCCACGAGTTCCGCTACCGCGACCCGGTCCTCAGCCCGCGCACGCTCGTGGTCTCGATCAGCCAGTCCGGCGAGACGATGGACACCCTGATGGCGGTCAAGTACGCCCGGGAGCACGGCGCGAAGACGCTCTCGGTCTGCAACACGCAGGGCGCGACGATCCCGCGCGAGTCCGACGCGGTGCTCTACACGCACGCGGGCCCGGAGGTGGCGGTCGCCTCGACCAAGGCCTTCGTCGCGCAGATCGCGGCTCTCTACCTCTTCGGACTGCACCTCGCCACCGTGCGGGGGGCCTCCTCCGCCGAGGTCATCGCCTCGCAGGCCGCCGAGCTCCAGGCGATCCCCGAGAAGCTGTCGAAGGTCCTCGACGCCTCCGACGACATCGCGCAGCTGGCCGGCTGGATGGCCGACACCCGCGCCGTGCTCTTCCTCGGCCGCCACGTCGGCTACCCGGTCGCCCTCGAGGGCGCGCTCAAGCTCAAGGAGCTGGCGTACATCCACGCCGAGGGCTTCGCCGCCGGCGAGCTCAAGCACGGCCCGATCGCGCTGATCGAGCCCGGCCAGGTCGTCTTCGTGATCGTGCCGAGCCCGAGCGAGTCGTACGAGCTGCAGCGCAAGGTGATCTCGAACATCCAGGAGATCAAGGCCCGCGGAGCGCGCGTCATCGCGATCGCGGAGCAGGGCGACACCGCGGCGATCCAGATCGCCGACGAGGTCGTGCCGATCCCGCTCGCCGACCCGCTGTTCGAGCCGCTGCTCGCGGTCACCCCGCTGCAGATGTTCGCGATGGAGCTCGCGACCGCGAAGGGCCTGGACGTCGACCAGCCGCGCAACCTCGCCAAGTCGGTCACGGTCGAGTGATCCCGTCGTGATCGTGGGGATCGGCGTGGACGTCGTGGACCTCGCCCGCTTCGCGCGGGCGATCGACCGCACGCCGCGCCTCCGCGATCGCCTGTTCGCCCCGAGCGAACGCCATCTCCCCGTCGCCTCCCTCGCCGGGCGCTTCGCGGCGAAGGAGGCGCTCATCAAGGCGCTGGGGGACTCGGCCGGGGCGCGCTGGCACGACATGGTCGTCGAGCGCGACGAGCACGGGAACCCGTCCTTCGCCCTCCACGGTGCGGCGCGGGTGGCGGCGGATGCGCGGGGAATCGCGCGGATCCACCTCTCGATGACGCACGACGCCGGCGTCGCCTGCGCGTTCGTGGTGGCCGAGTCGTGACCGCGCCGCAGTCGTTCCGCGAGGCGCTGATCGACGCCGACGCGATCGCCCGGAACGTGGGGCGGATGCGGGAGCTGACGGGTGCTCGTCGGGTCATGGTGGTCGTGAAGGCCAACGCCTACGGCCACGGAGCGCTCGCGGCGGCGCAGGCGGCGCTCGCGGGCGGGGCCGATGCGCTCGGCACGGCGGACCTCCGGGAGGCGGTCGCCCTGCGCGAGGCGGGGGTCCTCGCTCCGCTGCTCTGCTGGCTGCACGACCCCGGCGAGGACTTCGACGCGGCGGTCGAGCACGGCATCGACGTCGGCGTCTCCTCGCTCGCCCAGCTCGACGCGCTCGCCCAGGCGGCCGAGGACCGCGGGGCGCGCGCGGCGGTGCAGCTGAAGCTCGACACGGGCCTGAGCCGCAACGGCGCTCCGGAGCAGGAGTGGCCCGAGCTCGCCGAGGCTCTCGTGCGGCACACCGCGCGCGGTGTCCTGCATCTGACGGGGGTGTTCTCGCACCTCTCGAACACGTCGCGCGAGGAGGACCTCGCCCAGCTCGCGGTCCTGGCCCGCGGAGAGGCGCTGCTGCGCGAGCGCGGCGTCGCAGCACCCCTCGTGCATCTCGCGGCGTC
Source organism: Rathayibacter sp. SD072 (assembly GCF_017355185.1). Classification (GTDB taxonomy): domain Bacteria; phylum Actinomycetota; class Actinomycetes; order Actinomycetales; family Microbacteriaceae; genus Rathayibacter. The sequence continues at coordinate 4,055 of NZ_JADILJ010000007.1, read as the reverse complement.
CGCCGGTGCGCTGCGGATCCCGGAGGCGCGGCGCGACATGGTCCGCGTCGGCATCGGGGCGTACGGCCTCTCGCCCTTCGATGACGAGACCTCGCTCGAGCTCGGCCTCGTCCCGGCGATGACGCTGCAGGGGCGCGTCGCGGGCGTCCGGCGCGTCGACCAGGGCGTCGGCGTCAGCTACGACTACACCTACCGGGCCGATGCCGCGACCGGCCTCGCGCTCATCCCGTTCGGCTACGCCGACGGGATCCCGCGCAGCGCCTCCGGCGTCGCCGAGGTGCACATCCGCGGACGCCGCCACCGCATCGCCGGTCGGGTGGCCATGGACCAGTTCGTCGTCGACGTGGGCGACACCCCGGTCGAGGCCGGCGACGCCGTCACCCTGTGGGGCGACCCCACGACCGGCGTCCCCTCGGTCGACGAGTGGGCGCGCTGGTGCGGCACGATCAACTACGAGCTCGTGACCCGGGTCGGCGGGCGCGTGCAGCGCCGGGTGCTCGGCGGCGATCGTGGCTGAGCGCGCCCGGTCCGCCGACCGCGCTTCGTTCGCCGACCGCACCGTGGAGGTCGCGGATCCGGAGGAGATGGAGGAGCTCGGCCGCGAGCTCGGCCGCTCGCTCCGCGCCGGTGATGTGCTGGTGCTCACCGGACCGCTCGGCGCGGGCAAGACCACGTTCACGCGGGGGCTGGGGGAGGGTCTGGACGTCCGCGGCCCCGTGACGAGCCCGACCTTCGTGATCGCGCGCACGCATCCGCCTCTGCACGACGGCCCGCCGCTCGTGCACGTCGACGCCTACCGCGTGGGCTCGGCGGTCGAGCTGGACGACCTCGACCTCGATCTCGAGCACTCCGTCGTCGTCGTGGAGTGGGGTGCGGGGCTGCTGGACGGGGTCGCGGAGTCGTGGCTCGACATCGTCATCGAGCGCCCGACCGCCGGCTCCGACGCCGCGGAGGGCGAGGAGCCGATCGAGCCGCGGACGGTCCGCTTCCGCGGCACCCGCTGGGTGTGAGCCGCGCGGGTACCCTGTCAGGGTGCTGCTCGCGATCGACACCTCCTCCGGAACCTCCGTCGCCGTCGTCGACGACCGGGGCGCCGTCCTCTCCGAGCGCTCGGAGAGCGACACCATGCGGCACGCCGAGGTCGTCGGCCGACTGATCCAGGCGTCCCTCTCCGGCGCCGGTGCGACCAGCGCCGACATCGGGGCCGTCGCGGTCGGCATGGGTCCCGGACCCTTCACGGGCCTGCGGGTCGGGATCGCCGCCGCGCGCGCCTTCGCCTTCGGCCGCGGCGTCCCCGCGCTGCCGGTCGTGTCGCACGACGCCCTCGCCCTGGCGGCGCTGCGCGAGGGACGGGAACCCGGGTTCCTGGTCGTCACCGACGCCCGCCGCCGCGAGCTCTACTGGAGCGCCTACGCGGGACTCGACGAGCAGGGGCTCCCCGTGCGCGTCGACGGCCCGGGATTGGACAAGCCCGGGTCGCTGCCCTTCCCCGAGCTTCCCCGGCTCGAGGCCGCGTCCGTGTCGGCCGCGGCACTGGGGGCCGTCGCCGCGCTCGGCCGTGCGGCGGGCCGGGCCCCTGCGGCCGACGAGCCCCTCTACCTCCGCTCGCCCGATGTGACGCTGTCGGCCGGGCCCAAGCGGGTGACGGCGTGAGCGCACAGCTGCGCAGGGCCGTGCCGGCGGACCTCGACGCGATCATGGCGATCGAGGAGTCGGAGTTCACGAGCGACGCCTGGTCGCGCACGATGATGGCGGAGGAGATCCGCAGCGCCCACACGCACTACCTCGTCGCGGAGGACGACGGAGTCGTCACGGGGTACGCCGGGCTGCTCTGCCCGCGCGGCGCCCACGAGGGGGATGTGCAGACGATCGCGGTCCTCGCCTCCGCCCGACGCCGCGGACTGGGGCGGCGCCTGCTGCGCGCCTTGCTCGCCGAGGCGCGCGAGCGCGGCGCCCGCGAGGTGTTCCTCGAGGTCCGCGCGGACAACCCCGGGGCGCAGACCCTCTACCGATCGGAGGGCTTCGACGAGATCGGGGTCCGCCCCGCCTACTACCAGCCCGACGGAGTGGACGCGATCGTGATGCGCGCCCCACTCGCGCCGGCGACGGAGGAGACCGCATGAGCGCCGGACCGCTCGTCCTCGGGATCGAGACCAGCTGCGACGAGACGGGGATCGGCATCGTCCGCGGCACCACGCTGCTCGCCAACACCATCGCCTCGTCGATGGACGAGCACGCGCGCTACGGCGGAGTGGTGCCGGAGGTCGCCGCGCGCGCCCACCTCGAGGCGCTCGAGCCCACGCTCCGAACGGCCCTCGCCGAGGCCGGCGTCGCCCTCGAGGACCTCGACGCGATCGCCGTCACCAGCGGCCCGGGCCTGTCCGGCGCGCTGATGGTCGGCGTGGGGGCGGCGAAGGCGCTCGCCGTCTCACTGGGGAAGCCCCTGTACGCCGTGAACCACCTAGTCGGCCACGTCGGGGCCGACGTGCTGCGGGCCGACGGCAGCGAGGGCAGCCCGGTCGAGGTGCCCACGATCGCACTGCTGGTCTCGGGCGGTCACACATCGCTCCTGCACGTGCGCGACCTGGTGTCGGACGTCGAGCTCCTGGGGGAGACCATCGACGACGCGGCGGGGGAGGCGTTCGACAAGGTCGCGCGCGTGCTCGGCCTGCCCTATCCGGGCGGTCCGCAGATCGACCGGGTGGCCGCTCTCGGCGATCCGCGCGCCATCCGCTTCCCGCGCGGGCTCAGCCTGCCGAAGGACCTCGAGCGCCACCGCTACGACTTCTCGTTCTCCGGGCTCAAGACCGCCGTCGCCCGCTGGGTGGAGAAGCGCCAGGACGCGGGCGAGGAGGTGCCGATCGCCGATGTGGCGGCGAGCTTCCGCGAAGCGGTCGCCGACGTGCTGCTGACGAAGGCGATCGCGGCGTGCCGCGACCGGGACGTGCCGCGGCTCCTCCTGGGCGGCGGAGTCGTCGCGAACGCCCGCGTCCGCGCCCTCGCGCAGGAACGCTGCGACGCGGCGGGGATCCAGCTGCGCATCCCGGCGCTCTCGCTCTGCACCGACAACGGGGCGATGATCGCGGCGCTCGCCGCCCAGCTCATCCGGGCCGGTCGCGCACCCTCGAGTCTCGACTTCAGTGCCGACTCGACCCTGCCGGTCACCGAGATCCAAGTCCACTAGTCGTGGATCCGGCGCTCTGCAAGCGGCGCTCAGCCTTTTGACAGCGTGCTCGGCGCCCTGCCACGCTGGCCTCTCCTGCCGTTCCTGATCAAGGGGGATCCCATGACCACTCCGTACACGCCGACCACCGATCGCTACAACATCCTGGCGATCATCGGCTTCATCGCCTCGTTCTTCGTCTCCGTCGTCGGGATCGTCCTCGGCTTCATCGCCCTGTCGCAGATCAAGCGCACGGGGGAGAAGGGACGCGGCCTCGCGATCGCCGCGATCGTCATCGGCTTCGCCGCCCTGATCCTCGGAGTCATCGTCGGAGTCCTCTTCTTCGCCGCGCTGGCCACCGTCCCGATGTCGGAGTACTGACGACGGCCGGTCCCTCGGGGGACCCTAGGCTGGACGGAGCCGCGCGAGGGGAGAGCACGTGAACGACGAGTCCGCCGGGGCGGTCGCCGGGAACCCGGCACCCCCTCTGCCGTTCGCCCCTCCGACGGGAGCACCGTCGGCGGCCTACCCGCCGCCGGCGGGCTCCGCGGATCCGCACCCCGGCTTCCCGGGTGGTCCTCGTCCGCGGACGCCGCTCAACGGCCTCGCGGTCGCCGCACTGCTCTGCGGGATCCTCGGTCTCGCACCCGCGGCGATCGTGCTCGGCCACGTGGGCTTCGCCCAGGCCCGGCGCTCAGGCCAGCGCGGACGCGGTCTGGCGATCGCCGGCTTCGCGCTGGGCTACCTGGTCGTGATACTCGCCGTCGTCGCGTACCTCGCCTACACCGCCTTCGTCGGCGGCCTGCGTTCCGACGGGTATCTGCCCGCCTGAGGTCTCCGACGGGTGCTGGATAGACTCGGCGCCATGAGCGACAGCGCCGCGCCCGGCTCC
>NZ_JADILJ010000069.1 GCF_017355185.1 Rathayibacter sp. SD072 | reverse complement strand
CCCCGCTGCGTCGGCTCCCGCCGCTCCTCTCAAGGTGCTGATCTCGGGCGCGAGCGGCATGATCGGCTCCGAGCTGACCCGGCAGCTGCGCGCCGACGGCCACGAGATCTTCCGCCTGGTGCGCCACGCGCCCGAGAGCGCGGACGAGTACCACTGGGCTCCGACGTCGCACATGCTCGACTTCAGCGTGCTGGACCGCGTCGACGCCGTGATCAACCTCTCGGGCGCCTCGATCAGCCGCCTGCCGTGGACCTCGTCCTACAAGCGCGAGATCCTCGACTCGCGCGTGCAGGCGACGCAGACCATCACCGACGCGATGCGGATGGCCGCGACTCCCCCGTCGATCCTGCTCAACGCCTCGGCCGTGGGCTTCTACGGCGACCGCCCCGGTGAGGAGCTGACGGAGGAGTCCTCGCGCGGCGACGGGTTCCTGGCGGACGTCGTCGAGCGCTGGGAGCAGGCGGCGCACCTCGCACCGGAGTCGACCCGCGTCGCCACGATCCGCACCGGTCTCGTCCTGGGTCGCGGCGGAGCACTCAAGCCGCTGCTCCCCCTGACGAAGCTCGGCCTCAGCGGTCCGCTCGGCGGCGGCGAGCAGGTCTGGCCGTGGATCAGCCTGTACGACGAGGCGGCGGCGATCCGCCACCTCCTGACCTCGACGCTCTCTGGTCCCGTCAACCTCGCCGGGCCGACTCCGGCGACCGCGAACGAGATCATGAGCACCCTGGCCGAGCAGCTGCACCGGCCGTTCAAGCTGCCGGTGCCCGAGAAGGTCATCGAGCTCGCACTGCGCGACGCCGGCCACGAGCTGCTGCTCTCGAGTCAGCGACTCGTCCCGCAGCGCCTCCTCGACGACGGCTTCGTCTTCCGGCACCGCACGGTCGCCGAGGCGCTGGAGTGGGTGCTGGCGTGAGCGCCGACGCTCCGGCTCAGGCCGGAGCGTCCTTCTCGAGGCCGATGGAGGTCCGGATCGCTCCGCGGGCGCGCTTGCGGTCGCCGCTCGCGTCGTAGGCGAGCCCGAGGCGGTACCAGGCGCGCCAGCTCTTCGGATCGGCGTCGACCTCGGCGGCGTAGCGCGGGAAGAGGGTGTCCGCCTCCTCCCGGAGCGGGCGCCCGCTCGCGCGGGAGTCGAGGACCTCCTGCGGCAGCGCGTCCTCGGCCTCCAGCCGACGGGCGAGCCGCTCGGCGCGCAGCCCGAACAGCAGCTCACGCACGAGGCCCCACACGCCGACACCGCCGAGGATGAGCAGTCCGAGACCCATCACGATGCCGGGGACCGTTCCCGCCGCGAACGCGACGACGGAGTACTGCAGGCAGACGAAGAGGTAGAGGGCGAGCAGGACCGCCATCAGGACGACGCCGATGCGGGTCCTCACGGGGTGCTCGTCGCGGCGGCGGCCTGACCGGAGGGTGCGTCGTCGGCCGGGACCTGCTCGGCCGGGGCGCGCTCGGCGAGGGGCGCCGCATCGAAGGCCGCGCGGAGGTCGAGCAGGGCGTCGAGTCCGACGACGACGCCCGTCGTCGAGCGCACCGCCTGCAGGGCCTTCAGGATGCCCGCCTCGTACGACGCCGGCGACGACGTGTCGTGCCGGAGCGTGACCGTCTCTCCGGTGCCGCCGAAGACGACCTCCTGGCGCGCCTCGACCCCGGGCAGCCGCAGGCTGTGCACGGGGATGCTCGCGACCTGCTGCCCGCGGGCGCGCTGGTCGGTGTGCGGCGCCTGCACCGGTCCGAGCTCGGCCCGGGCCTGCAGGATGAGCTCGGCGGTGCGGACGGCCGTGCCGGAGGGCGAGTCGACCTTGCGCGCACCGTGGGTCTCGACGATCTCGACGGCGTCGAAGAAGCGGGCGGCGACCGTGGCGAGGGCGGTGGCGACGACGGAGCCGAGCGAGAAGTTGGGGATGATCACCACTCCCGCGTCCGGCTGCTCCTCGACGCTGCGCCGCAGCGCCGCGATGCGGTCGCCCGTCCATCCGGAAGTCCCGACGAGCACCTTCCGGCCGTTCGCGACGGCGAGGTCCACGATGCCCTGGCTGACGGCGGGCACCGTCATGTCGACGACCACGTCGGCAGCGAGCATCTCGTCCGGGTCGCTCCGGGAGCCGAGCCGGGCGACCAGCTCGAAGTCGTCGGAGGCCTCGATGAGCGAGCAGGTCAGGGAGCCGAGTCGGCCGGACGCGCCGACGACGGCGACGGAAGTAGTCACCCGGCCAGCGTAACAACGGCGGTGCTCACGAGGGCAGGCGCCGCACCAGCGTCAGCACCGGCGCTCCCGAGACCGGGTGCGCGAACGGCGCACCGGACGGCGTCCATCCGCTCGTCGAGTAGAGGCCGCGTGCGGCCGTGTTGCCCTCCAGCACGTGCAGGACCGCCTCGTCGGCCACCCGCGCGGCCGAGTGCTCCGCCTCGAACAAGAGCGCGCGTCCGAGGCCGCGGCCCCAGCGGTCGGGGTGGACGGCGAGCATCGAGAGGTACGCGGCGCCCGGCGGGTCGGTGGCGAACCCGGTCCCCGGGGCTCCGACGAGCACGAAGCCGACCGGCGCGCCGTCCTCGTCCGCGACGAGGAACGCGATGCGCTCGGAGCCGAGCTTCGCGAGAGCCCGGGCGCGGACGGCGGGGCCGACAGGCGCGCCGTCGCGCGCCCGGGCCGAGTCGCACCAGAGGTCGACGCACGCCGCCTCGTCCTCGGAGCATCCCGGCCGCAGCACGGCGCTCAGTACGGCTGCGCCTCGGGCAGTCCCGTGCGCAGCTCCACCGGGAGGTGCGCGAGGTCGTTGTGCACGACGAGCACGGGGGGCTTGCGCGAGCGGACGCGGATGATGGTCAGGCCGCAGTTGGCCTGGTTGACGCCGAGCCAGCGCCAGTCCGGGGCGTCGAAGACGTGGCGGACGAACCAGCCGATCACGAAGTTGTGGGTGATGAGGAGATCGTGCCTGTCCTCGCGCGAGGGGGCGAGGAACTCGGAGACGGCGTCCTGCATCTGCGCGTGGCCCGCCTCGATCTCGGCCGGAGTGACGCTGCCGAAGAACGAGTCGAAGGCGCGCGGCATGTCGGGGGTCGGCCCGGACGGGATGCAGTCGAACAGCAGCGACGACGGCTCGATCGAGAGCCCGGGCAGCACCGCCCGGAACCGGGCGGCGGTCTCCTCCGCCCGACGCAGCGGGGAGTGCCAGGCGCCGGTGAACGGGACGCCGCCGAGCCGCTCGGCGATGAGACGGGCCTGCCTCTCGCCCCGGGCCGAGAGCGGGCCGTCGGGCATCCCGTGCTCGGCGTCCTGCTGCTCGCCGTGACGGACGAGGTAGATGTAATGGGACACGTGGGGCTCCCCCGGGTGCGGCGCGACGGTGCGCGGTGGGCGGTCGTTCGCGAGAACTGTCGTTCGCGAGAACGGATCAGACGGCGGGAGCGCTCTCGGTGTCGACGACTCCGACGAAGGTCGACGCGTCGACCGCGCCGACCGCCGAGATCGACGCAGGCCCCCCGGCCAAGTCTGCCGCGAGAGCCTGGACATCCTCCGCGCCGACGCGCGCGAGACGGCGCAGGCTCTCGTCGAGGTCGACGAACTCGCCGAACGTCAGCTCGGCGCGGCCCAGCCGCGACATCCGCGTGTCGGAGTCCTCGAGCGCCAGAGCCGCGGCACCGGACAGCTGCCCGTGCGCCCTCGCGATCTCGTCGCGGGAGACACCGTCCTCGGCGAGGCGGTGGAACTCCGAGACGAGCAGCTCGGCGACGGTTCCCGCCTTGGCCGGCGTGCTGGCGGCGTACAGACCGAAGAGGCCGGCGTCAGAGTACGACGGTGCGAACGAGTAGACCGAGTACGCGAGGCCCCGCTTCTCGCGGATCTCCTGGAAGAGTCGGGAGGACATCCCGCCGCCGAGGATCGAGTTGAGCACCCCCATCGTCATGCGGCGCTCGTCGGCGGCGGCGAGGCCCGGGAAGCCGATGAGGACGTTGGCCTGCTCGGTCGGCCGGTGCACGAGCGAGAGCGCGCTGCCGCGCGCGTACGCCGCCTCGCGGCCCACGCGCCGGGCGACGGGCGCCGACGGCACCGAGAGGTCCCAGCCGTCGGAGTGGAGCACGCGCTCGAGCTGCGCCACGAGCGACTCGTGCTCGACGGCTCCGGCGACCGTCACGACGAGGTCGCGCGGGCTGTAGGCGGCGCGGTAGTGGGCCCACACCGCCTCGCGCGTGGCCTCGCGGATGGTCTGCGGGCTGCCGCCGATCGGACGGCCGAGCGGGTGCTCGCCGAACACCGCCTCGAACAGGCGCTCTCCGGCCACATCGGCCGGATCGTCGTCGGCCATGGCGAGCTCCTCGAGGATGACCCCCCGCTCCGTCTCGAACTCGTCGGGGTCGAGGAGGCTCGACGTCACCATGTCGCCCAGGACCTCGACGGCCATCGGGAGGTCGCGGTCCTGCACTTTGGCGTAGTAGCAGGTGTACTCCTTGGCGGTGAGCGCGTTGTGCTCCCCGCCCACCGAGTCGAAGGCCACGGCGATGTCGAGCGCCGAGCGCGAGCGCGTGCCCTTGAAGAGCAGGTGCTCGAGGAAGTGGGTCGAGCCGAAGTTCGACGGCGCGGCGGGGCGGTCGCCCTCTGCAGCGCGGGCGGGCTGCTCGTCGCGCGACCCGGCGGCGACCCAGAAGCCGATGGTCGCGCTGCGGGCGCCCGGGACGGCCTCGCTCAGGATGCGCAGGCCGCTGGGCAGGACGGAGCGGCGGACCAGCGATCCACCTGCCGCCCGGACCGTCGTCTCGGGCTGGTCGAGGGGAAGTGCGACGCCGTGGTTCATCCGACCCACACTAGATGACCGGGCGCCGACGTCGGCGTTGGGAGGCGGGTCAGCGCTGAGCGCGCTCGAGCGCCGCCAGGTGAGGAGCATCGAGCTCGATCGAGACGGCGCGCACGAGCGTGTCGATCTCGGTCGGCGAGGACGGCGCGACGGATGCGGCCGTCACGCCGGGGCGGGCGAGCAGCCAGGCCAGCGCCACGGCCGCGGTGCTCGCCGACAGCTCGGCGCCGATCGCATCGAGCGCCGTGAGGACCCGCCGCCCGCGCCGACCCAGGTGCACCGATGCCAGAGCGCCCTCGGGCAGCGCGCGCAGCTCGCGGCGGGTGCGCGCCGAGCCGTGCAGGAACCCGTGCGCGAGAGGAGCCGTCGAGACGACCGAGAGGCCCTGACCGGACGCCACCAGCCCGAGGTCCCCCTCGGCCTCCGAGCGCTCGAGCAGGCTGTAGCGGACCTCCACCCCGGCGAAGCGGGGCAGGCCGTGCCCGGCGAGCACGCGCGCCTCGAAGAGCTCCTCGGGCGCGAATCCGGAGGCGACGACCGTGTGGACCTGGCCGCGGGCCAGCAGCACCTCCACCGCACTGAGGAGCTCGTCGAGGCGCCCGGCGCCGTCGGGGCGCACGGAGAGGACGTCGAGGCGATCGGTGCGCAGGCGCCGCAGCGACTCCTCCACCCGGGCGACGAGGGCGCGGGGCGAGGGCTCGGCGCCGGCCCCGGGTCCCAGGCGGCCGAGGAGCTGGAAGCGGTCGCGATCGCGGTGGCCCGCCAGCCAGCGCCCCACCGTCTCCTCGCCCGCGGCCGAGGCCGCGGTGTCGGTGACCACGACGCCGTTCCCGCCCCACGCCGCGTAGCGCTCGAGCAGCTCGGGGCCGCCCTCCGCGCCCCGGCGACCGAGGACGGCGGCGTCGAGCAGGAGGGGGAACAGCGCCTGAGCGGAGTCGCCCAGCGAGCGGCGCACGGTGTGGGCGACGACCGGACCGGTGTCGCCGACGGACCCCTCGGACGCGGTGGCGAGTGCTCCGTGACGCGAAGTCCTCACCGTCGCGCGGGCCTTCAGCCTCGGCACGCCACCACTCTCCCTGCGGCGGCTCGGGTCCCGCCACGACCGAGAGTAGTCGAGCGCCGAGCGGGCGCCGCGAGGCGGTACGGGACGGTTCACCAGATCGTTACACGGGCGACTCCTCCCCCGCTGCGAAGCTCCTCCGCTGTCCACCGATGACGGTGCGGCGCCCCCTTCGCGACCACGCGCCGGGGCTAGATTCGGGCCTCATGGAGCCCCTCACCCCGCCCCCGTCCGCACCCTGGTGGACCAGCGCCGTCGTCTACCAGATCTACCCCCGCTCGTTCGCGGACTCGAACGGCGACGGCATCGGCGACCTCGGCGGCATCCGCTCCCGACTCGACCACCTGGCCGATCTCGGCGTCGACGTGGTGTGGCTGTCGCCGGTCTACCCGTCGCCGCAGCACGACAACGGCTACGACATCTCGGACTACGAGGACATCGACCCCCTCTTCGGCGACCTCGCGGAGTTCGACCTCCTGCTCGCCGAGGCGCACGAGCGCGGCATCCGCATCGTGATGGACCTCGTGGTCAACCACACGAGCGACGAGCACGCGTGGTTCGCCGAGTCGCGCTCCTCGCGCGAGAACCCGAAGCGCGACTGGTACTGGTGGCGGAAGGGACGCGCTGCGGCGGGCGGGTCGCCCGAGCTCGACGCGGCCGCGGAAGCCGGCCTGGAGGTCGCCGAGCCCAACGGCTGGCGCTCGTACTTCTCCGGCCCTGCCTGGACGCGGGACGCCGCGACGGACGAGTACTTCCTCCACCTGTTCGCGGTGCAGCAGCCCGACCTCAACTGGGAGAACCCCGAGGTGCGCCGCGCGGTGCACGCGATGATGAACCGCTGGCTCGACCGGGGCGTCGACGGCTTCCGGATGGACGTCATCAACCTGGTGTCGAAGAACCTCGACGAGATCGACGGGACGGGCGGCGGGAGCGGCATCGTCGGCGGAGTCGGCCCGCGGCTGCACGAGTACCTGCGCGAGATGAACGAGGCCGTGTTCGCCGGCCGCGAGGGCGCGTACCTGACGGTCGGCGAGATGCCGGGAGTGACGCTCGAGGAGGCCGCCCTCGTCACCGATCCCGAGCGCCGCGAGCTCGACATGGTGTTCCAGTTCGAGCACGTCGGCATCGACCACGGCGTCGACAAGTTCCACCCGGTGCCGCTGGACCTGGTCGCGCTCAAGGCGAATCTCGCCCGCTGGCAGGACGGCCTCGCCGAGCGCGGCTGGAACAGCCTCTACCTGAACAACCACGACCAGCCGCGGCTGGTGTCGCGCTTCGGCGACGACGGAGTGTTCCGCTACGAGTCGGCGACGCTCTGGGCCACCCTCCTGCACCTGCAGCGCGGCACGCCCTACATCTACCAGGGCGAGGAGATCGGCATGACGAACGTGCCCTTCTCGGGCATCGAGGACTTCCGCGACGTCGAGTCGCTGAACTACTACGCCGAGGCGGTCGGCGACCGCGGCGAGGACCCGGAGCAGGTCCTGGCGGGACTGCGCGCGCAGAGCCGCGACAACGCCCGAACCCCGGTGCAGTGGGACGGCACCCGGAACGCCGGGTTCACGACGGGCGAGCCGTGGATCCCGGTGAACCCCAACTCCGCCGAGCTGAACGTGGCCGCCGACCGCGCCGCGGAGCGCTCGGTCTTCGAGTACTACCGGGCGCTGATCGCGCTCCGGCACGCCGACGAGACGGTCCAGCTGGGCCGGTTCTCGCTGCTCGAGCCCGAGCATCCGGCACTCTTCGCGTTCACCCGCACCGGCGCGAGCGAGCTGCTCGTCGTCGGCAACGTCTCGGGAGGGCCGCTCGAGGTGCCGCTGCTCGAGGAGTGGACGGACGCCGAGACGGTGCTCGGGAACGTCCCGGGTGCCGCGGGAACCACGCTCGGTCCGTGGGAGGCGCGCATCCTGCGCCGCTGACCGGGGGCGGGGGTCCTCGGGGACCCCCGCCTCACGCGGAGGCGCGGTCGAGCTGGGCGATCTCGCTGCGGGTCAGCGGCAGGGCGGCCGCTCCGAACACGGACTCGAGCTCGGCGGCGCCCCGTGCGCGGACGATCGCGGCCGAGACCTCCTGGTGCGAGAGCACCCAGGCGAGGGCGACGGTGCCGGGGTTCGTGCCGTGCGCCTCGGCGACCTCGTCGAGGACGGCCAGCACCTTCGTGCCGTGGCGCCCGACGTAATCGAGGGCCGCCTCGAACATGACCGACTGCGGCTCGTCCGAGCGGTGGCGCAGGACACCCGTGAGGAAGCCGCTCGCGAGCGGCAGACGCGCGAGCGTGCCCAGGCCCTGGCGCTCCACCTCCGGGGCGACCTCGGACTCGTAGTGCTTGCGCTCCATGAGGTTGTACTCGGCCACCACGACAGAGAAGACCGGGAGGCCCTGGAGGGTCGCGACCTCGTGTGCGCGGGCGAGAGCTTCGCCGCTGAAGTGCGCGGCACCGAGGGCGCCGACGGAGCCGTTCGCGAGGAACGGGGCGACGGCCGCGAGGCTCTTCTCGATCGGCACCTCCGGGTCCTCGCTGTCGAACGAGAGCAGATCGATGCGGGTGCCCAGGCGCTCGAGGCTGCCCTCGACGGCTGCTCGCACATCTCCGGGCGCCAGGCCCGGTGCATCCGGGTGGCGGCCGACCTTCGTGGCGACGAGCATGCGCTCGCGAGCACCGCTCGCCTCGAGCCAGCGCCCGATCATGTACTCGCTGCGCCCCGTGGCGTAGTGGTCGGCGGTCGAGATCAGCGTGCCGCCGAGCGCGGCGAACGCATCGAGCGCCTCGGTGGTGTCGTCGATGCCGGCGGCCCAACCGAAGACGGAGCCGTCGAGGGCGAGCGGGTGCACGGGCAGGCCGGTGAGACCGAGAGTGCGGTGGGGCCCAGGAGGCGTCTCCGGCTCGAGGGCCAGGGGCGTCGGGTCGGTCACGGTGTTCCTCCGGTCGGGGCGGTGCGACGGCGCGGTTCCGCCACGCTACCTCATCGGCCCGGGAACGACGGACGCCCGCCCCACCGGAGTGGGACGGGCGTCACGACGTGCGGGAGGGATCAGCTCTCGACGGGAGCCTCGACCGGCGCCTCGGCGTCGGCCTCCTCGGCCACGACGGGCGCGAGGGACAGCTTGCCGCGATCGTCGATCTTGGTGATCTGCACGAGCAGCTTCTGGCCGACTCCGAGGACGTCCTCGACGTTCTCGACGCGCTTGCCACCGGCGAGCTTGCGCACCTCGCTGATGTGCAGCAGTCCGTCCTTGCCGGGCAGCAGCGAGACGAACGCGCCGAACGTGGCGAGCTTGACGACGGTTCCGAGGAACTGCTCGCCGACCTCGGGGTTCGTCGGGTTCGCGATCGCGTTGACCTGGGCACGGGCGGCCTCGGCCGACGGTCCGTCGACGGCGCCGATGTAGACGGTGCCGTCCTCCTCGATGGAGATGTCGGCGCCGGTCTCGTCCTGGATCGCGTTGATCGTCTTGCCCTTGGGGCCGATCAGCTCGCCGATCTTGTCGACGGGGATCTGCACCGAGATCACGCGGGGCGCGGTCGGGGCCATCTCGTCGGGCTGGTCGATCGCGGCCGTGAGCACGGCGAGGATCGTGCTGCGCGCGTCCTTGGCCTGCTTGAGCGCGGCGTCGAGGACCGACGACGGGATGCCGTCGAGCTTCGTGTCGAGCTGGATCGCGGTGACGAACTCGGCGGTGCCGGCGACCTTGAAGTCCATGTCGCCGAGCGCGTCCTCGGCGCCCAGGATGTCGGTCAGCGCCGCGTAGCGGGTCTGACCGTCGACGACGTCGGACACGAGGCCCATCGCGATGCCCGCGACCGGGGCGCGCAGCGGCACACCGGCGTTGAGGAGCGACAGGGTCGAGGCGCAGACGGAGCCCATCGACGTCGAGCCGTTGGAGCCGAGAGCCTCGGACACCTGGCGGATCGCGTAGGGGAACTCCTCGCGCGAGGGCAGCACCGGCACGAGGGCGCGCTCGGCGAGGAAGCCGTGCCCGATCTCGCGACGCTTCGGCGACCCGACGCGACCGGTCTCACCGGTCGAGTAGGGCGGGAAGTTGTAGTGGTGCAGGTAGCGCTTCTTGGTGACGGGCGACAGCGAGTCGATCTGCTGCTCCATCTTGAGCATGTTCAGCGTGGTGACGCCCATGATCTGGGTCTCGCCGCGCTGGAAGATCGCCGAGCCGTGGACGCGCGGGATGACCTGCACCTCGGCGTCGAGCGGACGGATGTCGGCCAGGCCGCGACCGTCGATGCGGACGCCGTCGCGGAGGATGCGTCCGCGGACGACGACCTTCGTGACGCCCTTGTAGGCGGCGGAGACCTGTCCGTAGGCCTCGGCCGAGAGCTGACCGGACGCGATGCGCTCGGCGATCTGCTCCTTGACCTTCGCCTTGAGGACGTCATCGGCGTCCTGGCGCTCGGTCTTGTCGGCGATCGAGTAGATGCGGACGAGCTCGTCGTAGCTGAGCTCGGCGACGTTGTCGTAGGTCTCCTGCGCGTAGGGCAGGAACACCGGGTAGTCCTTGACGGGCTTCGCGGTGTTCGCGGCCATCTTCGCCTGCGCCTCGACGAGCGCGCGGATGAAGGGCTTGGAGGCCTCGAGGCCCTGGGCCACGACGGTCTCGTCGGGCTTGGTGGCGCCCGCCTTGATGAGGTTCCAGGAGCCCTCGGTCGCCTCGGCCTCGACCATCATGATGGCGACGTCCGAGGATCCGTCCTCGTTGGTGACGACGCGGCCCGCGACGGTGAGGTCGAAGACGGCGTTCTCGAGCTGCGAGGCCTTGGGGAACGCGATCCACTGGTCGTTGCCCGAGCCGTCCGACATGAGCGCGAGGCGCACACCGGCGATGGGGCCCGAGAAAGGCAGTCCCGAGATCTGGGTCGAGGCGCTCGCGGCGTTGATCGCGAGGGCGTCGTAGAACTCGTCGGGAGCGATGCTCAGGACCGTGATGACGATCTGGACCTCGTTGCGCAGGCCCTCGACGAACGAGGGGCGCAGCGGCCGGTCGATCAGACGGCAGACCAGGATCGCCTCGGTGGAGGGGCGGCCCTCGCGGCGGAAGAACGAGCCGGGGATCTTGCCGGCGGCATAGGAGCGCTCCTCGACGTCGACGGTCAGCGGGAAGAAGTCGAAGTTGTCCTTCGGGTTCTTCGACGCCGACGTGGCCGAGAGGATCATCGTGTCCTCGTCGAGGTACGCGGCGACCGCTCCCTGAGCCTGCTGCGCGAGGCGGCCGGTCTCGAAGCGGACGGTGCGGGTGCCGTACGAGCCGTTGTCGAGAACGGCTTCGGCGAATGTGATTTCAGGACCTTCCAAGAGGTTCTGTCTCCTTCAACGTATGCAGCGGCGCCCGTTCTGGGCACCGGCGTTCGTCGGGGCAGAGTTCCGGTCAGGAATCGAGACGATTCCACGGCAGGGCGTCGCGCCGTGCCGTCGTGTGGAGGGCGTTCGTGCTGGCCACCAGTAGAAAAGCTCCGGGTCGCCTCCTGTGCGACGACGCCGCACCTGTGAACCGGGACTCCACCACCGAGGACCAGCTTCCTGCCGGCCTGCTCCGTGGTTCGAACCCGGTGACGGCCGGCGGCCGCTGCGGATTCGGAACCGGTTCATGCTATCAGGGCGGGTGCTCCAGGGCCAGGAAGCCGGACGCCGCGCGGTGCAGGGTGCCGGTCAGCCGCGGGTCTCGTGCATCAGGAGCTGCACCCGGAGCGCGCCCTTGACCGTCACGATCCGAGCGGGCACGCGAGGCTGCTTCCCCGCCTCCGACAGTCGCGAGAGTGCCGCGTCGACGACGTTCTCGAGCCCGCGCGGCACGAAGCCGACGAGGTCGGAGGGCCGGTGGTTCGCGAACAGGCGGACCGGCATGGGCGCGTCCACGCGCTCCTCCTCGAGGGTGCGGCGCGGGATGACCGCCGTGATCTCGTCCTCGCCGAGCGCGAGCACCCGGGCGAGCTCCTCCTGGTGCGGCGTGCTGTCGGCGAGGGTGAGCAGCGTGTCCCCGCGGCGGGACTTGGGCAGGAGGTCGTAGTCGTAGTCGTCGAGCTTCCCCGATCCGCGGTCGTTCGCGGGCAGGGGGTTCTGGTCGTCGCGGTCGCGGCCGAAGGAGAAGAGCTTCATGCCCCCATTGTGACCGCCGACGGGCCTGCGCGAGGTGCCCGGATCAGGCTCGGGAGCGGAGCATCCGGCCGATCGCGGCGAGCACCAGCACCAGCACCACGGCGACGAAGGCGAGGAGGACGGGGACGGCGGGCAGGAACGCCAGCGCGGCGCCGATCGCGAGGACCGGCACCGCGAGACCGAGGTACGCCGCGAGGAACATGCCTGCCAGCACCTCGCCGCGCGCGGCGTCGGAGGCGAGGGAGCCCGCGACCGCGAGGGACAGGCGGAAGAGGAGCCCGACTCCGGCGCCGGCGAGCACTCCCCCGGCCACGAAGGGCGCGACGGCGGCGGCGACCGCGCCGACCGCGACCAGGACGAGGCCGACGGTGAGTGCGGCCGCCGAGAGCAGCAGCGCCGGGCGGGCGGACAGCCGTGCCGACACCAGCTGCGCCACCGCTCCTGCGGCGAAGACCCCGAACGACACCGCGCCGGCGAGCAGGTGCGACGTCTCGCCGAAGCGGACGGCGAGGAAGGTCGGGGCGAGCGAGGTGAAGAGGCCGAAGACGGCGAAGCCCGCGAACGCGCCGACCGCGGCCGAGAGGAAGGCGCCGCGCGACTCGGCGGGGACGGCGAGCCGCTGCGGGCGGTAGGCGGGCAAGATCTCCCGGCGCTCGACGGTCTCCGGCACCAGCGCCACTGCGACGCCCAGCACGACGAGCAGCACGAGGAAGACCTCGTAGGGCACGACGAGCGGCCGGTCGACCGTCACGGCGAGGATCCCGCCGACGAGCGGGCCGAGCGCGAGTCCGCCCATGTTGACGAGGGTCGAGACGGCGCGCGAGGTTCCCGGGCCCTCGTCGGGACGCGCCACCGCGCGCAGCTCGGACAGGTGCGCGGTCGCGGTCGCCGTGAGGGCGCCGACTCCGAGGCCGGTCAGCAGGCGTGCGACGAGCAGCCCGGGCACCTCCGGCCAGAGCAGGAACACGACGGCGGCGAGCACCTCCACGAGGATCGACGCGAGCAGGATGCGGCGCCGGCCGAGCCAGTCGCTGACGTGGCCCGCGAGGAAGAGGCTGGCGACGACTCCGACCGCGTAGGCGGCGAAGACGACCGTCACGACGACGGCGGGGAAGCCGTCGCGCTCCTGGTAGATCGCGTAGAGCGGGGTGGGGACCGTCGAGAACGCCATGACGGTCAGGAAGGCGACGGCGATCACCCAGAAGCCGTGCCGGT
>NZ_JADILJ010000068.1 GCF_017355185.1 Rathayibacter sp. SD072 | reverse complement strand
CGCTTCGCGCTGCGCTGCCTCCAGGTGATCGTGATCCTCGCTCTCGCGTCGGTCCTGGTCTTCGCCATGACGCAGCTCACCCTGGTGCTGATCCCGGTGATGATCGCGATCATCCTGGCCTCGGCGATCCACCCGCTGCTGTCGTGGCTGCGGAAGAAGGGCGTGCCCTCGATCCTCGCGACGTGGCTGTCCCTCCTGGGCCTGCTGGCGGTCCTGGGCGCCGTGGGCTGGCTCATCACCGTCGCGGTCCGCAATCAGTGGGACGAGCTGGTGAGCAGTGCGTCCGAGGGCATCTCCTCGCTGCAGGACTACGTGCAGCACCTGCCGTTCCAGATCGACGAGCAGCAGATCGAGGACGCCCGGGCGACGGTCGTCGACTTCCTCACGTCGAGCAGCTTCGGCTCCGGCGCGCTCGCGGGGGCCGCTGCCGCCGCCAACTTCGTCACCGGCCTCGTGCTGATGATCGTCGTGCTCTTCTTCTTCATGAAGGACGGCCCGAAGATCTGGGAGTTCCTCCTGCGCCCCTTCGTCGGCGAGAGCTACGACCGCGCCAAGCGCGTCGGCACGAAGGCGGTCGACGTGCTCGGCGACTACGTGCGCGGCACCGCGACCGTCGCGGCCGTCGATGCGATCGGCATCGGCGTCGCCCTCGCGATCATCGGAGTCCCCCTGGCGATCCCGCTCGCGGTGATCGTGTTCCTCACCGCCTTCATCCCGATCGTGGGAGCGACCGCCGCCGGCATCCTCGCGGCTCTCGTCGCCCTCGTCGCCAACGGGCCGATCCCCGCGCTGATCGTGATCCTGGTCGTCATCGCCGTCAACCAGCTCGAGGGCAACTTCCTCCAGCCGGTGCTGATGGCCCGCTCGCTGAAGCTGCACCCGCTGATCGTGCTCGTCGCCCTGACCGTCGGCACCGTCCTCGCGGGCATCGTCGGCGCCGTGCTGGCCGTGCCGATCGCGGCGGTGGTCTGGGGAGTGATCACGGTGTGGAACGGTCCGGACCGTCCCGCGGAGCCCGCGCGGCAGAAGCGGCCCGAGACGGTCTAGGTGCGGCGGGGGCTCCGTACAGCCGGAGCCCCCACCGCTCAGCGGCGGACGATGATGCCGTCGCGCAGCGCCTGGCGCCGCAGGGCGATCCTGCCGCCCACTTCGACTCCGGCGTCGCGGTACTTCGCGCGGGCGCTGCGCAGGCAGCTGCGCGCGGCGTCCTGCGTGATGCGCAGCTCCGCCGCCAGCTGCTTCAGCGGCAGGCCCTCGGCGAAGAGGCCGACGACGAGTCGCTCCCGAGCGGTCAGCGCGTCGACGGCCGACCCCCCGAGGAGGCCGCGCGTGGGCTCGGTGAGGAACACGGCGCCGCTCGCGACGGTGCGGATCGCCTCGATGATGACCTCGGTCGGCTCGCTCTTGACGAGGTAGCCGCGCGCTCCGGCCTCGAGCGCCCGCTCGATCGTCGCCGCCTGCGCGTGGGTGCTGATGATGACCACGGCCGAGCCCGCGGCGGTGAGCGTCCGGATCTTCATTGCCAGGTCGAGGTCGTCGCCGAGGTCGATGTCCAGGAGCACCACGTCGCTCGGGAACGCAGGATCGGCGAGCAGGCCGACCCAGCTCGACGCCGTCGCGACCACGCGGATGGGCGCACCCGAGCAGCCGATCCACTCCGCGAGGGCGCGCAGGAGGATCGGGTGGTCGTCGAGGATGGCGAGCGAGATCGTCCGCCCCTCGGTCGCCGGCGATCGGCCGCTGGGAGTGCTCACGGGGTCCTCCTCGATCCGGGAGCGCTCTCGGGGACGTGCTCGATCAGCACGCGGGTGCCCGCTCCACTGCTCTGCACGCGCGGAGCCCCCAGCTCGCCCGCGATGCCCCAGACGGCCGGATCGAGATCGCGGGAGCGCCTGCCCGCGACCTCGAGGGAGATCGCGATCGATCCGCGGCCCGTCGGAGCGGCGGTGAGGGCCGCCTCGACACCCGGGCGGGCGGCGGATCCTGGTGCGGCGAGCAGCCACAGCGCCGAGAGCAGCCGCGCGCGGTCGGGCGGCAGCAGGTGCGCGGCGAGTCCGTCGGGATCGGTCAGGACCACCGCTCCCGACAGGTGGGCCGATTCGTCGACGGCGATGCGGAGCCAGGTGCGGTCGTGGCTGCGGGCGAGCGCGCTGCGCAGCTCGTCTCCGAGCGCCCGGCCCCTCTCCCCCGTCTCCGCGTCCAGCGGCGCGGCGGCGCTGCGCGCGATCCGCTCGAGCAGCTCCTCGATCCGGGCGTCGATCCGCGAGAGCTCGGACGCCGCGAGGCTGCCCGGCCCCGTGCCCGGCCCGTCGATCGTGCTGTCGGAGATCGTGCGGTCGAGCCGGCGGTGCACGTGCTCGTCGACCGTCGCGAGGATGACCGCGCAGAACGCGGTCGGCACGAGCGCCAGCAGGAGGATCGTCGTGCCGATCCCGAGTCCGCCCGGGACGCCGCCGCTCGGTCGGGCCTCGCGCGGGCGGGCCCCCGGCCTCGAAGGGGCGCGAGAACGGGAGGGGCGGATGGGGCGCGGCGCCGAGGAGGCGGCGCCGATGACCTGAATGGTGCCACACGGCGGGTCGGCCCCGACGTCCGCTCGGCCGCCGAGCGACGGATCGCGCAGCGTTTCCCGCGCCGCTGTCGCGCTCGGGGCGTCCGATCCCGTAGGCTGGAGACATCTCCTGGGCGATCGCCCGAATTCCACGGCTGAGAAGTCGCCACCACCAGCACGCACTCGCTGGAGACGACGAAGAGACTCAGCCCCTGATAGAGACCGCACTGCTCTCACCGGCAGCACGGATCGACGGCATCGACCTCGATCCAGCGGTTCGAACGCCCGCCTCGCCGGCGGGTACCGCCCTTCACAGGACGCCGCGGAAGCCGCGCCGTTCCTCGTTCGACCCCCGCACCCCCGACTCCGTCGGAACGCGGGACGTTCTCCCCCGCGGAGGTCCCCTCCGCCCCCAAGACGACCCGACCGACTCCCGGCCGACGCGTGTTTCATCCGCGCGGAGGAGGAGTCGAGCGGGTACCGCACACTCGTGCGGGATCTGACGACGTCCGCTCCGGCAGGCGTCATTAACACATAAGGAAAAGAAATGCCTACTGGCACCGTTAAGTGGTTCAACTCCGAAAAGGGCTTCGGCTTCATCGCTCCCGACGACGGAGGCGCCGACGTGTTCGCGCACTTCTCCGCCATCGCGAAGCAGGGCTACCGCGAGCTCGTCGAGAACCAGCACGTCGAGTACGACGTCGAGCAGGGCCGCAAGGGCCCGCAGGCCGCGAACATCCGCGGCGTCGGCGAGTAATTCCCGACTCCTCGGGTTCGTCACGAACTCGCAGCGCCCCGTCGGCCGTGATCCCCGGATCCGGTCGGCGGGGCGTTCGTCGTTCCCCGGGGCCGGAATCCCTCAGCCGGAATCCCTCAGCGACCCCCTCGATCGAGGGACACCAGCCTGTCCTGCGGCGCGTCGCGCCCTGGGTAGGCTCGAGGGAGTGGCTCCCGTGCTCGTCGGAGCCCGCGGCCCCGTGCATCCTCCGGGCGCCGGCACGACGCAGGGTGGAGACCATGGGACGACTGATCTACGGACCGCAATCGCTCGAGATCGACTTCGAGGACCGGATGCTCGCGCACCTCAAGGTGGCGATGTTCACCAAGATGCGCCGCAACGAGTCCTTCAGCCTGTCGTGGGCCGAGCCCGAGTCCAGCGGCTACGGCCGCAGCTCGATCTGGATCCACCCCACCACGGCGCTGCACTTCCGCTTCTTCGGCAGCAAGCGCCCTGCGCTGAACCGCGCGTGGATCGAGCAGTTCGTCTCGAGCGCGAACAACACCGGCGAGATGCTGGTGGTACCGGAGCCGCAGGACGGCTGACCCGCCGCCCGGGTCGTCTCAGACCACGCGCGGTCGAGCGGTGTGCACCAGCTCGTCGTGCGGCAGGCCGACCAGCCGTGCCGCGACCTCGGCGCACGCGGCGTCGTCGACGGCGGCCGACTCGTACTCCTCCGGCCACAGCGGCGTGAGGGTGACGAGCTCGACATCGCCCGTCGCGAGCTCCATGCGCTCGGGGAGCCGCGGGCTCCGGAGCCCGAGCAGCACGCCGACCGCGCCGTCCTCGCCGACCCAGGCCGGCGGGGCCGAGGCGTGGGCCAGGCGCGCGACGTCGACGCCGGTGCGGCAGCACACGCCCTGCAGGGCGGCGCGGCGAGCAGCCTCGTAGAGCAGGCGGAACTGCCAGTGGTTCCAGAGCTCCGCGGCGGGGACGCCGAGCAGGGCGGAGCTCTCGAGGCACAGCTCCAGGCCCAGCCCCGTGCCGGGTCGGCTGAGGCGGTCGAAGGGGTCGCTCAGACCGTCGGTGGCCAGCACGATCGAGTCGCCGCGCTCGACGCGCAGGAAGGCGCGGTGGTCGGTCGGCCAGCGGGCTCCGCCGCGCGTGCCCGGATCCTCCGTCGAGACGACGACCGTGCGGTCGAGCTCGCCGATGCTGCGCCAGACGTCGGCGCGGTCCTCGGCGACCGCCTCCGCGAGCGCCCGCCGCTCGTCCGGGGTCCACCGGATCTCGCGGGTGCGGTTCTGGAACAACGACATGGGACTCCCCGTCCGCGCGGGAGGTCCCCGCGCTCCCGGCACGCTACGGCGCCAGCCGGGGGGTCACCTCCGAGCCACCGGGGGAGAACCTGGACGTGGAAGTGCTCGAGGGTGAGAGGTCAACCCTCCTGCGGGCCCCGAGGCGACCCCGGTCGCGGATCAGCCGAGCGGATTCACGCCGTTGGTGCGCCAGCGCTCGTCCGCCAGCTGGCCCGGAGTCCCCTCGCCCTCGTGGGTGCCGAGCGGCTCGGCCTCGCGGGAGGCCTCGGCCGGGACGGATCCCAGCGAGGTGCCGCTCCCCTCGGCGGTGCTGCCCGGGGGCAGCAGGCCCTCCTCGTCCTCGGAGTCGGACACCTCGTCCTCGGGAGCGTTCTCGGTGCCGCTCTCGCCCATCGAGTCGTAGGGGTGGTCGGGGTCGCGGCTCTCGTCGGGAGTCGTGCTCTCCTCGACCTCGGCGTCGGCGGGTCGGACGTCGTCGGGGCGATCGGCGTCGGTGACGGGACCCGACGGGTCGGCACCGCTCTGGCCCTCGCCGGTCCAGCCGGAGAACTCGGGGCTCGTGTCTGCGCTCATGCGCGCCACGGTAGCACCGGGGCTGCGGGCGTCCGAGCCCTTGCTGAGCGACGGTTCGACCGGGGGATCAGCGCCTAGGCTCGACGCAGTGCGGCGCCGGCCGCGGACGACGGGAGCACGATGCGACGACTGGGATACGAACGGTTCGGCGGACCGGACGTGCTCTCGTGGCGGGACGCACCCGTGCCGATGCCGGGTCGGGGCGAGGTGCTCGTGCGCACCCGCGCGGCGAGCATCAACGCCACCGACGAGAAGATCCTGTCGGGCGCGGCCCGCGTCATGGCCGTCGGCCGATCCAGGCCGCTCGGCTTCGGGCTCGACGTCGCGGGCTCGGTCGAGGCCGTCGGGCCGGGAGTGCGGACCGTCGCGGTCGGCGACCGCGTGGTCGGCATGACCCGCGACGGCGACGCGTTCGCCGACGCGTGCCTGGTGCGCAGCCGCGCGCTCGTGCCCCTGCCCGACTCCCTCGACTTCGTGCAGGGCGTCACTCTCGCGATGTCCGGAGGGACGGCCGTCGGCGTCGTCGACGCTCTGCGCGTGCGCGCGGGCGAGAAGGTCCTGGTGGGCGGCGGCTCCGGTGCCATCGGGCAGCTGACCGTGCAGCTCCTGGTCCGTGCGGGCTGCGAGGTCGCCGCGACCGGGTCCGCCGCCTCGGCGGAGGTGCTGCGGAGCCTCGGCGCCGAGCCGCACGACTACCGCGCGCTCGATCTCGGCGTGCTCGCGGGCCGCTTCGACGCGGTGCTCGACGTCTCCGGGCACCTCCCGGTCGACGACGCCGCGATCCTGCTCGCGGAGGGCGGGCGCTTCGTCACCCTCGTGCCCAGCGGCCCGGCCCTCGGCGCCCAGGCGGTCGCAGTGTTGCGGCGCGACCGCCCGCCGGTGCGGAACCTGATCGTGGTGGCCACGGCCGAGCGCATCGGGCGCGCCATCGCGCTCGCCGCCTCCGGCGACCTGGACGCCGATCCCGGCGCCGTCCATCCGCTCGAGGAGATCGTCGACGTGCTGTCCGGGCGCTCCGCCGGAACCGATCGCACGATCGGCAAGATCGTCTTCACCGCCGGCGACGCGGCTCCGCTGGACTGACCGGCTCCTGCACGCCGGGGTGCGGAACGAGCCCGGAACAGTACCGGGACTCGGGCCGTCCGACAAGCACCCCGAGCTCGCGGGCGGGCCCCGTCAGGATGGTCGCATGCCCGCATCCTCCCGTTCCTTCCCGTATCCGCTCGGCGTCTCCCTCCGCGGCGACGACGGCGCGAACGTCGCCCTCTACTCCGAGACCGCGGACAGCGTCGAGGTCTGCCTGTTCGACGAGACGGGCACCGAGACCCGTGTCACCCTGACCGACCGCACCGGCCACGTCTTCCACGGCATCGTCCCGGGAATGCGCGTCGGCACGCGCTACGGCTTCCGCGTCGACGGCCCCTGGGACCCCGCGAACGGTCTGCGCCACAACGTGAACAAGCTCCTGCTCGACCCGCACGCCACCGCCATCGAGGGCTCCTACCGCTGGAGCGAGGACGTCTTCGGCCAGTACTACGAGGACGCCGAGCGCCGCAACGACTCCGACTCCGCCCCCTCCGTGCCGCGCTGCGTCGTCACCGACCCGGCCTCCTTCGACTGGGGCACCGACGAGGCCCCCCGCATCCCGCTCGAGGACACCGTCGTGTACGAGGTCCACGTGAAGGGCTTCACGAAGCTGCACCCGGACGTGCCGGAGGACATCCGCGGCACCTACCGCGGCCTCGCGCACCCGGCGTCGATCAAGCACTTCACCGACCTGGGCGTCACCTCGGTCGAGCTGCTGCCCGTGCACCAGTTCGTGCAGGACTCGCACCTCGAGGAGAAGGGCCTGCGCAACTACTGGGGCTACAACTCCCTCGGCTTCTTCGCGCCGCACAACGAGTACTCGCACGCGGGCGACGACGGCGCTCAGGTCGACGAGTTCAAGGCCATGGTCAAGGCGTTCCACGAGGCCGGCCTCGAGGTGATCCTCGACGTGGTCTACAACCACACCGCCGAGGGCAACGACAAGGGCCCGACGCTGTCGTTCAAGGGCATCGACAACGGGTCCTACTACCGCCTGGTGGAGGAGGACCGCGCCAACTACTTCGACACCACGGGCACCGGCAACAGCCTCAACGTCAGCCACCCCGCCGCGCTCGGGCTCATCATGGACTCGCTGCGGTACTGGGTGACCGAGATGCACATCGACGGCTTCCGCTTCGACCTCGCGACCACGCTGACCCGTCAGACGGGCGAGGCCGAGGTGCACAGCGCGTTCCTCGACCTGATCGCGCAGGACCCGGTGCTCGCCCCCGTCAAGATGATCGCCGAGCCCTGGGACACCGCGGGCTACCAGGTGGGCGGCTTCCCCGCCGACTGGTCCGAGTGGAACGGGAAGTTCCGCGACGACGTGCGCGACTTCTGGCACGGCGCCGACTCGGTCCTCGGCACTACCGCGCAGCGCATCCTCGGCTCGCCGGACGTGTACGAGGCGGACAAGCGCTCGCCGCTCTCGAGCGTGAACTTCGTCACCGCGCACGACGGCTTCACCCTCGCCGACCTCACCGCCTACTCGCGCAAGCACAACGCGGCCAACGGCGAGGACAACAACGACGGAGAGAGCGACAACCGCTCCTCCAACAACGGCGCGGAGGGCCCGACCGAGAACGAGGCGGTCAACGAGCGCCGCGACCGCATGCGCCGCAACTTCCTGGCGACCCTGCTGCTCTCGGCCGGCGTGCCGATGATCCTGGGCGGCGACGAGATCGCCCGCACCCAGGGCGGCAACAACAACGCGTACTGCCAGGACGACGAGATCTCGTGGTTCGACTGGGAGGGCGCCGACCGCGAGCTGCTCGCCTTCACCCGCGAGCTCATCGCGCTGCGCGCGGCCGAGCCGGCGCTCAAGCCCAAGTGGTTCCGCCGCGCTCCGGGCGACGGCGGCACCGATACCGTCGACATCCTCCGCTCGGACGCGCAGGGATTCGCCGACGAGGACTGGGACAACCCGGACGCCCGATCGATCACGTTCGTGTTCGAGCACGAGGGCAGCGCGTCGTTCGCCCTGCTGCTGAACGCGGCCGAGAACGGTGTGGAGTTCACGGTGCCGAAGGCGCCGGGAGGCGAGTGGGAGCTCGCCTGCTCGAGCGACCCCGACCAGGTCGTGTCCGGAGAGGTCACGACGCTGATCGTCCGCGACGCCTCGTTCACCCTGCTGCGCTCGGCCTGATGAGCAGCGCCGGCCGGGCCTCGCGACGCCTCCGCTTCGGCGGGCGCATCGCGGGGCTCGGCACGGCCTCGGGCACCCGGCTCGTGCTGGGCCTCTGGGAGCGCACGCCGTTCGGCGCGTTCTCGGACGCGATGATCGAGCGGGCCGACGGGCACCGGATGCTCCTCGCTCCGACCCGCGAGGTCGCGGACTTCATCGCCTCGACGTACGAGTTCGACGAGGTCGTCGTCGCGCCGGTCGCGACGCGGCGCATCTCCGGTGGTCTGACGGTGACCGCCGGCGGCCTCGACGTGGCGCTGCGACTGGGCGGGGTCACTCCGCTGGGCCGGCTGCTGCGGATCGTGCCGCGGCCGATCGCCGAGAGCCCCGTGTGGCTGACCGCGGTCTCCCCCGTCGCCTCCCTGCTCGTGCGCGGCGTCAGCACCGCCGGCAGCGCGGGCGGCGGGCGGCGCGAGTACTACGGCGTCCGCACCATCCGGAGCGTGCTCGGGGTCGCCGCGTCCCTCGACGGAGTCGACCTGGGGGCTCTGCGGCCGCTCTCGCCGCCCGTCCGCTTCGGCTTCTCGTCGGCGCCCGCCGCTCCGGCGATCGTCGACGTCACCACCACCATCGCGCTGCCGCGCGGTGGAGCACCCGCGCTCGCGCGCGACGACCGAGAAGGAAGTGCCTCGTGAAGAAGGGCGACAAGATCAGCTGGAACACCTCGCAGGGCGAGACCCACGGCGAGCTGGTGGAGAAGAAGACGAAGGAGTTCCACTTCGAGGGCCAGAAGTTCAACGCCTCGGACGACGAGCCCTACTGGATCGTGCAGAGCGACAAGACCGACGCGAAGGCCGCGCACAAGGAGTCGTCGCTGACGAAGAAGTGACGGGCGAGGCGCCGGGTCCGGCGCCTCAGCCCGTCACCGTGCGCGCCGTGCACCGGTCGTCGAGGTCGGCTGCGACGAGCCACTCCGGCAGGTCGCCGCGGAACGCCTCCCGCGTGGCCGGGTCGTTGACGGCGGTCCAGTCGACGGTGTCCTGCACCTCGGGCTCGAACTTGTCCCACTCGAACCAGTTGACCATCCTGAGCTGCGGGAACCGCTCGGCCGTCTCGGCCGAGAGCACCTGGCGCCACCACGCCTGCTTGATCGCGAGCTCTCCGGCGGCGTCGCCGCGCGGGACGACGAGCGCGGCCGTCTCGGGGATCGCCACCGGCTTGCCGTGCTCGACCCCGTAGGTCGTGTAGAAGTCGGGCGCCGCGGTCTCGTCGCCCGCGGCCCCGTCGTAGGTGCCGGTGAGCTGGGCGGCGAACTTGCCCTCCTCCGGCAGCTCGTTCTCGCCCCACGGGTACGCCGAGCCCCAGTGGTAGAGCGACATGCCGACCCAGTCGACCGCGTCGTCGCCCGGGTAGTACGGGGCGTAGGGGTCGTCCTCGGGGGTCAGGACGCCGTCGGCCGTCGTGTCGAGCAGCGCGAAGCCGCTCGTCCCCGGCTGCGCGGCCGACGCCCCGCCCTCGAACGGATAGCCCTCGGCACTGTTGGGCGCCCACATCAGGGAGGAGCCGGGCGCCTGGGCGTGCACCGCGGCGGCCACCCTGCGGAACGTCGCGACGTACTCCGCGGGCTGCTGGCCCCACGCGTACCAGGAGCCGTTCATCTCGTGCGCGAAGCGGAGCACGACGGGCACGCCCGCGTCGTTGAGATCGGCGAGGAGCACGGCGACGTCGTCGGCGACCTCCTCGGTCACCGCGGCCAGTCCCTCCGCCGGCTCGAGGGTGAGCAGGAGCGTGCCGCCGAGGGCGCGCAGCTGCTCGGCCGCCTCGCGCACCTCCGCGCGGTCGTCGCCGGCGAAGGGCACGTCGGCGAAGGCGACCGCGACCGCGGGCGGGCGGCCGAGCGCCGTGCTGTAGTCGCTGAGGGTGCGGGCGTCCCAGTCGAGATTCACGCCGAGGAGGGCGCCCTGCTCGGGCACGATCGACGCGGCGGACCGGACGACGCAGGCGGCCGCCGCCTCGGAGGCGCTGGAGCAGCCCGCCAGGAGGGCGACGGCGGCGGCAGCGGCGAGGAGAGGGAGGCGACGGGGCACCGTTCCACGCTAATCCGGACCGTGAGAGCGCTTGCCCGACTCCGGATCGTGCGCGTCCCTCCCGTTCGGGTGTCAGCCGCCCCGGCGGACGAGCTCGTG
Organism: Rathayibacter sp. SD072; assembly: GCF_017355185.1. Taxonomy (GTDB): domain Bacteria; phylum Actinomycetota; class Actinomycetes; order Actinomycetales; family Microbacteriaceae; genus Rathayibacter. The sequence goes on along the minus strand of NZ_JADILJ010000068.1, from coordinate 2,829 downwards.
CACCCACGCGAGCTTCTCGGCGATCACCGGAGTGATGACGAACGGGTACAGATCGTCCTTGCCCATCGAGCGGTTGACGCTGTTGAGGGCGAGGGAGAGCCCGTGCCAGCGGCGCAGGATCTCGGGCATCTCGAGACCGGCGACCCGCTCGGCCCCGGTCGCGCTCACCGTGCCCGCGAGCGACTCCGGCACACGTCCGCGCGGGCCTTCGACGGCCAGGCCGACCGCCGCGGTGGTCTCGAGGGCGTCGGCGATGTGCAGGTAGTGGGCGAAGGTCTCGGCGAAGTCCTCCCACGGGTGCGTGGTCGCGTACTGCGAGATGTGATCGCGGGCCCAGTCCGCTCCGGTCGCCCCGCCGTAGTGCGCATCGAGGGCGGCGCCGTAATCGGTGCGCTCGTCGCCGAACAGCGCTCGGAACGCCGGGAGCAGCTCGGTGCCCTCGACCAGCTCCTGCCAGTAGTAGTGCCCGATCTCGTGGCGGAAGTGCCCGAGCACCGTCCGGTACGGCTCGCCCAGGCGGGCCTTGAGCGCCTCGCGGTGCGCGTCGTTCCCCTCCGACAGGTCGACGGTGACGACTCCGTCGGCGTGCCCGGTCGTGACCGAGCCCAGCTGCGCCGAGGACAGCAGCCAGAAGGAGAGCCCCGAGCCGTTCTCGCGGCGGCGCACGGGCAGGTCGAGGTGGCGGAGCTGGCGGACCAGGCGCCGCTTCGCGAACTCGGCGACTGTCAGCTGGCTCAGCACGGCGGCGTCGTAGACGACCGGGCGCTCGCCGGTCAGAGCGCAGGAGGCGCAGGCGCCGCCCGTCCGCTCCTCCTGGAGCCAGGTGCAGCCGATCGTGCCGCGGTAGCGGCAGAGCAGGCGGTCCGAGGCCTCGACGAGCTCGTCGGTCTCGAGCGCATAGGCGAGCGCGGTGCCGCAGCGCAGGCACTCGGCGTCCTCGAACTCGACGCGGGCCTCGCAGTGGGGGCAGCCGAACACGCGCATGACTGACGGACCTTCCGGGTGGGCGGCGGCGGACGCCACCCCTCGACCCTAGTGAGCGCGCCGGGCGCCCGCTCGCGGTTGCCCGGTGGCCGAAGGTGTCCGGGGATGCCGGGACGCCCGCGAGACCCCGCTGGTCGAGCAGCCCCGCAGGGGCGTCTCGAGACCCGATGACCACGACACCGGGACGGCGGACGCACCACCGACGGTGGCGGATCTCGAGACGGCCGCTACGCGGGCTGCTCGATCAGCGAAGGGGAGCTACGCGATGCGGATGAGCTTCTTGTTGACGAACTCCTCGAGGGCGCTGCGGCCCATCTCGCGGCCGGTGCCCGAGCGCTTCACTCCGCCGAAGGGCAGCTCGGCGGCGTCGCCGAGGACCAGGTTGATCCAGACCATGCCGGCGTCGATCCGGTCGGCGAGACGCAGGGCCTGCTCCTGATCGGTCGTGTAGAGGTAGGAGCCGAGGCCGTACGGGGTGTCGTTCGCCAGCGCGATCGCCTCGTCCTCGTCGTGGACGCGGTAGAGCGCGGCGACCGGGCCGAAGAACTCCTCTCGGTAGGCGTTCATCTCGGGAGTGACGTCCTCGAGGACCGCGGGCGGGAAGAAGTTGCCGGTCACCTCGCCGCTCGCGCGCACGGTCGCGCCCTGCTCGCGGGCCGTCGCGAGCTGCTGCTCGAGGCGCTCGGTCGCGGCGGAGGAGGAGAGCGGGCCGAGCAGGGTCCCCTCGGCGAACGGATCGGCGGGCTGCGCCCTGGTGAAGGCCTCGGTGAACTTCGCGGCGAACTCCTCGTAGAGGTCGTCGATCACGATGAAGCGCTTGGCGGCGTTGCAGGACTGCCCGTTGTTGTCCAGGCGGGCGGCGACCGCGTCCTCGACCGCCTTGTCGAGGTCGTCGGTCGACAGCAGCACGAACGGGTCGGAGCCGCCCAGCTCGAGCACGACCTTCTTGAGGTTGCGGCCCGCGATCTCGGCGACGGCGGCTCCCGCGCGCTCGGAGCCCGTGACCGACACGCCCTGCACCCGCGGGTCGGCGATGACGTCGGCGGCCTGGTCGTTGCTCGCGTACAGGTTCACGTAGACGCCGGCGGGCGCTCCGAGCTCCCGCGCGGCGGTCGCGAAGATGTCCGCGATGGCGGCGGCCGACTCCGGGCACTGCGGCGCGTGCTTGAGCAGGATCGTGTTGCCCGCGACGATGTTCGGGCCGGCGAAACGGGCGACCTGGTAGTAGGGGAAGTTCCACGGCATGATGCCCAGCAGCACGCCCAGGCCCGCGCGGCGGACGAAGGCCGAGCCGGTGCCGTCGGAGAGCTCGATGGGCTCGTCCGCGAGGAACGCCTCGCCGTTGTCGGCGTAGTAGCGGTAGATGTCGGCCGCGAAGCCGACCTCGCCCTGCGCCTGGTCGAGCGGCTTGCCCATCTCGCGCACGATGATCTCGGCCAGCGCGTCGGCGCGCTCGACGTGCAGGTCGGCCACCCGGGCGATCAGGGCGGCGCGGGTCGCGACCGGCACGGTGCGCGACCACGTGGAGTACGCGTCGTGCGCGGCTCCGATCGCCTCGATCAGCTCGGCGTCGGTGATCGACGGGTACTCGCTCAGGGTCGTCCCGGAGGCCGGGTCGATGACGGCGTAGTGGGTGCTCATGCGGGGAGTGCTCCTTCGCGGTGGGGGGCGGCGGTGACGGCGTGCTCGTCCAGGATCTCCTGCGCCAGGCGGCGCCCGACGCGGATCGCACCGTCGACGTGCTGGTAGCCCTCGGCGGCCAGATCGCTCGATCCGAAGCGGAGGGGCCCGACCGGCTCGAGCTGGAGCGCTCCGTAGCGGGTCAGTCCGCCCAGGTCGAAGCTC
>NZ_JADILJ010000067.1 GCF_017355185.1 Rathayibacter sp. SD072 | reverse complement strand
CCTCCTCCGGCCAGTCGACCGGCGGCACGCCGAGCTCGTGGAGCGAGCGCACCACCGAGTCGACGAATGCGCGGGAATCGAGGTCGGCCCGCACCTGCACGGCGAAGTCGAGGCGCTTGAGGTAGGAGCTCGAGAAGAGCGCCGCCTCGTCCGAGGGCTCGGTGGTGGGCCACAGGGTGAACGCCTCGACGAGGGCGTGGCCGAAGTAGCGCGGGCGGAGGAAGACGGGCAGGTAGGACGCGTAGCCCTGCCAGTCGCGGACTCCGCGGGTGATCCCGGACTCGCCGGTGGTGCTGGCGTGCTGGATCTGCTCGTGCACCGAGGCGATGCTCTCGTGCAGGCCGAGGCCGACGGGGATCGAGACGCGCGCCATGGTGATGTGGTTGCGCTTCTCGGCCGTGCGGTCGCGCTGGGGCGAGATGGGCACGAGGGTCGCGATCTCGCTCCGCTCGGGGTGCATCGCGGCGAACGCGTGCAGCCCCAGGGCGACGGTGAGGTCCGAGAGCGTCCCGCCCGCACCCCGGGCGGCCGCCTTGGCCGCCTGCACCGGCACGGTGATGATCGCCGCGTCCTTGGGCTTCACCGTGCGCTGGACGAGTCCGGACCGGCGGATCCACACGTCGCGCGGGCTGCGGATCAGCCGGCCGCCGACGCGGCGCAGCCGCTTCTTCAGGGGCTTCCGCTTCCAGTCCGCCCACTCGTCGGCGAAGGAGTCGTAGGTCGAGGCGATGGTGCGGCGCGCGGCGAGGGCGAGGCCGAGCGGCCCGCGCGGAGCCGGGGGGTCGTCGGGGAAGCGCAGAGGGCGCCCGCCCGACGGCGCGACGTCGTACGGCTTCTCCTCGGTGAAGGTCGTGAAGAGCATCAGGCCGAACATGCCGTCGCCCATCACGTGCTGGATCCGCATCGGGAACGCCAGCTGCCCGGTCGAGAGCTCGACGACGAGGATGTCCCAGAGCGGTCCCTTCGGGTCCATCGGACCGTTGAAGAGGCCGGTCAGCAGCTCCGTCCGGCGCGGGTCCCACTCGACGACCCCGGGGTGGAAGCGCACGTGCTCGCGCACGTCGACGGAGTCGGCGAAGACCCAGGAGGGGGTGAAGAGGCCCAGGGGCGCCCGCACGAGGCGCTGGCGCTGCGACGGCGAGGCGACGATGAACCGCTCCCACGCGGTGAGGACCAGCTCGCGGTCGAGCGAGCCGTCCTCGCGGCGGAAGGGCGCGCTCTCGACGACCATGGTCGCGACGGGGCGGGCGGCCTCGAACGCGATGGCGTTGCTGACGAACTTCTCGTCGAGCGTGCGCAGGGGCTCTGCGTGCGCTCGACCGGATCGACGGGGGGTGCGGGTCATGATCGGGCTCCCTGCGGGCGGGTCGGAGTCGGGTCGGTCGAACTCGCCGTGCTCACCCGGCGTCGGTCACGGTGCTCGCGGCGGCGGGCAGCCGGAGGGGGGTCGGCGGGAACTCGTCGACGAAGACCGAGCCGGACAGGCGCAGGTGGCGCGAGCGCAGGTAGCCGCGCAGGATCCCCTCGAGCATCGCGAGCTCGTCGCGCGCGCCGCGGCCCCGGCGCTTCGCCGAGCGGAGGAGTCGACGCCCGCTGCGGACGGCCAGCGTCGCGGTCAGGCGCGCGCCGATCAGCGGCGACAGGCGCCACCACTTGCCGACGAGGGCGCCGAGCCCGAGTCCGTAGCCCCGCATCAGGCGGCGGTAGGCGGACGGATTGCGCGTGTTGACGTGCAGCACGACGCTGTCGGGCACGAACACGGCCGTGCCGCCCGCCTTGAGCGCACGGCAGAAGATGTCGAGGTCCTCCGCTCCGGCGAGGAACCGGCCCGCGCCGAGCACCTCGTCGAAGCCGCCGAGCGAGAGCAGCGTGCTGCGGCGGAAGGCCATCACCGCGCCGTGGCCGGCGTCCAGACCCCTGACCGCGGTGCGGTAGACGATCCGGTCGGTCGGCGGCACGTCGGTGTCGACGAGCGTGTGGTCCAGCATCCGGCCGGTCGCGACCGTGACCCGCGGCTCGGCGAACGCGTCGATCAGCGCCTCGATCCAGCCCGGAGTCGGAGAGCAGTCGTCGTCGGTGTAGACGAGGATCGCGCGCTCGCTCGCCGCGAGGCCGACGTTGCGGGCGATCGAGAGGCCCTTCACGTCCGTCCGTACGTAGCGGGCGCCCGCGGCGAGGGCGACCTCGCGCGTGCGGGAGTCGGTCGAGGCGGAGTCGACCACGATCACCTCGACGGCGGGGTCGGTGCCCGCGGCGATGGCGGCCAGCGCCTCGCGGAGCATGTCCGGCCGCTCGCGGGTGCAGAGGATGATCGAGACGTCGCTGGGGCTCACGGGCGGTCGTTCCTCGGGTGCTCGGTGGGTGGGGCGGAGTCGTCCTGCACGAGCCGGATCGCCGCGCGGTAGGCCTCGACGAGGTCGATGCTCGCCCGGTCCCAGGTCAGCTGGCTGCGGTTCGCGAGGGCGGCGCGGCGCATCCTCGCCAGCAGCTCGCGATCGGAGGAGACCAGGTCGAGGTGCGCGGTCAGCGCCTCCACATCGCGCGGCTCGTGCACGAGTCCCTGCACGCCGTCCTCGAGGTTCGCCCCCGCGGCGGAGGAGACGAGCGGCACGCAGCCGGCCGCCTGCGCCTCGGAGGTCACGAGCGCGCTGCCCTCCTCGATGGTCGGCAGCACCAGCACGTCGGCCTCGAGGAACACGCCCGCCGCGTCGGGGGTGAAGCCGCGCAGCTCGACCGAGGGCTGATCGAGCAGGCCCGCCAGGCGGTCCCGGTACCCGGGGGTGAAGTCGCCGTAGACGAGGAAGCGCCCGACGCCGCTCGCCCGGGAGGCGCGCCACGCCTGCAGCGCGTAGAGCAGGCCCTTCCGCGGCTCGATGCGGCCCATGTAGACCGCCGTGAAGACGTGGTCGGGGTCGTCCCGCGGATCCGGATCGATCACGCGCTCGGTGTCGACGAGCGCGCCGTAGCGGTGGCGCAGGAGCTTGCGCGGGGAGAAGCCCTTCTCGAGGAAGGTCTGCTCGACGGAGGCGGACGGCACCAGGATCGCGGTGGCCGAGGACCACTCCCGCTCCTCGCGGCGCAGCCGCACCGCGTTGTACGTGTGCGGGGAGCCGGGCGGCGGCGTGATGCCCAGCCGCTCGTACTCCTCCATGACCACCTCGAAGGCGTGCGCGGTGTGGGTGTTCGGCGCCTCGCGGACGGAGGGCACGCCCCGGCGGACGGCCTCGTCGAACGTCCGGGCCGAGCCCCACGGCCAGCCGTGCACGACGTCGTACTCGCCCTCGGCGAGGATCCGGGCGGTGACGCGGTCGTGGTGCGCGATCGAGCGGCTGCGCCCGAAGAGGCGGTGCGGGAGCCGCACCCCGCCGACGGTCAGCGTGGTGACGGCGCGCGCGACGGGGCCCAGGGGGGCCGCGATCGAGGCGGCGACCACGGTGACGCGGTGGCCCGCGTCGGCCAGGGCCCGCACCTGGTGCAGGGCGGTCCAGCCGATCCCCGGCGAGCCGATGGCGTGCGGGAACGAGTAGAGGATCGACAGCGTCGGCTCGGTGCCGCGGGCCGTCACGGGAGGCGCGTCGCCCGCGCCGTCGCCAGGGGTCGCGGAGCGGTCCTCACGGGTCGCTGTGCGGTCGTGGTGGTCTGCGGCAGGCGTGGAGCACTGGTGCTCATCATCCATGCGTCTCCTGTCGTGAGGGCGGCGCGCTCAGGAATGAACAAGGACTACCATCCTCGTCCATCTAAGAGGAACGCAAGTCCGCACCCGGCTCGGCGGGTCGGACGTCGACGAGACTTAACACAGTCGCAATACTTCCGGCATCGCTGTGCGGTGGGTTATGGTCACAATGAGTGTGTCGGGGCACCGCACTCGCGGGGTCCCGGTTCTCTGCCCGTTCCGACCCCCTCGCAGGCATGCCCGGAGGACGGAGCGAGCCGAGCCCACCCGGTACCGCCCCGTGCGGTGCCGTCGCCCCGTGCGACACCGTTCAGATCCGCCACACGCACCAGGTCCGTCCTCGTCTCCAGACGTCGACAGCCACACCACACCGTTCCGCCATTACCGCCGTGATGGACGGAGGCGTTGCTCCATCGTTTGCAGCAGCAGTGCAACCTCCGAGCACGCGGCGCGTCGCCCGAGGTCCTACACCTCGCCGTCTGGAAGTCGAGACCGAGATGTCCGTCCCCCTTTACCTCCGAGTGCTCTGGAGCTACAAATGGCTCCTCGCCTTCGGCCTCGTCGTCGCCGTTCTGGCCGCGATGGTGGCCGGCTACACCGTCAAGGACGGGGAGATCGTCTCGCGCGCTGAGGCCGCGTACCGATCCGACACCACGATCCTCCTGGGCGGTGGCCAGGAGAACCCGTTCCAGGCGATCGAGCCCGGGCAGGCGATCACCGAGGGCCAGTCCGAGGCCCAGCAGAACGACCTCACCAACACGGCGGTCATCTACGCCTACCTCGTCAGCGGATCCGAGATCCGCGCGCAGGTCGAGGCGGCCATGGGCCCCCTCACCGACACGGAGGCGCTGAGCGCCGTCCGCCGCACCACGCAGCCGGCCGGCACCGAGCAGAACCCGGGCCGCTTCAGCCTCCCGATCCTCTCGATCGTCGGCGAGTCGACCGACCCCGACCGCGCCGTCCTCATCTCGCAGACCGCGTCGCAGATCTTCCAGGCCTACGTGGGCGCCCAGCAGGACGCCGCGGGAGTCGCTCCCGAGCAGCGCGTGACCCTGTCGGTCACCGACCAGGGCAAGGCCGTCGAGCAGGAGGGCTCGAACCCGATCATCCCGATCGCCATCACCGGCATCGGCGTGTTCCTCGCGTTCATCGCCCTCGCGTTCATCCTCTACAACATCCGCATCTCGCGGGAGCGCGTCACCGCGAACCGACAGAGCCCGCGTCGCGGCGAGTCCTTCCGCCGCGGTCCGGCGCTGACCGGCGCCCCCGAGGGCCAGCGCTCGGCCGGTGCCATCGGCTCGGCCACCGAGAACCCCGCCGGGGCGGGTGAGCTCGCCTCCTCCGGGAAGCGCAGCGCCACCTGACGGGGACTCCTCAGATGAGCACCAGCACGAGAACGAAGCCGGTGAAGGGGGCCCCGCTCCCGATCCCGGGCAGCGACGACCCCTACGCGGGCGAGATCCTCGTCCGCCGGACCTTCACGATCCGAGCGGCCCTCGCGACCCTGCTCCTGGCGGGGGTCGCGGTGGCGGCGGTGTACTACCTCAACCCGCTCATCGCGGGAGCCGCCCTCTTCGGGATCTCGTTCCTCTACCTCACGCGCAAGCTCGTCTTCAACTGGACCGGCGCGTTCATCGTGCTGCTCGGCGTGATCATGTTCATCCCGGTGCGGTACTACTCCCTCCCGATCCCGATCGGCTTCGCTCTCGAGCCCTACCGGCTCGTGATCGTGCTGATGGTCGTCGCGGCGGTCGTGGCCCTCCTGATCGACCCGGCGTTCGTCTGGCGCCCGGCGGCGTTCGGCTGGCCCCTCGCGATCTGGGTGGGCACGAGCCTGCTCTCGATCGCGGCGAACGTCGAGTTCATCGCCGAGGGCGGCCTCGGCAGCGGCGTGGCCGGTGCGATCGTCACCGACGTGCTGATGCTGTCGGTGTACTTCGTCGCCCGTCTGATGATGCGCAGCGAGCACCTCGTCGAGGGGGTCCTGACCTTCCTCGTGTGGACGGCCGTCCTCGTCGCGTTCTTCGCGGTCCTCGAGCGCGCCACGCAGCAGAACATCTTCACGCGCCTGGACCAGTTCCTCCCGCTCGAGCGCCTCGGCGCCGAGCAGGAGGCGTACCGCGCGGGCGGCTACCGCTCCTTCGGCTCGTCGCAGCACCCGATCGCCCTGGCGGTCATGTTCACGATGATGATCCCGATCGCGGTCTACCTCTCGAAATGGGCGCGCTGGCCGCTGAACGAGATCAACCGCCGCATCGTCTACTACGGCGCGATCCTCGCGCTGCTGCTGGGCGTCGTGACCGCGGTGTCCCGCACCGCGATCGTCACCCTCGGCGTGATGTTCCTCGTCACGCTGATCCTGCGGCCGAAGGTCGGCGGGTACCTCGCACTCGGAGCGATCCCCGTGCTGGGCCTGGGCTTCCTCGTCATCCCGAAGATCCTGACCGACATGATCGGCTCGTTCCTCGACCCCGAGGCCCTCATCGCGTCGCAGTACACGTCCGCCGGCATGGCCGGAGCGGGCCGCCTCGCCGACCTCGAGCCGGCGATGGCGATCGTGCGCGAGCACCCGTTCTTCGGCACCGGCGTCGGCAGCCGCATCGTGGTGGGCGACGACAAGAACGCGTTCATCCTCGACAACCAGTGGCTCGGCACGCTGATGGACGCGGGCGCCGTCGGCGTCATCGGACTCGCGGTGCTGTTCCTGGTTCCCGTGATCATGCTGCTCCGCTACTCGTTCACGAAGACCAGCACGCCGCAGTACGCGAGCCTCGCGTTCGCCATCGCGATCCTGCTGATCGGCTACACGATCGCGGCGTACTTCTACGACGCGTTCGGTTTCTACCAGGCGTTCATGCTCTTCTGGGTCTTCCTCGCCATCGGGGCGTGGACGCTCACGGAGGCGCCGCGGAGCACTCCGCGCCGGCGCCTGGCACCCGAGGACGCGGGGCACGTGTCGGCCTTCGTCCGGCCCCGGCCGCAGCCCGAGAACGGACCCGCGATCGGGCCCCGCCTCGGCGGCCCCTCGTCGGACCACGTGGTGCGCAGACCCGCTCCCATCGAGTCGTGAGCACGCGCGTCAGCGTGGTCGTGCCCGCGCACGACGAGGCGGCGGTGATCGGACGGCTCCTCCGGGCGCTCGTGGACGGCGATCCCGAGGGGCGCCTCGAGATCGTCGTCGGAGCGAACGGCTGCACCGACGGCACCGCCGAGGTCGCCCGCGCCGTGGATCCCCGGATCCTCGTCGCGGAGACCTCGACGGCCTCCAAGACCGCCGGGCTCAACGCGGCCGACGAGCTCGCGACGGTGTTCCCGAGGATCTACGTGGACGCCGACGTGAGCGTCTCGGCCCAGACGCTGCTCGCGCTGGGCGACGAGCTGGCCCGCTCCGGCGGACCGCTCGTCGCCGCACCGGAGTTCCACGTGGACACCGAGGGTGCGTCGTGGCCCGTCCGCGCGCACTACTCGATCTGGGAGCTGTCCGACTACCGCGTGAGCGGACTGGTCGGCTCCGGGATCTACGGCCTCTCCGAGGAGGGGCGGAGCCGTTTCGGCGCGTTCCCCGACATCATCGCCGACGACCGGTTCGTGCAGCAGCTGTTCGCTCCCGAGGAGCGGCTGACCCTTGCGGGTCGCTCCTTCTCGGTCAAGGCTCCGCGCCGCATGCGCAACCAGATCAAGCGCACCGTGCGCATCGCCATCGGCAACGCGCAGCTCGCCGCGTCCGGCCTGGTGCCCGACCGTCCCGCTCCGGCGGGCGGCGGCATCGCCGCGCTGGTGAAGCGCGTCGTGCGCCGGCCCGCCCTGTGGCCGGCCTTCCCCATCTACTGCTACGGCTATCTGCGACCGCGCCTCGAGGCCCGGTCGATCATCGCTCGAGGAGGCGTACCCGAATGGAACCGCGACGAGACGACGCGCGCGTGACGGGGTCGACCCCCGCAGGCGGCTCCTCCGCCCGGCCCCGCGCCACCGACGACCAGATCGAGGCGGCGATCGACGACACCGCCCACACGACCGAGACCCTCGCCACCGACGCCATCGCGCAGTCGCCCACCGTCGGCGACGGGCCGAACCTGCCGCCGAAGAAGCCCGACTCCCTCGGGCACAAGGCGAGCCGCGGCGTCATGCAGACCCTCGGCGGCCTGTGGGGCAAGACCGCGATCCAGATGCTCTCGACCATCGTCCTGGCGCGACTGCTCGCGCCGAGCGACTTCGGTCTGCTCGCGATGGTCACGGCGATCGTCGGCGTCGCCGACCTCGTCCGCGACTTCGGCCTCACCGGCGCGATCATCCAGTCGAAGAAGATGAGCGACACGGTCTGGCGCTCGGTGCTGTGGCTGTCGGTCGCCCTCGGGATCGTCGGCACGATCGTCATCGCCGCCTGCGCGCCCCTGATCGCCGCCCTCTACAACGAGGACCGCCTGATCGTCCTGACGCTCGCCGTCGCGCCGACCCTGCTGATCAACAGCCTCTGCATGCCGCTCCAGGCGCGCGTGCAGAAGGAGATGCGCTTCGGCCTCATGGCGAAGATCGACGTCATGTCGATGCTCGTCGGCGTGGTGGGCTCGATCATCGCGGCGTTCCTCGGCTGGGGCGTGTGGTCGCTGATCGTGCTCCAGGGCGGGGCGCTCGTCTACCGCTTCATCGCCCTGTGGGTGGCCGCGCGGCCCAAGTTCGGCCGTCCGCGCATCGCGCGCGAGGTCGTCCCGCTGGTCACCACCGGCGGCAGCATCTTCGGCGTGCAGCTGCTCAATTACGCGGCCCGCAACCTCGACAACGTCATCATCGGCCGCCAGCTCGGCGACGGCGTCCTCGGCCAGTACTCGCGCGCCTACTCGCTGTTCCTCCTGCCGCTGCAGCAGCTCAACGGCCCCCTGGGCCGCGTCGCGCTGCCGGTGCTGTCCTCGCTCCAGGACGACGGAGAGCGCTACCGCCGCTACATCCGCGGCGCCCTGCTGGTCGTCGGCTACCTCACGCTGCCGACGTTCGGCGTCCTGGCCGCCCTGTCGGGCCCGCTCGTCGAGCTCCTGCTCGGCCCGCAGTGGACCGCCTCGGCGACGATCCTGTCGCTGCTGTCGATCGCCGGCATCGCGCAGGGCATCGGCAACGTGCAGGGCTGGATCTACATCTCGCTCGGCCGCGTGCACCGCCAGCTCGTGTACTACGTGGTCACCCGCCCCATCGTCATCGGCTCGTTCTTCGTCGGCATCTGGTGGAACGGCGTCGAGGGCCTCGCGCTGCTCTACGGCCTCACGACCCTGACCCTGCTCATCCCGGGCTTCTACCTGGCGATCCGCGGCACCTTCATCACGGGCTCCGACATCGTGGTGCCGGTCCTGCGCCCGGTGCTCGTCGTGCCGTTCATGTTCGCGGCCGCGTGGACGGTGGGCCAGTACACCGACCTGCCCGCGATCCTGCACCTGATCGTCGGCGGACTCGCCTCTCTGGTGCCGCTGGCCGTGGCGATGCTGATCCCCGCGTACCGCCGCGACCTCGACCAGATCCTGGCGTTCGTGAAGCAGGTCAGGAAGCCCAAGCCCAAGGGCCCCAAGACCCCGGCGCCCGCTCCCGCCGCCGAAGGAGGCACCGCATGACCCGCTCCCTCCGTCCGCTCCGGCTCGTCGCCGCGGTCGCCGTGGCCGCCGCGCTGCTCGCCGGCTGCACGTCGTCGCCGGCGCCCGAGGAGTCGAGCGGGCCCGCGCCCGCCGGCGCCCTGCCGTTCGAGGCGGGCACGATCGTCGCGATGGGCGACTCCATGACGGCGGCGGTCGCCGCGTGCGGTCAGAACAAGCCCTGCCCGAGCGCCTCGTGGGCGACCGGCGAGGACGAGTCGGTCGACTCCATCGCGCGCCGGGCCGGCGAGGCGGTCGGAGCGGTGCCGACCATCGAGAACGTGGCCGCCAAGGGCGCGACCTCGGCCGAGATGCCGCGTCAGGCCGAGAAGGCCGTCGCGGCCGATCCCGACCTGGTGCTGTTCCTGATCGGGGCGAACGACGTCTGCCGCAAGCGCAGCAGCGAGATCACGACCCCGGAGGCGTTCCGCGCGGCCGTGGACACCAGCCTCGCCACCCTCGCCTCGGGAGCCCCGGAGGCGACCGTGTTCGTGTCCTCCATCCCGGACCTGCTCTCGTTCTTCGAGGTCGAGCGCACGAACCCCGAGGCCGTCGAGCGGTGGAGCGGCAGCTCGAACTGCAACTCGCTCCTGTACGAGCCCGCGAACGACGACGCCGAGTCCGTCGCGCGCCGCGCCAACGTCGACACCACCATCGACGCGTACAACACGGCGCTGTCCGAGGCGTGCGCGGCGGTCGCGAACTGCGTCTACGACGGCGGAGCGCTGCACGACTTCGACGTCACGCCCGAGGACCTCTCGGACGTCGACCACTTCCACCCGTCCCTCGCGGGCCAGGGCCGCATCGCGGACACGGCCTGGACGGCGCTGCTCGCGAACGCGGGCTGAGCGCCCGCACCACGTCGAACGCCCCCGACCGCTGCGAGCGGGCCGGGGGCGTTCGTCATGGGTGCCGGAGGAGCGGAGTGCCGCCCCCGACGCGTCAGGTGGTCGTCTGGCGCGTCGCGGCGCGGCTCCCGAGGACGGGGGCCGTCCGGCCCTTCCGAGCGCGCGCACGGCCGGGAGTGAACCGGAACGGCGCGACGTCCTCGACGCGGCCGGTGGTCGCGCTGGCGGCCCGCAGCAGCAGCTCCGGCGTGAGCTCCTCCGGTGCCGCGGCGATCGCGAGTCCGCGACGGTCGAGCTCGCGGGCGATCTGGATCTGGTGGTCGTCGATGTGCTCGCCGCGCGCGACGAGGCGCGGCACCAGGATCGGCACCTTGCCCGCCTCGATGGCGGTGACGGCCGCTCCCGTGCCGGCGTGGGCGATGACGACGTCGGCCTCCTCGACGGCCTCCTGCAGCTCGTGGTGGGGCACGCTGGCGCGGCCCTCGATGCCGTACGACGAGACGTCGGCCAGACCCGTCTGCCAGAGCACGTCGGCGCCCGTCAGGAGCGGCACGGCGGCGGCGATCAGCCGGTCGAAGGGGTAGAGGTCCTGGGTGCCGACCGAGATGACGGCCCTGCCGATCGTCTCGACGGGCCGGATCGGCCCGGTGGTGAAGGCGTCGAAGATCGAACCGCCGAACTGCCAGCGCTCATCGGCCCAGACCGGGTACTGCGAGTAGGTGTTGACCCCCGGGAAGCGCGAGACGATGCGGCCGGTGATCGAGGGGCCGTCGGCGCGGGCCGCACTCTCGATGTAGTGGCACTCGATCCCGCGGAGGGACGCCTCCGGCATGAAGGAGACGGCGGGGCTGGATCCGGTGCTGAAGACGGCGGAGTAGTCGCCGCGGTTCAGGATCTTGTGCGCCATCAGCGCGTTCTGCGCGATCGGCATCGCGTCGCGCGGAGCGGCGAAGCGGCTGAACGTGACCCGGCGGTCCTCCAGGAGCGAGCGGCTGAGGCCGTTGTCGAAGGTCACCCAGTGCTGGTCAGCGGGATCGATGCCGAAGCGGGACGCCAGGGTGAAGAGCTGTTTCAGGTGCCCTCCACCGGAGCAGACGAACAGGAACTGTGACATGGGGACCCTTCTCCTGACCGGGGGAGCCTGCTGGGCTCGGCGTCCGGAGGATGCTGTGTGTGGCGGCAGTGCGGGGGTGGGGCGGTGTCGCGGTGTGCGGGAGCCGGGACTCCATTGCTCTCTTCGGAGCCGTCGCACCACCGGAGGGGGTTCCGGCGCGGGCCGGAGCGGCGCTCAGGGCAGGGGGCCTGCGCTGCGGGGTGGTACTGGTCGGGTTCGGGTGGTGCCCGTGTCGGGCGGGTTCGCTGGGGGCGACGTCAGGGTTCGACGCTGGCGGGCGGGTGGCCGACCGGAGACCGCTCGTCCTGGGGGGCGATCGCGCATCGGGACGCGGATCGGACGGGCGGGCGGCGATGCCACCCCCACGATATAGAGGGGCCGACGAGATGTGCTACTCGGCTCCCTCCCCCGCTAGGGGGATTTACCCGCACACCCGATCGGGTCACACTGCGGACGCGTGACCCGATCGCGCACCGTCGCGGTCGAGGAGGATGTCGAGGACCGTCGTGTGGCGCGCAGCCCACGAGTTGGCGTTCACCCAGCCCATCCGATCCTCCTCGGTGGCGCGACCGGCGGCCAGGGCCTCGTCGATCACGGCGGCGAACTCGCCCATCGTCGGCACGATCCTGATGCGGTCGCTGATGCCGTGGATGGGCGGGAGGTCGACGGAGATGACCGGGCAGCCGCTCGCGACGTACTCGTAGAGCTTGAGGGGGCTCATCGCCTCGGTCAGCGGAGTGCGCCGGTGCGCGAGCAGGCAGAGCTCCACGTTGCGCATCGTCGCCACGAGCTCGCGCCGCCCGACGGAGTGGTGCAGGTGCACGTTGCCGAACCGGGCGAGCGGAGTGAGGTACCCGGGGTCGGGCTGCGGCCCCATCAGGACGATCTGCAGGTCAGGGTGCGCCGTCGCGACCGCGACGATGCCCTCGACGTCCAGGCGGTCGTCCAGGGTGCCCACGTGGAGGGCGCGGGGACCGGGGATCCGCTGCAGCCACTCGGGCGCGTCGGGGACAGGTCCGCTCCACTCCTCCGGAGCCACTCCGTTGGGCACGACCGCGTGCGGCCCGGTCGGTGCGATGCGGTCGATGATCTCCTGCGAGACCGCGGTGACGGAGCGGCCGCTCGTCGCGACCCGTCGGTACGCCTCCTGGAAAGCCGGCCAGTGGCTCTTCCAGCGGGTGGAGGTGGTCCAGTCGTCGCGGGCGAAGAACATCACGTGCTCGGCCCACTCGAACGGCGCGAAGCCGGCGACGACGGGGCTCGTGGTGACCACGACGGGGCGCACCATCTCGAGCTCGTCCGCGAGCTTCGCGAGGCCGCGGTCGTAGGCGGCGTACTCGCGCTCGAGTCCGGCGATGTCGGTCGGATCGGTCCTGCGCATCCGCAGCGGCGAGTGCAGCACCTCCAGCGGCGTCCCGGGGAAGGGCGCCTCCTTGCGCAGCGCCGTGCGCGCCAGCGACGTGGGGAGGAAGCGGAACGGGTTGGCGACGATGAGGCGGCCGACTTGAGGGCTCTCGCGGAGCGTCCTGAGGATCCGGTCCGGCGGGCGCATCATGCCCCGCGCCGCCGCGTCCGTGTAGGTCTCGTACGAGAAGGTGAAGATCACGTCGCGCACGACGGTGGTATCGCTCACAGGGGGCGTCCTCACGCGAAGGTCCGGATGACGCGCGCCGGGACCCCGACGGCGACGGAGTAGTCGGGCACGTCCTCGCGGACGACGGCGTTGGCGCCGATCACGGCGCCGCGGCCCACGGTCACGCCCGGCATGATCACGGCGTTCTCGCCCAGCCACGCGCCGCGGCCGATGCGCACCGGGGCGATGCGGTCGACCGGCTGGTCGCGGATGAATCTCTCGGGGTCCGAGAACCCGTGCGAGTGGTCCGAGATGTAGACGCCGCGGGCGATGCCCACGCCGTCCTCGATGATCACGCTCTGGACCGCCGTGATGGCGGTCATGTTCATCCGGACGCGGTTCCCGATGATCAGCGCCGGGGTGGGCGCGTCGTCGGAGGGGACCATCAGCATGCAGTTCGCGCTGATCAGCACGTTGTCGCCGATCGAGATGCGGCGGCCGTGGCCGGGACCGATGCGGAAGGGGAGGCAGATGCGCGACCCCTTGCCGAAGCGGTGGAAGCCGCCGGCTACCAGCTTGCTGAAGGCCAGATCGCGGGCTCGCTGAGCGAGGATCGCGAGATCCAGTCCGTTCACGGCATCAACTCCAGGGTT
>NZ_JADILJ010000066.1 GCF_017355185.1 Rathayibacter sp. SD072 | reverse complement strand
CTCCGCGATGTCGTCCCACATGACGTGCAGGGCGCCGCATCCGATGGCGTTGCCCTCGCCGTCCTCGGCGATGCGGAACTCCTGCACCGCCCCGTAGAGCACGACGCGGTCCTTCCCGAGCAGGATGCGCTCGTTGACCAGGGGTTCGCTCAGCTCCTGGATGAAGGGGACGTCGCTCGTGCGCGCCCGGCGCACCGGGTACTTCCAATCGGCCATCGGACAAGCGTAGGGCCTGGCGGGCGCAGGGGCCGGAACGACGACGAGCCCGCCCCCTCCGGAGAGAGGGACGGGCTCGTCGTGGTCGTGCGTGCTACGCCATCAGGTCGGGCGTCGCCGGGCCGGCGGTCGCCGCTCCGGTCGTCGCACCGGCGCTGATCGAGATGAGGCGCGGAGTCGTCGTGAAGACGAACTTCCCCTCGGCGAAGTCCACGTGGATGTGGTCTCCGGAGCCGAGCTGGCCGTGCAGGATCTGCTCGGACAGCTGGTCCTCGATCTCGCGCTGGATCGCGCGGCGGAGGGGGCGGGCACCGAGGGCCGGGTCGAACCCGACCTCGATGAGGCGCTCCTTCGCCGGCTGCGTCAGCTCGACGGTCATGTCGCGGTCCAGCAGACGGTCGCCCAGGCGCTTGATGAACAGGTCGACGATCTGGAGCAGCTCGGGCTTGGACAGCTGCGGGAAGACGATGGTGTCGTCCACGCGGTTGAGGAACTCGGGCTTGAAGTGCTTCTTGAGCTCCTCGTTGACCTTGCCCTTCATGCGGTCGTAGCCGGTGGCGTTGTCGCCCTCGATCTGGAAGCCGACGGGGCCGCCGGCGATGTCGCGCGCTCCGAGGTTGGTGGTCATGATGATGACGGTGTTCTTGAAGTCGACCACCCGGCCCTGACCGTCGGTCAGGCGTCCCTCCTCCAGGATCTGGAGGAGCGAGTTGAAGATGTCGGGGTGCGCCTTCTCGATCTCGTCGAAGAGGACCACGCTGAACGGCTTGCGGCGGACCTTCTCGGTGAGCTGGCCGCCCTCCTCGAAGCCGACGAACCCGGGAGGGGCGCCGAACAGCCGCGAGACGGTGTGCTTCTCGCCGTACTCCGACATGTCGAGCGAGATCATCGCGTTCTCGTCGTCGAAGAGGAACTCGGCGAGCGCCTTCGCCAGCTCGGTCTTGCCGACGCCCGTGGGGCCGGCGAAGATGAACGACCCGGAGGGGCGCTTGGGGTCCTTGAGCCCGGCGCGGGTGCGGCGGATGGTGCGCGAGAGGGCCGCGATGGCCTCCTCCTGACCGATGACGCGCTGGTGCAGCGCCTTCTCCATGAAGACGAGCCGCGAGGACTCCTCCTCGGTCAGCTTGAACACCGGGATGCCGGTCGCCTGGGCGAGGACCTCGGCGATCAGGCCCTCGTCGACGACGCCGGTCGCCTTGACGTCGCCCGACTTCCACTGCTTCTCGAGGCGCAGGCGCTCACCGAGCAGCTGCTTCTCCTCGTCGCGGAGCGAGGCGGCCTTCTCGAAGTCCTGGTCCTCGATCGCGGCCTCCTTCGCGGCGCGGACGACGGCGATGCGGTCGTCGAAGTCGCGCAGCTCCGGGGGCGCCGACAGGATCGAGAGGCGCAGGCGCGCGCCGGCCTCGTCGATCAGGTCGATCGCCTTGTCCGGGAGGAAGCGGTCGCTGATGTAGCGGTCGGCGAGGTTCGCGGCCGAGACGATCGCGCCGTCGGTGATGGACACCTTGTGGTGCGCCTCGTAGCGGTCGCGCAGGCCCTTGAGGATGTTGATCGTGTGAGGGAGCGACGGCTCCGCCACCTGGATCGGCTGGAAGCGGCGCTCGAGAGCGGCGTCCTTCTCGAAGTGCTTGCGGTACTCGTCGAGCGTGGTCGCGCCGATCGTCTGCAGCTCGCCGCGGGCGAGCAGCGGCTTGAGGATCGAGGCGGCGTCGATCGCGCCCTCCGCGGCCCCTGCGCCGACGAGCGTGTGGATCTCGTCGATGAAGGTGATGATGTCGCCGCGGGTGCGGATCTCCTTCGTCACCTTCTTCAGGCGCTCCTCGAAGTCGCCGCGGTAGCGGGAACCGGCGATGAGCGAGCCGAGGTCGAGCGTGTAGAGCTGCTTGTCCTTCAGCGTCTCGGGCACGTCGCCGCGCACGATCGCCTGGGCGAGGCCCTCGACGACGGCGGTCTTGCCGACGCCGGGCTCGCCGATCAGGACCGGGTTGTTCTTGGAGCGGCGCGAGAGGATCTGCATCACGCGCTCGATCTCCTTCTCGCGCCCGATGACCGGGTCGAGCTTGTTGTCGCGCGCGGCCTGGGTGAGGTTGCGGCCGAACTGGTCGAGGATCTGCGAGCCGCCCTGGGGCTGCTGCTGCTCTCCTCCGACCGCGACCTGCTCCTTGCCCTGGTAGCCGGAGAGGAGCTGGATGACCTGCTGGCGCACGCGGTTGAGGTCGGCGCCGAGCTTCACGAGCACCTGCGCGGCGACGCCCTCGCCCTCGCGGATGAGCCCGAGCAGGATGTGCTCGGTGCCGATGTAGTTGTGGCCGAGCTGCAGGGCCTCGCGCAGCGAGAGCTCGAGCACCTTCTTGGCGCGCGGCGTGAACGGGATGTGCCCCGTGGGCTGCTGCTGCCCCTGGCCGATGATGTCCTGGACCTGCTCGCGCACCGCGTCGAGCGAGATGCCGAGGGACTCGAGCGCCTTGGCGGCCACTCCCTCGCCCTCGTGGATCAGCCCGAGCAGGATGTGCTCCGTGCCGATGTAGTTGTGATTGAGCATCTTGGCCTCTTCCTGGGCCAGGACGACGACGCGCCGTGCGCGATCGGTGAATCTCTCGAACATGCTGTCACTCCCTACGGAACCCGCAGGGGTGGGCTCCGATAGAGACGACTGTAACCAGCGCTCCCCCGGGTCGGACCCCCTGTTCGCCCTGGGCGTGAGGCGATCGCGGAGGCCCGCCGATGAGGGCTCCGGGACGCGATGTCTCGATCGCGCACCATCCGTCCGATGGAGGATGCACACGACGTCGCGCGACGCGAGAATGACGACGCGCTTCCGCAGTGGTGGCGCATCGTCACCCGGGGGAACCATCCGCATGAACCGCACCACCCGTCCGCTGCTCGGCAGCGCACTGCTCGCCGTCGGCCTCGTCGTCGCGGCGGCGTCGCCCGCCACGGCCGCGACTCAGAACACTCCGGCCGAGGGCGAGGACGTCCTCGGCTACAACGGAGGCGGGATCACCATCGACGCCGGCCCCGAGTACGCGGGCTACGACGTCCTCGTGCAGGCCCAGCTCCCGAAGCCGATCTCCCCCGCTGGGAGCGGTGGCAACTGGGTGATCAGGACCGCGTCGCTCGACGCGGAGGGCGTCGGCCGCGCCGTCAACTTCGCCGGACCGGTCAACCTGTACTTCTACAGCCCGAGCGAGACGAAGCCCGAGCTCGAGCTGCCCGAGCCGGAGGCCTCCGCGTCGATCTACCGCGGTGGCGAGATCGAGTACGACGTCGATCCCGAGGCGGGCACCGCTGTCGTCGACGGAGCCGTCCCCACCGTCGTCGCCCCGGCGCTGAGCAGCTTCCAGCCCTACATCGTGCCCTTCACCGACGCGGCCGTCGATCCGTCGAGCTATCTCGTCGGCGAGGCCTTCGACCTCACGTTCTCGAACCTGGAGTGGGCGACGGCGGGCGACCTCGACGGCGTCTCCACGAGCACGATCATCTACTCCGAGCCGACCACGATCGGCACCGCGGCGATCGCGGGCGGCTCCGTGACCACCACCATCGGCGCCGAGTACACCACCGACCCGCACACGGTGGCCCTGATGGACGGCTACGGCCGCATCCTCGCCAGCGCGACCCTCGATGGAGGCGCCGCCGCTACTCCCGGCACGACGCCGACCGCCGCGCCGACCACGCCCGTCGCCGCGGCGCCCGTCGCGCACACCGGCGCGAAGCCCGGCACGAGGTCCGGCGCGCACCTCGCCGAGACCGGAGTCGAGACGGGTGCCGGAGCACTGCTCGCGGGCCTCCTGCTCGCCGCCGGCACCGGCGGCCTCGTCGTCGCCCGACGCCGCAGCGCGAGAGCCTGACGCACGACGAAGGGGCGTCCGGTCCCGAGGTGCGCGAGCACTCCGGTCCGGGCGCCCCGATGACCACGGGGCGAGCACTGCTGGCGGTGCTCGCCTCCGTCGTGCCCGGGCTCGGCCATCGGATGCTCGGGCGACGGCGGGCGGCGATCGTCCGAGCGGGAGCGGCTGTCGTCGCCGTGCTGGTCGTCGCCCTGACGGCGGCGGTCGTGCTGCGGGATCCCCGCACCCTCGTCGGTCTCGCCACCGACACCCGGGCGCTGCTGCTGCTGGGCGTCGTCGGGGCGCTCATCGGGGTGTTCTGGGCCTCCGGTCCGATCGCGGCGGCCCTCCTCGCCCGGCGGGGCCCCGCACCGGTGCCCGCCCTCGCCGTGGTCACCGTGCTGGCCGTCCTGGCGCCCCTCGGAGCGACGACCTGGTGGGTCTCGACCGTCTCGGCCCAGCACCGCCTCCTGACCGCGATCTCCGCCTCCGGCGCCGGCGCCGAGCCCGTCGACGGCCGCTACAACATCCTGCTGATGGGGATCGACGAGGATCCGCTGCGCGACCAGGTGCTGCTGCCCGACTCCCTGACCCTCGTCAGCGTCGACGCCGTGACCGGGCGGAGCGTCTTGTTCGGGATCCCGCGCACCGCGTCGAACTTCCTCTACCCCTCGGACTCGGCGCTCGCGGGCGCGCTCCCGCAGGGCACCCGCTGCATCGCCGGCTGCGGAATCAACCACACCTACCAGTACGGCCTCGAGCATCCGGAGCTCTACCCCGGCAGCGCGGACCCCGCTGCCGACGCGATGCGGGACGCGGTCGAGGGCTACACCGGTCTGCCCGTCTCGGCCACGGTCTCGATCCGCATGACCGGCTTCGTCGACCTCGTCGACGCCCTCGGCGGGGTCTCGGTCGTGGTGAACCGCCCCGTCCTGCAGGCCGGAGTGCCCGACGACGGCAGCGGCCGTCCCGTCGAGTACGGCCCGCCGATCGCGACCGGTCTGCAGCATCTCGACGGCGGCGAGGCGCTCTGGTTCGCCCGCTCGCGCGTGAACACCTCCGACGCCGACCGCTCCGAGCGCCAGGGCTGCCTGCAGGCCGCCCTGTTCCGCCAGGCCGACCCGCTGACCGTCCTGACCCGCTTCGGCGCGATCGCCCGCGCGGGCGGCGAGAACGTCTCGACGAGCCTGCCGGCCTCCTCCCTCCCCGCGCTCGCCCGCCTGGCCGTCGCCGCCCGCGAGCACCCGTTCGTGCGGGTGGAGCTCAGCCTGCCCCTGACCGTCCCCGAGCAGCCCGACACGGAGCTCGTCCACCGCAGCGTCGCCGACGCGATCGCCGGCGCGCGGGAGGACGACGCGACGACGATCGAGGTGCCCGAGGCGGGGACGCCGGTGGAGGGGCCCGCGGTCAGGGCGCCCGCGGTCGCGGCGCCTGCAGCACCCCTCTCGCCGGAGCCGGTCGAGCCGGCGTGCAGCGTGCCGTGACCCTCCTCCGCAGCTCCATGCAGAGGCATACACTTCCCGCATGAGCAACCTGGAGAAGCACCCGGACGAGCACCCGGTGCCCTCCGCCCGCGGGACGACGGCCGAGCCCGAGTCGATGCGGACTCCGCCGGTCGAGATCCTCGAGGCGCGCCTCGTGCCCCTGGGCGGCCCGCGCGCCATCGAGGTGCGCCGCACCCTCCCCCAGCGCTCGCGCTCCACGATCGGCGCCTGGTGCTTCGCCGACCACTACGGCCCCGTCACCCTGGGCGAGGAGGCCGGGATGGACGTGCCGCCGCATCCGCACACCGGTCTCCAGACCGTCAGCTGGCTCTTCGAGGGCGAGATCGACCATCGCGACAGCGTCGGCAGCCACCAGCTCGTGCGGCCCGGCGAGCTCAACCTGATGACCGCCGGCACGGGGATCTCGCACTCCGAGGTCTCGACCGGCGGCGCGCCCGTGCTGCACGGCGTGCAGCTGTGGGTCGCCCTGCCGGAGAGCGCGCTGGGGGTCGCGCCGTTCTTCGAGCACCACCGCGGCGTGCGGATCGAGCTGCCGGGCGCCGTGGTCCGCGTCGTCGTCGGGGCGATGCTGGGCGCGTCCGTCCCCGCGAGCACGTTCACCCCGCTCCTCGCCGCGCAGATCGACCTCGAGCCCGGAGCCTCCCTCGAGCTGCCGGTCGACCCCGCCTGGGAGCACGGGGTCCTGGTGGACGCGGGCCCCGTGCAGGTCGAGGGCGTCGAGGTGGCGCGCGCCGACCTCGGATACGTCGCGCCCGGGCTCTCGACGCTCCGCCTCTCGGCGGGCGAGGGCGGCGGACGCGTGATGCTGCTCGGCGGCGAGCCGTTCGAGGAGGACCTCGTGATGTGGTGGAACTTCGTCGGGCGCAGCCACGACGACGTCGCCGCCGCGCGCGAGCGCTGGCAGGCCGACGTCATCGCGGGGGGCGACCCCTCCGGTCCGTTCGGCGCGGTCGCCGGCTACGACGGCCGCGCGCTCCCCGCGCCGACGCTGCCGTCGGTCCGGCTGAAGCCCCGGCGCCGGGCCTGACGGACCGGCACGCCGCTACTCCTTCGCCGCGCTCGCCTTCTCGGCTCCGCTCTTCTCCTCGCCGGCCTCGTCCGCCGTCTTCTGCGCCGCCTTCGCGGCCGCCGCCCGATCGGTCGCCTCCGCGCTCTCGCGGAACGCGCGCCGCGGATCCTGCGTCGCGCTCATCGGCGAGAGATCGCGCGAGCCGATCGCGTCGACGATCCAGCCCGAGATCACGCGCCACTTGCGGTCCAGGCTCGGCATGGCCGCGCCGTGGTACGCCCGGTGGGCGAGCCAGGCGAGGGGACCGCGCAGCTTCACGCCCTTGATCACGCCCGCGCCCTTGCCGACGCCGTACTCGGCGACGGTGCCGACCGAGACGTGGCGGTACTCCTCGACGGGGCGCCCGGTGAGGTCGGCCATGATGTTGCGCGCGAGGAGCTTGGCCTGGCGCACCGCGTTCTGGGCGTTCGGCGGGTAGTACGCCGGCTGCTTCTCGGCGGTGAGGTCGGGGACCTGCGCGCCGTCGCCCGCCGCCCAGGCTCCGCGGACGGGCGTGCCGTCCTCGCGGATCACGCGCAGGCGGGCGTCGGCCATGACGTGGCCGCGGGGACCGCGCGGCGCGTCCGTCGCCTCCAGGATCGGGTTCGGCTTGACGCCGGCCGTCCACACGAGCGTGGCGGTCGGGATGCGCTCGCCGCTCGAGAGCTCGACGACGCCGTCCTCGCACGAGGGCATGGTGGTCTTCAGGTGCACGTTCACGCCGCGGGCGCGCAGGTGCTCGAGCGTCCACTTCGAGAGCTCGGGGCCCACCTCCGGAGCCACGCGGTCGAGGGCCTCGACGAGGTGCCAGCTCACGTCGCCCATCGAGAGCGACGGCTGCGCCGCGAGGGTGCGTCGGCTGAGGTCGAGCAGCTCGCTGAGGGCCTCGACGCCGGTGTAGCCGCCGCCGACGAAGACGAAGGTGAGCAGGCGGCGGCGCTCGGCCGGGTCCGTGGTGAGGGCGGCGCGGGCGATGCTCTCGATGACGCGGTCGCGCAGGTGCGCGGCCTCCTCGAGCGTCTTGAAGCCGATGCCGTGCTCGGCGAGGCCCGGGGTGGGGAACGTGCGCGTGACGGCGCCGAGGGCGAAGACCACCTGGTCGAACGGGAGCGTGCGGGTGGACCCGTCGATGGCGGCGACGGATGCGGTGCGCTCCTCGAGGCTCACCCCGGTGATCGCCCCGCGGATGACGCGGGTGCGCTTGAGCGCCGAGATCAGCGGCACGGTGACGTGGCGCGGCTGGACGTGGCCGCCGGCGACCTCGGGCAGCAGCGGCTGGTAGGTCATGTAGGGGTTCGGCTCGACGACCGTGACGTCGATCGGAGCGAGGCCGCGGAGCTTCTCGAGCCCCCAGGCCGTGTAGAGGCCGACGTACCCGCCGCCCAGGATGAGGATGCGCGTGGTTCCGGATGCCGTCATGTCGATCCCTTCTCGGACCCGGCGCGACGAGGCGGGCCGGGTGCAGCGGTGCAGAGGAGTGATCGACGCTACGCCGACGCCCTCGACGCGCACAGGGCCTTGCGCCCGAAGGGCGGAGGAGCGAGAGTGCGCGCCGGTCGACGGTGCCGCACTCAGCCGACCGCGCGCTCCTCCCGGCGCAGGCGGCGGCGGTACTCGCTGGGCGAGAGCCCGGTCTCGGTGGCGATCGCGCGCCGCAGGCGCTCGGGCGACGAGAAGCCCGAGCGCCGCGCGACGTCGCTGAGCGGGAGCTCCGCCCCCTCGGGCCCGGCGACGATGCGGAGCGCGTTCTCGGTGCGGACGGCGGAGAGGAGGTCGCGCAGCGTCGTGCCCCGCTCGTCGGCGACGGCCCTCTGCAGGGTCCGCAGACTCACGCGGCAGCGGCGCGCGACGGTTCCCGGGTCGAGCGTCGGGTCGGTGTAGTCGGACCGGATGACCTGCTCGGCGGCGTCGACCATGTCGTGCAGGCCCATCCGCTCGGCGGGTGCGTCGGCACGCTCGCCGTCGAGCACCCGGCCCAGACGCTGCACTGCGTCCCGGAGGTAGTCGGTCTGCACCGCGTGCGCGATGTCGAGGTCGGCGAGGACGGCGCGCAGCACGGAGCGGGCCGTGAGCGCCACGGGCGACGGCGGCAGCTGGCGCGGCGGCTCGGCCCGGCGCGGCCGCTCGGAGGCGGGCAGCGCGAGGCGCAGCAGGAGGAAGCGCACGGGGCGCGAGGCCGTCACCACGACCGGGACGTCGGTCGAGACGATGAGGACGCCGTCCGACACCGTCGCGCGTCCGGCGTCCGACTCGACCAGCAGCTCGCCCTCCATCGGCAGCACGAAGAGCGTCGCCGCCTCGACGACGCGGTCGCTCGGCCAGCGGAGCACGAGCGGTGTCGAGACGACGTGCAGGATCCGCACCCCGTCGAACGCCGCGACGGCGAGGTCCATCCGGAAGGCGGGCGGCGACGGGACGTCCACGTCGATCGACCGGCGCAGCGCGGCGATCCCGTCGGCACCGCGCAGCCGGACGGTGCGCGCCCCCGCGCTCAGCGGGATGCTCGCGGGGTTCTGCAGGACGGGGCGTGGGACCACGGTGGCGACTCCGATCGTGAGCACGGCCGCCACGGAGGCGCCGTCGCTCGGAGCCTACAAGAGGTGAGGGTTCCTCGGCTCGACCCCGAAAGGGTCACTGGAGGGCGGAGGTGAGCCTCGCCAGGTTGTCGAGGATCGTGGAGCGCAGCGGCTGACCGCGCCACTCCCGCAGCGTGAGCTCGCGCGAGTGCTCGCGGTAGTCCTGCTGCACCTGGCGCAGGTCCTCGACGAACTCGGAGCCGCGCACCATCAGCGAGACCTCGAGGTTCAGGGTGAACGAGCGCATGTCCATGTTGCTCGAGCCGATGACGGCGACGTCGTCGTCGATCGTGAAGTGCTTCGCGTGCAGGATCGTGGGCTTGCGGTACATCCAGATGCGCACGCCCGCCGTCAGCAGCGTCTCGTAGTAGGAGCGCTGCGCGTGGTAGACGACGGCCTGGTCGCCGATCTCGGACACGAACAGCTCGACGTGCACCCCGCGGCGGGTCGCCGTCGTGATGGCGTAGAGCATCGCCTCGTCCGGCACGAAGTAGGGGCTCGTGATGATGATCGACTTCTGCGCCGAGTAGAGCAGGGCCAGGAAGAGGCGCAGGTTGTTCTCGCCGGCGAATCCGGGCCCGCTCGGCACGACCTGGCAGTCGATCGTGTCGCGCTGCTGGAGGGCCTCCATCGGCTCCGACTCGCGCAGGAGCAGCTCGTCCGTCTCGCTGTACCAGTCGGTGATGAAGATCGCGTTCAAACCCTGCACGACCGGCCCCTCGAGGCGCACCATCAGGTCGTGCCAGTGCAGGCCGCGGCGGATGTTGCCGCGCTTGTTGTAGCTCGAGTCGACGACGTTCTGCGATCCCATGAAGGCGGCGTTGCCGTCCACGATCAGCAGCTTGCGGTGGTTGCGGAGATCGGGCCGCTGGTACTGGCCGCGCCACGGGCGCACGGGCAGCATGTACGACCAGTGCGCCCCGGCGTCCCGCAGCGCCCGGAGCCGGCGGTAGGTGCCGCCGGCGTAGCCCGGCACGCGGATGGACGCGATGTGATCGAGCAGGATCCGCACGGTCACACCGCGCGCGACGGCGCGGTCGAGGGCGGCGAAGAAGGGCTCGGTGGTCGAATCGGCGGCGAGGATGTAGAACTCGCAGTGCACGTAGCGGCGGGCGCGGTCGATCTCGGCCGCCATCGCCCGGATCGTCTCCTCGTACCCGCCCTGCAGGCGCGCGTCGTTGCCGCCGACCAGCGGCATCGCTCCGAGGTTGCGGTTCAGCGTCACGACCGACTCGAGCCACTGCGGCCACGGATGGTTGCGCGCGACGCGGTCGATCCCCTCGGTCGACTCGAGGATGAACCGGTTGATCTCCTCCTGCTTGCGCCGGCGCTTGCGCGGGAGCCGGTAGCTGCCGATGAAGAGGAACAGCAGGATGCCGACGTAGGGGATCAGGAAGATCGCCATCAGCCACGCGAGCCCCGTGGTCGGGCGGCGGTTGCGCGGCACGACGATCACCGCCACGACGCGGACGACGAGCTCGACGACGATCGCGGCCACGGCGAGCACGAGCGACCAGTCGGGTGGGGTCACCGGGTCTCCTCGCCGTGTGTCGCTCGCGTGCAGGAGGCGGGCGCTTCTGCACCCCGCACCCCCGCGGGGTCGGTCAGGAGGCGTCGCGCGGCGGCAGACCGCGGCGGGCGCGCTCCTTCGCCTCGATGCGGTCGTAGGCGCGGCGCTCGTTGCGGTCGGAGCGGATCAGGGCGCGCATGATGTACCAGAAGATCACGCCGATGCTGACGGTCGGCAGAAGAGCCCACAGCCCCTGATTCCAGATCTCCCAGTCCATGGGGCGATCCTACCCGGGCGAGCCGTACCCGAGCCGGGGTTGGCCGTCGGACGAGCGTCAGCGGCTCTCGAGCGACCGGTTGAGGGCGGACGCGTCGGCGTTCAGCCCCTCGAGCTCGGTCCGGAGGGCGTCGTACTCTGCGATGTCCGCGTCGATGGCGTCGCGGGTCGCGTCGATCTCCTCGCCGCGGTCCAGCAGCTCCGCGCGCTCGGCGTCGAACGCCGCCTCGGAGGAGAAGTCACCGCTGTCGGCGCGGGTGTTGAACGCGTCGATCTCGGCGTTCAGCGCGTCGTACTCGGCGTTGTTCGCGTCGACGCGGGCGGTGAGGTCGGTGTACATCGCGTCGATCCGGGCGACCAGATCGGTGATGCGGTTCTCGAGATCGGTGAACACGGCCTCGTAGCGCTCGTTCAAGCCGACGACGACGGAGCGATCGGTGAAGAACTGCGCGTAGTGCGCCTCGAGCGCGGGCGGCAGGTCGGCGACCTCGGTGCCCAGGATGGAGTGCAGCTCGTTGACGCGCTCGCCCAGGCCGCCGGTGCGGTACAGCTCCAGGCGCTCGGCGATCTCGCCGCCCTCGGGGAGGCCCTCGTACGCCGTCTCGAGCTCCGCACCCAACTCGCTCCGCTCCTCGTCGCCGAGTCGGACCCAGGCGGCGTGCAGCATCTCGTGCGCCGCCGTGACGTCGCGGATGCCGTCGAGATCGGGGTTGTCGACGTCCGAGATGAAGATGTCGGTGCCGGTGTAGCAGCCCAGGACGATCTCGTCCGAAGCGCCGTAGCCGCAGAGCTCGTTGAAGCCGGACGTCGGCTCCACCGAGGGGTGCGAGGCGTAGTACAGGGCCCGTCCGCGGGTCGACATGGCCGTCCGCTCGGCGAAGCCCTCGATCACGGCGTCGGGCGTGAACGACTCGGCCGCGCGCTGGTCGGCGACGGCCGTGCCGAGGTCCGCCGAGTCGGCGAGCACGGAGCCGGCGACCACGGTGCCGACGCCGAACTGGGCGACGGTGAGCACGCCCGCGACGGCGATCGCGACGATGCTGGATGCGCGGACCACGTCTCCCCCGTCCGGCCAGGAGGCCGTCGTCGTTCGCGGCGGGGACCTGCTCCGCCGCCGAACCAGGCTACTTGACCAGCGGGAACAGGATCGTCTCGCGGATCCCGAGGCCGGTGATCGCCATGAGCAGGCGGTCGATGCCCATGCCCATGCCGCCGGTGGGCGGCATGCCGTGCTCAAGGGCGCGGAGGAAGTCCTCGTCCAGTCGCATCGCCTCGTCGTCGCCGGCCGCCGCCTGGCGCGCCTGCTCGACGAAGCGCTCGCGCTGCACGACTGGGTCGATGAGCTCGGAGTAGCCGGTGGCGAGCTCGAATCCGCGGACGTACAGGTCCCACTTCTCGACGACGCCCGGGATGCTGCGGTGCGCGCGGACGAGCGGCGACGTGTCGACCGGGAAGTCGAGCACGAAGGTGGGGCGGGTGAGCCCGCCCTTGACGAAGTGCTCCCACAGCTCCTCGACGTACTTGCCGTGGGTCGGCACGTGCACCTCGACGCCCTCGCGCTCGGCGAGCGTCTCGAGCTCGACGAGGGGGGTCTCGGGGGTGATCGCGATGCCGGCGGCCTGCGAGAGGCTCTCGTACATCGAGATGCGGTCCCACTCGCCGCCGAGGTCGAACTCGGTGCCGTCGGCCCACGTGACCACGTGAGATCCGGCGACGGCGAGCGCCGCGTTCTGGATCAGCTCCTGGGTCAGGTCGGCGATCGACGTGTAGTCGCCGTACGCCTGGTACGCCTCGAGCATCGCGAACTCGGGCGAGTGCGTGGAGTCGGCGCCCTCGTTGCGGAAGTTGCGGTTGATCTCGAAGACGCGGTCGATGCCTCCGACGACGGCGCGCTTGAGGTAGAGCTCCGGCGCGATGCGCAGGTAGAGCTCGGTGTCGAACGCGTTCGAGTGCGTGGCGAACGGACGGGCGGAGGCGCCGCCGTGCATGACCTGCAGCATCGGCGTCTCGACCTCGAGGAAGCCGTGCGAGGTGAAAGTGCTGCGGAGCGACGCGTTGACCGCCGCGCGGGTGACGACCGTCTCGCGGGCCTGCGGGCGCACGATGAGGTCGAGGTAGCGCTGGCGCATCCGGGTCTCGTCGCCGAGCTCGTTGTGCAGGTTCGGGAGCGGGAGGATCGCCTTCGCGGCGATCGTCCAGCCGGACACCCAGACGCTCAGCTCGCCGCGCTTGCTCGAGATGACCTCGCCCTCGACGAACAGGTGATCGCCGAGGTCGACGAGCTCCTTCCAGGCTGCCAGCGACTCCTCGCCGACGTCGCCGAGCGACACCATGGCCTGGATGCGGGAGCCGTCGCCGGACTGCAGAGTCGCGAAGCAGAGCTTGCCCGTGTTGCGCTGGAAGACGACGCGACCGGCGAGGCCGACCTTCTCGCCCGTGCGGACGTCCGGCTCGATGCCCTCGTGGCGCGCGCGGACCGCGGCGATCGTGTCGGTGACTCCGACGGCGACCGGGTACGCACCGCCGCCGAGGTCCTCGCCCGCGCGCTCGATCAGGCGCTCGCGCTTGGCGAGCCGCACGGCCTTCTG
>NZ_JADILJ010000065.1 GCF_017355185.1 Rathayibacter sp. SD072 | reverse complement strand
CAGTCCTCGGGACGGCGCAGGGCGTTGAGCGGGTTGGTGCCCATCGGGCGGACGCGGGGGCGGGCGATGGCCTCCTCGTCGCGGGTGACGGAGGCGACGATGTCGGCGAGGCGCGGGGCGGCGACGCGGGTGAGGAGCGACTCGTCGTCCAGGGCGCGCAGCAGCATCCGCCGGGTGTGGTTGGACGAGTGCGGGAGGTCCTCGTCGAGGGCCGAGAGACCGAAGCCCTGACCGGATCCGTAGTCGGCGGCCATCTCGCGCACGAGGGACTCGAAGGCGTCGTGACGCCAGCCGCGGCGGACGAGCTGCGCGGTCATCGCGGCGCGCATCCGGGCGACGGCGGCGGTCTCCTCCCCGCTCACCGTGGCGAGGCGCACGGCGAAGGGCATGTGGCCGCGCTCGACGTCGAAGGTCTCGTGCTGCGTCCACACCGGCGGCACGTGCCACGGGCGGTGGATGGCCTTCGAGAGCAGCACCAGCCACTCCACGGCCTGGCGGTGCACGGAGCGCAGGCGTGCGGCCTCCTCGCGGGCGCGGCGGGCGCTCGCGCCGAGGTGGGCGAGGCGGGCGCGCTCGAGGCGGATCCTGCGCTCGAAGCGCGACCAGCCCGCGTGGTAGCGGGCCAGGGCGACGACGGTGAGGGTCACCCCGGCGATGCCGAGGCCGCCGAGGATCCACCAGAGCACGGCCGAAATCGGGTCCGGGTTGAACGAGCCGTCGGCGTCGCGCGCGGCGTAGTCGTTGACCTGCCAGAGGCCGAAGCCGACGGCGAGCGCCAGGGCGATCACGAGGATCCAGCCGACGAGCATCGAGCGGTGGAAGTCGCGGCGGAGTCCGAGGAGCTCGCCGGGGCGCTGCGGGCGGAGGGCGTCGATCTCGCGGACGAAGGTCGCCGCCTCGTCCTCGGCGCGGCGACGCTCTCCGGCGAGGCGGTCGAGGAAGCGCCAGACGAAGGAGGTGCTCTGCGCGCCGGCCCAGAGGTCGTACTCGGCGAGGGCGCGGAGGCGGCTCGAGCGGCGCTCCTCCGCGAGGACCGGGTCGGGGCCGGGGTCGGGCTCGGCGGGGAGCTCGATGCGGACGCGGGCCGGGGTCTCGGGGTCCTCGGCGGGCGAGGCGGTCTCGGCGGGCTCGGCAGGGTCGGTCGGCTCGACGGTCGGCTCCTCGATCCGGGTGCCGTCCTCGGGAGGGGCGAACGGGGCGGGTTCAGGAGGGACAGGAACAGGAGCGACAGCAGCAGGAACCGCCGCCACCGATCCCTCCGCCGCCGTCACCCAGTCCTCGAGCCTCCGCCGCGGGTCCTCCAGCGTCAGCGCGTACCAGTCCACCCGCTTCGGGAACCCGGGCGGCACGTCGTGCCCGGCCGGGTTCCACGCGTCGTCCGGCAGGGCGAGCACGTCGGCGACGCGGCCGAAGACCGGCACTGCTCCCTCCACGGGGGCGAAGCCGGCGTCGCGCAGGTCGGCGCTGCCGTCGAGCGAGCCGAAGACGAGCTCGCGCAGCCCGGCCCAGAGCTCGGGCGTGGTGCGGACGTGCGCCATCGCCGCGGGGGCGTCGGCCTCGGTGCGGGCCCGGGCCTCGTCCTCCTGCAGGCGCCGCAGGTCGGCGAGCAGCAGCCGGTCGCGCACGTCGAGCACCTCGTCGAAGGAGGTTCCGACGACGGCGGAGCCCTCCTCGGTGTGCAGGGCGCGGGTGACGGCGCGGTAGGTGCTCGAGGTCAGGCGGCGCAGCGCCCACTTGGGCATCTGCGCGAGCTTGCTCGACGCGAACATCAGGAAGCGGCCGCCCTGCGAGGCGAGGCCGATGCGGTCCACCTCGGGCAGGGCGAGCGCACCGGCGGCGTCGTAGGTGAGGGCTCCCCCGTCGAGCCGGAGGGCGCCCTCGACCATGCCGTCGACGTAGCCGCCGATCCGGCCGTCCTCGATGAAGGCGGTGCCGGGCGGCGGCGGGCTGACGCTGGGGTCGATCAGGAGGGAGTCGGGGCGGGCCGCGTTCTCGAGCACGCCGGCGGCGACGCGGCGGCCGAGCGACTCCGTCAGCACCGCGTTGAGGAACACGCGCGAGATCCAGACCGAGGCGCCGCCGTCGCTCTCGCGCGACATCAGCTCGACGCTGCCCTCGCTGACGCCGTTCCAGAGACCGGCGACCGAGGCGAGGTGGGTGAGCGTGAAGCCGGTGAAGCGCTCGTCGTCGCGCACGAAGGCGTCGCCGGACCACGGGCTCGAGCGGTCCTCGGGCGAGGCGATGACGACGAAGCCGTGCTCGTGGCTCTCGACGCGCTCGCGCAGCTGGAACGCGGTGGGCGCGCAGATCAGGGTGACGTGGCGCAGCTCCGTCGTCTGGTCGGCCAGGGTCGCGGAGGGATTGGGCAGCGGCATCGAGGTGCGGACCCACGAGCGGACCAGGTCGGCGACCTCGTCCTGCGCCTGGTCGGTCTCGCGCTCGGGCAAGGACGAGCGGAGGGTGATCAGGCGCACCAGGGCGAGCTGCTCCTCGGCCAGGGCCTCGAAGAGGTCGACCGAGATCGCCACCGACTCGAGGTCGGCGCCCACTCCCAGCACCACGGCCTCGATCTGCGGAGGCGCGGAGGGCGAGGTCTTCACGTGCTCGGGCAGCACCCAGAGGGCCTGGCCCAGCAGGCCGGTCTTCGTCCACTGCGCCGCGAGCTCGAGCAGGGTCTCGCCCTGCGCGCCGCTGGGCAGCAGGACGATCGCCGCCTTGCCGTCGGGCCAGAAACCGCCGGGCCGCGGATCCGACTCCACGCTCAGACCCCGGTGTCGCGCGGACCGGTGGACAGGACCGACGAGACCAGACCCTGCAGGGCGTCGCGGAACTGCTCCCGCATCTCCCAGGTCACCGGGTAGTCGTAGACCGACACCCGGTCGTCCTGCGCCACGATGTCGCTCTCGAACTTGGCGAGCTCGGCCGAGAGGTACGCCTGCACGGCGGTGCGGCGCGACGCGAGGTCGCCCTCGGCAGTGCCGGCGCGCGACGGCTCCGGAGTGGGGGCGCCGGTGGGCAGGGCGCCCGTCTGCAGCCACTCGGCCAGCTCGGTCTCCTCGCCGCGGCTGCCGCCGAGCGACGTGAGCACGCGGTAGGGGGCGAGCGGAGCGAGCGTGCCGTCGACGTTGCAGAGCGCCATCGCGATCGCGAGCGACTGCAGCACCACCCCGGGGAAGTCGGCGGGGCGGGCGTTGCGCTCGCTGAGCAGCGGGTGCGGGAAGTCGGCGAAGCCGCGCGACGCCGGGTCCCAGACCGAGAGCTTCGGGCCCTTCTCGCCCTGCGTCGAGTCGACGGCGAGGCGGCCGAGGGCCTTGGCGACGTACCAGCCGCGGATCATCGACTCGATCGCGCGCGGATCCGCCGGGATGCTCTCGCCGAGCAGTCGCGCGCGCTTGAACTTCCAGAACGCCTCGCGGCTGTCCTGGGTGTTCGACTGCGCGAGCCAGCCGCGGGCGATGGGCTCCATCACCGAGTCCATCACGATGGGCTGGTAGGGGAAGCCGGACATCGCGAAGACCTCGATGCCGTCGACCTTCTGGTCCTGGAACCACGACTCGCTGGTCGCGTCGTCCCAGACGCCCATCTGGCCGAGCACGCCCTTGGTCACCTCGTACATCTCGGTGCCCGCGCGGAACGGGATGGAGCTGAAGACGAGCGAGGTGTCCTCGTTGATCGCCTTGCCGTGCACGGCGCGCAGGAGCGCCGGATTGAGCTTCACCAGCGGCTCGCTCGCGCCGAGGGCGGCCTGGAGCTGCTCGCGGTAGCGGTCGCGCCGCTCGGCGAAGACGTTCGGCGGCAGCACCTCGGAGTCGAAGAAGCCGAGCAGGTCCTCGCCGATGTAGGCGGCGAACGGGGTGCCGTCGCGCTTCATCCACGCGCGGGCCCGGGCGACATAGGTCTCGGGGTCGGTGGCGAGGTCGAAGGTCGCGCGCTGCGCGGGGTTCGCGACGGCCGGATCCGCGGTGACGGTCGGCTTCCAGGTGCGCGGGTTCGCGACGAGCGACCAGGTCTCGTCCGAGCCCTCGGAGTCGGGGCTGACGCCCACCAGGAGATCGGTGAGGACGCGCAGCACGGCGTCCTGGTACTTGGCGTCGCCGTCGACCGAGGCGCGCACCAGCTTCTGGAACTCGGCGGGGTACTTCTCGGGCTCCACGAGCATCCGCTCGTTGGGCGCCGGGGTGTACTTGCGCGGCACGGTCTCGTCGACGCGACGCGGCCAGAACTCGTAGGCGTTCTCGCGGTCGTCGATCGTCTTGCGCGCGTTCACGCGCTGCAGGAGCGCAGTGCGCGAGCCGTCGAGGTAGTCGGCGAGCGGGCCGAGGAAGGTCTCGCGCAGCTCCGCGAGCAGAGCCGAGGCCGAGTCGCGCAGCGCGGCCTCGGAGGACCACTCCAGCGCCTGCCCGAGCCGCTGGATCGCGAACTGCACCGCCTCCTGATCGGGACGGATGGACTGCTGGTTCGCGGCCGTGCGCAGCTCGTCCGAGACGAGGGAGCCGAGGCCGGCCACCCACTCCTCGTGCTGGCGCGCGTCGATCCGGAGCGCGTCGACGGTGCCCTTGAGGCCGCGCTCGAGGCGGCGGAGCATCGCCACGACGACCGGCAGGCCGTCCTGCGCGACGTAGCGCGACACCGTCTCGAGGAGGTGGCCGGGCATCGTGCGCGTCCACTCGTCGAGGCGGCGCTGGCGCGCCTCGCGGTCGCGCTGGAGGAGCCGGGGGCTCGTGCGCGTGTACTCGTTGACGAGGCGGTCCGACCAGGTCGTGATGTCGGCGCCGCCCTGGCGGTCGAGCGACTCCGGACGGCTGAGCTCCTCGTCGGCGCCGCGCTGCAGCTCCGCCTTGATCACGTCGAGCACGGCGGTGTCGCGCAGCGCATCGGTGACGTCGTTGTGCTCGGCGGTCTCCTCGTTCAGGCGCAGATCGCGGATGAAGCGCTGGTACTCGCTGTCGGCCGACTTCTCGATGTACTCGCGCTCGGTCATCCGCTCGAACTGCGGGTCCTCCTCGGAGTGCGCGAAGAGCATCCGGTCGATGGCCGAGCGGGCGAAGCGCTCGGCGGAGTACTCGAGGAAGCGCTCGCGGCCCAGGGTCACCCGGCCGAAGCCGATCGAGGAGAAGGGCGGCGAGTGGTGCGCGGGACTCATGAGACCGGAGTTGTCGGGCAGCACGTTCGCGGCCGAGCGGGCCTGCCAGTTGCCCGAGGAGTAGGCGATCATGTCGTCCTGCACGCGCTCGTCGATCATCCACGCGGTGAGGCTGGTGGCGACGGCGTCGTAGACGGCGTTCTGGTCCTCGAAGGTGACCTTGCTGTTGCTGCGGCCCACGATGAAGGGGTACGCGGCGCCGACGCGGTCCATCGCGGCTCCGTACGAGGGCGCGACGCCCTTGGTGCGCAGGAGCTCGAGGGTGGCGGCCGAGGGGGTGTCGGTCCAGAAGCCGTTCATCGTCTCCGAGATCGCGGCGAGCGCGTTGCCGGGCATGCCGGCGGTGACGTTCAGCTGGTCGAAGACGTCGGGCGCGTAGAGCATGCTGAAGAACTGGTTCGACCACGGGTACTGCTTGGCGGTCGACTTGACGATCTCGATCACGTCGAGGAACTGGCCCGCTCCCGAGCCTCCCGCGACCGACGAGATCACGATGACGATCGGGCTGCCGTCTCCCCCGTCGTCGCGGGCGCGCAGGCGCTGGCCGAGCGTCTGCAGCTCGGCGAGCGACTCCGCGTCGTTCATCTTGCCGATCGCGAAGCGCGCGGCCTGCGCGATCTCCTTGGTGGCGGCGAGCGCGACGGCGCGGCCGACGGCGCGGTACTGACCGGCGCCCTTGGTGACGTCGACCTTGACCTGGCGGGGGTCGGGCAGCTGGCGCTCGATGTCGTGGCGCATCGCGTTGTTGGTGGCGTGGGCGCTCGTGATCGAGCCGTGCACGATGTCGAACGTCGCGGCGGTGCTCACGAGGCCGCGGTAGTCCTGCCGGGGCAGGAACGGCGCCTGGTACTCCATGCCGTCCTGCACGGTCGGGGTGTCGAAGTGCAGGAAGCGCCAGGCGGCGGGGATGCCGCCCTCCCAGCCGAGCTGCTGGAGCTTGAGCTCGAGCTGGTACTTGATGCCGCGGAGGGTCTTGCCGCCGGAGCCGCCGACTCCGATGAGAAGGAAGGGTTTGAGCATGACTGTCTGCTTTCTTCGGCGGCGCTGTCAGCGACCGCGGGGCGCTCGGGGCGCTCTGGCTCCGGGCGCTGGTTCTGCGTGCGCTCCGGCTGCTCGGGCTCCGGGCGCTTCGCGGCCCGCTCGCGGCGCAGGGTCTCGAGGTTCGCCCCTGCGGGGGCACCGGAGTCGCGGAGCAGGTCGTCGAGGCGGCGCGCGTACTGCGCCTCGTCGTCGCGGTCGACGCGGTGGTAGAGCACCGCGAGGGCGCGCACCGGGTCGTCCGAGCGGGGCCGGTCGAGCTCGCGCTCGGGCACGACGATCGCCCAGAACGCGTCCAGCGGCAGGGTGCGGAAGCCCATCCCGCCGTCGGGGAGCCGGGTGCCCGCGGAGGTGCTGCGGGTGCCGGTGCGGGACGCCACGACGACCCCGCCGGCGGGCGGGCCGACGCGGTAGCCGGGCGCCTTGAGCGGCCACCACGGCACGTGCACGCGCAGACGGCCGAGATCGGGATCCGGGATCTCGCGCACCCCGGTCTCGCTCCTCAGGTAGCGGAAGCGGTCGTCGAGGCGGTCCGACGGGAGGGTCGAGCGGACGCCGTCGGGGGTGATCTCGACGGGGATCGTGCCGCGCTGGAACGAGCCCTGCATCGCGATCTTCGCGTTCCAGCGGTTGAACAAGTACAGGAAGACGAGAGGGAGCAGGAGCCCGAGCAGGAGGAGGACCAGCGCGATCAGGCCGATCGCCGCCGCGTTCACGGGGAAGGTCGACGGGAACGAGACGGCGACGGTCTGCGGGGCGCTGCCTCCGTCGGCGGTGCGGATGTCGAGGGGCAGGGTGGCCGAGACGGTGGAGTCGGCGGGCACCGGGTTCTCGGCGGTGACGGTGAGGGTCCGGGCGCTGCCGGGGGCGACGACGACGCAGTCGCCCGGCGCGAGCGCGGCACCGCTGTCGTCGGTGAAGGTCCAGGTCCAGCTGCCGGCGCGGTCGGCGTTGTCGCTCGTGACCTCGGGGGGCGCGGCGAGGCAGACCCGGCCGTCGCCGCCGGCGGTCGGTCCCTGGACCGCGAGGGTCCCCTCCGCTCGGCCCTCCGCTCCCGTGAGCTCGCTCAGCACGAGCGGCGAGGCGACGCTCGGGAACGACGCGGGCAGCACGGTGGCGACCCGCTGCTGCGTGGTGACCGGCGCGAGGGCGACCGCGTGCGGCGCGGTGCTGAGCGGGTCGAGGGAGGCGGTGACGAGGATCTCGGAGGCCGTCACGTCGGCGGGCAGCGGGAGGGTGATCGCTCCGGACGCCTCGTCGATGCGCGCGCCCTCGAGCGGCGACGTCGCGCCGTCGGCGGTCGACGTGGCGGTGAAGACGGCCTCGTCGAAGACCGAGAGGTCGGCCGGAGTGCCGTCGGCGTTCTCGACGCGGGCGCTGAGGGTGGCCGAGAGCGAGCCGTCCTCGGCGCGCTCGACCGAGTTGGCCTCGTCGAAGACGATGCGGAGGTCGCTGAAGAAGAAGACGTCCTCCGTGCCGGCGGCGCTCAGTGTCCACTGCCCCTGCAACTCGGGGCGGTCGACGGTCAGCGTGACGAGCGAGACGCCGGACGAGCCGGTGACCTCGAGCCCCGCGGTGCCGGAGTCGGCCGACAGCACGGGCAGGCCGGACCCGGCGGGAGGGGTGAGGGTCCAGGCGGGGTCGGACACGACGGCCTGGATGCGCGAGACGCCGGCGTCGATCCAGAAGGTGCCGTCGGCGGCGAGGGGCTGGGCGGAGCCGCCGGCGATGCGGCTGCCGAGCTCGAGGAACACGGACGCGAGCGCGTCGGGGTCGGAGGCGTCGACGACGGCGCCGCGGACGGCCCCCTCGGGCGCGGTGGCGGGTCCGCACGACGAGGTGCCGCCTCCGTACTCGCCCGTGCCCTCGACGAGGGGCCACATGATGCCGGCCTGCTCGCGCTGCTCGCCGTCGGCGAGGAGGGTGCCGAGGACCACGACGCCGGCCTGGCGGAGCGCGGCGAGGACGCCGTTGCCCTCGGGCTCGGCGCCGTCGGGGTCGATGCGAACGCCGCACAGCGCGTTGGTCGCGTCGGCGGTGGCCGATGCCGAGCCCAGGTCGATCTCGCCGTCGGTCAGCCAGACGACGAGCTGGCAGGCGGAGCCGGCGCTCGGCTGGTTCTGCAGCGCGGTCTGCACGCCCTGGAGCCCGGCGAGCCAGTTCGTGCCTCCGCCCGGCGTCTTCTCGCGGATCTCGGTGGCGAGGACGCCCGGGCTGTCAGCGGTCCACGGGCGCCAGTCGACCGCGGGCTCGAAGGCGCGGCTGAAGAACGCGGCGCCCCAGTTGACCGTGAGCGAGTCGCGGAGCCCGCCGAGCTCCTGGAGGCTGCCCGCGAGGATGTCCGCGCGCGCGACGTCGGGGTCGGAGCCGCGGCCGTCGTCGCCGCCGGTGTTCAGCGAGCCGGAGCTGTCGACGAGGTAGTACACGTTCAGCACGTCGGAGGAGGAGAGGCAGGTGCGCAGGTCCTCGATCGCGCCGCGAC
Source organism: Rathayibacter sp. SD072 (assembly GCF_017355185.1). Classification (GTDB taxonomy): domain Bacteria; phylum Actinomycetota; class Actinomycetes; order Actinomycetales; family Microbacteriaceae; genus Rathayibacter. The sequence goes on along the minus strand of NZ_JADILJ010000065.1, from coordinate 5,073 downwards.
CGGTGTCGGTGAGGGACGCGGTGGGCGTGGAGGTGGTGGTGGCGGTCGCGGCGGAGCCGCCGGCCAGGACCAGCAGGAGCACTGCGACGACGACCGCGAGGGCCCGCCGGATCACGCGGCGAGCCATTCGGACACGGGCACGCTGATGTTGAGGATGTGCCAGGCGCCGAGCACGAGGCCCGCGCCCGAGATCCAGAGCAGTGCCCGCGAGTAGAGGGGGTTCGGCACGAAATGGCGGGCGTCGCGGAGGGCGTGCGAGCGCTGGCTCGAGAGGTCCCAGCCGGTGGCGAGGAACACGAGCACCGGAGTGAGGACGTAGCCGACGACGCTCATCCAGACCGCGCCGCCCTGCACCAGCGGGAGCGGCACGCCGAGCACGCGCACGGGTGCGGCGGCCGTCGCGAGGGCCGCGATCGCGAGGATCAGGCTCGCCGCGAAGCCCGTCGCGCCCACGATCAGGGGCAGCGCACGGGCGGAACGACGGGCCGCGGGGGCCCGGTTGAGGACGGTCGACACCGGTCCACCCTCCGCTGTCGCAGCTGAACGCTCCCTGTTGGGGGCGGCATTCCAGTATGCAGACCCCTCCGCGAGAGGCCAAACGCCGCTAGGCGGAGCGCGGCGGCGCGGTCGACTCGCGGACGACGAGGGTGGTGGCGAGCTCGAGGCGGTGCGAGACCGGGGGGATGCCGTCGTGCATCCGGATCAGGGTCTCGACGGCGAGGCGGCCGATGTCGTGCAGGGGCGTGTGGACGGTGGAGAGCAGCGGCGCGGTCGGCAGGTCGGCGTAGGTGTCGTCGTAGCCCATGACGCTGACGTCCTCGGGGACCCGCAGGCCGGCGGCGAGCACGGCGCGGACCGCCTGGAACGCAGCGAGGTCGGTGGTCGCGACGATCGCGGTGGGCGGATCGGGGAGCGCGAGGAGTCCGGGGACGACGCGCTCGGCGCTGGCCATGCCGTGCTCGGAGACGAGGGCCGGGTCCTCCGCGAGGCCCGCCGCGGCGAGGGCCTCGCGGTAGCCGCCGTAGCGGGCGCGGAGCCCCGGGTTCGCGGCGTCCCCGCCGACGAAGGCGATCCTGCGGTGGCCGAGGGCGACGAGGTGCTCGGTCGACTGCTGGCCGCCGACCCAGTGGTTCGAGCCGATGCTCGCGACGGAGGGGTCGAGCGGATTCGGGGCGTCGACCGCGACGAGCGCGAGGCCCGCGTCGGCGCACTCGGCGACCAGGCCCGGGTCGATGGCCGTGGTGACGGCGAGCAGGCCCAGGTGGCCCTGCGCGGCGACGGAGCGGACGAACTCGCGGTCGAAGCGCATCCCCTCCTCCGCGGAGCCGCCCGGGGCGAGGACGCGCGTGGCGACATCGACGCGCTCGCTCTGCGCTCCTCCGACGACGCCCTCGAGGACGCGCAGGGAGTAGAGGGAGAGCAGCGTGTCGAAGACGACGGTGATCGATCCGCCGACCCGTCGGGCCCGGGTGCTGGGCGTGTAGCCGAGCTCGCGCAGGGCCCGCTCGACCCGCTCGCGGGTGGCCGGGGACGCGCCGGGGCGGCCGTTGAGGACCTTGGACGCGGTGGCCTTCGAGACGCCGGCGCGAGCGGCGACGACGTCGAGGGTGACGCGGACTTCGAGTGGATGGGACGGCTCGGGTGCGGACTCGAGCGGGTGGGACGAGCGTAGCGGAAACTGTTTCCCCTCCGCTCCCTTCGCTGCGCCTTGCCGCTCCTCCAGAAGTTGCGGTGAGTGTCCGCGCTCACCGCGACTTCTGGAGGAGCGCGGGAAGGAGAGGCGTGGGAGGCGCGAGACGTCGGGCATTGCGCGCCCCGCGGCAGCCGCCTACGCTGATCCTGATCGCGAAACTAAGCGAAACAGTTTCCAGGAGGGCTCCCGCATGACCTACACCCCGCCCCAGGTGCTCTTCGGCGCCGCGTACTACCACGAGTACCAGCCCACGCCGCGGCTGCGGCAGGACTTCGAGGAGATGCGCGAGGCCGGCTTCACGGTCGTCCGCGTCGGCGAGTCGGTGTGGTCGACGTGGGAGCCGGAGGACGGGGTCTTCGACCTGGAGTGGATCACTCCGGTGCTCGACACCGCCCGGGAGTTCGGGATCGGCGTGATCCTCGGCACGCCCACCTACGCGATCCCGCCGTGGCTGCAGCGCCGCTACCCCGAGATCAACGTCGAGATCGCGACCGGCAGGAAGTTCGGCTGGGGCATGCGCCAGGAGATCGACGTGGCCCACGCGGCGTTCCGCTTCCACGTCGACCGCGTGGTCCGCCGGATCCTCGAGCGGCACGCCGAGCACCCCTCGATCATCGGCTTCCAGGTCGACAACGAGCCCGGGGCCTGGCAGATCTTCAACCACCAGGCGTTCGAGCGGTTCCGCGACCGGCTCCGCACGACATACGGCACCGTCGAGCGCCTCAACGAGGAGTGGGGGCTGACCTACTGGTCGCACCGCCTCACCGACTGGAGCGATCTCTGGCGGCCCGACGCCAATTTCCTGCCGCAGTACGACCTCGCGTGGCGGCTGTTCCAGGCCGACCTGGTCACGGAGTACCTGCAGTGGCAGACGGACATCGTGTCGGAGTACGCGGGCGAGCGCTTCGTGATGACCTGCCTGTCGTACACGCGGCCGACCATCCGCGACGACGCCGTCGGCGCGATGATGACGGTCACCGCGGGCAACCCGTACTACAAGGCGCAGGACTCGCTCGCGCTGCCCGACGCCGAGGTGAAGCCGCAGACCTGGTGGACGCAGGGCACCTGGGCGCTCTACCACTCCGCCGACTGGATGTACGGCACCCGGCACGAGCCCTTCCTCGTCACCGAGGTGGGCGCCCAGTCGATCGGCTTCTCGTCGATGAACAACCCGGCCTACCCGGGCCAGCGCCGCCAGGGGGTCTGGGCGCTGATCAGCCGCGGCGCCCAGATGATCGAGTACTGGCACTGGCACACCCTGCACTTCGGCCCCGAGACCTACTGGGGCGGAGTGCTGCCGCACTCGCAGAAGCCGGGGCGCACCTACCGCGAGATCGCCGCGATCGGGGCCGAGCTCGGCGAGCTGGGCGATCGGATCGTCGGGCTCGCGCCGGACGCGCAGGTCGGCGTCCTCTACGACCACGCCTCGAAGTGGACGCTCGAGCGCTTCGGACCGCTCGGCGGGCCGGACGGCATGCCCGTGCCCGACTCCTACTCGCCCCTCGTCGAGGCCTTCGTGCGCGGCGCGTTCGACGCGGGGCTGCAGACCCGGCTCTTCCACGCGAGCGGGCTGCTCGAGCACGAGGCGGCGACGGTGGCGGCCGAGCAGCCGGTGTTCGTGGTGTCGGCCTACTACGCGGCCGACGACGCGGTGCTGGAGTGGCTGCTCGCGTACGCCGCGGCCGGCGGGCACCTGGTGCTCGGCCCCCGCACCGGCTACGCCGACACCCAGGCGCGGGCCCGGCTCGAGGTCGCGCCGGGCGGCGGCCTCTCGGCGGCCGCGGGCGCCTGGTACGACGAGTACACGAACCCGGAGCAGCCCGTGCCGGTCGTGGCGGTGGCGGCCCCCGGGCTGCCCGCACTCGAGCTGCCCGACGGCGCCGCGGTCACCTCGTGGATCGAGAGCTACGAGACGACGGACGCCGAGGTCCTCGCCCGGTACGAGCACCCGTTCCACGGCGACTACGCGGCGCTGACCTCGAGGGCGCACGGGGCGGGACGCGTCTCGACGGTGGGCGGGCTGCCCGACCCGCGCTTCGCCGCGGCCGTGCTCGGCTGGGCGGGCGAGGTCGCGGGCGTGGCACCCTGGCGCCCGGAGGCGGGCTCGGTGCGCGTCCACTCCGCCGTCAACGCGCGCGCCGAGCGCCTGCACGTGGTGCAGAACTGGTCGTGGGACGACGCCGTCGTGGCGGTGCCGTTCGCGGCCGAGGACCTGCACTCGGGCGAGCCGGTCGCGGCCGGCGCGGAGCTCGCGCTCGGCCCGTGGGACGTGCGCGTGCTGGTCACCCCCGCCTGATGCCCGGGCTCCGGCCCCGCGAGACGGGAGCCGGAGCCCCGCTCAGGCGTGCGGGTGGGTGCGCTCGAGGGACGCGCCCTCGATGTCGACGTCCGGCAGCAGGCGGTCGAGCCAGCGGGGCAGCCACCAGGCGGAGCGGCCGAGCAGGTGCATCAGCGCGGGCATGAGCAGCATCCGCACGACGAACGCGTCGAGCAGCACACCGAACGCGAGACCGAACCCGATCGAGCGGATGATCGTCGACTCCGAGAAGACGAAGCCACCGAACACCGCGATCATGATCAGCGCCGCCGCGATCACGACCGACTTCCCCGCCTGGAACCCCTGCGCCACGGCGAGGCGCGCGGACGCGCCGTGGACGTACGCCTCCCGCATGCCCGACGCCAGGAACAGCTGGTAGTCCATCGCGAGCCCGAACAGGATGCCCACGAGGATCACCGGCAGGAAGCTCAGGATCGGGCCGGTCGCGTGCAGGCCGATCAGATCGGCTCCCCAGCCGAACTGGAACACCGACACGATCAGGCCGTAGGTCGCGAACAGCGACAGGATGAACCCGCCCGTGGCGATGACCGGCACCAGCAGCGAGCGGAACACCACGATCATGATGAGCAGCGAGAGCCCGACGACGACCGCGAGGTAGGTCGGCAGCACCGCGTTCAGCCCCTCCGAGATGTCGATGTTCGTCGCGGCCTGACCCGCGACTCCGAGCACGACGCCGTCGCCGACCGGCGGGAGGGCGCGGAGGTCCTGCACGAGCTGCTCGGTCGAGGCGCTGTTGGGCCCCTCGGCGGGCAGCACCTGGAAGGCCAGCAGCGTGCCGTCGTCGGAGGCGGCGATCGGCGCCACGGCGACCACGTCGTCCTGCTCCGCGATCACGCGGGCGATCTCGACCTGCGTGCGCAGGAGGTCGTCGCCGGCTACCCCGTCGGGGACGGAGGCGCTGACGAGCAGCGGACCGTTCGCGCCGGCCCCGAACTCGTCGCCGACGATCTCGAAGGCGCGGGCGCTCGTCGACCCCTCGGGCTCGCTCGAGCCGTCGGGCAGTCCGAGGCGCATCGAGAGCGACGGGATCGCGATGATCAGC
>NZ_JADILJ010000064.1 GCF_017355185.1 Rathayibacter sp. SD072 | reverse complement strand
CTCGGCCCTTCCTGGAGGCGGGCCCGACGAGAGGCGCCGGAACAGAGATCGACCCCCGACGGCAGGGGCAGGGCCGCCTGCTCGGACCGGGGGTCGAGCTCTTCTTGGGGTCGAGCATGCTCCTCGACGCCCGCCGGGTCAAGACCCCGGCCCACGAGGAGCGGGGCGGCCGTCGGCGCGGTTCCCGGCTCGCGCGGTCGTTAGACTGGACCGCCTGTTTTCCTGCGGCCCCCGGAGCGCGATCCGCCTCCCGGCTGCGACGGGCCAGCACGGGAAGGGCGCACGATGACGGACGGGAACACGATCCTCGAGACCGAGCTCACGCGCGAGCGCGAGTACGTGGCGGGGCTCTACGCCCGGCTGGACGAGCTGATCGCGCAGGCGCGCCGGGCGCTGGACACGGTGCGCATCCAGAGCGTCGGCGGCAACCACCAGAGCCGGTCGGAGCGCGACGCGTACGCCCGACTCTACGAGGACCGCATCCGGACGCTGTCGGGCGCCGACGACCGCCTGGCCTTCGGCCGCCTCACCCTCGCCGACCAGGAGACCGAGCACCGCTACATCGGCCGCATCGGCCTGCGCGACGAGGAGCAGGACACGCTCCTGCTCGACTGGCGCGCCCCGCAGTCCGCCGCCTTCTACCAGGCGACCGCGGCGCGCCCCATGGGCACCCGCGCGCGCCGCCATCTGACCACCCGCGGCCGCGAGGTCGTCCGCTTCGAGGACGAGGTCTTCGACGAGGAGCTGCTGCGCGAGGGCACGGCGCTGCAGGGCGAGGGCGCGCTCATGGCCGCGCTCGGCGCGGAGCGCACGGGCCGGATGCACGACATCGTCGCGACGATCCAGGGCGAGCAGGACCGCATCATCCGCTCCGACCTGCGCGGCGTGCTCGTCGTGCAGGGCGGCCCCGGCACCGGCAAGACCGCCGTGGCGCTGCACCGCGCCGCCTACCTCCTCTACTCCTACCGCGACCGCATCGCCTCCTCCGGGGTGCTCGTCGTCGGTCCCTCCCGCTCGTTCCTGCGCTACATCGAGGCGGTGCTGCCCTCCCTCGGCGAGACGGGAGTGGTGCTCTCGACCCTCGGGCAGCTCTACCCGGGGCTCGACCTCGTCGACGAGGACGACCCGGCCGTCGCGCGGGTCAAGGGCTCCGCCCGCATGGCGGAGCTGCTGCGCCGCGCGGTCCGCTCGCGCCAGGTCGTCCCCGCCGAGACGCAGATCCTCGACGTCAACGGCGAGAAGCTGCGCCTCGAGCCGCACGACGTCGAGCGGGCGATCACCCGGGCGCGGGAGTCGCGCAAGCCGCACAACGAGGCGCGCGTGAGCTTCGTGAAGACCATGATCCGCGACCTCACGAAGCAGCTCGCCGACCAGCTGCGCAGCCACGGCAACACGGTCGACGAGGCCGACGAGGCCGTGCTCCGCGAGGACGTCCGCACCGCGAACGACGTGCGCATCGCGCTCAACACCGCCTGGATCCCGCTCACCCCCGAGAAGCTGATCCAGGACCTCTACGCCCGGCCGAACTGGTTCGCCACGCTCACCCCGCGCTGGACCCCGGCTCAGCGCGCCCTCCTGCGCCGATCCCGCGACGCCCCCTTCACGGTCTCGGACGTGCCGCTGCTCGACGAGGCCGCCGAGCTCCTCGGCGCCTACGACGACCACGCCGACGCGCAGAAGAAGGCCGAGAAGGAGCAGCGCCGTCGCGACATCGAGAACGCCGAGCAGGCGATCCGCAACATGGGCGTCGACGGTCTCGTCAACGCCAAGGACCTCGCCGCCGGGTTCGCGGAGCGCACCACCCTGGGCACGACCGCCGAGCGCGCCGCCGCCGACCGCTCGTGGACCTACGGCCACGTCGTGGTCGACGAGGCGCAGGAGCTCTCCCCGATGCAGTGGCGCGTGCTCATCCGCCGCTGCCCGATGCGCTCCTTCACCATCGTCGGCGACGTCGCCCAGGCCTCGGGAGCCTCCGCCGCGTCGAGCTGGGACGACGCTCTGCGCGACGGGTTCGGCCGCCAGGGCCGCGCCGGCGAGGCGCCCGTCTGGCGCATCGAGGAGCTCACCGTCAACTACCGCACGCCCGCGCAGATCGTCGCGTTCGCCGAGCGGACGGCACGGCAGAACGGCCTCGAGATCACTCCGAGCCGCTCGGTCCGCTCGACGGAGTGGCCCGTCCGCACGATCCGCGACCGCGGCGACGCGACCCTCCCCGACCGCGTCCTGGGCGCGCTCCGCGAGGACCGGGAGATCTCGACGGAGGGGACCCTCGCCGTGATCGCGCCCGACGCCGACCTCGACGCGATCACCGCGCGCCTCGAGGAGGAGTTCGGCCGCGCCGTCGGCCGCGGCTCGACAGGCCTCGACCGCGCGATCGCCGTGCTGTCCACCACCGAGGCGAAGGGCCTCGAGTTCGACTCCGTCGTCATCGCGCGCCCGCGCCTGATCGCCGAGGCAGGCGAGCGCGGAGCCGCCGCCCTCTACGTCGCGATGACCCGCCCCACGCAGCGCCTCACCCTCGTCGAGTGACCGCCGAGGGAACCCCGGCCCGTCGAGGGAACCAGCAGCACCGGGCTCCCTCGACGTCCCCGGGTTCCCTCACCCGCCCGCCCCCGCACACCCCGCTCCCGGCCGCCCCGCTCTAAGATCGATGACCATGAGCAGCGAGAACCTGACCAAGCCCGAGGTCGACGCCCCCGAGGGCCCGGCCCCCGATTCCCTCGTCGTCGAGGACATCGTCGTCGGCGACGGCGCCGAGGCGCAGCCCGGCTCGACCGTCGAGGTGCACTACCTCGGCGTCGAGTACGACACCGGCGAGGAGTTCGACTCCTCCTGGAGCCGCGACCAGTCGATCAACTTCCCCCTGAACAACCTGATCCGCGCCTGGCAGCAGGGCATCCCCGGCATGAAGGTCGGCGGACGCCGCAAGCTCGTCTGCCCGCCGGCACTGGCCTACGGCCCCGCGGGCGGCGGGCACCCGCTGTCCGGCAAGACCTTGATCTTCGTGATCGACCTGCTCGGCACGAAGTAGTCCCTCCCGTTGCGCCCTCCGGGCGCACGCACGGCGAAGGCGCAGCCCTCTCGGGTGCTGCGCCTTCGTCGTGTCCGGCGGTCTGCGCACAGCGGATCGGCCCCGAGCGGATCGGCCCCGAGTGGATCGGCACCGAGTGGATCGGCCCCGAGCAGAGAGGTCCCGAGCGGAGCGGCACCGAGCGGATCAGCGCGGCTGCGCCTTCCTCACGCGGTCGACCAGCTCGCGCCAGGCACCGTCGAGCTCCGTCTCGCCGAGCCGCACGTGGTGCGTCTGCACCTGGATCTCGTACACGAAGCGGTCGGGCCGCCCGGCAGCGCGCTCGGGGGACGCGGCACGCGCTGGTGACGGGGCCGGAGTGTCGTCCTCGTCCCACGGCAGAGAGCCGAGAAGCTCGCGCCAGGCGCGCTCGTCCGGCTGCTCCTCCACGTCGACCCGCCACACGCGCCGGAGTCCGGCGAATCCTCCGCTGCGCGACACGATGACGTCCATGCGCGCGATGGTACTCGCCCGGTCTCCGAGCGGCGCGGGCGGCAGCGCACCCGGCGTGAACCCCGCTCAGGCGGGCGGCAGCTCGACCTTCACGGTGCTCCAGCCCGTGCGCACCGCCTCCTCGACGTCGGACCCCGTTCCGTAGCGCTCGGCCGCCGCGGCGACCGTGAGGCCCGCGAAGGCCGTGAAGTCGGCGGTGGCGGTGAGCACCCCTCCGGTGAGGACGTCGTACCAGACCTGCCCGGCCCGTTCCCAGGCCGTCCCGCCGAGCGTGATCGCCGCCACCGCGAAGGCGCGGTTGGGGATCCCGGAGTTGATGTGGACGCCGCCGTTGTCGTCCTCGGTGTCGACGTAGTCGTCCATCGAGCCCGGCTGCGGGTCCTTCCCGAGCACGTCGTCGTCGTAGGCGGTGCCCGGTGCGATCATCGAGCGCAGCGCCGTGCCCTGGACCTCGTCGGTGAAGAGGCCCTCGCCGATCAGCCAGCTGGCCTCGTCGGCGCCCTGTCCGGCGCCGAACTGCTCGAGCAGCGCGCCGAAGACGTCCGAGATCGACTCGTTGAGCGCCCCCGACTGCCCCCGGTAGACGAGGTTCGCCGTGTACTCGGTCATCCCGTGCGCCAGCTCGTGGCCGATCACGCTGGGCGAGATCGTGAAGCGGCGGAACACCTGGCCGTCGCCGTCGCCGAAGACCATGCGGGAGCCGTCCCAGAAGGCGTTGTCGTAGTCGTCGCCGAAGTGCACGGTCGCGTCCAGCGGCAGCCACGCGTCGTCGATGGAGTCGCGGCCGTACGCCTCCTGCAGGAACGCCGACATCGCGCCGAGCCCGTCGTAGGCCTCGTCGACCGCGACGTCGCCGGTGGCCGGCTGCCCCTCCGTGCGCACGGTGACGCCGGGGAGCGTCTCGGTGGTCTGCGCGTCCGAGATCGTGCGCTGCAGGGCGGCGACGCGGTTCCGGGGCGAGGGAGCGGCAGTGGCGGTGGGGGCGCCCCGACCGGGGGACGGCTCGCCCGGCCGGACCCGCCGGAACGGCACGTCCTGCTCGAGGGAGCGGCTCGCGGCCCGCGCCGCCCGCGCGAAGGCGGGATCGTCGAGGCGGGCGATGCGGACGAGGAGGTACGGCGGCACGACGGTTCGTCTCATGCGCCGATCCTCGCACCCACCGCCGACACCGGCCCGGGCTCGCCCGCGCGTCCCGGATGCGGTAGCGGCGATCCGCGCCGCCCCCGCGATAGCCTGGCGATCGACGAGCGGTTTCCACCGATCCGGGGCCCGGCCCCGAGGACGACGAGGGCGGACATGGGCATCATCACGCGGGGCTTCTTCGGCAAGCGCACCGAGAATCCGGACATCCCGCCGGGGCAGTACCTCGAGACCGGCTTCCCCGTCCTCTCGATCGGGCCGACCCCGAACATCCACGAGTGGAGCTTCTCGATCGACGCCGGGCCCGCGGGCGTGCGCAGCTGGTCGTGGGACGAGTTCCAGGCCCTGCCGCAGGAGGACGTCCACACCGACATCCACTGCGTGACGCGCTGGTCCAAGCTCGGCACCACCTGGCGGGGCGTGTCGGTCGACACCTTGCTCGACGGCGTCGAGAGCGACGCCGGATACGTCATGGCGCAGAGCTTCGGCGGCTACACCACCAACCTCCCCCTCGCCGAGATCCGCGGCGGGAAGGCCTGGGTGGCGACGAGCTTCGAGGGCGCGCCGCTGGCCGCCGAGCACGGCGGTCCCGCGCGCCTGCTCGTCCCGCACCTCTACTTCTGGAAGAGCGCGAAGTGGGTCAGGAGCCTGCGCCTGATGCCCGGCGACGAGCCCGGCTTCTGGGAGCAGAACGGCTACCACATGCACGGCGACCCGTGGAAAGAGGAGCGCTACCGGTGAGGTGGCAGGAGTCGGTGGCGGAGGCGGTCGCGCCCCTCACTCCGACCTCTCGCCTGATCACCCTGCGCGTCCCCGGCTGGCCGGGCCACCTCGCCGGGCAGCACCTCGACGTGCGCCTCACCGCGCCCGACGGCTACCAGGCGAGCAGGTCCTACTCGATCGGAGCCCCCGCCGACGGCGAGCGCGTCGAGCTGGCCGTCGAGCGGCTCGAGGACGGCGAGGTCTCGCCCTACCTGGTCGAGGGCCTCGAGGCGGGCGACAGCCTCGAGGTGCGCGGACCGATCGGCGGCTGGTTCGTCTGGCGTCCCGAGCAGACCGAGCCGGTGCAGCTGATCGCCGGCGGCAGCGGACTCGTGCCGCTGATGGCGATGGCGCGGGAGCACGGCCGCACGGGCAGCTCAGCGCCCATGCGCCTGCTGTACTCCGTCCGCTCGCCCGTCTTCGCGTACTACCAGCGCGATCTGCAGGCGCTGGCCGAGCTGCCCGCCGAGCGGGGCGGAGTCGCGATCGACACGGTCTACACGCGGCTCGCTCCGCCCGGTGCGGTGCGGCCGGCCGGCCGGCTCACTCCGGAGCTGCTCGCCGAGTCGGCACTGCCGGCGTCGGCCCGGCCCACCGTCTACGTCTGCGGTCCGACCGCCTTCGTCGAGGCGGTCGCCACCGCGCTCGTCGCCCAGGGCCACGCCCCCGAGCGGGTCCGCACCGAGCGCTTCGGCGGCCCCTGACGCTCGGCGCGACCTCGCGAGATGCCCCTCCAGTACGCGACACGCCGTGCGGGGCGTACTGGAGAAGCATCGCGCGCGAGAGCGCGGGGAGCGGTGCCTACTCGAACGAGACGGTGCGGTTCTCGCCCACGTCCGGCTGTCCGCCCTTCACCGCGGCGGCGAGCACCTTCAGCAGCACCACGGGTCCGGGCTCGTCCGAGGCCCACAGCTCGACCGTCTCGGCCTCGACGCGGAGGAGCGCCACGGTGGGGTCGTCCTTGCCCTCGGGGAACCAGCCCGCGACCTGCGGGCTCCAGAGCTCGTCGACCTTCGCCGCATCGTGCACGACGGTCGCCGATCCGGCCACCGAGAGGTAGCCCTTCTTCGATTCGAAGGCCACGTTCACGCTCGGGTTCGCGCGGATGTCGTCGACCTTGGGCGAGGGGTCCTGGGTGAAGAACCAGAGGACGCCGTCGAAGTCGGTGTCCTGGGCGGCGAGCGGTCGGCTGACGAGCTGCCCGGTCGCGTTCACGGTGGTGAGCAGCCCGATCTTCGCGCTCTTCACGAGCTCGGCGATCTGGGCGACGTCGTCGGAGTCGGCGGGGGTGATGTCGGTGTCGGTCATGGGGGCGACGCTACGCGGCTGCCCGGGGGCCGCAAGGGGTGGCGAGCGCCGGGCGGGCGTGCCTACCGTTCAGGCATGGACACCACCACGTACACAGCCATCCTCGACAGCGGAGCCGAGCAGGAGAGCATCCGCCTCGAACTCGTCGACGGAGCACCCCAGCGCTCCCTCACTCGCGTCGCCGACATCGACGGCGAGGAGGTCGAGGTCGTCTGGGAGCTCGAGGACGACGACGAGGGCTTCCACGTCTACCGTCCGACCCGGGTCGAGGGACGCGACGACGACAGCGGAGCCGTGTCGGACGAGAACCTCACCGACGGACGCGGCACCAGCGACTTCGCGGGGGAGTGACCCCTGTCCGCCGCGCTCCTGCTCGGGGGCGCGGCGGACGCCTCACGCCGTCGGATGCAGCGCGTCGTACTCGCGGAACGCCGGCCGGGTCCGCAGCACCGCGGCGAGGATCGCGATGATCGCGAGCCCTCCGGCCAGCGGCGGCAGCCAGAGCAGCGCCAGCGAGGCGAGGAGACCTGTGTAGAGGTCGCCCACCCGCGGTCCCCCGGTGACCACCACGATGAACACCCCCTGCAGACGCCCGCGCATGTTGTCCGGCACCGCCGTCTGCAGCATCGTCTGCCGGAAGATCGAGCTGACGTTGTCGGCAGCTCCGGCGCCCGCCAGGGCGAGCGAGGCGAGGCCGATGAAGGCGAGGTTCGGCACCGAGGAGTCGTGCCGCACCAGAGCGGCGGTCAGGAGCACCGCTCCGAACGCCGCGATGAACGCGCCGTAGACCTGGATCGACCGGCCGATGGCGAGGCCCTGCCGCCGGATGCCGGTGAGCCGGCCCGAGAAGACGCCGCTCAGCAGTGCTCCGACGGCGAAGGCCGCGGTGAGGACCCCGACGGTGACCGCGCCTCCGCCCAGCAGGAGCGCCGCCGCGGCGGGGAAGACGACGCGCGGCTGCCCGAAGGTCATCGCCACGATGTCGACCAGGAACGACATCCGGATGTTCGGCGCCCCGCGCAGGAACCGCAGCCCGAACCGCAGCGACTCGAGTCCCGGCCGCTGCCGCTCGCCCTCGGGGACGAGCGCCGGCAGACCCACGATGCCCAGGAACGCCGCGAGGAACAGGACCACGTCGATCGTGTAGGTGAGCGGGAAGCCGACCCCCGCCACCAGGACGCCCGCCAGCGCCGGGCCGACGGTCACTTCCACACCGCCGGCGATCCCGCCCAGCGCGGCGGCCGCGGGCACCAGCTCCGGACGGAGCAGCCGCGGCGCGAGCGTCATCCTCGTGGCCACGATGACGGTCGTCGCGACGGCGTTCAGCGCGGTCAGGAGGTAGAGGGTCAGCGGGGTCTCTGCGCCCAGCCAGGCGAGCGCGGCGATTCCGGCCGTCGAGCCCCAGGCGACGAGGGCCGACAGGAGCAGCACGAGGCGGCGGTCGAACGCATCGGCGAGCATGCCGCCGTAGAGCCCCGCGATCACCGTCGGCACCAGCGCCACGACGCCGACCATCGCGACGGCGAGGGTCGACCTCGTGAGCTCGTAGATGTGGAGGCCGACGGCGACGATCGTCATCTGCCCGCCGATGCCCGAGATCACGTTGCCGGCCCACAGCCGGGCGAACGCGGGGGACTCCCGCAGCGGCGAGACGTCGAGGACGTGGCTGCGCCGGGGCGCGCGGGGGAGCTGGCTCACCTGCTCCATTGTGCTCGTGCGCGCGCTGCGGTGCGCTCGTGCGCGCGGCGCCGCCCGGCGAGGACGCGCGCGGCGGACCCTCTAGGGTGGTGGGCATGAGCACGTCATCCGACGGCGCGCCCCGACGTCCGGCCGCCCCCGCGTCGCGAGCGGCCGGAGCAGACTCCCCGCGCCGCTCGGCCCGCACCGCCGCGCCGACCCGCACGGCGGCGCCGACGCGCGCCGCGTCCCGCCCGCGGACCCGCACCGCCGCCTCCCCGGCGTCCGGCGGGCGCGTCGCCGCACTGTGGCGCCGCTACGGAGCCGCCCTGTCGGGCATGGCGATCGCGGTCGTCACGGTGCCGATCTCGTTCTTCGTCTGGTATTCCCTGATCTCCCTGGGCGCCTACCCCGGCGACCGCGCGGTGAGCGATCTCGTCGTCGGCGTCCTCTACACCGCGCTGATCCACGCGCTCCTGCTGGTCGGGATCCTGCTCGGAGTGTCGTCGATCCGCGCCCGCCGCCGCGAGAAGCGCCCGCCGATCGCCGGCTGGATCGCGGTGGTGCTGAACCTGCTCGTCCTCGTCTACTGGGAGCTGCTCGTCTCGCCGTGGCTCGTCGTCCTCTGGAACCGGGCCGTCGGAGCCTGAGCCCCTGCCCCGCGACGGGCTCCGCTCTGGTAAGCTCGTCCGGTTGCCGTTCGACGGCCGCGGATCAAGAGAGCCCACGCATCAGGCGCCGGGCACCGCGCAACGAGAGAGAGGGGATCCACCTATGGCACTCGAAGCAGATGTCAAGAAGGCGATCATCGAAGAGTACGCGACCCACCCCGGTGACACCGGATCCCCCGAGGTCCAGGTGGCCGTCCTGACCCGCCGGATCAAGGACCTCACCGAGCACCTCAAGGAGCACAAGCACGACCACCACTCGCGTCGTGGCCTGCTGCTGCTCGTGGGTCAGCGTCGCCGACTCCTCGGCTACCTGTCGGACGTGGACATCAACCGCTACCGCGCGCTGATCGAGCGTCTCGGCCTCCGCCGCTAGTTCCTCCGGGAGCGAGCGCGGGGTCTCGATGACACCGCGAACTTCTTGCCGAACGGGCCGTCCTCCTCGCGGAGGGCGGCCCGTTCCGCGTTCCCGGGGGAGCTTCGTCAGGTCCGGACCGGGCGCTCGACCCCGCCCCAGCTCCACCCGCCGGCCGACTCGAACCAGTCCTCGGCGGTGCGGGAGCGAGGGCTCGCCCCCAGCCCGGCGGAGGGTCCCCCCAGCTCGACGAGCGGCGGCAGCCGCCAGCCGTCGGCGGCGGCGCGCGACGACGCCGCCCGCCACGCGTGCGCGCAGCCGGCCGTCGACGCCGCGCGATCGAGTGCCTCCGGCTCGGTGAGCGACCAGCCCTCGGCGCCTCCGCTGAGAGCGAGGGCGCAGGTGAGCGCGGCCGAGCGGACGAGGGAGCGCGGTGCCCTCGGCGGCAGGGTCGCCTCCGCGGCGTCCTGCGCCTCGACGATCGCCGTCAGAGCGAGGTGCAGCCGCGTCGCCTCGCGGTCAGGGCGCGGCCGGAGCGTGCCGGGCCCGGGAGAGACCGACACGGACGCTCCCGGCGCTACGAGCAGACCCCGTCCCGAGCGGGCGGCGTAGGAGCTCAGCAGCCCGCTCACCCCTCCCGCCCGGCTGACGACGCCGCGGACGGAGGCGTCCCCGAGGATCCAGACGACGGGCGTGCGGTTGTGGATCGTCAGGATCCGGTGGTCCCGGTCGGAGCAGGCGAGCAGTCGTCCCGGGTCGGGATCGCCGAGACCGGGGGAGGGGGCGAGCAGCTCCCTCGCGTCCGCGCACGCCGCGGGTGCCGCGCCCGCCGAGGCGGGCAGGTCGGCGAGAGGCGCGAGCGAGCCCAGCGCCAGGACCAGCACGGCCGAGGCGGCGGCGGCCGCCGCGGCGACGCCCAGGAGCCGGGGGCGTCCGGGCCGCGCGGCATCCCTCCGCGTGCACGACGCGGTCGCGGGCGTGCTGCGTCGCACCATCCGGGACTCCCTCTCGTCGGGATCGTAACCCCGGGATGCGGCGCCGACCAGGCCTTATCGGGAGCAGGAGCGGGACGGATCGGAATTCCTCGAAGAAATCCCCGGCTGCGTGCATCCGTCGAGGGCCTTCGTCCGGAAGTAGTCCGTGAAGGCCCTTCTCGAGCACCCACCGACCCCTCACCGGGTCCCATCGTGAAAGAGGAACACCGTGAACACCTCTCGCTTCTCCCGTCGTCTCCTGACCGGCGCCTGCGTCGGCACCCTGGCCGTCGTCGGGCTCGCCGCCGCACCGGCGAACGCCGCGGACGCCGACTCGGCCGACCTGTACGTCCTCCACGCGGTCCCCGACACCCCGGTCGACGTCTACGTCAACGGAGCACTGACGCTCGACGACTTCACGCCCGGCACCCTCGCGGGCCCGCTGGATCTGCCGACCGGCACCTACACCGTGGCGATCACGGCTCCGGACGCGGCCGACGCGAGCGCGCCGGTCATCGGCCCGGTCGACCTCGCCCTCGAGGCGGGCAAGAGCTACACCGTCGCCGCGCACCTGAAGACCGACAACACCCCCACCGCGACGCTGTTCCCGAACGACATCTCGGCGACCGCCGCGGGCGAGGGCCGGCTCACCGTCCGTCACATCGCCGCCGCTCCGGCCGTCGACATCCTGGCCGGCGGCTCGCCCGTCCTGACCAACGTCACCAACCCCAACGAGGGCATCCTGAACCTCGCTCCGGCGACGATCTCGACCGTCGTCGCGGCGACCGGAACGACCGCCCCGGTCATCGGCCCGGCCGACGTCCAGGTCCAGGAGGGCGTGAACACGATCGTCTACGCCTGGGGCAGCCTCGACAAGGGCAACCTCGCTCTCGCCACGCAGACCATCGACGGCCTGCACTCGACCCCGTCCGGCGTCCCCGCCGGTGAGGCCGGACTCGCCGCCGACAACCGCACCGACGCCGCCGCGGGATGGTGGGGCGCTGCCGCCCTCGCCGCTCTCGGTCTCGCCGGAGCGACCCTGTTCGGCCGTCGCAAGGCCGCCGCGGGACGCTGACCCGCGGTACGAACCACCGGTCCGGAGGCGCTGGAGCGCGTCCGGACCGGTCCGCCCGATCTCGACACTGGAGGACGTCATGAGCCGGAGCCCCTTCCGTCTGCGCGTCCTCGTCGCGATCGGGTCGATCGCGGTCGGCGCGGGCCTCTGCGGATGCTCGGCACAGGCGGCCGGGGTCGTGCCCGCCCCTGACGCGAGCGTCTCGTCGGAACAGCCCTCGTCCGCGCCGACCGCGATCCCCTCCTCGTCACCGCCCTCCGTGCCCCTCGCGGATGCGAGCCTCGGCGCCACCCCCGCTCCCACGGTCGTCGCGCCGACCAGGCTCGTCGTCGACGGGCTGCCGGTCGACATGCCCCTCGAGCCCGTCGGAGTCGCCGACGACGGCACCATGGAGCTCGTCCCCGACACCGACGTCGCCGGCTGGTACCGCTTCGGCGCCGGTCTCGACGAACCCGACGGCACGATCGTCGTCGCCGCGCACGTCGACTCGCTCACGTACGGGCTCGGCCCGTTCGCCGAGCTGAAGAAGGCGCAGCCCGGCCAGGTCGTCCGACTCACGGGGGAGGACGGCGCCGAGCGCTCCTTCACCGTCTCGACGGTCGAGACCACCGAGAAGAGCTCGGTGGACCTCTCCGCCGTCTTCACCCGCGACGGCGCGACCCGTCTGGTGCTCATCACCTGCGGCGGCGACTTCGACTACGACACGCGCCACTACCTCAGCAACGTCGTCGTCACAGCGGTGCCGTCACCGTGACTCCGCGCCCGCGACCGCCCCGCGTACGATGAGCCCAGCGACCGCCGCAGCGCAGCCCGCCGCTCGGGCACCGCGCCGTCCTCACCTCAGGAGTATCGAACTGTCCGACGCCCTTCCCAGCGAGCCCCTCGACGGGGCCGAGGACGAGCGCGCCGTCGTGCACCGTCTCGGGCTCCGCTTCTCGGCGGGCGACGAGTCGGCGCTCTCCGAGGCCTACGCTCGCTGGTCGCCCCTGCTCTTCACCCTGGCCCTGCGCTCGCTGGGCGATCGCGGAGACGCCGAGGACGTCGTGCAGCGCGTCTTCGTCTCGGCCTGGACCGGCCGGCAGAACTTCGATCCCGGCCGAGCCGCCCTCGGCGCCTGGCTGGTCGGCATCTCGCGCAACCGCATCGCCGACGCCCACGAGAACCGCTCGAGGGAGCGCCGTCTCACCCAGGCCCTCGTCGCGGTCGCCCCGATCGAGGAGGGGGCGACCCCGGTCGATCTGGAGGCCAAGGTCCTGGTCGCCGACGAGCTCGCGCGGCTGGACCCCGTCCCGCGCCGGGTGATGAGCCTCGCCTTCTACGACGACCTGACCCACACCGAGATAGCGGAGCGCACCGGGCTCCCGCTCGGAACCGTCAAGAGCCACATCCGCCGCAGCCTCGACAGACTCCGCACCCGATTGGAGGTGAGCACCCCGTGACCCACCTGGATCCCGACGAGATCGCCCTGCTCGCTCTGGGCGAGGAGTCGACCGACGGCGCCGACGCTCACCTCGCCGAGTGCCCCGACTGCGCCCGGCAGCTCGTCGAGCTCGGGCACGTCGCCGAGCTGGGCCGCGACACCCGTGCGCTCGAGCTCGAGTCGCCGTCGGCCGCGGTGTGGACCCGCATCCGCGACGAGCTCGGCCTGGAGGAGCCCGTGGCGGCGCCGGTGGCGCTCCCGGTCGCCGACGCGGAGTCCGCGCCCGGGGGCTCGGGCGCGTCCGGCTCCTCTGCGGCCCACTCGTCCGCGTCCGGCCCGACCGCGTCCGACTCGACCGCGCGGCACCGTCCCGAGCGCCGCCGCACGAGCCGCCTCGTCCTCACGGCCGTCGCCGCCTGCGCGGCACTCGTGGTCGGCGTCGCGGGCGGTGCGTGGTGGCAGGCGTCGCGGACCGGCGCTGATGCCGTCGTGCTGGCGAGCGCCGAGCTCGAGGCCTTCCCGGCCTGGCAGGGAGCGACGGGCACCGCCGAGCTCGAGGACGTCGACGGCGGTCGCGAGCTCGTCGTGCATCTCGACACCGACGGCTCCGGCGACGGCTACCGCGAGGTCTGGCTCCTCGCGGCCGACGCGTCGGCACTCGTGCCCCTGGGGGCGCTCGACGGCACCGAGGGGCGCTTCGCCGTCCCGGCCGATCTCGACCTCGCGCAGTACCCGCTCGTCGACGTCTCCGAGGAGCCGCTCGACGGCGATCCGGCGCACTCGGGCGACTCGATCGTCCGCGGCCCGCTGCTCGAGGGCTAGGCGTCCCGGCGCTCCCGGAGGAGCGCCGTCAGCGCCTGGACCGCTGCTGACGGTTGCGCCGCCGTGCAGACCGAGAGCTCCCACTCGAGCCCCGGCCAGTCGAGGTCGATCGCGGTGACTCCCGCGAGCGGAGCGACTCCGGCGCGCGGCACGACCGCCACCCCCAGACCCGCCTGCACGAAGCGGGGGATCCCGGGGAGGTCGGCCACCTCGGTCGCCACCCGCCGGGGCACGCCCTCGGCCAAGAACGCCCTGTCCACGCTCACCCGGTTGCCGAACCCGCCCGGAGTGTCGACGAAGGTCTCGCCGATCAGGTCCGCCGGCGCGGGTGCCGTCGCTCCGGCGAGCGGATGCCCGTCGGCGACCAGCAGCACGTAGCCGCTGCGCACGAGCGGAGTCGCCGCGAGATCCGCGAGCTCGCCGCTCGGCAGCGCGAGCAGGGCCGCGTCCAGCCGCCCGCGGCGCAGGTCCTCGGCGAGCCCGGTGGATCCGGTGGCCGAGGTCCTCAGCAGCAGATCGACGAGCGGATGCCGTCGGCGGTACGCCCCGAGCGCCCCGGGCAGGTCGACGAGGTCCATCCCCGAGAAGGTCCCCACGCGGACGCGGCCGCGCAGTCCCGCCGCGTCGTCCGCCGCCAGCGAGCGCATCCGGTCGAGGCCGTCGATCGCCTTCCGCGCCTCGGGGAGCAGCGCCTCGCCGACGGCGGTGAGCGCGACCCGGCGCGTCGAGCGCTCGAACAGCGCCGAGCCGAGCTCGTGCTCGAGCGCGCGGATGCTGGCCGAGAGCGTCGACTGCACCACGAACAGCCGTGCGGCGGCCCGGGTGAAGTGGAGCTCCTCGGCGACCGCGACGAAGGCGGCGAGCTGTCGATCGTCCATCCGGACATTATCCGCCCAGACCGATCAATGGGACCGAGATCCTCCCTTGGACAC
>NZ_JADILJ010000063.1 GCF_017355185.1 Rathayibacter sp. SD072 | reverse complement strand
ACATCGCGCGGGGACCGCTCCGGCCGTGCCGGAGAATGGGGGCGGGGAGCGGATCGACTGCAAACCTACCGCAACGTGAGGGTTGCGGACAGCCTGAACGAGCGGAGCGGTGCATGACGGACGAGCGGACGGCCGAGGAGGTCGAGGCGACCCTGCGCATCGGCGAGCTCGCCGACCGCTCCTCGATGTCGCTGCGCACCCTCCGCCACTACGACGAGGTCGGGCTGCTGCGGCCGAGTGGGCGCACCGTCGGCGGATTCCGCCTCTACACCGAGCGCGACGTCGACCGCCTGCTGCTCATCCGGCGGATGAAGCCGCTGGGCTTCTCGCTCGACGCGATGGCCGAGCTGCTGCGCGTCGCCGACAGCCTCGAGAGCGCAGCCACCCCGGAGGAGGCGGCCGGGATCCGCACGCGCCTCGACGCCTTCATCGCCGACGCCGCCGCCCGCCGGGCGAAGCTCGAGGAGCAGCTGGCGATGGCCGACGAGTTCCTGGCGCTGCTGCGCGCGCGATAGGTCGGCGCCGTCACCGGAGGGTGGATCTCGAGACGCCCGCTGCGCGGGCTGCTCGATCAGCAGGACACCTCCGGCCTCCCGGCGGGCCTCAGAAGTCAGGCTCATCGACCCGGATCCACGGTTCTCCGCTCGGGTCTCCGCGCTCAGCCTGAGTCGTGCAGGACGAGCGGTCCGCAATCGAGGTCGGGAGCCGCTCGGACGACTCGAACGGGGCCCCCGAGCCCTCTCGACCTCGGTTCCGCACAGGACGACGGCTCGGACCAGCACCGGCCCTCGCTGGTCGAGTAGCCGCGCAGCGGCGCATCGAGACCCGCAGCCGCCGGGAGCGGACCCATCAGCGCGCGCGCGGCGGCGCCGAGCTCTCGCGCACGATCAGCTCCGGGCGCTCCGACGAGTAGGTCGCGCCTCCGCCGTCCTCCATCGCCCGCAGCAGCAGTCCGAAGCCGCGGCGGCCGAGCCCCGCGAAGTCCTGCCGCACCGTCGTCAGCGCGGGGGTCCACATCCGTGCGAGGGGGTGGTCGTCGAAGCCGACCACGCTGATGTCCTCGGGCACGCGGAGGCCCGCCTCGGTGAGTCCCTTGATCACGCCCATCGCGATCTCGTCGTTGCCGCAGAACACGGCGGTGACCTCGGGGTCCTCCGCCAGGCGGTGGGCCAGCGCGCGCCCGGACTCCGGCTCCCAGGTCGCCTCGAGCGGAGTCGGCGCCTCGGCCACGCCCGCGGCCTTCAGCGCCCGCCGCCACCCCGTGGTCCGGCCGTCCTCGCGGCGCGACGGCGGAACGCGCACGTGGTGCACGGTCCGGTGGCCGAGCTCGAGCAGGTGCTCGGTCAGCGCCTGGGCGGCGTGCAGCTCGTCGAGCACGGCCTGCGAGACGCCCCGCCCGCGCACGCCCGAGAGAGCGACGACCGGCACTCCGGGCGGCAGCGCCGCGACCATCGCCACACCGGGCGGATCGAACTTGAGCACCGCCACGCCGTCGGGGCTCTGGCTCAGCACGAGCGACAGCGCCTTCTCGATGTCGTCCGGGTCGGCCGACTCGATCACCGTGATGGTGACGGTCCAGCCGCCGGCCCGCGCCTCCTCCTCGATGCCGCGGATCGCCTCGGCGTAGCCGTACTGCGAGGTGTTGCCGGCGACGACCGCGATGGTGCGCGAGCGGCGGGTGACGAGGGCGCGCGCGGCGGAGCTGGGGCGGTAGTTCAGCTCGGCGATCGCGGCGAGCACGCGTTCGCGCTTGTCGGGAGCCACCTTCGCGGCACCCGTGAGCACCCGCGAGACCGTGGGCACCGAGACTCCCGCGAGCGCCGCGACATCGGCGATGACCGGGGCTTTCGCCGCCCTGTCCCGCTTCATGTCGTCCCGCTTCCGTCCTCGGCCGTCGCGCTGGTGCATCGCGAGCCAGGAGGGGGCGGAGGCGATCGGCACCGCATCGGTCTCGGAGGTGCTCACTTCACCGCGCCGCTCGTGATGCCCGAGATGATCTTGCGCTGGGCGAAGACGAACACCAGGAGGAGGGGCAGGCTCATCAGGATGATATAGGAGAAGATCAGGTGCCAGTTCTGGAGGTAGAGCCCCGCGCTGGCCACCTGGTAGAGGTTCAGCGGCAGGGTGTCGAGCCGCCCACCGACCACGAACAGCGCGTAGAAGACGTCGTTCCAGATGTACAGGCAGATGAGGATCGTGGCCGTCGCGAGCACCGGCATCAGCAGCGGCAGGATGATCGTGAAGAACACCCGCATCGGCCGCGCTCCGTCGACGCGGGCCGCCTCCTCGAGCTCCGCCGGGATGGTGCGGACGAAGCCGGTGACGAAGAAGATCACCGTCGAGAGGTACATCCCCATGTACACGCCGACCATGCCGACGGCGGTGCCGGCGAGTCCGAGCTGGCGCAGCAGGAGCACCACCGTGACCACCGCGGGCGGCAGCACGATCCCGCTGATCGCGAGGGCGTAGACGAGGGCCATGCCGCGCCCCGTGCGGCGGCCCAGGATCCACGCGGCCATCGAGCCGAGGACGAGCACGCCGAGCACCGACGGCACCATGACGAGCACGCTGCCGAGGAACGCCTGCACCATGCGCCCGTCGGTGAAGACGGTGGCGAAGTTCTCGACCAGCTGCCATTGCGACGGAGCGGCGAGGTTGGGGTTCAGCGCCTCGGCCTGGGTCTTGCCCGCGGTGCTGACGATGAGCCAGAACGGCACGCCGAGCAGCAGGACGACGGCCGCGAGCGCGGCGGTCGGCTGAGCGAGGCGGGCGAGCGTCCGCGCCGCGGAGGGCCGGTTCGACTCGACGGGGGCGGATCGGCGGACGGGGGCGGGCTTCTCGACCAGGGTGCTCACAGCACGTCCTCTCGACGGCGCAGGATGCGGATGACGGGGAAGGCGAGGAGGGCGACCGCCACGAAGAGGATCAGGCTCATGGTGGTCGCCTGGGCGAACAGGCCCTGGCCGAAGGTGCGGAAGATGAAGATGTTGAGCAGCTCCGTCGTGCCGCCCGGGCCTCCCTCGGTGGTGGCCTGCACGATGTCGAAGCCGTTCATCGATCCGAGCAGAGCGGTCGCCACGTTGAAGGTGAGCGCCGGGGCGATCAGCGGGAAGCGGATGTCGCGGAACGTCTGCCACCACGAGGATCCGTCGAGCCGCGCGGCCTCGAGCACGTCGCCGCTGATCGTCTTGAGGCCCGCCAGGTAGATCAGCATCGACAGGCCCATCCACTTCCAGGAGTGGATGAGGGCGACGACCACGATCGTCCACGTCGTGTCGCCGAGCCACGCGGTCGACACGGTCTGGCCGGTGACGAACGACAGGATGCCGTTGAGCGCGCCGTCGGGCTTCAGCAGCGCCTGGAACACGTAGCCGACGGCGAGCGCCGACATGATCACCGGGATGAAGAACATCACCCGGGCGAAACGGTTGACCCGCGTGTCCTTCTCGAACAGCAGCGCCAGGATCAGCCCGAACAGGTTCTGGAACACCGCGACCAGCACCGCGTAGACCAGCGTCACCCGCAGCGCCTGGATCAGCGTGCCGCTCTGGAACAGGTCGACGAAGTTCGAGAACCCGACGAATCCGATGGCCGCCTTGAAGCTCGACCAGTCGGTGAACGCGTAGACGAAGTTGAACAGCGTCGGCACGAAGAAGAACACGACCAGCACGACGAGCGCCGGCACGAGGAAGACGAGCGGATGATCAGAGCGGCGACCGCTGGCGGCGACCGGCTTCGCGGCGCGGGCGAGGATCCGGGGTGGTGCGGCGGCTCGGGTGGTGGACACGCGGGGCACTGCCTTTCGAGAGAGGAGGAGGAGCGGGGGCCCGCCGCAGGACGGCCGGCCCCCGCGTCGAGTGGCTAGAAGCCGGTGGCTCCCTGAGCCTTCGCGAGCTGCGCGAACTGGTCCTGCGTCGCCTGCGCGACCTCCTCCGGGGTCTTCGTGCCCTGGATCATGTCGGCGAGGAAGATGTACAGGTCCGGGTTGGCGATGGCCTGGGCCTGCATCGAGCCGACCGAGGTGCCGACCGACTCGCTGACCGAGACGAGCGCGGTGGGAACGGTATCGGGCGTGGCGACCGAGGGCTCGAGCGAGATGGTGTTCTGCGCCTCGACGAAGTCGGCGTAGCCGTCGCCCAGCCAGTACGAGAGGAGCTGGCGCGAGGCCGCCTCCTTCTCCGCGTCGCCAGTGGCGAAGGCGACGAGCGCGTTCGACTGGTCGGGGATGAAGGTGCCGACGTTGCCGGAGGGCGAGATCGGGAAGAAGCCGACGGTGTCGTTCAGGGTCTCGGTGTCGGACAGCGACTGCAGCTGGCCGAAGAAGGAGTTGACCTGGACGACCATGGCCGCGTCGCCGGCGAGGAGGGCGGCGCCCTGGTCCTCGAAGGTGGCGGTCTTGATGTCCTCGTTGAACAGGCCCTCGTCG
Source organism: Rathayibacter sp. SD072 (assembly GCF_017355185.1). Taxonomy (GTDB): domain Bacteria; phylum Actinomycetota; class Actinomycetes; order Actinomycetales; family Microbacteriaceae; genus Rathayibacter. The sequence continues at coordinate 10,909 of NZ_JADILJ010000063.1, read as the reverse complement.
ATCAGGCCCTTGTAGGAGTCGATCGCGCCCTGGATGGTCGGGTCGGTGAACTTCTCCTCGCCCGCGTTCACGCGGTCCCAGAGGCCGTCGGCCGCGGCGTCGGCGAGCTGGACCTGCACCCACCACTGGGTGGCCCAGCGGTCGGCGCCCATCTCGAAGAACGGCGTCTCGCCCGCGGTCTTCAGCTGGCGCGCGGTCTCGAGGAACGAGGCCCAGTCGGTGGGGAGCTCGGTGATGCCGTTCTCCTCGAAGACCTTCTTGTTGTAGTAGACGCCCTCGACCGCGGGGGTCGAGATGAGGGCCGCGTAGCGGGTGTCGTCGAGGGTGCCGGTGATGTCGGCGAGCGCGGGGTCGACGTCCTCGAGCCAGGGGGCGCCGTCCAGGCTCTGCAGGTTGGTGGTCGCATTCAACGCGGTGAGCTGCGAGGCGGTCGGCTGCCAGAACGCCAGGTCGGGCTTGTCGCCGGTGGCGACCTTGGTCTGCACGCCCTGCTCGTAGGGGTCCGGGATCGTCTCGATCTCGACGGACGCGCCGGTGAGCTCCTCGAAGCCCTCGACGACCGACTCGGGGACGGTGTTCGAGTTCTGCGCGGCCCAGATGGTGAGCTCGGTGCCCTCGAGGTCGGCGTCCTGCGCGGGCCAGGACGCGGGCGCGGCCGAGCCGCCGCCCGTGCCGGCGCTCGGGTCGCTGCAGCCGGCGAGGAGGAGAGCGGAGGCGGCCGTGAGGACGGCCGCGCTGAGGAGTGACTTCTTCATCGAAATACTCGAGCTTTCTGTGTGGAGAGAGGGTACGCCGGGACGGGTGGACCCGGCAGGGGTGGGGGTCAGGTGGTGCGGAGGGACAGTCGGAGGGTGCGGGCGGAGGGGCCGGAACCGGTCGGCCGGACGGTGAGGCGGCCGGCGGCCGGATCCCACTCGGTGCCCCACGCCGCGAGGGTCACGGGGAAGACGACCGACACGTCGACGTCCCGCCCGATCAGCTCGGGGAGGTGCAGCACGACGTCCTCGGTCCCGGCGCGGCGCCAGAGGGAGACGAGGTGCTCGCCGTCCGTGCGCAGCGCCAGGGCGATCGCGTCGTCCGTCCAGCCGGGCAGGCCGAGCGGCCAGCGCGGGGTGGCCGAGGAGATCGCCGTGCGGAGCGACTTGGCCGCGGCGACGGCCTCGTGCACGAGGGCGAGCTGCGGCTCGGACATCCGGTTCAGATAGCCCGAGAGGTAGTACCGGCCCAGCAGCCCGGTGACCAGGCAGAACGCGATCTCCTCGTCGTCCATGTCGGCCTGCGGGTAGGCCCAGTTGGCCGCCTGCTCCGGCAGGAGCATCATCGGCGCCGCGGCCGCGATCGGCGGGTAGAGGCGGAAGTCCTGCTGGTCGGAGGTCGACTGCATCTGCAGTCGCGACATCACGGCCCAGTCCTGCCGCATCGCTCCCGAGGAGCAGCTCTCGATCACGAGGGCCGGGTGCCGGTCGAGCAGGGCGTCGAGCCAGGCGAGGTAGGCGCGGTTGTGGCCCAGCAGTCCGTCGCCGACGGAGTCGGAGGCCGCATCGGTGCCGGGGCCCGCGTCGATGTTGTAGTCGAACTTGAAGAAGCCGACGCCGAAGTCGGCGACCAGGCGGTCCACCGTCTCGTCGAGGTGGGCGACGGCGGCGGGGTGGCGCAGGTCGAGGTGGAAGCGCTCGTGCTCCTCGATCCGGACGCCGGACCGCTGCAGGAACGCGTCGTCGGGGAGGCGGCCGGCCATCGGGCTGTCGACGCCGATCACCTCCGGCTCGAGCCAGAGACCGGGGACGAGTCCGCGGGAGCGGATCCGCTCGACGACCTCGCCGAGACCGCCCGGGAAGCGCTTCGCCGACGGCTGCCACTCGCCGACGCTGCTCCACCAGCCGCCGGGCACGCCGCTCTCGTCGTACCAGCCGGCGTCGATGCAGAAGATCTCGGCTCCCGCGTCGGCGGCGGCGTCGATCAGCGGCAGCAGCTTCGCGGTGGTCGGGTCGCCGTCGAGGGTGTTCATGTAGTCGTTGAAGACGACGGGCAGGGCGGTGTCGTCGGGGTGGGAGCGGCGGTTCGCGCGGCGGTGGTGCGTCAGCGCGGAGACCGCGGCGTCGGCCGTGGCTCCGAGCGCCACGGTCACCGGGACCGACGTGAAGACGTCCCCCGCTTCGAGGGCGCGGATCCAGCCGTGGTCGAGGTCGGTCGGGCCCGTGAGGGCGAGCGTTCCGCCGTCGATGTCCTCGCCCACCTCCCAGCGCCACGCTCCGTTGTGCTCGATCTGCCAGAGCAGTGCGGCGTCGGGGGCGATCAGCCCGCCGACGGGGAGGTGCGACCCGGTGGACCAGCTGCCGGTCGAGACGGCGCCGACCGCGCCGCGCGGGTCGTGGCCGGTGATGTCCTCGCGGAGGGTCACGAATCCGGAATCGCGGACCGGCGCCGTGCGCCAGCGCCCCTCCCCCAGCCAGTCGTTCTCACCGCGCAGCAGCGACCAGCGGGTGAAGGCGTCCTTGCCGTCGGCGCCCGATGCCGCGCCGAGGTCGGCGCTCCAGGACGCGACCGAGCGCAGCACCTGGCGCGACAGCGCTCCGACCGCGACCTCGGAGGTGACCGCCGCGACTCCGACGACCTGCCGCAGGACCGCGCGGGCGACGACGCCGAACGACGGCGCCTCGGCCTCGATCTCGAGGACGGCGACTCCGTCGACGAGGCTCTCGCGGTGCGACACGTAGCGCATCGCCGCACCGATGCGGGTGTGGGTCAGGCGGGAGGTCGCGGGGTCGTGACCCGCGGCGGCGGTGGTGATCTCGAAGAAGGGAGCGACGTGCGTCGCCTCCAGGCGGACGTCGGCCGCCTCGAGGGCGACGAGGGCGACCGGGGCTCCGGGCGAGCAGTCGAAGGTCAGGCGGAGACCCTCGCGGGTCCCCCAGGTCAGCTGCTCGGGCACAGGAGCTCCTCGTCGTCGTGGAGTGGGAAGGGCGTCGCCCCGGATTCGGGACTGTGGAGATACTGATACCGATTTCACGAAAGCGCAAGCGTGTGATGAAAGCGTTATCTACCCCGCGGTCACGGGGGCGGGCGAGTCCTGGTAGCGATTTCACGAAGTGCTGGTCATCCCCGCATGAAATCGCTATCGTCCCTCCCTGAGGGTCCGAGCGCCGCGCCCGCCCCGGCACCGGCCGGATCCTCTCCCCCGCCGGCACGTCCGTGCCGGCCCCGCCTCACGGGAAGAGCATTCGATGAAGAAAGCCTCCAGAACGATCGCCTGCGCCGCAGCCGCCGGCGTCGCACTCAGCAGCCTCGGCCTCGCGGCCGTCGCGCCCGCCTCCGCCGCCGACGGGACCGAGACCCTCGCGGTCGACTTCTCGCAGTCGACCGGAGCCTTCCGCGGAGGTGCCACCGGCACGCTCTACGGCTTCGGCGACGCCGGAGCGCCTACCCAGGCGCTCATCGACGGCGCGCACATCACCAACACCTCGCAGAAGGCGCCGTACGGCACCCAGCACCCGAGCGGTGACTCGCTCAAGGTGGAGGACGGCTTCTTCGCCAAGCACGGCGAGGACATGTACATCTACACGCAGGACTACTACCCCGACTGGGCGTACAACGGCGGCCGACGGCCGGGCGACACCCGCACCTACGACCAGGCGACCGGCACGTACACGAGCACGCCCAACGGGGTGTGGGACTACCTCGAGATCGTCGAGTTCGTGACGGAGGCGGTGGCGACGCAGTCCGACCGCCCCGAGGACTACGTGCACATCCCGTTCAACGAGCCCGACGGCGGCAACTGGTACAACGACTGGGGCGCGCTGAAGGACACCTTCCTGGCCGACTGGGACGCCGCCTACGAGAAGATCCAGGAGGTCTACGCGCGTCACGGACTCGGCACCGCGCGCGTCGGCGGCCCCGGTGACGCGGCCTACCAGCCCGTCCGCACCGCCGACTTCCTCGACCACGCGAAGGCGTCGGGCACGCTGCCGCAGATCATGATCTGGCACGAGCTGGGCATCGACAACCTCGCGACCTTCCGCTCGCACCTCGAGCACTACCGCGGTCTCGAGGACGCCAGGGGCATCGCCGACATCCCGATCAACATCACCGAGTACGGGATGCTGCGCGACATGGGCACGCCCGGTCAGCTCATCCAGTGGCTCGCGATGTTCGAGGACGAGAAGGTCGACGCGCAGACGGCCTACTGGAACTACGCCGGCAACCTCTCGGACAACAGCGCCCGGGCCAACGCCGCGAACGCCGGCTGGTGGATGTTCAAGTGGTACGGCGACCTCGAGGGCGCCGACACCGTCGCCGTCACTCCGCCCCAGCTGGACGTCGCCGACACACTCCAGGGCATCGGAGCGGTCGACACCGTGAACAAGCGCGCCACCGTGCTGTACGGCGGCGCCGACCTGGGGAACGTCGCACTCGACCTCGACGGCCTCGATCCCGCGATCTTCGGCACCAGCGTCGACGTCGAGGTCCGCGAGGCGACCCTCTCGGGCGCCCAGGGTCTGCACGGCACCCCCCGCGTGGTCGCGGCGCTCGACGGAGCGGCTCTCGCCTCGGGCTCGCTCGATCTGTCGATGCCGAGCTACGACCGCTACGCCGCCTACCAGGTGGTCATCACTCCGACCCAGGACCGCGTCGTCACCACGACCCCGGTCTGGCAGACGAGCATCGAGGCCGAGAGCACCGCTCTGACCGGCGCTCAGGTGTACACGCAGAACCCGACCGACGGCGGAGGCTGGAAGTTCCTCGCCTCCGGAGGCCGCGACGTCGGCGGCTTCAACAACGTGTCGTCGAAGGCCGACTGGACCGTCACGGTGCCCCGGGACGGCACCTACCGGTTCCAGGTCATCGGAGCCACGCCCGGCGTTCCCGGGCAGCACGCGCTCTTCGTCGACGGGGCGAAGAACCAGCTCGTGCAGTACACGGCCGACCTGGCGCTGACGAGCACGCAGAAGTGGCAGTACCGCGGCAGCACGGAGGTGACCGTGCAGCTCACCGCCGGGCAGCACGTGCTCTCGCTGCGCGCGAGCGAGAACGGCACCTCCGTCCTCCCGAACGCCGACATCACGCTCGACAAGCTCCTGCTGACCGACATCACCGACGGCGAGACGACGGTCTACCCGGCCTCGACCCTCCGCTACGCCGGCGGGGCCTCCGTGGTCTACGACCGCCCAGGGGCCCGCGGCTCCGCGAGCATCTCGGGCGAACAGCGCGCCGACGTCTACGCGAACGCGTGGCAGACCGGCTACTACGACGTGGCGCTCGACTACCGCACGACCGCCGCCTCGAGGATCGACGTCTCGGTCAACGGCCGACCGGTGACCAGCGTCACCGCCGACGCGGCGGGCCACTGGGTCTCGACCGCACGCCTGCACCTCTCGCAGGGCATCAACGAGATCGAGCTGCGCTCGCCCTCGGGCGTGCTGCTGAGCACGGTGACCACGACGCGCGCGGCCTCGGCCGACTCCGCCGCCGTGACGATCGAGGCCGAGAACGCGACGCTGACGGGGACGGCCGCGGCCTCCTCCCTCGACGCGAGCACCGGGTCGAACGTCTCGGGACGGTACGTCGGCTGGGTCGGCAACGGCGCGGGCAACACGATCGAGATCCCGCGCACCGCGGGCATCGCCGCGGCGGGACTGTACGACGTCGCCGTGACCTACTCGAACGCCGAGCTGAGCGGACGCCACGACTACAACCCGCAGGTCGTCGACCGCCGCATCGACGTGAGCGAGAAGGGCGTCGCCGGCACCTCCGGCAGCGCGTACTTCCGCTACACGATCTCGTGGAACAGCTTCTGGGAGCGGACGATCCCGGTCGCGCTGACCACCGGCACGGCTCCGATCGTCCTGAGCAACGCGACCGCGTTCGCCCCGAACATCGACCGGGTGACGATCGCCCCCGTCTCGCTCGGCACTCCGACCACGGTGTCGGCGGCCCCGGCGCTGACGGTGCAGGCGGCAGCCTCGACACGCTGCGTCTCGGGGAAGGTCGTGCTGACGGTCACGAGCACGAACACGAGCACGGTGCCCGTCGCCCTGCAGGTCACCACGGCCTGGGGAGCGAAGTCGGTCGCGACGGTGGCGCCGGGAGCGAGCTCCGCTCAGGCGTTCACGACGCGGGTGCGCTCGGTGCCGGCGGCGTCGGCCACGGTCGTCGCCTCGGCCACCGTCGACGGCGCTGCCGCATCGGCGACGACGACCGCGTCGTATCCGGCTCGGAGCTGCTGAGCGGCCGCGCTGCGGCTGACGGCTACTCGATCAGCGGGTACTCCTCGCTGGTCGAGTAGCCGCTCGGCGGCGTCTCGAGACCCACCGCCTCCGGCGAGCCCCACAACTCAGGCTCATCGACCAGAATCCGCGGTTGTCCGCTCGAATCTCCGCGCTCAGCCTGAGATGTGCAGGCCGAGCGGTACGCAACCGAGGTCGGGAGCGGCCCGGACGACTCGAGCGGGCCCCGCGAGCCCTCCCGACCTCGGTTCCGTACAGGGACGACGGCTCGGGCCGCGCGGCGGCGTCTCGAGACCCTTGCAGTCCCTCGCTCAGTCGCGGTCGCGGACCCGCTCGCCGCGCTCGCTCCGGCGCTTCGTCACGAGGTGCAGGACGGCTCCGATGCCCAGCAGTGCGGCGCCGTAGGCCCAGACGATCGGGTCCTGCTGCGTCAGCAGGAGGACGCAGGACGCGACTCCGAGGACCGGGATCGCCGTCCAGACGCGGAAGTGCGCGTGCTCGACGCGGTCGCGGCGCAGCACCAGGACCGCGACGTTGGTGCTGATGAAGACGAGCAGCAGCAGGAGCACGACGGTCTCGGCGAGCGTCGCCAGGTCGCCGACGAGGGTCAGGAGGCACGCGGCCACGGTCGTCACGACGATCGCGACCCACGGCGTGCGCCGCTTCGGCAGGACCTTGCTCAGCACGGCGGGGAGCAGGCGCTCCTCGGCCATGCCGTACGTGACGCGGCTGGCCATGATCATGGTCAGCAGGGCGCCGTTGGCGACCGCGATCAGCGCGATGAGGCTGAAGAGCCAGGCCGGGACGCCCACTCCCGAGGCGGTGACGACGTCGAGCAGCGGGGCCGAGGACTCGCCCAGCTCGTCGGCGGGCAGCGCGATCGAGGAGGCGAGGCCGACGAGGACGTAGACCGCGCCCGCGGCGAGGAGCGATCCGAAGAGCGCGCGCGGGTAGACGCGACTGGGGTCCCGGACCTCCTCGGCGACGTTGGCCGAGGTCTCGAAGCCGACGAAGGAGTAGTAGGCGATGATCGCCCCGCCGAGCACGGCGAGGGCCGGTCCCTGCTCGCCGCCGATCTCGACGGTGCGCGAGAGGTCTCCGCCGCCGCCCGCCACGAGCAGAGCGACGCACGCGATCACGATCAGCAGGCCGCTCACCTCGATCACGGTCATCACTGTGTTGCTGAGGAGCGACTCCGCCACGCCGCGGGCGTTGAGGCACGCGACGAGGATCAGGAACACGATCGCGGCGGGCACCGTGGGCACGTCGAGGAAGGTGCCGAGGTAGTCGCCGGCGAAGGCGAGCGACAGACCCGCCGCGCTCGTCACTCCGGCCGCGAGCATCGCGAACCCGACGAGGAACGAGACGATCGGACGGCGGAACGCGCGCTGGGCGAAGACCGCGGCGCCGCCGGCCTTCGGGTACTTGGTGACCAGCTCGGCGTAGGAGCCGGCGGTCAGCAGCGAGAGGCCGAGCGCGAGGAGCAGCGGCATCCAGACGGCGCCGCCGACCTCGTTCGCGAGCGTGCCCATCAGGGCGTAGATGCCCGCGCCGAGCACGTCGCCGAGGATGAAGAAGAAGAGGAGGGGGCCGGTGATGCGGCGCTTCAGCTTCTGTCCGTCGGCGCCCGCGTCGGGCCTGCCTGCGTGTGCCGTGGGGCCACTCGTGGTCGCCATGTCGTCCTCTCGTCGCGTGCGCACCCGGGGTCGGACGGCACGACGGGCAACGTTAGGCCGGGGGCGGCGGGGCCGGACAGAGACTTGACCGGGCGGGAGACGGAGCGATAAGGGACGGTTGTCGGGAGCGCGTCAGTCGCGGACCAGGTGGCCGCCGCCGCGCTGGCGGGCCATCTCGGCGCCCTCGCGCTCGGCCTCGTCGCGGTCGGCGTGGTGCGTCAGCGGCACGCGGGCGTCGGCGATGCGGTTGTGCCAGCCGTCGTCGTCGGAGTAGGTCTCGATGGGGGCGATGCGGGTGGTGCTGGGATGCAAGGGTGCTCCTGTCGTGTCGGGTCCTCCAGGCAACCGCGGGGAGTGGCGGGCCGGGAGGGGCTTGACCGGTGAGGCGGGTGCGGCGACCCTGTCCGCGCGGCGAGTCCGCAGAAGTGAGGAGTGGGCGCGCACGCGCGGGCTGCGGGGAGGACAGGCCTGGCGACTCCGCGGAAGTTGTCGTACTCGAGCTCGAGTACGACAACTTCTGGAGAGTCGAGCGAGCGGAGATGCGGGGGCGGCCCCGACCCGGCTACGAGATCTTCGCGCGGAGCGCCGCGGCGGCCTCGCCGACGTCCGGCGCACCGTAGATGGCGCCGCCCGCGACGGCGACCACGGCCCCCGCCGATTGCACCGACTCGATCGTGGCGGTGCTCACTCCGCCCGCGACCGAGAACGGCACGCCCGAGGACTCGCCGTCGCGCAGCAGCGTGTCGAAGGTGAAGCCCTCCTCCGCCTGCTCGTCGAGGCCGGCGTGCATCTCGACGAACTCGGCGCCGAGCGCGACGACCTCGCGGGCGCGGGCGGCCTTGTCGGGCACGCCGATGAGGTCGACGACCACGCCCTTGCCGTGCTTCTTCCCGGCGGCGATCGCACCCGCGATCGTGCTGTCGCCGGCGACTCCGAGGACCGTCACCAGGTCGGCGCCCGCCTTGAACGCCATGTCGGCCTCGAGCTCGCCGGCGTCCATGGTCTTGAGGTCGGCGAAGACGATCTTGTCGGGGTGGGCGTCCTTGATCGCGGTGATGGCCGAGAGGCCCGCGCTCTTGATGAGCGGGGTGCCGAGCTCGAGGATGTCGACGTGCGGAGCCGCGGCGGCGGCGAGCTCGAGGGCGGCCTCGGTGCTGAGGGTGTCCATGGCGAACTGGAGCTTCATGAGGTTCTGCTTTCTGTAGGGAGTGCGGGGAGTGCGGGGGTCATTCGAGGTTCGCGTGGCGCGGCCAGAGCTCGTCGGCGCTCTCGCCGCGGCGCTTCCAGAGCGCGTGGAACAGGGCGTCGCCGGCGAGCACGACGACCTGCTCGAAGAGCCCGCCCGAGTACTGGGCGGAGGCGATGCCGGAGCGGTCGAGCTTCTCGGCCGCCGGCACGATCACCACCGCGGACGCGAGCTCGGCCAGCGGCGATCCCGCGGCCGTCGTGATCGCGGCCACGCGCGCTCCCGCGTCGACGGCCGACTGCGCGGCGCGGACGATGCCGCCCGTGGTGCCGGAGCCGCTCGCCGTGAGCAGCACGTCGCCCTCGCGGATCGCGGGGGTGGTGACGTCGCCGACCACGTGCACGACGAGCCCGAGGTGCATGAGGCGCATGGCGGTCATCCGCAGGGCGAGACCGGAGCGGCCCGCTCCGTGCACGAAGACGCGGTCGGCGTCGGCGAGCAGCGCGGCGACGGGCTCGAGACGGTCGTCCTCGGTGAGGGACGTCGTCGCCGCGGTCACCTCGGCGACGATCACGGCCAGAGCCTTCGCGGGGTCAGCGGTGGGGTCCTCGATGTCGGGCATGACTCCAGCCTGCGCGCACCGGTCGGCGGAGTCGGCCCCCTGATGGAGCAGGCCCGCCTACCCGTTCGAGTAGGCACCCTCCTCGACGGATAGGACGGGTAGGTTCGTCGGATGGACTCCTCTCCTGCCTCCCGCGCGCTGCTGCTCGAGCACGCCCGCACCGTCGCCGAGCAGGCCGACCGGCACGCGGTCGCTCTGGAGTCGGTGCTCGCCGCCCTGCGCGCCGAGCGCCTCGACGATCGCGCGGCCCGCGCCGTCGCGATCGACATCGCCGCCAACGCCCTGGTCGAGCTGCGCACCGCCACCGACGAGCAGCGCAGCGCCATGCTCGAGCCGGTCGTGGGCGCCTTCGCGCGCCTCCGGAGCGACCTGCGCCCGCTCGTGCGGTTCGGCGACCTCGACGTGCAGTTCGTGGAGCCGCCCGCGAACGGCCGCGCCCTGCCCGGTGAGGTCGCCCACGCGGCCCGCGCGATCGTCCGCAGCGCCGTGCTCGCCTTCGTCGAGTCGGAGCAGACGCGGCGCGTGCGGATCCAGTGGGACTGCGACGGCCTGAACCTGCTGATCGAGATCCGCGACGACGGCCGCGGCGAGCTCACCGCCCGCGACGAGGCCCTCCGCCCCATCGCCGAGCGCGTGCGCGGTCTCGACGGCGACCTCGGCATCGCCTCGACCGCCGGCTGGGGCTCGACCCTGTCGATCCGCCTGCCCCTGGACCCGCCCGCTCAGCCCGACGGCCTCGACCTCGCCGACCTCAGCGCCCGCGAGCGCGAGGTGCTGCACCTGATCACCCTCGGCGCCTCGAACCACCGCATCGCCGACGACCTCGGCATCAGCGAGAACACGGCGAAGTTCCACGTGTCGAACCTGCTGCGGAAGGCGGGGGCCCGGAACCGCGCGGAGCTGGCGGCGCTGGCGCGGTGACCCCGGTGCTCGGGGCGCCCGTCACTCTCGGGTGACGAGTCCGCACGGCCCGGGAACACTGCGATCGAGCGGCCCGAACGAGGGTCATCCAGGGTCTCCGATGACGGCCTCACGTCGATCGCCACCCGCCTTCGAGGGCCCCGATCGCGGAGCTTCCTTTCACCCGCCCCGCTGGCCTCGGAGCGGCGGATAGCGTCACCGCAGGTAGCCACGGAGCGCTCGTCCGACCCCGCCCCCGAGGGAGGGACGCGCGCAGCCGGAGTTTTCCCCCCGCCGTGGG
>NZ_JADILJ010000062.1 GCF_017355185.1 Rathayibacter sp. SD072 | reverse complement strand
AGGAGACCCCTCATGCGAGCAACACTCATCCACGGCGAGCGCGACGTCCGAGTCGAGGACGTGCCCGAGCCGACCCTGTCGACCGGTCGCGACGCGATCGTCCGCGTGACCGCGGCCTGCGTGTGCGGCTCCGACCTCTGGCCCTACCGCGGCGTCACTCCCACGAAGGAGGCGCACCGCATCGGCCACGAGTTCGTCGGCGTCGTCGAGTCGGTCGGCGACGACGTGCGCGACATCTCCGTCGGCGACTTCGTGATCGCTCCGTTCTACGTCTGCGACGGCACCTGCGCCAACTGCGCCAACGGCGTCTCGACCTCGTGCCTCACCGGCGGCTGGTGGGGCTCCGAGGTCGGCGACGAGGGCTTCGCCGACGGCGCGCAGGGCGAGAAGGTCCGCGTCCCGCTGGCCGACGGCACGCTCTTCAAGGTCGGCACCGACCCCGACCCGGCGCTCATCCCGAGCCTGCTGACCCTGGCCGACGTCATGGGCACCGGCCACCACGCGGCCGTCTCGGCCGGCGTCACCGCGGGCTCGACGGTGGCGGTCGTCGGCGACGGAGCGGTCGGTCTCTGCGCCGTCCTCGCCGCCAAGCGGCTCGGCGCCACCACGATCATCGCGATGTCGCGCCACGAGTCCCGGCAGAACCTCGCCACCCGCTTCGGCGCCACCCACATCGTCGAGACGCGCGGAGACGAGGGAGTGGCCCGCGTGAAGGAGCTCACCGGCGGCATCGGCGCCGACTGCGTGCTCGAGTGCGTCGGCACCAAGGAGTCGATGCAGCAGGCGCTCGACTCGGCCCGCCCCGGCGGCATGGTCGGGTACGTCGGTGTCCCGAACGGCGGCCCGGAGCTGCCCGTGCGCCAGATGTTCGGCTCGAACGTGGGCGTGAACGGCGGAGTCGCCCCCGTCCGCGGCTACATGGAGGAGCTGCTCCCGGACGTCCTCAGCGGTGCGATCGAGCCCGGCCTGGTCTTCGACCTCGAGCTCCCGCTCGAGGAGATCGCGGAAGCGTACGCCGCGATGGACGAGCGCCGCGCGATCAAGACGCTGGTCCGCCCCTAAGGGGGAGAGGGACGTCTTCGCGGCAGGGGGGAGTAGCCTCCCGCGCATGACCGCGTCAGTCCGTGCCGCCGCGAAGGCGTCCCCCTTCCACCCGGATCTCGCGATCGGCCGTTTCCTCCCGCCGATCGTCCTCGGCCCGCGACTGCTGCGCCTCGCCACCCGGCGCGAGGCCGTGGGTGCGGAAGCGCCTCCCGACCTCGTTGTCGACGACCTCGAGATCCCCGGAGCGGACGGCGCTCCGCCGATCCGCGCGCGCAGCTACCGCCCCCGCATCCTGCGCGGCGCCGCTCCCGCCCTCATCTGGGTCCACGGCGGCGGCATGGTCCTCGGCAGCCACCTCCAGGACGAGTCCTCGAACATCGCGTTCGCGCGCACCCTGGGCATCAGCGTCCTCTCGGTCGACTACCGCCTCTCGCCGGCCCACCCCGCCCCGGCCGCGCTCGAGGACGTCGTCGCCGCGTTCCGCTGGCTCGTGGAGCACGCGGACGAGCGCGGTGTCGATCCGACCCGCATCGCGATCGGCGGGGCCAGCGCCGGTGGAGGCCTCGCCGCCGGCGCGACCCTGCTCGCCCACGACCGCGGAGGAGCGCAGCCCGCCTTCCAGCTCCTCGTCTACCCGATGCTCGACGACCGCACGGTGACCCGCCCCGGCCCGACTCCCCGGGGCGTCCGCGTCTGGACCCCCGGCAGCAACCGCTTCGGCTGGACCTCCTACCTCGGCACCGAGCCCGGCGGCGCGCACGTCTCGCCCTACGCCGCTCCCGCCCGGCGCGAGGACCTCGCCGGCCTCCCGCCCGCCTGGATCGGCGTCGGCTCTCTCGACCTCTTCCATGACGAGGACGTCCGCTACGCCGAGCGCCTCCGCGCGGCCGGGGTGCCCTGCGAGCTCGAGATCGTCGACGGGGCGTTCCACGGCTTCGACGCCCTGTTCCGCCGCACCGGAGTGGCGAAGCGCTTCTGGGCCGCGCAGGCCGCCGCGCTCGAGGCGGCGCTCGCTCCGTAACGAGAGCGTGCCGAGAAGGTAATCCGCTCGAAACAGCCGGAGCCTAGGTTCGTTCTCGACCCTGCATCGACCGGGTCCCGCCCGTCGCACTTCTGCTACAACATCGCGTAATCCGGTCCGAACCGGAGAGAGCGACCCCCGCACCCCCTCCGCACCACCTCGCCCTGCGCCGACTTCCGCTACAAAGTAGCGAAAAGCGCCCGGACTCCAGGAGCCTCCATGAAGCGCACCGCCCGCACCTCCCGCCTCGCCCTCGCCGGCACCGTCGTCGCGGCACTCGCCCTCACCGGATGCGGCCGCTCGGCCGACACCGGAGCCGCCGCCGACACCACCACGGTCGACGACTCCGCCGCGACCGGCACCGTCACCCTCTGGGCCCCCGACGGCGACGCCACGCAGCTCGATGCGGTGCTCGCCGACTACACGGCCGAGAACCCGGACCTCGATCTCGAGATCACGCTGGTCCCCTCCGACGAGTACAACACCAAGCTGCAGACGGCGGTCGCCGCCGGCACCGCCCCCGACATCGCGTTCCTCTACACGGAGGCGCAGACGCAGTTCCTCGCGTCCGACGCCTTCGCGCCGGTGCCCGACGGCCTCGTCGACTCCGACAGCTTCTTCGAGGGCTCGTGGGAGGCGGGCGAGCACGACGGCACGACCTACTCGGTGCCCTGGTACGCCTACACGCGCGTCCTCATCTACCGCTCCGATCTCGCGGAGGCCGGCGGAGTGAGCGCGCCGTCGACGTGGGACGAGGCGATCCCGTTCTTCGAGGGCCTCCAGGCAGGCGGCGCCGAGAGCGGATTCGGCGCCGACGTCGGCTGGGACACCTACAACGGCCAGACCCTCGCGACCTTCGCGCACCAGGCCGGCGCCGACCTCCTGAGCGAGGACGGCTCGGAGTGGACGATCGACACCCCCGAGATGCTCGCGGCCGCCGAGTACAACGGCTCCGTCTTCGCCGACGGCATCTCCTCGCCCGACACCCCGCAGTTCCTCGACGCGCAGCCCTACCTCGTGTCGGGGAAGACGGGATCGATGATCAGCGGCCCGTGGGTCGTCGCGACGCTCGACACCACCGCCGAGCAGGAGGGCTGGACCGAGGAGCACATCGGCACCGCCGTGCTCCCCGCCGGCCCCGACAACGCGTCCGGTCAGCTCGCGGGCGGCAGCTGGGGCGTGACCGCCTCCTCCGACAACGCCGCCTCGGCCTGGAAGGTCGTGCGGGCCACCGCCGAGCAGGACACCCAGATCGCGCAGTACGAGGCCGCCGGCAGCATGCCTGCCGTGGTCGACGCCTGGCAGGACCCGGCGATCGCCGACCAGCCCCTGCTCGACGCGTTCTTCGAGCAGCTGCAGAACGTCGAGCCGCTGCCCGCCGTCTCCACGTGGACGCAGGTCTCGACACTGCTCGGCCAGGAGATGGAGAAGGTCGCCCGCGGCAACGAATCGGCCGCCGACGCTCTGAAGGCCGTCCAGCGCCAGGCCGACTCGATCGGCACGGAGTGATCCTGTGGCTCTGACCGCCCTCGCCGGCCGGTCCACGGCGGGAGCGCTGCGCGAGCGCCGCTCCCGCCACGGACGCCACTCCGGCATCGCCTGGCTCTTCCTCGCGCCGTTCGCCGTGATCTTCGCGGTGTTCACGGCGGTCCCGGTGCTCGCCTCCGTCGGCATGAGCCTCACCGACATCCGCGGCACCGATCTGCAGCAGCCGTTCGGAGTCGACTTCACGGGCCTCGAGAACTACGCGGTCCTCCTCGGCGACGGCGCGTTCCTCCGCTCGGTGCTCAACACCCTCTACTTCGTCGTGATCGGGGTGCCGCTGACGATGATGGTGGGCTTCGTGCTGGCCCTGGCGCTGAACTCGGGCATCCGGCGGCTGCGCGGTGTGTTCCGGGCGCTCTTCTACGCTCCGGTCGTCACCAACATCGTCTCGGTGGCGCTGATCTGGCAGTACGCGTTCAACCAGAACGGCACCGTCAACGAGGTGCTCGGAGCGATCGGCTTCGCGGGGCCCAACTGGCTCGGCGACGAGCAGCTCGCCATGCCCGTCGTGATCCTGCTGGGCGTCTGGCGCAACTTCGGCACCGCGATGCTCCTGTTCCTCGCGGGGCTCCAGTCGGTCCCCGAGGACGTCCACGAGGCCGCCTCGCTCGACGGCGCGACCCCCTGGCGCCGCCTGGTCTCGATCACCGTGCCGCTGCTGATGCCCACGACCCTGCTCATCTCGGTGCTGCTCTCGGTCTTCTTCCTCCAGGTCTTCGACGAGCCGTACCTGCTCACGGGCGGCGGTCCGGTCGGCTCCACGGAGTCGATGGCGCTCTACACCTACCGCCAGTTCGGCTTCGGGAACATCGGCGTTTCGTCGGCCGCCTCCTTCCTCCTCCTGCTCATCGTCGCGCTCGTCAGCGCGCTGCAGTTCCGTCTGCTGAGGTCCCGCTCATGACCACCACCGCCGCCCGTCCGCCCGTCGCCCCGCCGCCCGCCGCACCGCGTCCGCCGGCCCGCGAGACCACCACTCGCGCGATCGCCGAGCGCCGGCGGCACCTCGTGCTCTACCCGGTGCTCGCCGTGCTCGCGGCGATCACGCTGCTGCCCTTCGTCTGGGTGATCTCGGGATCGCTCCGCACCACGGCCGACATCAGCGCGGACCCCGGCGCTTGGCTCCCGTCGGCGGTGACGCTCGACAACTTCGCGCGCCTGTTCTCGCAGGCGGGCTTCAGCGGCTACCTCGCCAACAGCCTCGTCGTCGCCGGCGTCGTGGTGGCGGGTAACGTCGTGGCCGCGGCCGCCGCCGGCTACGCCCTCGCGAAGCTCGACTTCGCCGGGAAGCGGTTCGCGATGGCCGCGGTGCTGATCTCGCTGATGATGCCGTTCTCGGCGGTCTTCGTGCCGCAGTTCGTCGTCACGGTGCGCCTGGGGCTCGTGAACACCCTGGCCGGCATCGCGCTGCCCTCGCTCGTGCTGCCGATCTCGATCTTCATCGTCCGCCAGTTCGCCGAGAGCATCCCGGAGGAGCTGCTCGAGGCCGCGCGGATCGACGGGGCGAGCGAGCTGCGGATCTTCGCGCAGGTGTTCCTGCCGCTGGCCGGACCCGCTCTCGCGACGGTGACGATCATGTCGTTCCTCGCCGCGTGGAACAACTTCATCTGGCCGCTCCTGGTCGCGCAGGACGCCTCGACCTACACGCTCCCCGTCGGGCTCGCGGCGACGCGGCAGGCGGCCCAGAACGTGACCGACTACGGGCTCGTGCTGGCCGGCGCGGTCGTCGTGATGCTGCCGGTTCTGGTGCTCTTCCTGCTCCTGCAGCGTTACTTCGTGCAGGGTATCGTCGCGACGGGGATGAAGTGAGCGGAGCGTCGGGCGTGGAGATCGTGGTCGAGGCCGCTTGCGGAGCCGTCGTCGGACGGGCGGCGGGGGGCGTCGCCCGGTTCCTCGGGGTGCCGTTCGCCGAGGCGCCGACGGGTGCGCGCCGCTTCACCCCGCCCGAGCCCCGAGCCGCCTTCACGGCGCCGTTCGACGCCTCGAGCTGCGGAGCGACCCCGCAGCGGGGCCGGCCGTTCGAGTTCACGACGATCCCCGAGCACTCGATCCCCGGTGAGGACTCGCTGAGCGTCAACGTGTTCGCCCCGCTCGGCGCCGACGCCCTCCCCGTGCTGGTCTACCTGCACGGCGGCGGGTACGTGACCGGAGCCGCCTCCAGCGACTGGCACGAGGGGTCGGCCTTCGCGCGGGACGGCGTGATCGTCGTGACCGCGTCCTACCGGCTCGGCATCGACGGCTTCGGCGTGGTCGACGGCGACGCCAACCGCGGTGTCCGCGACTGGCTGCAGGCGCTGCGCTGGGTCCGGGTGAACATCGCGTCCTTCGGCGGTGACCCCGATCGGGTGACGATCGCCGGGCAGTCCGCCGGGGGCGGCGCGGTCCTGACCCTCCTCGGCTGCGCGGAGGCGCAGCCCCTGTTCGCCCGCGCCGTCGCGATCTCGCCGACCGACCGCAGCGTGCCGCTCGCGGAGGCGGAGGAGCAGCTCGCGGCGTTCGCCCACTCCCTCGGCGTCCCGCCGACCGCCGTGGGGCTCGCCTCGCTCGACCGCGACGGCCTGTCCGAGACGGTCGCGCTGACGATGATGCCCGGGTCCGCGCACTCGATCGTGCTCGCGCCCGTCTGGGGCGACGCGCTGCTCCCGCTCCCGGTGGCGGAGGCGACCGCGCACGCCGGCCGCGACACGCCGCTCCTGATCGGGGCGACCGCCGACGAGTTCGACAGCCCGCGCATCGAGCGCGCGGAGGGCGCACCCCCGCGCGCCACCGACCTGCTGTTCCGCCGGGCGGTCCTGCAGGCCGCGCGCAACCGCGGCTCCGCGCCCACCTGGCTGTACTCCTTCGACTGGGTCTCGCCGGTGGTCGGCGGCGCCGCGCACTGCCTCGATCTGCCGTTCTTCTTCGACCACCTCGACGCGGAGGGCACCGAGCGCGTGCTGGGCGCGACTCCTCCGCAGGCGCTCGCCGACCTGATGCACTCCGAGCTCGTCGCCTTCGTGCGCGGCCAGGAGCCGCACTGGTCCGCAGCGAGAGGAGTCGCGGGAGACGCCGTCCGCGTCTACGACGACACCCCGTCGGTCGTGCCCGGGCGCTTCGACGACGTGCTTCCCCTCCTCGCGGATGTCCGCGCATGAGGGCCGGAGTCGACCCGAGCACCCTCCGCCGCCTCAACTCCGGAGTCGTGCTGCGCGCGCTCGCCGAGCACGACGCGCCGGTGACCACGGCGGTCCTGGTGCGCGAAGTCGCCCTGTCGCGCCGCACGGTCGAGCTGATCCTCGCGGGCCTGTCCGCCGCGGGCTGGGTGGACGAGACGGCGCCCGACCCGGCGCGATCGGACGTCGGTCGCCCGCCGCGCACCTTCCGCTTCCGCGCCGACCGCGCGCTCGTCGCAGCGGTCCGCATCGACACGGACTTCGCCACCGCGGTCGTCTGCGACATCCGCGGCCGGATCCTCGGCCGGTCGATGCGGGCCCTGCGCGACTACCACTCGCCCGAGGCCGCCGTCGAGGACGCCGTCCTCGCGGTCGAGGCCGCGGTCGCCGAGTCGGGGCTCCCGCGCGAGCGGATCCGCGCGGGTGCGATCGCCGCGGGTGGCGCGATCGACGAGGACGGCGTCGTCAGCCGACTCGTCAACTCCGAGCGGTGGAACGGGTTCGCCCTGGCCGACGCCGTGTCGGCGCGGCTGGGCGTGCCGGTCTTCGCCGACAACGACGCCAACCTCGCGGCGCTCGCCGAGCGCTGGCGAGGGGTGTCGGCCGACGCCCCCACCTCGGCCTGGTGCATCTTCGGCAACCGCACCGGCATCGGCCTGGTCATCGGCGGCTCCGTGCACCGCGGCTTCCGCGGAGCGGCGGGCGAGGTGGTCGAGGCCGGCGCGATGGGGGCGAGCCGGATGGAGGACACTCCGTTCGGCCGTCTGACCTCGCCTCGGCGCAGCGACCGGGAGGCGGCTCTCGCGGCCGTGGAGGCGGCGCGCGCCGGCGATCCGGTCGCGTTGCGGGAGCTCGACGCCTTCGCCGCGCACCTCGCCGAACTGCTCTCGACCCTGGCCTGGACGGTGTCGCCCGATCTGTTCGTCCTCGGCGGCGGGCTGGAGGATGCGGACGACCTGCTGCTCCCGCGCGTGGCCGAGGCGATGCGCCGGCTGCGCACCCTCGACGTGTCCGTCCGCTCGACGGGCCTCGGGGCCGATGCGCCGCTGATCGGCGCCGTCAAGTCCGCGCTGGACCGCATGGACGCCGAGTTCTTCGGTCCGACCCTGGCCGCCACGGCCGACTGACCCCTCTTCTTCCCCTCACCCGCGCCGCCGCGCGGCACGACAGGAGCACCATGCCCGAGACCACCACCCCCGTCGACGTCCTGCTCGTCGGCAGCGGCATCATGGGGGCCGCGATCGCCCGGGGGCTGCGCGACGCCGACCCCGCCGTCCGCCTCCTGATGATCGACGGCGGCCCGGCCGTCGGCTCCGTCCCCGGACTGCACCTGCACGACAGCGAGGAGCCCGAGATCTGGAGCCGCTACAACCAGCGCGTGGCGACCGGGGTGCAGGGCATGTACACCGGCGCCGACGTCACTCCCGACATCACCGACGAGCTCCGCTCGGTCGCGCCCGGCATGTACAACCTCTCGGCGATGGGCGAGGACGCGGGCGCGATGCCCGCGACCGCGGTGTCGTGGAACGTCGGCGGCATGGGCGTGCACTGGACGGCGGCGACCCCGTGGCCGGCCGGTGACGAGGTCTTCGACGGCGGCGACCCGGTGCAGTGGGAGGAGGACCTCGCCCGGGCGCGCGAGCTGCTCGACGTGCACGCCTCCCCGCTGGGTCCGACCGCTCCGGGACGCATCGTGCTGGACGTGCTCGAGGACGCGTTCGGCGCGGTCAGCGCCGACGGGCGCCACCCCCAGCCGATGCCGATGGCCGTCGCCGGCAACCCCTCCGGCCCCCTGCTGCGCACCGGCCCCAGCCGGATCTTCCCGCCGATCGCGCACGGCGGCGACGAGGCGTTCGAGCTGCGTCCCGGCACCCTGGCGATCGCGATCCTCCGCGACGGCGATCGCGCCGTCGGAGTCCGCGTGCGCGAGACGGCCACGGGCCGCGAGTACGACATCGAGGCGCGCACCGTGATGGTCTGCGCCGACGTGGTGCGCACTCCCCAGCTGCTGTTCGCGTCGGGCATCCGGCCGGCGGCGCTCGGCCGGTACCTCAACGAGCACGCCTTCGTCACCGGCCGGGTCGTGATGGACCTCGAGCGCTTCGGTCTGACCCCGGAGTCGCTCCCGCGCCTGCGCGAGGGCGAGTTCGCCGTCGATTCGCTCTGGCTGCCGCAGAACGGCGAGGACCAGCCGTTCCACGGGCAGATCATGAACACCGTCTTCATCGATGAGGAGCACCGTCCGTTCGCCTACTCGGTCGGGCTGTCGTTCTACACGCCGGTCGAATCGCGCTCCGAGAACCGGCTCGTGTTCTCGGAGGAGGAGACCGACGTGACCGGTCTGCCCCGGCTCCGCGTCGAGTTCGAGTACAGCGACCGCGACCGCGAGCTGATCGCGGCGGCGCAGGAGCGGATCCGCGACATCGCCGAGCGCTTCGGGTCCTTCGATCCGCTGACCGAGAGCGCGGTGCTCGCTCCCGGCTCCTCGCTGCACCTCACCGGCACCGTCCGCTCGGGAGCCGTGGACGACGGGACGAGCGTCTGCGACCCGTCCGGCCGCGTCTGGGGCGTCGACGGCCTCTACGTCGCCGGCAACGGAGTGATCCCGACCCCGGTCGTCTGCAATGCCACGCTGACGGGGACGGTCACCGCCGTCCGCGCCACGCGCGCGGTGCTCGCCGAGCTCGCGGCCGCCCGCGTCTGATCCCCCCTTACCCACCCGAACCGTCCCCAGGAGGACCCGTGAAGATCGACCAGCTCGCCACCCGCTACGAGATCGCCCTGCCCGCGTGGATCGAGGACGCCCTCCGCGACGTCCCCGAGGTCCTGCCCGAGCGCGAGGACCGCATGGCCCTCGTGCACGCGCTCGCCGACCGCAACTTCCGCGAGGGCAACGGCGGCCCGTTCGCCGCGATCGTCGTCGAGCGCGACTCCGGCCGCCTCGTCTCGGTCGGAGTGAACGTCGTCCTCGCGAGCGGAGTCTCCTCCGGGCACGCGGAGGTCACCGCCCTCGGCCTCGCCCAGACCGCGATCGGCTCCTGGGACCTCGGCGGCGAGGGGCAGCCCGCGCACGAGCTCGTCGTCAACTGGCGCCCGTGCGTGCAGTGCTACGGAGCCACGCTGTGGTCGGGCGTGCGCCGTCTCGTCGTCGCGGGGTCGGGCCCCGAGCTCGAGGAGATCACCACGTTCGACGAGGGCCCCATGCGCGAGGACTGGGCCGCCGCCTTCGAGGCGCGCGGCATCGAGGTCGTCGACGGCGTGCTCCGCGACGAGGCGCTCGCCGTCTTCCACGCCTACCGCGCCCACGTCGACGAGGGCACCGTCCTCGTCTACAACGCCCGCGCCGCCGACTGACCGACCGCACCACCGCTTCAGGAAAGAGGACCGCCGTGCTCCGCCGCTCCCAGTTCGCGCTCAACGCCATCCAGTGGATCAACGTCAAGGCCGATCCGACCGACCCGTCGAGCGAGTCGCTCTGGCGCTTCGCCGATCCGCACTTCCGTGCCGAGTACCCGGACGTGCTCCGCGAGATCCGCGAGGCGGGCTTCGGGGCGACCATGCTCGAGGTGCTCTCGACGCAGACTCTGCAGGACTACGCCCGCATGATCGAGGACTCGGGGCTCGCGCTCGCCCCCGGCTACGCCTCCGTCGCGCTGCCGGAGGACTCCGGCCGGAAGTTCGCCCGCGGCTCGGCGGAGTGGATCCACTGGTTCGACGGAGTGCGGCGCAAGGCCGAGGAGTCGAACTACGTCGGCCTCGACACGGTCTTCCTCGCCCCCGAGGTGAGCTTCGAGCCGGGCGTCGTGCGCACTCGCGAGGCGGTGGCGGTCGGAGCCGTCTTCGACGAGGGCCGGCTGGACCGCGTCATCGAGATCCTGGGCGAGGCGGCGGAGGTGCTGCGCGCGGAGGGGGTGCACGCGGGCCTGCACAACCACGTGGGCACGTGGGTCGAGACGGAGCACGAGATCGACCGCGTCCTCGGCGCGATCGACGCCGACCTGCTGGGCGCCTCGTTCGACATCGGCCACCTCGTCTGGGCGGGCATCGACCCGATCGCGATCCTCGAGCGCCACTCCGATCGCCTCCTCGATCTGCACGTGAAGGACCTGCACCTGGGCATCGCGGAGTCGAGCCGGGCCGTGCCCACGGCCTACGACCGCGCGACCGACGCCGGGATCTTCCTCGAGCCCGGGCTCGGCGGCATCGACCTCGACGGCGTGCTCGCGGCGCTGCCCGAGGACTTCGGCGGCTGGATCATCGTCGAGGTCGACCGGGCGAGCTTGCCCCCAGCCGAGAGCGCGAAGGTCAGCGGGGCCTGGCTCGACCGGGTCGCGACGGCCTGAACGGGCGAGCCGCCCCCGATCGGTCGGGGGCGGCTCGGGAGTCAGTTGCTGCCAGGCGTGTACGTCTCGGAGGCGCGCCACCAGTCGTCGAACATCGAGAGCGGCACCTGCCGCTTGTGCTCGGTGGCGGCGTAGCGCGCCTCGATCGCCTCGGCGACGGCGGGATCGACGTCTCCGCCCTCGAGGTACTCGTCGAGATCGGCGTAGACGAGTCCCAGGTTCGACTCGTCGGTCTGCCCGGGGTTCTCATCGAGGAGGTCGGCCGTCGGCGCCTTCTCGTACAGGCGCGCGGGGGCGTCGAGGTGCTCGAGGAGGGAGCGGCCCTGGCGCTTGGTGAGGCCCGTCAGCGGGAGGACGTCGGCTCCGCCGTCGCCGAACTTCGTGAAGAAGCCGGTCACGGCCTCGGCCGCGTGGTCGGTGCCGACGACGAGCATGCCCGCCTGCCCGGCGATCGCGTACTGCGCGATCATGCGCGCGCGGGCCTTGACGTTGCCCTTCACGAAGTCCGAGATCGGCTCGCCGACCGCGTCGCCGAAGGCCGCGGCGATGCCGTCGACGCCCTGGTGGATGTCGAAGGTCACCAGCCGGTCCGGACGGATGAAGGACAGCGCGAGCTGCGCGTCCTCCTCGTCGGCCTGGACCCGGTAGGGCAGGCGCACCGCGATGAAGGAGGCGTCGCCTCCGCCCGCGCGCACCTGCTCGACGGCGAGCTGGCAGAGCCGGCCGGCCAGGCTCGAGTCCTGCCCGCCGCTGATGCCGAGCACGAGGCCCTCGGCGCCGGTGTGGCGGAGGTAGTCGGCGAGGAAGCCGACGCGCCGTTCGACCTCGACGGCCGGATCGACGGTGGGGGAGACGTGGAGCTCGGAGATGATCTGCTGCTGGAGGTCACGCACGGCTTCACGCTACTCCCGATGCCGCCGCCCGTCCGGACTTCGGAGCCGACCCGGAGCGTTCGGCCCGCCTCTGCTGGTCGAGCCGCCGCCGGAGGCGCGTATTGAGACGCTCCTGTGCCAGGGGACGGGGATCTCGATACATCCGTTGCGCGGACTACTCGATCAGCGGGGGGAGGGAGCCGCCCTCGGTCCTCCGCCCTCCGCGAGGGGAGCGCAGGCGGTCGAGTGGTCGTCGATCGGGCCCTGACGTGTCCGCGAGGCCCGGTCCGCGACGACTCAGGGCGGCGCCCGTCGACGAGTCGCCGCGAGTCGGGCTCCGCAGTGTCCGCGGACCGCGTTCCGCGACCACTCGCGGACGCGCTCTCCTGTGCGCGACGCCCCGCGCCCCCCTCAGCCGCGCGCCGCGACGATCCGCGCGATCCGCTCGGGCACCGTGTCGTCCTGCAGGCTCGTCACGTCGCCCAGGGCCCGTCCGTCGCGGATGTCGCCGAGCAGGCGCCGCATGATCTTGCCCGAGCGGGTCTTCGGCAGGTCCGGCACGATCACCACGTCGCGCGGCTTCGCGATCGGCCCGATCGCCGTCGCGACGTGCTCGCGCAGCACGCTCGAGAGGTCCGAGGCGAGCCCGTTCCAGTAGGCGGGGTCGTCCTGCGCCCGGTCGACCGCCTCGTCGGAGGGGATCACGAAGGCCGCGATCGCCTGACCGGTCGTGGCGTCCTCGACTCCGACGACCCCCGCTTCTCCGACGGCCGGGTGCGCGACGAGCGCCGATTCGATCTCGATCGTCGACAGCCGGTGGCCGGAGACGTTGATCACGTCGTCCACGCGCCCCAGCACCCAGATGTCACCGTCGGCGTCGTACTTCGCGCCGTCGCCCGAGAAGAAGTAGCCCTGCTCGGCGAAGCGCGCCCAGTAGGAGTCGCGGTACCGCTCCGGGTTCCCCCAGACGGTGCGCGCGAGCGCCGGCCCGGTGCGGTCGACGACGAGGTAGCCGCCGGAGCCGTTCGGCACGCGCTGCCCCGCGTCGTCGACGACGAGCGTGGTGAGCCCGGGCAGCGCGCCGAGCGAGGACCCGGGCTTCAGCGTCGAGACGCCGGGCAGCGGGCACATGACGGCCGCGCCGGTCTCGGACTGCCACCAGGTGTCGACGATCGGGCAGCGCCCGCCGCCGATCCGCTCGTGGAACCAGACCCACGCCTCGGGGTTGATCGACTCGCCGACGGTGCCGAGCAGCCGCAGGCTCGACAGGTCGTACTGCGCGGGCACGCCGTCGGGGAACCAGGTCATGAGCGTGCGGATCAGCGTCGGCGCCGTGTAGTAGACGGTCACTCCGTAGCGCTCGATGATCTCGAAGTGCCGGGCGGTGTGCGGAGTGTTCGGCGTGCCCTCGTAGATCACCTGCGTGAGCCCGTTCGAGAGCGGCCCGTAGATCTCGTAGGTGTGCGCGGTGACCCAGGCGAGGTCGGCGGTGCACCAGTGCACGTCGTCGGGCTTCGCGTCGAAGAGCGCCCAGTGCGTCCACGAGGCCTGCGTGAGGTAGCCGCCGCTCGTGTGCACGAGCCCCTTGGGCTTCCCGGTCGTGCCCGAGGTGTAGATGATGAACAGCGGGGTCTCGGAGTCGAACGCCTCGGCCTCGTGCACGTCGCTCGCGGTGTCGACGACGTCGTGCCACCAGACGTCGCGGCCGGGAGTCCAGGGCAGGTCGGGCGTCTCGTCGCCGGTGCGTCGGACGACCAGCACGTGCTCGATCGACCCGACGCCCGCGACGGCGTGGTCGGCGTTCGCCTTGACCGGAACGGCCGCCCCGCGGCGGAACTGGCCGTCGGTCGTGACGAGCAGCTTCGCTCCGGTGTCCTCCACGCGGAACCGGACCGCCTCGGCCGAGAAGCCGCCGAAGACGAGGGAGTGGATCGCTCCGATGCGGGCGATCGCGAGGGTGATCACGACGGTCTCGGGGATCACCGGGAGGTACACGACGACGCGGTCGCCCTTCCCGACGCCCAGCGCCGTCAGGGCGTTCGCGGCCTTCGAGACCTCGCGCTGCAGGTCGGAGTAGGTCAGGGTGCGGCGGTCGCCGCGCTCACCCTCGAAGTGCAGGGCCGCCTTGTCGCCGCGCCCGGCGTCGACGTGGCGGTCGACGCAGTTCACCGCGACGTTCAGGCGACCGCCCTCGAACCAGGTCGCGCGGGGCACCGAGAGGGTGCCGTCGTCCTGTGGCAGCGCGGGCTCCCAGGTGTGCGCGGTCGTCCACGGCTCGGCCCAGTCGAGGCGCCGGGCGGCCTCCTCCCAGAACGCGACCGGATCGGCGGCCGCCCGCGCGTACTCGTCCGCGCCCACGTTCGCCTGCGCGGCGAACGACTCGGGGGCGGGGAAGCGGCGGGTCTCCTCGAGGAGGCTCGCGATCGTGTCGGTCATGACGTCGTCCTTTCGGAGGGGGAGGGCACGGTGCTCACGCCCACTTCGCCACGGCGTAGCGCTGGAACACGCCCACCACGGCGTCGGTGAGCTTGCCGAGCACCGCGAGCAGGATGATCGCGAGGAACACGCGGTCGATCCGCCCGTTGTTCTGGCTGTCGATGAGCCGGAAGCCCAGACCCATCGACGAGGCGATCAGCTCGGACGCGACGAGGAACAGCCACGACTGGGCGAGAGCGAGCCGGAGCCCCGCGATGACCGCGGGCACGACGGCCGGCAGCTGCACGGTGGTGAAGAGCCGGACGCCGGACAGCCCGAAGGCGCGCCCCGCCTCGACCAGGTGGCGGTCGACGTGGCCCAGAGCCGTGGCGACGGTGGTGAACACGGGGAAGAACGCACCGATCGTGATCAGCGTGATCTTCGACTCCTCGCCGATGCCGAGCCAGAGCAGCAGCAGGGGCACCCACGCGAGCGAGGGCACCGCCCGGATCGCGCCGAGGGTCGGGCCGAGCAGGACCTCCCAGACCCGCGAGAGCCCGAAGAGCGCCCCGATCACGAGGCCGAGGGCCGAGCCGATCGCGAAGCCGATCAGCACGCGCTGCGTCGAGATCGCGACGTCCTGGCCGAGGTCGCCGCGCTGGGCAAGATCCAGCCCCGCCGCCCACACCATCGCCGGCGAGGGGAACACCGACAGCGACACGAGGCCCGTGGTGGTCGCGATCTGCCAGGCGAGCAGCAGCACGATCGGCAGGACCGCCCCGCCGACCACGACGAACCAGCGCTTCGACGTCAGCGGACGGGCGTGCGCGGCGGAGTCGTCGCGGAGCCGCTTCTGCGACGCCCCCACGCTGGGCCCCACGACCGCGGCGCCGACCGCGCCCGGCGCCTGCACCGTCCCGGTGCTGCGCCTGATCAGGTCGGCGTCGGTCGTCTCGGCGTCGGTCGTCCGGTCGTCACGGATCGCCATGGTCGTCTCCTCGTGAGCGGTGGATCGGGGACGGAGCGGCTCAGCCGATCGCGTCGGGGTCCGCGGCCTTCGCGTAGGTGTCGTCGAGCAGCGTGTCGAGCGCCTCGTCGACCTGGTCCTGCGAGGCGACGTCGCCGTTCGCGACGAAGATCGGGCCGATCACGGCGAGCACGTCGGTCTGCGCGGAGCCGGGCACGTTGTCGACGTCGAGGTTGCTGCGCTCGGTGATGACGGTGGTGGCGACCGCGACGTCGAGACCGGCGACGGAGGCGAGGATGCTCGCGGTCTCCTCCTGGTTCTCGAGCGCCCAGGCCCGGGCGTGCTCGTAGGCGTTCACGACGGTCTGCGCGAGGTCCGGCTTCTCGGCGAGGAAGCTCTCGGTGGCGTTGAGCAGGCCGTAGGAGTTGAAGTCGACGTTGCGGTAGAGCAGGGTCGCTCCGGCCGCCTCGGCGCCCGCCATGATCGGGTCGAGCCCGGCCCACGCGTCGACCGAGCCGTTCTGCAGCGCGGCCCAGCCGTCGGCGTGCTGCAGGTTCTGCACGGTGACGTCGTCGATCCCGAGACCGGCCTCCTCGAGCGCCTGCACGAGGAAGAAGTAGGGGTCGGTGCCCTTGGTCGCGGCGATCTGCTTGCCCGCGAGCTGCTCGACGCTCGTGATGCCCGAGCCCGCGTGGACGACGAGCGCCGACCACTCCGGCTGCGAGAAGATGTCGATCGTCTTGATCGTCGAGCCGTTGGAGCGGGCGAGCAGGGCCGCGGAGCCGGCGGTCGAGCCGACGTCGATCGCTCCGGCGCGCAGCGCCTCGTTGGCCTTGTTGGACCCGGCCGACTGCACCCAGGTGACCGTGACCTGCTGCTCGGCGAGAGCCGCCTCGAGCCAGCCCTTCTCCTTGATCACCAGGCTCAGCGGGTTGTAGGTGGCGAAGTCGAGCGTCAGCGTGCCGCCCTGCGTGACGGCGCCCTCGGCTGCATCGGCGGTGGCGGCCGCGGCGCCGCCGGAGCCCTCGCCCTGCACGCAGCCCGCGAGCAGGGGAACGGCGGCGGCGGTGAGCAGGCCGGCGAGAGCGGTGCGGCGCGTGAGCGCGGTGG